>CAINCQ010000025.1 GCA_903847095.1 uncultured bacterium
AAATTCGCGCTGTCGCCGAGCCTTCCTTTATTCAAATTCACCAGCAGGATTTTCTTGTTGTCCATAATATCCCGCAGATTAAAAGAGCTTTTCGTCGAGGCGAAAATCTGGCGGATCGCCGGATCGGAAAGGAAAGCGTCAACTTTGTTGAGCGTTGATTCCAGCCATTCGTTCCAAGTCCGAACGGGCAGCGATTCAAAGTATTTGAACCGCTGGAGGCAGGACGGGCTTTTGACATTGCGCAAAATCTTTTTGCGCACCGCCGGATCGGTCAAAAACAAAGGCAACTCGACGAGCGTCAAATTGTTTTCCACCAGCGCGATCAAAGAATTGCGCATAATGTCGGCCATCCTTTCGCCCCAAGCGTCCGCCCATATCTTTTTGAACGCTTCCACCAATTGCGCCGCGAGCCGTTCCGGCGGAATGCCCTTGATCGGTTCCAGCGGATTGAAGCTGGCCGTATTTTCAAGATCGGTCGGATCGATCAAAACGATGTCTTTCTTGAAATCCTTTTGCGTCCAAAAATACAGCCAGCCTTTGATGTCCTCGATCAGATCGCCGTGCGGATCGATCACGCCGAAGCCTTCGCCTTGGATAATATCTTGAATGATAAGCGATTCAAGAAATTTCGACTTGCCCGAACCGGACGCGCCCACGGCGTAAAAGTGGGTGCTCCGGTATTTCGTATCAATGCCTTTGATGTTGCCCTCCAAACCCGTGGCAACATTCAGCGGCCCGTTCACCCAGCCCAAGCCCATCCTTCCTTTTTCCACCGGAAACCGCCACAAAGGATATTCCAAATACGCCGCTTTCCCTTCCGGTAAAAGCGGCATAATCTCTTCTTTTCCAAACATACTTTTTAAAAACGCCTTAAAAGCCGTCAAGGCTCGGCGGTTCCGCGGTTCATCCATAGCTTTAAGCGAGATTCAAAAATCCTCTTGATTTGCGGTCGACTTTTGAGAAATCAAAACCCACGGCATCGGCGATATTTTCCGATCCGAAAACTACGCAATGATGAACGGTTCCGGCGAACGCGCCCAACTCCTGCGTGTCGAAAATATCCATATTTTCCAGCGTAACCCTGCGCTTGGTGATCTTGTCGTAAAGCATTATCAGAAGATAAATCGGGTAGATCGAAAACACGACAAAGCCGGGCATGTTGGCCATAAACTGCATAAACTTGCTGGGCCGCTGGGTAAGATACCAGGCGATGAGCAATTGCTTGCCGTACTCTTGGGCGCAAACATTGACGACATAGCCGTCAAAATACTTGCTCTTAATGATCAAGAACAGCTTGCCATCACCTTTTAATCTTCTTAACAACGACGGGAAAACCACTTCTTGAGCGACCGAAAGCGTGGGCGGTTCCAGCTCGTCCAGCCGGGCTTCGATCATCTTGTAAAAGTCCTGCTGGCGGCCTTGCGCGCCCTCTATTAAAACGCTCCATTGCTCAACAATTTCGGTTTCTTTCAATTTTGCCATTTTTTTAAAATTACAATACAACAAAAAACGCCCTCGGCCTTTATTCGAGCAAGTAGCGCAAGCTTTCGCTTTTTGCCGATCTCCAAATTGGCGTCAAAATGTTTTCGGGATTTTCCAAACCGTACGACTTCGCGCAAGCAAACCAAAATATGTCGCTGCCGGTTTGGCTGCCATCCGCCTTTCTGGCGATCTGGCGCAAATTTTCTTTCCGCTCCTCGGTCAAAGCCACGGTCAGCACCCGGAAATTGGAAATATCCAATTTCTTCTTCTGCCCGCCTTCGGCCCGCCAATTCCAATATGCCCGCAATTTGTTGAGCATCCGCTCAAGCGTCATCGTTGAACGGTCGGCTTCAAGAAAGAAATGCAACAAATCGCCCTTATCTTCAATTGTGAAAAATGCGTCCGGCGCGATCGGCAGCCGCTCCCCCTCGAAATACACGCCGTCAATCACGCCCGGCTCCTGCCAAGCATAAAGCTTTGACTGGCTATTATTTTTTAATGCCAGCTCAATGATCGTTTTAAAATCAGAGATCATCAAAGAATGCGACATAAAAGAAACGCCCGCGTCTTTGGGCTGTTTTGCGGGCGCGGGCTGGTTTTTGCCTTCGGCAACCAGCGCGGCCCCCTTCTTGGCCAAACTGTAAATCAGATGCACCGCCGGATGGAATGATCCGAACTGGCTGGCCGGACGCTCCACATAACCGCCGTGGTATAAAAGCTGGAGGCGCGAGCGGACGCTTCTGTCTTTAAATTCCGGGTGAAGCGCGATAATGTGCTTGCTGTCCAAAAAGCGGTTTTTGGCCAGATCGTTTAAAATCGCCAAGTCTATTTCTCCGATCCGAAATGATTTCGGCGTTTGGCTCCTTTCGAATTTTCTAAACTTATGCTTTGGCATTTTTAATAATTTCGCTTATTGTAAAAGGCGAGTTTTCATTTATTCTACAAAAATTTTTGTCTTAATGATATATCCATTTATACCTTCCCGATTGCAGATGGATGATCAAAGATTTCACTTTCAAAAGTTTAAAACGGGAATATGTCTTTTCCCAGTTAAAAGTTCGCCCCTTTAGAACAAAAACCGCCAGAGACGGTTTGAGCGCGTTTAACTTTTCGATTGAGTTTAGCCGGATTGAGCTATGGTCAATTTCGATCCCGACCGTATAACCGCCCTTTTGGGCGAACACATCAATCCAGCCTTTTCTATCCCGCCAAACTTCTTTTTCCGTTCGGGAATAATAGCCGAGATTATAAAAATACCGCTTGATCCACACTTGGATTTTCGAATGATCTGTCGTTTTAATTTTTAATATGCGATCAACTAAAATATTCGGGTCCATTAAATATACCTATTTAATATTTTACGCTCTATGTTGTTTGTGCTACTTGAAATCTGCTGAGCGGCGGTTATTTTTTTTGATTGTATGTCTTCGAATGTTTTGCAACCGTCGAAGTGCCTAGAAATTTTTCTAATTATTTCATTTGGCAACCCCGCGTCCTTCAAGATTATTTCATGATCTTTGATCGTTCCGTATTCCAATTTTGCTATTACAACATCTAAATTTATAGTTGGAAATCCTTTGCTAATAGCTACAAAATTATATAATTTTTCATACGCTTTTAAGTAGCGTGGCCAAATGAATTCAAAATATTTTGAAATCAGATTAAAGGTATATCTTATTCGAGTATTAACATTATTTCTTTGACTTTTAGTGATCTCCAAATTAAGAATTTGTGAAAATGTTAAATCTTTGAATAGATAAATATTCGTTAAGCCCAGTAATACATTTTTACCACCATTTTTGAAGTCTCGACCCCTGTCGTTATCAGTAAAAAGATTTTCGTATATAGTGGAAAATATTCTCTTGCTAATATCAGCAGAAGGCATGCCGCCTGAAAACGAATGATCGTTAATCATTGCCCCATTGTCTTGGCGAAGCAACTGGATCAATCTTGTTTGCCCTTCAATGCTAACAAACTTATTTGCCTTAATTATATCGTAGGGTATGTCTAACTCTAATAATTTTTTTCTTATCGCCTCTTTTTTTAAAAGATTGTTGTTCGTTAAGTCCGAGTTATCAATTTGAATAAGCGTTTCCGCAGCCGGGTTATCATTGTCAAAATATTCAAGTTCGACCATATTGTCATCATTGGTCTCGTCAATATCTTCCAAATGGAAAACCCTTCCGATAAAATGTTTCATAAATCTTCCAGCACGACCCTCAATATTCTTTTTGTCCAATCCTTTAAGCGGCGCACCTGCAATTTTTTTATCATAAAGAATAACATTTTTTGCGGAAGTGTTGACGCCTTCTGTCAATGAAGTGGTACAAAATAAATAATTGACACCGCCAGACGGCTCATTGAATTCATCGACTACGAGTTCTTGGATAAATCTGGGCATTGCCCCATGATGAAATGCAACGCCTCTCTTTATGCAAGACACAAGATCCCAATCTGGAGAAACTATTTCAGATAAATAAGAAGCCAATTCGATATTGTGGGCACTTACGGGCCAAGTTTCAACGAGCTTCCTTGCTGTTTCTTCAACTAGTTGCTTTGTGCAGCGATATATCAAAAATTTTCCATCTATCGATTCGGAAGAAATTATTCTAAGAAGGCTTTTGAATTTGTCGCTACTTATTATTCTTATTGTGGAATTATTAACATTGTAAGTGCCGGGGCCACGATAGTAATCCTTTTGCACTATTTCTAAATTAAATAATTTAAATTCAACGTCAAAACGTTTCCTAAATTTTTCGCTGAAATTAATATATGGCCCTATTAGATAAAAATCGGCATCGGTTTTTGCCAATCTGTATAAAATATCAGCAAAGACGCGAAATCTTCCGTCTTCCAATTTATAGTCCGCTTTGTAAATCTCATCCATTACAAAAAAATTAATGTGGAAATCGGGATGTTCTTCCATGAAAACGTTCATTCTTTCTGGCGTTAGAATAAGGATATATTTTTTGTTTTCACGAATATCCACTTTTGAAGATTTTGAAATTACATATCCTTTGATGTTGCTTCTCAGTTCCTGAAATTGCTCGGAAAGAAGCGATACGGTCGGTAAAATCAAGGCGATATTTTTATAATTATTTTGCGCTATTATTTCTCTAACAATACGGGTTTTTCCAAATGATGTCGGGGCGCTAAGAACCAATCGTTTATGATGCTGATATAAATCAAACGCAATTTTTTGCGGCCTTGTTAAAATGGTTTTCGTTTTGGAGCTGGTATAGAAAGATTCCGCAATATTGTCTTGCACAGATACATGAGGATCAAAATTTTTGATTCTTTCTTTCAATAGATTGTTATACAAAAAAACTCGCGACTTGATAACGCAATCGTAAAGAAGCTGCCGAACCATAACATCTCTTGGATCGGCATCGGCAATATGGCAGATAATGGCTAAACATAAATTATAATCGGGTTCTTCTTCCGAATCTAATAATTTGTAAGTTTGCAAAAGCAGGCTTTCTATTTCTGGAATTTCAATAACTTCTTTGGCTTTCAACCTATCCAATTGTGCTTGTACATATTCTCTCATTTGTTAGAATTTCATTGATTTTTCCATGGTTTCTATTTGATCTTTTATTGCGGCAACGGATTCAAAAGGAACCATAAAAAAAATTATTTTGATGGATTTGGATATCGGCCACGATTTAGTGTGAATTGTTTTAAATTTATCATTCAATTCTTTTTCCAATGCCTTTTTAAATGCTGGATCAACTATATTTATCCCTTTGCCGCAAAAAGAACCAATGCAGTGGCTATCATAAGTTATTAAAACGGGAACATTTATGGGCACCTTATCTAATGATTTACCACCATCAACATAACTTTTGAGAAGCTCATATTTCTCACGTTCCAAGGATTTATTTATTTCTATTTCTCCGCCCAGCAATTTAAGCTGACTTTTTATATAATCCACGCCCGTTAGGTGTTTTTTTAAAGATTCCAATGCGTCTCTAACGGCATTTGAAAAGTCACTATAAAATTTTGCCTCTCCTAGCCACAAGATAACATCATTATTGTTTTCTATTGAGAAATGGGCACAATCAAAGCCCTTAATTTGTTCTTTTGTAGTTGACCTTAACCGAGCTTTTGTTACAAATTTTGGAGTATTATAAAAAATCTCAAGAATAATAAATAACAACAATTCTCCATAATCGCCTTTGGCTTTTTTGTCTGCGTCAGAAATTCTTGCAAAAGCCCGCCTGTTTTGTTCCGTAGCGTCATATTCTTTCAACTCCTGTTCTGTCAAAGCAAAAAAACGAACCGTGTCTCTTATTATTCCTGCCAACTCTTGTTGGCGATACCTGCCCGCCTCATATTCGAGAGTGAAGCAGGAATCGTCATTCTGCGCGTTTGCCAAAGTTGCTTCAAATTTAAAAATTTGTTCCTTTATCTGTTTTTGCAAAGAAAGATCCATAATATTCTATATCTTTTATAACGATTTGTTTTTTCTGACTGGATATTTGTTGAAAATCACCGTTTCAATGCCGGCTTTTTCCATGGCCGCCAAGCAAGATTCACAGCAATGGTCATGGCCGATAAGATACATTATACCGCCTTCGTATCGCCTTTAGCGTTTTTTATCGCGTCTAATTCCGCGTGCCCATCCTGTTTACAAATCGTTTTGCATTTCGAATAATCCTCGCCCGGCAACCGCGGACACACCTTCTGCGGATTGTGGCACCAATCGCTCCCGACATAACATTTCCCGTTTTTCTCGATAATAGCGATAACGTGCCGCTTGGCGCATTTTCTTGAATCAATCTGCAACTTAATTTCGGTTTCATTTTTTTTGTTATTTAAAAAATCGGTAATCTTGGCCATGATTTTGTCTAAATTTTTTTCAATATCATGTTCCCATAAACGAAACACTTTCCAGTATATTTTTTTATAGTATAGATTAACCTCTTCATCTCTTTCCTTGTTTCTTGAAATTTTCTTTTCCCAAAAATCCCTTCTTGTTGCGGGAAGGGTCCCATGTTTTTTGCAACCGTGCCAGAAACAGGAATCCAAAAAAATTACAGTTCTATATTTTTTAAAAACTATATCAGGCTTTCCGAAATATTTTGCAGAATTTTTTCTGTACCTTAATCCATTTTTCCAAAGATCTTTTCTGAAGGCGATTTCCATTTTGGTATCCTTGCTTTTGACCGCGCTCATTATCTCGCTTCTCTTTTTCTTTGAAAAAATATCCATTCTATCTTATAAATCTTATTTGCAAATTGAGCTTGATGAAGCTTTTCCCGTTTTCTTCGTAAACGGTCCCGAATTGATGTCTCGAAGTGCTCGGAGTGTCCAACTTGGTATTTTTGTAGAGATAACTTTGGAATTCATCGCGATTGTAGAGTTGATAGCAAACAACCTCGCCATCATCTTTGACCACAATGTATCCGCCATGAGCTTTCGTAAATCCGTCCCATTCTGTGTTCGGTGTCATGCCCAGAGCCACCGAAACCAAAAAATTTTTGATTTTAAATTCCAAATCTCCTTTATCCAACCCATATTTATTTTTCAGAGTACCTTCGCCGTCTATCACGGAAACAAGTTCGTCGAGCGTTAAGCCCTTGCCTTCATAATAAGCAAGGAGAATCTCTGACATAATTTCAGGAAAAATCGTATCTATTTTAGCCAAGTTCTTTTTGAAAGTTTTGTTTTCCAGCCCTTCAAAAATAAAACCTCTGGTTTGTTTAATCTCTTTGATCCTGTCGCGTATTTTTAAATAGTTTTCCGATTCTTTCGTTCTTTCGGCCACAACCGCAGGATAACCGAGAGAATATAAGAAATTGGTTGCGCTGGATGCGTTCAACAAGGTTGACGGCGAGCCGAGCGTTGACTTGATGCTAAATCCTAACTCTGGGGCGTCGGGAGCGATTCTGTCGTAAATTTTCAATATTAAATCCGCCTTTCTGCCAGAAGAAGCTTTTATTTGCGTGCACTGAAGATCCCTCATCAAACCATTCGCGAAAGACACGGAAAAGGAAGCGGAAGAAGCGGCTTTCATTTGATTGAAAATTTTTACAACTCCGTTTTTTATCGGATCGGAATCGACCGATCCTATTTGAGAACCTTTTTCGTCGAATATCAAAATCTTTTTCTCGTTCGCTGATATATCATAGGTTTTCTTTCCCGTTTTGGCTTCTTCTCTGATAATTTTCAAAACTATAAAAAACTTTTCCTGCAATTTTTGCAGATTTTCGTCAGCGGCGAATAATTTCCGGTCAGTCAAAATTTTAATGAACGCGTAAAATTCGCTCCATTCGCCCTTATTGCCTGTAATCTGATTGTTATTCGCCATATTCTTCCAAAGTTTTAATGATTTTTTTCGCCACGGCGGAAATCGCGGGAACGACCACCGCATTGCCGAGTTGTTTCATCGCTTGTGCGTCGGAAACGGGAAAAACGAAACTGTCGGGAAATCCCATCATTTTTTTTCCTTCGACGGGCGTGAGTCTTTTGATCTGGCCATTAACCATATAACAATCCCAATTTCTCCTGTCGTGGATGCCCGAACCCCTGCCGCCCACGCGCAACGTGTAGCCGACGGCTTTGGGGCAATCGGCGCCGAAAATATCGGACATCGTTTTGACGAGTTTGACCCGTTCGGGAAATTCGAATTTTATTTTCTTGTTTTTGAACCCAACCATATATAAACGGGGACGGTGTTGCGGTATGTTAAAATCGGTGCCTCTGACTATTTTATAATAGAAAGAGTATCCCAAATCTTCTTCTATTATTCTTTTTATCGTTGCAAAGGTTTTGCCGTCGTTGTGTTTCAAAAAATGGCTGACGTTTTCCAGAAAGAAAGCTTTTGGCTTCACTTCGTTCATAATTCTGGCAACATCATAAAAAAGCGTTCCCCGCGAATCGGCGAAACCTTTTTTAAAACCGGCGTGACTGAACGGCTGGCAAGGAAAACCTCCCGTTATTATGTCGTGGTAAGGAACTTTTTTCTCGTCAACCTTCGTAATGTCTCCCACGAAATAGCCCGATTCGAACAATTCGCGGTCGGTTTTTTTAAAATTCGCCTCGTAGGTCTTTCGCGCCGGTTCGTTCCATTCGCTGACAAAAACGCATTTGGCCCCCGCTTTGTTGAAAGCGAGGTGAAAACCGCCTATTCCAGCGAAAAGATCGCTGAAAGTATATTTTTTATTATCGTTATTTTTGGCCATTGTATAAAATTTAAACAAAAAATGGCAAAACCCAAATGCCAGAGTTCTTTCAATTCAATTTACCTCTTTTAAAGCGTTTTTACAATTCTAAAGTTTTAAAAATTTGCGAAGCCTCCGGCTTCGATTTATATTATTTTTAAACGTAAATTACCCCTTTTCCCCCCACCTGCGGCTAAAATGCGTTGTGGATGCCTCGATTCCGGGCCGGCTGGTGCGCCAGCGGCTAATTGCGAGCGCAGCCCCTCGGAGGTACGCCGGAGAGGGGCAAGTGAAGCATAGTCGGGGGTAGATTAGACCTTCAGATCTCTCTTCTTTGACTGATGGATCAAATTGGGCAGGATTACAGCAAAGTTCGCTGTTGTCCTAATGAGGCAGCCCTCGATGGAATCGCAAACTAACGGATTTACGGAAAACGGGCGCAAGCTCGTTTTTTCGGCGGGAAAATTCGCCGCGCTTCGCGCGGGTGTTCGGCGGGAGGATGTTTCGGCGGGAAATG
>CAINCQ010000026.1 GCA_903847095.1 uncultured bacterium
CCGATCTGGTTCCGAGCTTTCGCGCCTGATCTCCTCGCGCGGCTTTTCTTCCGGTATAACCGCTGTTTTTTCCTTAATTAAGCTCGCGACGATTGATTTAACCGGCGGAACCGTTTTTTTGGCGAAATTCTTCAAACCGGAACCAAACGGCTTTGAAATCGTCCGGGCCTTGGCGGACACAACCGGTCTTATTTTGGTCTTTGTTTTGTTTTTTTCTTTTTCTTTCTTCATTTTGTTGGAATTTTTTTGTGGTAATTCAAAAGTATTCCCCGCGCAAAGCGGGACCGGCAAAATTCTTAAGCTAAAACTGCCAATTACAAAGAATCGCTGGTTTTAGAATAGCACAAACCGGAATGCCCCTCAAATTTACCGGACCAACTCCTTATCGGTTATAATTGCTCCCCCGACAAGCCGGCTTCCCAAGTAAAAAACCGCAGATTGGCCGAAAGTTATCGCCAGTTGCGGCTTGGCAAATTCCAAATACTCGGCCCCTTTCGCTTTTTTTATCAGAGCAACCGCCGGCTTGGAGCGCGACCGGATTTTTACTTTAACCGCCAGCGGCAACCTGGGGTTTTTGCCATCAATCCAATTCAGGCCGCGTAAACCCGCGGTTTTTCCGAACAGATCTTTTTTATTTTTGGAAACGACCAAAACATTGGCCTCGCCGTTCTTTGAAACAACGTAATAAGGGCCGCCGGATAGTTTAATACCTTTGCGCTGGCCGATGGTGTAATGCCACAAACCTTCGTGCGTCCCGATCTTTTTCCCCGAACCATCCACGATGTCTCCAGGCTTGGCAATAAATCTTTTGCTCAAAAATTCGTCCGTGCCCGCGGGCGCGAAACACGTTTCCTGGGACTCGGGTGTCTCGTGCGAGGGTAGGACAAGCTCGCGGGCCAAAGCGCGAACTTCAGGCTTGGTAAATTCTCCCAGCGGGAAAATGACCCTGGACAATTCATTTTGCGTAAGTTGCCATAAATAGTAAGATTGGTCTTTTTCCAGATCTTTTCCTTTTAAAAGTTCAAAAATCCCGGCTTTCCTGGCTTTGATCCGCGCGTAATGGCCGGTAGCGACATAGGATGCGCCAAGTTTTTTCGCTTTTTTTAAAAGCTGGCCGAATTTTATAACTTTGTTGCAAACCACGCAAGGATTAGGCGTCAATCCGTTTTTCGATCTCTTGACGAAATCGTCAACTACCTTTTTTTTAAAATCATTCGCAAAATCCAGCGCGTAAAAGGGGATACCCAGCTTCCCCGCCGTCAGTTCCGCGCGCCGCTCCGCATCGCTTGAACAGCATAAATTAGCGCGCGGCACCTCTCCCGCGCCAAGGTCATCCACCCAAAACTTCATAAAAACCCCGATCACCTTAAAACCCGCCTCTTTCAACAAAAAAGCCGCCACCGCGCTATCCACCCCCCCCGACATCGCGCACACCACCCTGATTTTTTTATCAACATCATTCATAAGCCTTTAAATCTCTTCTTCATCATAATCCAATAACGCTTTTTTTCAAATCAAAACAAAAATCCCCGGATCTCCCAGAGATTTTTGCTTTGTTTATTACTTTCTCTACTTTGTTTTCCCGCTTTCCTGCTTACTGGTTTGATTAACTAAGTAAGTTTAGTTAGCTATTTTGCTTTTCTTGCTTACCGGCTGTTCCAGCTTATTTCTCTATTGTTATGCTCTCGATCACCGGCGGGACGAGCGGGCGGTCGTTTGCTCCTATTTCTAGGTTGGCTATCTTGTCAACAACCTCCATACCGGAAGTTACTTTTCCAAAGATTACGTAGTTGGGCGCCAGTTGGTACCCCTGGTGCATAATAAAGAATTGGCTGCCGTTGGTGTTGGGGCCGGAATTGGCCATAGCCAGAGTGCCGCGCGAATAATCGCCGGAAAACGGTTCATCGTTAAATTGGTAGCCGGGCCCCCCTGAGCCCCAGCGCGCTTTAAGCGAATCGTCTTTGGTCAACGGATCGCCGCCCTGGATCATAAACCCTTTGATCACGCGGTGGAATTTAACCCCGTTATAAAATCCGGATTCGGCCAATTTCACGAAATTCGTCACCGTTATCGGCGTTTTATCACCGGACAATTCCAATTTAATTTCTCCCAAACTGGTTTTCATTGTTGCATTCATGATTTTTTTGTTAATTCCGCTTTCCGCAAGTAAGGTGGCGCTCATATTATTGGCCGAGTTTTCCGACTCCGAATTTTTTGCACCAGCGGGCTGGTTGCTACTTAAAGATTCCTTGTTAACCACGCCTTTAGGATTGACGAACAGCTTTTTTCCGATTCCTGAAAATACCCAAATACCGATGCCGATAAATACCACTACCAAAGCTCCGATAATTACTTTTTTTTGATTCATAAGATGATTTTACGATAGGTATATTATAACCCCGTTGCCGCCCTGGGGCAACTGCGATCATCCGGCGCGTTTGCTCTGGATCTTCTCCTCGATATCCACCCAATCCTTGTATTTTTCCTCGATGATTTTTTTTTCGGCGGAAATGCGGATATGTTTGGTTTCGAGTTCCTTGGGAATAGCCCGTTTCTGCTTTTGATAATAATCATAGATCGCCTCGGCCAAAGCGTCGGCTGCGAGCACCGAGCAATGCAGCTTGATCGGGGGAAGTCCTCCCAGTTCCTTGACTAAACCGGCTTTATCGATTTTTTGGGCGGCCTCCAAGGTTTTACCCTTGGCCATATCCGTTATCGCGCTGGACGTGGCAATAGCCGCCACGCAACCGAAGGTTTCGAATTTAATGTCGGAAACGATTTCTTTTTTTGACGAATTCTTGCCGACCTTGATATATAACCACATGACGTCTCCGCAGATAATGTTACCAACCTTACCGATCCCGTCGGGATTTTCCATTTTCCCGTAATTGTGGGGTGTCTGAAAATGCTGGATGACCTTGTCGGTATAAGTACTGCCGGCAGCAGCGGGACACAACTTACGATTTGGTTTCTTCACTTTTTTTAAAGGGAGAGATTTCTCTCAACCTTTGGATTATAGCCGGTAAGGCCTTTAGAACGTAATCGATATCGGATTCTTTGGTATAGCGTCCCAAGGACAAACGCAACGACCCGTGAGCTTCCTGCGGCCTGACCCCGGTTGCCATCAAGACGTGGCTCGGAGTCAACTTGGCTGAGGAACAGGCGGATCCGGTCGAAGCCGCGATGCCGCGCAAATCCAGTTGGATAATCATTGATTCGCCTTCGACGAATTCAAACCAAACGCTTAAAATATTGGGCAGACGTTTTTGCGGATGGCCGTTCAAATGCGAACCTTCGATGGTTTTCATAATGCCGGCCTGCAAGCGGTCGCGCATAGTTTTTAAGCGCTTGGATTCGCTGGCCATTAAACGCCGGGCTTCGAGGGCCGCCTGGGCAAATCCGTAAATGGCCGGAACGTTACTGGTGCCGCTTCGCAAACCGGACTCCTGACCGCCGCCATGGATGATCGGATCGATCTTAACGCCTTCGCGGACATACAGAAAAGCGGCACCTTTGGGACCATAGATCTTTTGCGAACTCGCGGTTAACAGGTCGACATTAAGTTTTTGAACGCTGACCGGGATCTTCCCGAACGTCTGGGCGGCATCGGAATGGAAAAGCACGTTTTTCTCATGACAGATCCTTCCGATCTCTTCGATCGGCTCGATCGTCCCAATCTCGTTATTCGCGTGCATTACCGAGACCAAGATTGTTGAAGGATTGATGGCATTGGCAACGTCCAAGGGATCGACCAAGCCGAAATTATCCACTTTCAAACGCGTCACCACAAAGCCCCGGGACTCCAGCCATTTGGCCGATTCCATCACGCAAGCGTGCTCGATGCCGGAAATTATAATGTGATTTCCCTTATGTTTATTGGCGCTTGCCACGCCCTTTAGCGCCAGATTATTGCTTTCGGTCGCCGAGGCGGTAAAAAATATCTCCCGGCTTTGGGCTCCGATCATTTGAGCCAGGATCTGGCGGCTTTCTTCCAAAACCGCGCGAGCGGCCTGGCCAAAAGAGTGGAACGACATCGAATTCGCAAAAATACCCGGGAGGTCGCCGGTGATCTTTTTTGCCACCTTGGGATCAACCGGGGTTGCGGCGGCATAATCCAGGTAAACGCGGCGAACAACGGGTTTTGTTTTTTTGATTGTTTTTTTAACCATATGGTTTTTAATAATCATTATAATCCTTGATAGATAATTTTAAACATCGAACATTGAGAAAGGCAATGCGCCGCTAGACTTTTCCTTCAATAATGTTTTGCAAAGTAATTTTGTTTAACATTGCGTCAAGGCGCGCCTGGACCGTTTCCCAAACATTTTTGGAAACGCAGCCGCGGCATTTCGGGCATTTGCCGTCCAAGCATTTGACCAGGGTTTTGCGGCCCTCCAAAACGCCTATCAAATCGCCCAAACGGATTTTTCCCGGCACCTTGGCCAAAGTATAACCGCCGGATTTGCCTTTTTTGGCGGACAAGAATCCGCCTTTTTCGAGCTTGGAAACGATCTTTTCCAGGTAATCCGGAGAAATATTCTCGGCAGCCGCTATTTCCTTGATCGGACAAACTTTGCCGGGATTATTGGCCAGATAGGCCATGGCCCTCAAGCCATATTGCGCTTTGGTTGATATTTTCATAAATTAAACCGGATCCTCACGGTTCCCCCGGCTCTATAATACCGACCATTTTAGTCGGTTTTAAATTCACAATGCAATACCGACTGTTCTTGTCGGCTTTAGTATATCATTTCGACAAAACTTCTGTCAATGGATATCGTATTAAATATAGAATAATAAAACCCGAGATCCATTCTCGAATCGATTTTAATATTCACCGATATTCTTGGTCATGATGATTTTTTTCCGCCCGATAATAAAAGCCCTGGAATTTGTCCAGGGTTGGTAATTTTTTTCGCCTAGGTATCGGAAAAATCCTCCAGGCTTCGCTGATCGGGACGCCGCAAATTTTTTTCTTTCTTAAACATACCCTTTGCGCAGCTTTCGTGTTCTTTGATCAGGAGTACGATCAGATCCATTTCCTCAGAAGGATAGTTGAAGACGAATAAAGTCTGTGTTCCCTCGATCGGCACCGGATCGGTTCTGGCAATCTGGTCCTGCTCGGAACCGTTCACTTCAAGGTTTTGGTATAACAGAATACCGCGGCCATGATTGTAAACCAAACATCGCTTATAACCTGACCGGGGCGGCAATACCGTATAGAGCACCACGCTTATGGCTTCGACAAAGTGGGCTTCCCCATTGATAAATCCTTCCACTTCACCGCTTTTATAAGCGACGAGAATGCAACGCCGACCCAGTTTGCAGTAAAAAATCCTTACTTTCTCGCTGATCGCCATTTGCGCCAACTGGTTCAGCGGCACCCTTTGGATAAACCCCCGGGCGACAAGCTTCCGTCTCACTCCGCTTGAATCTTCGATCTCGGCTAATTCGCCGACTTGAACAACCATCGCGTCATCCTCCTAAACAGCTGGTTATTTAGTAATATAATTAAGGATTTTCGTCAACAACGATCGTCCCGGACAGGGCGCGAATATTTAGATCAAAAAACGGCCAACGTCACCGGGCCGTTTTCATAATCCAGGCTGATCCCCTTAATTCTCGGGATCTTTCGAATCTTTTATCCCCTCCGCACCCAAGGCCGCTTTTAAATTCTGACGGGCCTTTTCGATGGCGGCTTTAAATTCGTCTTGCGCCGCCTTGACCGTTCTATCGCGTTTTTCCTTGATTGCATCGGCCCCGGTCTTTCCTAAAGCGGCCCGTTCGATGCGAAATTCTTCCTTGGCCGCTTTTAACGCATCGCCCAGTTCTTGCCTCATTACCTTAGCGTCATTTCCGGCGGCACAACCCGAATTTGCCGATTCTAAAGCCGCTTTTACGGCGGCTCCATATTTGCCCGCGACATCACTGGCTTGTTCGTTCCTTGTCGCGATCAAGGCATCAAAATCCTCAAGGTATTGGTCTTTGGCGGCTGAAATCGCGTCGCGTTTGGCTTTTACCGCGGTCTCGATTGCCTGCTGGAAAGCAGCTACAGCTTTCTTTTTTTGATCAGTGTCCGCCTTTTCAAGCATTGCCTGGAATTGCTGAGCGCGCCGCTGATCCCAATGCGCTCGCGCCTGGGCCACGCGGTCTTCCCGGGATTGGCGGTTTTTCCCGATCTGGTTCAAAATTTCGGTCTGGCGCGTTTGGATCTTATCTTTCGCGCTTTCAAAACGCGATAGAATCCGGTCCGACAGTTGGGTAATGTTTTTGCAGAATGGGTCCTTGGCTTCGGTTGCGCCAAAAGCCCGGGGAGCAGCCAGGCAAATTATAAAAACTGCCGCGATAACAACTGTTTTTTTACCGAATTTCCGTTTCGTCATAATAATTTTCCAAATCAACTAAAGTGCCCTTGTCGTCTGAAAGCAAATTGGCATCGACTGTTTCTTCGTCGAAGATCGCGTCTTCCTTGGCCGACATCTCTGTTAACGAACCAATGGTTTCATCGATATCTCCGGTAGGTTTAGTCATTGCCAATTCTTCCTTTGTTTTTTCGCTCTCGTTCTTTCCCGCATCGTCGCTTTCGGTTTTTTGAACGCCTAAATCCGACTTGGAACCGCTGTCCTCGATGCCAGCCTGCTGCCAACCGATCATTAAGACGGCCATGCCAACGATCGCCAGTATTACAATACCCAGAAAAATGTAGATCTTATTCATTTGATTTTTTTTGATTGGCTTTATCCGGTGAATTTCATTCACCATTGAACCGGCTGATGATATCGGCCTTGATCTCCGCCGGAGTGTCAAACCTCGAATCGGCCGGCCGATAAGGATTTAAGGGCGTTAATTTGCCATAAAGAACGTCTAAACTTTCCCAAGCTTTCGCGCTTTCGCCCGCGGCAAGGTAATTCGCCGCTCTTTCCGTGAAAAGACGGCAACGCACCGTAGGCAAGTCGGTATCGGGAAACGCGGTTTTTGAAGTATTGTAATATTTTTCTAGGTCGCGCTCGTCGGTTAGAGCGGCTTTGACAAATTCATCCTTGAAATCCTCGTTTTGAGCGGTCAATTTCCCGTTTGAGATCAAGAAATAACGGTCGATCATCGGCGAATCCTGATACGAACCGCAAAAATACATAAAACGGTCGTCAACAACTTTAATATAAAGATTACCGTTCTTTTCCACCAGATTTTCTTCACCCTCCGGATACACGCCTCCCATGTCCGCCATCGAAACCGAAGACGGAACCTCTTTTAGAATGTTTTGGGCGTCAAGCGTAAAAGTGTACCAGCCAAAACAGCAATGCTCCCCGCCGCTGTAATCGGCAGTAACAACATACCGTTCGCCTCGATAATCGAAAGCAAACGAGTAATTATCAACGGTTTCGGCCGCCGCCGCCCGCGCGTCGTTGGCGGCGCTTGATCCCAGCTCACGGTAAACCGGCGATACATCCAGCAATTTCGCCACCAGTAATTTTTTCACATCGTCATTCAGGCCCGCCATCACATACGCCTTTGCTCCGTTTGCGGCCGGAGTTTCCACTACGGGCGCTTCCTGTTTGGGCTGTTCAACCGGAGGCACAGACTGAATGAGGCTTTTTTTATGGCCAAAATAATACCAAAAAAAACCCAGCGCCAAAAACGCCAGAATGACAACCAAATAAAATCCAAAATTACTTCTTTTTTTGGCTTTTCTTCCCATTATAAAATCTTATAGTTATATTATAGCCGTTTTACGGAATTTGTTAACTATGATGTTTCTGATCAGAAACCTCGACCGCCGGCGTAAAAAAAGAAAGCTAGGATTTCCCTGCTTCCTTCAACGCCATTTTTTTTGCGTCTTCCCTTAAAAGGAAAATGATTATCGATATCGCGACCAGAATACCGCATAGCACCGCCGCGTCTCGCAAAGTTCCGTAGGCATAAACAATATAGCCAACGACCGATGCTATGGCGATCGATACGATCACGTCCTTGAACGTATCAAGGTCATAAGGTGTTATGGCGATCGTATTCGCGCAAAGCGACCCACAACAAAATTGCTAATAGCGCAGCACTGGTTATCGCCGCCGCCTCCAGATTCTGGTTAAAATAAATAACCCAGAGGTAAAAACCGAAGCCGACGGCGCTACCGGACACCGCGTCCTTGGCGATATCCATTTCCTTCAATTTTTTTATCGTTTTTATTCCCCCTTTAAGGTTTGGTTTAATTATAATTAAAATCAGTAATTTGTCAAAAAAAACTCCTTGCTAAAAGAGTTCTTATTGCCGTAAAAGTATTTTTATCGAACTTGATTACTTGTTGCGATCGCAGATTAACCGCCCCCCCGCTTCCAAAAGCAATTCCAGAAAAGCCGCACTGGTCCAAGCCTGCGCGGGCGATCCGGCCGAATCAAAACGCGACGCCGGACTCAACTCGGCGGCAAAACCGGAAATTCCGGACCATAAAAGGTCATAGGAACCGGCTTCAAATATTTTTTTTATGTTGTAATCAAACCTCTCGGAATCGAAACGGCCCATCACGATCGCCGCGATATCGTTCAGGTAAAACCAACTATCGCCATTGTGGTAACTCGCCGGATTCTCCCCGGTGTGCGTAGCGTGAAATTCCGGCGAATTCTTGTCGATGCTCGCCAAACCGCCCCAATCAAGCCAGAGTTTGGGCAAAACATATTTGAAACATTTGATCCAATCGTTTTTATCCAATAGTTTGGGATAGAAATAAGCGGCCAAAAAAATATTGGGCCGAACCGTCCGATCGGTTTCCCCGCTTCGCGGATCGAACCCGTCAGCCAAACATTGTCCATCCCAGAAACGAGCGCGTACCAAATTCAATAAAGCGCTTTCCAGGGCGGCATATCGCTCCTGCTCGCGGGGCGATCGGGCGAGATCCTTGGCTAAACAATACATCATCAGGCGCATCGCCTGAATCTCGATCCGAGCACCCGAACGGTCGAGGCTGTCCATCCACGTTTCTTTTCCCGAATTATAAGCCAGCCCTCCCAAGGTAATTTCAGCCAACCCGCGGTCTATGGTTTTTCCCAAAGCGAAAATCAATCTCTTTTTTTCCTCACCCCGGATCAAGCCGCTTGAAATGAACGAACCAGCCCGCAAAAAAAACCAGCCCGCCTCGTCCGCCGATTTGGTCTTAAATTCCGCTGCTTCGAGTTCGCGAAGCCGTCTTGAAAATATCTTTAAAGCCGCTTTTTCGTCGAATTCGGCCAACGCTTTTAGGCAAACGGTCTCATCCCTGTTCCAGGGCTGGTTAAACCAGGGAAATCCGGCGTAAAAACCAAAAAAATCGTCGGTATCCACAATGAAAGAATAGAGCGAGTGCAACGCGCAAAAAACATTGGCGATAAGCAGGTCGTTTTTCATCTTCAATTCCCCGATACGCTTGTTTTTCAGCAATAACCGGAATAATCCGCTATTTTCCTTCCTTTTAAGCTTTTTTAAACTTTCGCTTTTTTGAAAAACGTAGCTCGCTTCTTTCTTTGCGAAATCCAGATCATCCGACACCGCCAGGACTATTTTTTTCGCGCATACGTTCAAAGCCCGAAAAACATACCTTTCGAAAGGAGGCGAATTACGCGCGCGGTCATACCCGTAATCCCGTTTCAGCCAGTTTTGTGGCAAATTATTGTCAGCGCCATCGAATTTAAGCACGATAAAAACCTTGCCGAGCGGCAAACCCTTATGCTCATACTCGATGATGGTAAATCCGTCTTCGCGAGCGATTTGGTAATACCGTTCCCAATCACCGTGATCTTGGCATTCCGCTACGTCAAAAACCAGATCGCAGGTCGCCAGACGGTCCGTTTCATAAACCAGGCAGTCGTGTCCGGAAGGCATAAAAAAACTTTCCGTCAGCGTTCCCCTTTTCCGGACATATCCGGAAAAATCGTTTTTTAACACCTCGACCGGGCCGGTTGGGACAACCTCGATGGAATCCAGGACTTTAATCATTTTTTTTCCGGATTCCGTCTTGTGCGCGATAAACCAGCCCTGATACCGGCTGGCCGGATCGCTGTCCAGCCATAAAAAACCGCCTGACCTATTCAACAAAAGCAAACCGAGTTGTTCCTGGGAATTTATATCCTTTTGAACGCAAAAAAATTTTTCAAGGTTGTGGATGATCCTCATTGCCGATATTTATGAGTTGCGCTAATTTGTTACTTTTAGCGCGCGTTCAATGCCTTCAACGCTTTATTGTGCGCATCGATATAGTTTTGGGCCAGATTTTCCCAGTCGCAATATTGGACCAACTCGCGCGCCTGGATCTTGTTTTCGACACGGTCTTTGCGCGTCAAGGTGGAAAAATCGTACAGCACGTTATTAAGCTGAATTTGCGCTTCCTGTTCGCTCTTCCCGAAATTATTGATCACGAAAATCCCGGGAAAATTCTTATCGCGCGGGACATGGTTCATGAACCGTCCAACACCGGAAAGATCGCTGGTCACGGCGGCAACGCCTTCCACCGCCGCCTCCAAGGGCGTATAGCCCCAAGGTTCATAGTAGGAAGGGAATACCCCCAAATGACATCCCTGGATCGCGCCCTGAACGTTCAGATTCAGTAAACCATCGTGTTCGGTAAGGTATACCGGATAAAAAACCACTTTTACGCGATCACTTTTTGAATTCGTCAGACCAGCCTGCTCGAACGCCCGCATAATAGCTTCGTCCCGGTTATCCAGCCGGTGCGTACAAATATGAGGTATCCCCTGGCGCTTGTTCTTTTTTAATTTTCTTTCCAGAACATCATGTGTTTTATCGTCGAAAACATCGGTGTCCTTCAGACCTTTTCCGGTCAGCAGGGAATTTATGAAGCTTTCGATCATCTCCTGGGAATTTTCCTCGACGAATTGTTTAAAATCGAAATAGTCGCTTCTGTTTTCCGCAATCTCGGGTTCGATGCCGTTGACCTTGACCGGGATCCAAAAAAAAGTAACGATCGTTTTCTTGCTTTTTTCCTCTTTTAGTTTTGCGTTAAGCTCGCCCAGCGACTTGATAAACAAATCTATTCCTTTGGCATGGAACTCGTAGCGTCCGATGATAAAATAAAAAAGCGTGTTTTTCAGATCGAAAGTGTAATAAGGAAAGAAATAATAGAACAAAAATTCGCGGATGCGTCCCCGTTGGATATGGTGTTTAATCGCCACCTCCTCGAAACTGGTCGACTTGGAAAGATCCAAGCCGTTGGGCAAAAGCACGTCGGGCATGCGGTTCAAAAAGCGGTCGCATTCCACGCCCGTGATCTCGGAAACCGTCGTGAAAATATCGCATTCCAAAGCGGCGGCCCGTTCCAATTGGTGCTTGGCCGGTATGCCGTAGCGGTAAGCTTCTTTTTGCGGATCTATTTGGTCAAGGATGCCGTAAAAATCGATGTTCGAAAAAGCCATGCTCCTTCCCAAAGACGTCGCGTGGGTCGTAAAAACCGTAGCCAGCTTGACTC
>CAINCQ010000027.1 GCA_903847095.1 uncultured bacterium
AAGAGAATTTCGAGGGCGTGTCGAAAAGGGTCTTTTTTCTATTATTTATTTGCATTAATTTTCTTTATTACCGAATCGACTGTCCATTCCGGCGTTGAAGCTCCTGCAGAGACGCCAACCTTATCGGCTTTGCCAATCCATTGCAAGTTTAATTCATCCGCAGTCTGAATCCAATAAGTATTTGGCTGCCGCTCCAAGCTTAGCTCGTATAAGCGCATGGTATTGGCGCTCTTCTTGTCTCCGACGATCAGCATGACGTCAACATCGGCGGCAAGTTCAATTACCGATTGTTGGCGTTTGCCGGTCGCCGAGCAGATTGTGTCATGAATAATGACGTTTTTATTCTGACTCTCAATTATCGCGGCGAGGGAAGCAAACTTCTCTTCGGATTGGGTGGTCTGGGAGATAATTTCTATTTCGCCCTTTGCTTTTACCTGTTTGGCCTCATTTTCATTTTCAACAATAATAGAGTGTGGATCGGCCCATTCTTTGATTCCCTTTACTTCCGGATGCCCCTTATCGCCGACAATAACAACGGTATGGCCGGCAAGCGAAGCCTTCTCCGCCAGACTCTGGGCGCGCTTAACCCAAGGGCAGGTCGTATCGACAATATTCAAATTCTTTTCTTTGGCGCTTTTGTAAATCTGTGGCCCGACGCCGTGCGCGCTGATGATTACGGTGTTGTGTTTTTCTGAGGTGGAGGCGGGGATTTCGTCGATTGATTTTACGGTCGAGATGCCCTGTTCCTTAAGCTTTTTAACGACTTCGGAATTATGAACCAAATCTCCAAGCATAAAGACATCATTGCCGTCGGCAAGCGCTTGCGCGGTGTTGAAAGCTTTTGCGACGCCTTCGCAAAAACCGGAATAAGTGGCAACAAGTATCTGCATATCTCAATTATATTCGGAAAGCGGTATTTTTCAAGCGGGCAGGTTTATCTCGGTAAAAAGATTAACCCAAGCGTAACAGTCTGTTTACCGGCTTTTAACCGAGGTTGTCGATAATCATATGGGTGAAAAAATGAATGAAGTAGATAGTGTTCCTCAGGCAGAGAAGCCGAGCTATGCTTCCAAAATTAAATTTAGCCATAAAGCCAGCGTAGGTTTTAGGGGAAGAATTGCGGAGGGAAGTAAGTCGGATGGAGCTTACAATGCCTCTTTTCAAGAAGTCACCGGAAGTGCGGCCAATATTGATGATCAGGCGAAAGTCTCATTCCCGATCGAATCGGAATATTTCCCTTTAAAAGCAGCTATCGTTGTTAAGTCGGATTTATTTTATAAGGTGGATACGAAGAAGAACAATTCCGTAATCTTTTATCCACAGCTAACGGTACCTTTATCTTGGAAGCTAACGGATGGAATTAGAATGGGATTTATTCCGGGCGTTGGCGGACGAATCATTCACCGCGATTTGCCTTCTTATTACGCGCCGATGGTTAAAGGGTGGGATGCATTAGGAGCGTTGGAATTCTCGGGCCAAGATTGGAACGTCACTTCCGGATTTATTTATAGCGGCGGACAAAAAAGTTACGGGTGGGGATATAAAGATAACCAAGGCTATAAATTATATGTTAAGGGAAGCGGTAGCTTTTCCCTTCGCGGAACAAAAGTTGGCTACGACTGGTTTGCCCAATACCGGCAGTCGCGCGATCCGGCCAGCACGATTCTGACTCAAAAAGTTACCGGGCGCTATGGGCAGGTTGAGTATGCCGACACTGAAACGGCACATACAGATAACGATCTATCTGGTTCAATTGGCTTTAAATTCCCCGTCAGCCAGATAAAGCTGGGGTTCAATCTTGGTTTTGTCTATGGAAGCTGGCCAAAATCTGGGAAAGAGCATGAATATTTCCCAACTGGATTTTTTTCTCTGGAAACCGGTGATTTTGCTTTTAAAGTTGGATATGACCGC
>CAINCQ010000028.1 GCA_903847095.1 uncultured bacterium
CTGGTTCATAGGAATGGTTTGTTTCAGTGAACGCAAAAACCGGCGGAGCTATCTGCCGGTTTTTTGTTTTCCTGATTATTTTATAGACCACGGGTTACCCGTGGAACATAAAATATTGAGGAGTCCAGAGGATACCTCCCCTGGTCGCCCTGCGTGGTTTTTGACCACGCAGGGCGAAACTCCATCGGAAAAATATATAATTGATTTTGGCGTCGATACCGGCGGGTTTATCGGGAAAAGATTGCGCATTTTTGCAACAGATTTATAATCATTCCAGGTATTCATTATTTAATCGGACAGTTACCCCCGCGCTTCGCGGGGGATTACATTTAAAATATTGAAAAAGCGCGAAGACTAAAATTTGTGGCTCCGGAGATAGAAATCCGGATGCCAAAAAAATATGAGCAAAAATTGGATGAAAGCGGTTCAAGACAGGGTAAAAAAAGTGCCGGTTTCAAGCGGACGATCCGACAAGCTGGGAAGGATAAGTTTTTGCGACCTGGTTTTTTTACCCGCGCAGTTGGTCATCCGGCCCGTTAATTATTTCAAGGAGCCGATAAGCGCAAAAACGATTATGGGAAAACAAAGCGCCAGACCGGTGGAACTGGAAACACCGATCGCCATCGCGGCTATGTCATTCGGGGCTTTGTCCCGCAACGCGAAGGCCGCCTTAGCCAAGGCCTCGACGATGGCCGGGACGATCGAAAATACCGGGGAAGGCGGTATGTTGCCCGAAGAGAGGGAATTTTCCTCAAAACTTACGATTCAATACAGTACCGGACGTTTTGGAATAAACGAAGAGGTTTTAAAAAAAGCCGATGTGATCGAGATAAAGATAGGACAAGGCGCTAAGGGTGGCCAAGGGGGGTTGCTTCCCAAAGACAAAGTCACGGCCGAAATCGCGGCTATAAGGAAAGTTCCGTTAGGACAGGATATCCATTCCCCTGCTTACCACCAGGACATCAAGACAATCGAGGATTTGAAAGCAAAAGTAACCTGGTTAAGAGAATTATCGAAAGGCGCGCCGATTACCATAAAGCTGGCGGCCGGACATGTTGCCAAAGATATCGAGTTGGCCGTGATGGCCGACCCCGATATCATCGCGGTTGACGGTCTGGAAGGCGGCACGGGGGCGGCGCCGGACATCATGCTTAACGAGGTAGGTCTTCCGGCTCTGGCTGCTTTACCTATTGCCCGGCGGACGCTCGATCGGCTGGGTGCACGGCAGGAACTTTGGATTGGGGGAGGATTTAGCGAAGGTTCCGAAGCGGCCAAGGCGCTGGCCTTAGGGGCTGACGGCGTATTTTTCGGATTTTCGCTTTTGGCGGCCATGGGTTGTGCTTCTTGCAATCAGTGTTATCTGGGCAAGTGTCCAAGGGGGATAACGACCCAAGACCAGGAACTGGTCAAAAAATTGGACATCGATACGGCTGCGGCCAACGTTTCCAATTTCATTAAGCATTGTACCGAGGAGATAAAGATGGCCGCCGGAGCGTGCGGCCGCTCGTCGGTTCACGATTTGGACGCGGGCGATTTGCGGGCCTTAACCTTGGAGGCCGCAAGGATTACGGGCGCGGCATTCATTGCCGATTGAGATTTGTTTGCCGCGTAAAAAGATCTCGTCGTGATTTCTTTGCAACCTGTTTGTTATTTTGGTAAAATAAATTAATCTAACTGAATTTTTTTGCGATTTCAAACGATCCATCCAACATGATCGATCTCTTTTTTTCCTGGTATTTCATCGAACTTCCAAAACAGATAAAACACGTCTGGGTAAATTACCTTTGGTTTTTCGAAAAATATTTTGCCATCCGTGAATTGTTTCATAATTATGCCGCGCCCTGGAAAGGTTTGAGCTTCGAGCGGGAAAGCGTCGGTTTTGATTTCGGCGAGATGTTTTATGTGGTATTCTCGAATGTTTTTTCGCGTTTTATGGGAATGCTGATCCGGACGGTGGCTTTGGCGATCGGGCTATTGATAATGATCATGGTTTTTTTGGCGGGGATCGTGGCTTTTCTGGTTTGGGCGATGTTTTTATTCGCCTTGGTTTTCGCGTTTTTCAAGGGTTTTCAGCTTTTGTTTTCGCTTCCCGGGAAGTAAGGAGCGGCAATCAGGCGTCGTAGTCCTTCTGTCGGTTGGTGCGAATTTTAATCAAACTACATGGCCTTCAATCCAAAATCGGCTTATTCGTTCAAAATGGTTGACTACGCCAAACTGATCCCATTGCGGGTTTTTAAGACCATCAAGCCCTTGGCGTACGCCATAATGGTTTTATCGCTAATAATGTTTGGCGGGTTGGAGGTTTTCAAAACTTTCTTGCCTTGGGTTTTAGCCAAGATCATTCTTCCTAAGTTTACGGGCAATCTTCTTCTGGCTTGTCTTTATCTTTCTTTTTTCTTGTGGGGAGTAAGCTGGCTGGTGGTTAATTTTGTCGAAAAAAAATTAAAGAAAGTCGGACCCGACCTTCATGAGAACATGAGCGATCGGGAGAATCTTTTGAATTTTCTCGATTTCGAGGCGGCGCAGGTGTTTAAAGCTACGTTGGCCAAGAGCAATCTTCCTTTCAAATTGATGCTCTTTTCCAAGCTTCTGAAGGGTACCCGTTTGCTTTTCATCTTCAACCGGCTTTACGTAAAAAAGTCCGATTTTGAGAGCGATCTTTTGGAGTATATGAAGACCCAGCCAATGGCTCGGTCCCGGGAAGAAGCTTCGATTTTGGATGAAGATAACGCCGGGGCGGTCGAAGCGGTATTGTGGCGGGCCCAGCAGATTGCGACCGAGAACGGTTTCAAAAAGATAAATATTTACGCGTTGTTGTTGAGTTTGCTCGAAGAGGAACCGTTTTTCCGCAAGGAGCTCGATTCCTTGGAGATCGTCAGAAACGACGTGATCGAAGCGGTGCTTTGGATGTACAATTTGGAAGTCGACCGCGAACGGAAAAGGAAAACTTGGGAACGCGAAAATATGTGTATTTATTTCATGACCAGTCCCGTTCAAGAGTTGGTGGGAGGTTATACGCTTACCCTCAATCAGTATTCGCGCGACATTTCCGTTCACAATCCGCTTTTTTGGAGCCGGGTGGTGCTTCATCAAAAAGAAGTAAAGGATATCGAAGAAACCTTGATCAAACAGAATCATAATTGTTTGCTTTTGGTGGGTGAGGTCGGCTGCGGACGGAAAAGCGTCCTTTATAACTTCGCAAACAAGATCCTGAAGAATTTGAGTTTTCGCGAGCTGTCGTTCATGAGGATTTTGGAGATCGATATGCCGTCTCTGATCGGGAGCGCCGGCGATAAAAGAATGCTGGAAGTAAGGTTGAAGAAGGTTTTCAACGAAGCGATCAAGGCCGAGAACGTTATCCTGGTGATACCCCAGATCCATAATTATATTGGTGAAACCTTTGGAGCCGAAGCGGTTTCCAAGATCGATATAACCGGAATCCTTTCCCAATACCTTTCGGCGCCGGGTTTCCGGCTGATCGGGATTACCAGTTTCGATGGTTACCATAAATCAATCGAGAATAATCGCGATGTCGCGAGTAATTTTGCCAAGATAGAGGTCGCGAGCCCTACGCTTGATGAAACGCTTCATGTTTTGGAAGAAGAAGTGGCTTGGCGTGAGGCGAAGACCGGCGTGTTCGCGCCGTTATTGAGCCTTCAGGAGATCATCAAGCTTTGCGATTATTTTATCGGCGATGTTTCTTTTCCCAAGAAAGCCGTCGACCTGCTTGATGAGGTAATGGTTTACGAACGGACTCGTTCCACCAAGGCGAAAGGCGTCATCCTGCCCGAGGAGATCGATCTTTTCTTTTCGGTTAAATATGAAGTTCCGGCGGGTACGGCCGCCCAAAAGGAAAAAGATACCTTGCTTAACATGGAGAATCTGATCCATCAGGGCTTGATAAACCAGAAAGAAGCGGTGACGGAACTGGCGAACGCCATGCGGAGGGCGCGCGCCGATCTGAAAAAACGCAAGCGCACGATCGGGAACTTTCTATTTCTGGGACCTTCCGGCGTCGGTAAGACCGAGACGGCCAAGCAATTGGCTAAAGTTTATTTCGGTTCCGAAAAGAACATGATCACTTTAAACATGGCCGAGTACCAGCTCTTGGAATCGATCGATAAGCTGATCGGATCTCTCACGGTGCCGGGTTATTTGACCACGGCAGTTCGGGAAAACCCATTTTCTTTGTTGCTGATCGACGAGATCGAAAAAGCGCACCCCAACTTATTAAACCTTTTTTTGAGCATTCTTGACGAAGGCGAATTGATAGACGGGTCGGGTCGGAAAGTCGATTTCCGCCATACGATCATTATCGCTACATCGAACGCGGGTGCGGATTATATCCGGGAAGCCGTGGAACGGGGTAGCAAGCTCACTAATTTCAAAGATGTTTTTATTGATAACCTTTTACGTAAGAACGTTTTCCGACCGGAATTCATCAATCGTTTCGACGCGGTGGTTTTGTACCGTCCGCTCAATAAAGATGAAATGCAGCAGGTGGCCGAATTGATGCTTAAGGATATCAGGAATGGTTTGCGTGAAAAGAATATGGAATTGGCGATAACGCCCGAACTTTTGAGTCGCCTTGCCGATGAAGGTTTCGATCCGGCGTTCGGGGGCCGGGCCATGAGGCGGGCGGTCCAGAACAAGGTTGAGAATATTGTCGCGACGGCCGTGTTGGCCGGAACAGTCAAAGCGGGTGATGTGATCGAGATCGATCCCGTGAACTGGAAGCTCATTCCACCCAACGAGCGCGACGCTTATCACGAAAGCCAAAAAGGTACGTTCCTCGGCGGGCAAAAGGAAGACGACGCGGAATCCGACCGGCTTATGCATCTGGAAGATGCCATCCACCAGGGGCTTATTAACCAAAAGGAAGCGGTAAGTGAGCTTTGCAATGCTTTGCGCCGAGCGCACGCCGATATCAAGACGAGCAAACGCACGATCGGTAATTTCTTGTTCCTTGGTCCCACGGGTATCGGTAAAACCGAGACGGCCAAGCAATTGGCTAAAGTTTATTTCGGTTCCGAAAAGAACATGATCCGTTTGAATATGGCCGAGTACCAGCTTCTGGATTCGATCGACAAGCTGATCGGGAATCTTGACTCGCCCGGATATTTTACCACGCAAGTGATGGAAAATCCGGAATCACTGATCTTAATCGACGAGATCGAAAAGGCGCATCCCAATATTTTGAATTTATTCCTCAGTATTTTTGACGATGGTGAGATGGCGGATGGTTCGGGACAGAAGGTTGATTTTAAGAAAACCATCATGATCGCGACCTCGAACGCCGGTGCCGAATACATCAAAGAAGCGGTGGATCGCGGCAGTACGCTGAATAACGCTTTCAAGGAGACATTCATTGATAATTTGCTTCGAAAAGAATTATTCAAGCCCGAATTTTTAAACCGTTTTGATGCTGTTGTTTTATACCGTCCGCTGAACCGGGAAGAGATGAAGCAAGTGGCGCAATTAATGGTTGCCGATATCAAGCGCGGTTTGGCCGTTAAAGATATTGAATTCAGGATCAACTCCAAGCTGATCGACAAATTAGGAGAGGTCGGCTTTGATCCGGCGTTCGGGGGTCGGGCCATGCGGCGGGCGGTCCAGAACAACGTGGAAAACCTGGTTGCCAACGCCTTGCTGTCGCGCGAGATCAAACGTTTTGATATTATCGAGATCGATCCTTTCCTGTGGAAGGTTTTGGTGGTGGGTTCCAACGATCCGGTTAAAGTGCAGCGGCTGAAAGTCGAACAGGACCAGGCCGCGGCGCAACAAAAGAGCCAGCCTAAGCCGCCGCAAAGCCCCTACAAGGAACAGATTTAATTCCTTGGCGCGGGGGGGCCATCAAAGTATCGCGTCGAGAGGATTGTCGCCGCGGCAGGCGGAAAACAACATTTGAAAAATATATAATCGACTTATGATCATAGAAAAGATTAAGGCAGCGAATCTACGCGGGCGCGGGGGAGCCGGTTATCCGACGGCCGCCAAATGGGAAATGGTAATGAATGCTCCCGGAGAAACGAAATATGTTATTTGCAATGTTTCCGAGGGCGAACCGGCGGTAGCCAAAGATGATTATATCCTGGAAAAATATCCCGAAGTCGTGATTGAGGGAATTAGATTGGCGCTGGAAGCGATCAAAGCAAAATCGGGAATTATTTATTTACGGAAGGACTATTTTAAGAAATATAAGTCGAGGCTAAAAACGTTGATCGGCAGCCTGCCGATCGAGGTTTTTGAAGAAACAGCCGGATATTTAGGCGGCGAAGAGACGACGCTGTTGGAAGTGATTGAAGGCAAGAGAGCGGAACCGCGATTCAAACCGCCCTATCCGCCCCAGTCCGGCTTATACCTTTGCCCCACCCTGATCAACAATCTTGAAACTTTTTATAGCGTTGCCAAGATCGCGGCCGGTCAATACAAAAGTACGCGTTTTTACACGATATCGGGGGACGTAAAAAAACCGGGCGTGTATGAACTGGCTGAAGATCGCCCGATAAATAAAGCCTTGGAAGAGACCGGGAATTTGCCCGATTTTGAGTTTTTTGTCCAGGCCGGTGGCGGTGCCTCCGGGCAGATTTTGTTACAGTCCGAGCTTGACGCTCCGTTGAGCGGGGCGGGTTCGATCGTGGTTTATTCCAAAAAAAAGACCGACTTGGTTGGTTTGATGAAAAAATGGACGCTTTTTTTCATCAAGGAAAATTGCGGCAAGTGTGTTCCGTGCCGCGAGGGAGTGTACCGGCTTAACGAGATGTTACTGCTTAAGTCGTTTGATGTTAAGGCCGCGCTAGAAATAACCGCTGTTCTGAAAGAAACGAGCTTTTGTCCCTTTGGAAAAGGGGTAGCCAATTCTTTTGAGAGTCTGATAAACAAATTATGGAATCAAGACAAATAGAAATCGTGATCAACGGGCAGCCGGTTAAAACGAATGTTGGCGCGACCGTGCTGGAGGCCGCGAAAAGCGCCGGTATCGGGATTCCGGCTCTTTGCTACCATCCCGATCTTACCGTTCGGGCCAACTGCCGCCTTTGCGTGGTTGAAATTGTCGGCGAAAAGGGAGTTGTTCCCGCGTGCGCGACCAAGGTGCGCGACGGCATGAAGATTACAACGGAAAGCGATCGCGTCAAAGCCTTGCGCAAGACCAATCTGGAGTTGATCATGTCGCAGCATCGGGAAGAATGCAACGACTGTGTTTGGCTGGCCGAGTGCAAACTTTTGAAGTATGCCGCCGATTATAAGGCCAAGATCGACCGTTTTCCGGATCGCAAGATTAAATTTCCCATTACCAAGTTCGGGCCGATAGAGTTTGATCAGACCAAATGTATCGATTGCCGCAATTGCGTCGAAATGTGCTCAAAACAACAAGCAAATTTTTTGGAAGTAAAAAACAGAGGGTTTGAAACCGTCATCGAGCCGTCAAAGGATCCCAAAAAGGATTGTATCTATTGCGGCCAATGTATTGTGCATTGTCCGGCGGGAGCGATCGAGGCAGTCGGGGAATTCGAAGAAATCCAGGATTTGCTTAAAGATAAGAATAAAATTGTGGTGGTCCAGTTCGCCCCATCGATCAGGGCAAGTATCGGCGAAACTGCCGGGATGGCTCATGGATCGGTTGTTACCGGGCAATTGGTGGCGGCGCTCCGCCGGCTGGGATTCGCCAAGGTTTTTGACGTATCGACCGCCGCCGATTTTACCACCATCGAGGAAGCCGAAGAGCTTGTCCAAAGGATCAGCCAAAAAAAAGTTTTGCCGATGTTCACTTCTTGCTGCCCGGCCTGGGTCAAATACGTCGAGTTTTACCGGCCTGATTTGATTCAAAACCTCACGACCGTTAAGTCGCCGCAAAATATACTGGGAAGCCTTATAAAAACATATTGGGCCGAAAAAGAGAAGATCGATCCCAAAAAGATCGTAGTTATTTCCATCATGCCTTGTACGGCCAAGAAATACGAGATCGACAAAGAGGAGGCCAAAATTTTAGGAATGAAACCGGTCGATATGGTTCTCACTACCCGGGAGCTGGGGCGTTTGCTGAAGATAAAAAAAATAGACCTTAAGAATCTGGAGCCCGAAATTTCCGATGATCCGCTTGGAATTCATACCGGCGCCGCCGTCATATATGGAGCCACGGGCGGAGTGATGGAGTCGGCCATTCGGACCGCATATTGGCGGATCACGGGAAGCAATATGACCGATCTGGTTTGTACCAGTGTCCGGGGTATTGTCGGCTTTAAGTCGGCCGAGGTGAAAATCGGCGAATTGACTCTTAAAGCGGCGGTTGCCAATGGAATGCAAAACGCGAAATTGGTATTGGATGAATTGGCCAAAAACCCAGCCGCTTACGATTACATCGAGATCATGGCTTGTCCGGGCGGATGTATCGGCGGCGGCGGACAGCCGCTGCCCGTGGACGATGAGATCCGTAAAAAACGGGCCGCCGCGCTTTACCGGATCGATTGTGAAAAAGAGATCAGGGTAGCGCATGAAAACCCGCAAGTGCAAAAGATCTATGAAGAATTTTTCAAAAAGGACCAGGAAAAGATCCATCAAGTGATGCATACTCATTACGGGAAAAAGTCAAAAAGCCGGATAATTGATAAATGATCACTAATAATCAATAAATAAAAATACTAAAATGATCGATCGCATCGCCCGACTTAAAGTTCTTGTTTTGCCCCGGATCGAGGCCGAAGCCTCGTTGCTTGGGCTTACCTTTATCGCGACCTTAGCGCCGCTGTTGCGCGTCCAGCTGCTGACCGGTACCGTCGTGAATGCTTGTTTGGTCCTGGCTTTATTGTCATTGGGTAAAAAGCAAGCTCTGGCGGTAGCTTTATTTCCCAGCACGATTGCTGCTCTCACCGGAACCTTGCCATTGCCCTTGATTCCTCTTATCCCGGTTATCGTCATCGGCAACGCGATTCTGATCCAAGTGTTCGATTTTTTCAAAAGCCGGGGTTTTCTGACGGCCGCGTTGACGTCGGGTTTGGCCAAATTCGCTTTTTTAACCTTGGCCGGGCAACTTTTTTTGGGTCTTTTTTCTTCGGCTGCGGTTGCCCGAGGCTTATCATCGGTGATGAGCTACATGCAACTGGTAACGGCAATGCTTGGCTGTCTGGCGGCGTATTGCATCGTAAGGCTGTTTAAATCGGGAGAAAAGCATGCCAAAAATTATTAAAAAAACCAAAAAAACAAGCAAAAAACCGGAGAAGCCGGATAAAGAGCCTCTTTATCTGATCGATCGGGATACGGTATTGTCCCGGATCATGGAATACCCTTTGGCCGAAGATATTCTTCATAAATATAATTTTCCCTGTTTGTCCTGTCCTATGGCCAAATTCGAATTGGAAACCTTGACTTTAGGCCAAGTGAGCGGCGCTTACGGACTTGATTTGGAGAATATGCTCAAAGATTTGAATACGGCGCTTAAAGTTTACACTAAAAAGGAATCGTGATATATTCAGGCATATGTTTATTGAATGCTATTTACATTAAGTTTTTTATATTTAATGCGGATCGTTCGATAGATTAAAAAAATATATAGCCGTTTTCCCAGTCCTGGCCCGCGGAATTCACTCATTATTCTTAACGGCTTTTAGACGGATGAAAGCGCGCTTAATAATCGTAATATGTATAAAATCAAAATGACCAAAAAAGTAGGGGTCGGGGCGGGTCTCGTTTTGCTGGTTTTAGTAGCCGGAGGAATTTATTTTTTCAGCAATTACCAGTTTGTCAGGAATGCGACGGCGGATCAGACCGCAGCCAACGATACCACGGGTACCGCGAAGGAAAACAAGAGCGTGCTTTCGGGCAGCGTTCTCGACGTGAAGATCGTTAAAAGAGAAAGGGATTTGTCGCCTAATGAGGCGGCCCAGAAAGCCATTGATTACGCGAACAAGAATTTGCTTTCGGCGGGATCCACGGCGACTTTGGTAAGTGTCAACGAGGAAAACGGCCTTTATACTTTCAAATTGAAAGTAGATAAACAAGAATACGAATCTTACGTGACCAAGAACGGGAAAATGCTTTTTGTCCAAGGCGTGAAGATGGAGGACGCGACAACCGCAACTCCACCGGCGGAGACGAAGCCGGCCGAAGTGGGGAAAAGAGATAAGCCCGATGTGAAGATTTTTGTAATGTCTTACTGCCCGTTCGGCTTAGTGGCGGAAAAGATTTTCTTGCCGGTGTACGATTTACTTAAAGACAAGGCGGATATGGGTATTTATTTTGTTAATTACTCCATGCATGGCAAGGCCGAGATCGACGAGAACTTAAGACAGTATTGTATTGAAAAAGATCAAAAGGCTAAATATTCCGCTTATTTAAGCTGTTTTGTGGCCGATACGGCTTACAATAACTGTAAAACCGGGGATTGCGCCGCCGATTTCGGTAAATGTCTGTTGGCCGCAAAGATTGATGAAACGCAATTGGCGAAGTGCGTATCCGAATCGGATGCTCAATTTAAGGTTACCGCCAACTTCAACGATAAGGCGTCCTGGATGAGCGGCCAATATCCGAAATTCGATGTGCACGCGGATCTTAACGCAAAATATGCGGTGGAGGGATCCCCGACTTTCGTGATCAACGATACGAAGGTCGAACTAACCGCGAGAACCGCGGAGGAACTTAAAAAAACCATTTGCGCCGCTTTTAATTCGGAACCGGCCGAATGCGCCACGGTACTTTCCAGCGAAACGCCCGCTTCCGGTTTTGGAACCGGAGCGTCGACCGGGACATCGGGCGGAGCTTGCGGGGGATAAGCTGCGATATAATAAACATGGTTAAAATTTACACCACTCCATATTGCCCGTATTGTTCGACACTGAAACAGTATTTGAAGGACCATGGGATCGAATTTACCGATATCGATGTTTCCCAAAACAAAGAGGAGCGGGACGATATGATCGAAAGATCCGGCCAGATCGGAGTTCCGGTGGTAGATATAGACGGTTCGATCGTCGCCGGTTTTGACAAAGAAAAGATCGATAAATTACTGAAAATAAATTGCAAGGTTAAAAAATAAAAATATTGCGTAAGGTTTAAGTTTTCACGGTAGAAAGATTAGCATTACGGTAGGATGATCTTGGCGTGGTAGGTTTAACAACTAGTAATAATATCCAAGTTCTGCGGCTTGGATCCCGGCTACGGGAAAGAAAACGCATTTTATCATATGGTAAAAATCGCTATCAACGGCCTCGGCCGGATCGGACGGATCGTGATTAGGAATATCCTCGATAACCATCCAAACGTGGAAATAGTGGCCGTAAACGACCTTACCGATCCCAAGGTGTTGTGCCACCTTTTGAAGCATGATTCCGTTTACGGAGGGTATAAAAAAGACATAACGATAGAGTCGGGTAAACTGAAGATTTCGGATAAAAAAGGTTCCAAAGAGATTGCGGTCTTTGCGGAAATGGATCCGACCAAGTTGCCCTGGAAAGATTTGCGGGTCGATATCGTACTGGAATGCACGGGCAAGTTTACCAAGTATGACGATGCCAAAAAGCATCTGGAGGCCGGAGCGAAGAAGGTGGTGATTTCGGCTCCTTCCAAGGACAGCGACAAAGTCCCGTCTTTTATTTTGGGCGTAAACGACAAGGAATTGGATTTGGCAAAATATGATGTGATGGATATGGGTTCCTGTACCACTAATTGTTTGGCTCCGATTACCAAGGTTTTGCACGATAATTACGGTATTCAGCGGGGTTTTATGACCACGATCCACGCCTATACCAACGACCAGCGTATTCTTGACTTTGCCCATAAGGATTTAAGGAGGGCGCGCGCGGCGGCTTTGAATATAATCCCGACGACGACCGGGGCGGCAAAAACAATCGGAAAGGTAATTCCCGCTCTTTTGGGTAAACTTGACGGCATTTCTTTGCGCGTGCCAACACCCACGGTGTCGGTGGTTGACTTGGTGTGTGTGTTGGATAAAGAGGTGGACGTCGCTACGGTAAATGCTGCGCTCGAAGCCGCTTCAGTCAAAGGCCCGTTGAAGGGGATACTCGGTTTTGAAAAAGAACCGCTGGTTTCCACCGATTTTATCGGTTGCACTTATTCCTCGGTGGTTGATGCTGCTTTAACGATGGCAAACAAAAATCTGGTCAAGATTGTTTCCTGGTACGACAACGAATGGGGCTATGCCACGCGCTTGGCTGATTTCACGGAACTGGTCGGAAAGAAATTATAAAACCGTCCGTTTTCGGTTTGAAGCGAAATTTATCGCGGATATCGCGCAATTGCGTAATAAATCCCGGGTAATAACGAAGTTTGATTAAACATGATAAAAAAAGGAGAAAGTTTTTATCCTTCAAGCGAAGTTAAAAAAAGGGCTTGGCTGAAAAATCGCGCTATTTATAAAGAAGCCGCCGCTAATCCACAAAAAATGTGGAATAAGCTGGCTTTGGAATTGCAATGGATGAAAAAGTGGCGTAAAATCTACGCCGGCGATCCACCTCATTTTTCCTGGTTTGTAGGCGCGAAGTCCAATATTACGCAAAATTGTCTGGACCGGCATCTTAAACTTCAAAAAAACAAAGTAGCGATGATTTGGGAGCCGGAGAATGTGGCCGAGCCAAAAAGGATTTACACTTACTACGATCTTTACCGGGAGGTCTGCAAGTTTTCGAGGGCGCTGAAAAAGCTTGGAGTCAAGAAAGGCGATCGCGTCGGGATCTATTTGCCGATGATACCAGAGGTCGTAATTTCGATGTTGGCGTGCGCTCGTCTCGGGGCCGTCCATTCGGTGGTTTTTTCGGCCTTTTCGTCCAACGCTCTGCAGGTTAGATTGGAAGATGCCCAGGCAAAAATATTGATCACCGCCGACGGCTATTACCGTCGGGGCAAGATCATCGAGCTAAAGAAAGGGGCGGATGAGGGATTGGATAATACCGCGGTCAAAAAAGTAATCGTGGTGAAAAGGGCCAATATTGAAGTCCCTTGGCAGGAAGGGCGCGATGTTTGGTATCAGGATATCATTAAAGACGAGATTGACGCGATTGATCCGGTGCCCATGGATTCGGAAGATCCTTTGTTTATTTTATATACCAGTGGTTCGACCGGCAAACCCAAGGGATGCGTGCATGTTTGCGGCGGTTATATGGTGCAGGCTTACGCCACCGATAAGTGGATATTCGACATCAACGACGAAGACATTTTTTGGTCTACCGCTGATATCGGATGGGTGACCGGTCATACTTATTCTTGCTATGGACCTCTTTTGAACGGCGCGACTTTTCTTATTTTTGAAGGTCTGGCCGATTGGCCTAACGCCGATCGTTGGGCCCAGGTGATCGATAAATACGGTGTTACGACTTTTTATACCGCCCCGACCGCGATCAGGATGTTTATGAAGAACGGGACGGAAATTTTAAAGCCGTACCGCTTGGATACACTTCAGGTAATCGCGTCGGTCGGGGAGCCGATCAGCGAAAAGGCCTGGCTATGGTATTTCAACGAGATCGGGAAAGGAAAATGTCCGTTGCTCGACACTTGGTGGCAAACGGAGACCGGCGGTATCATTGTAACGTCTTTGGCGGGAATGGGTCCGTTCAAGCCGGCTTTTACCGGGCTGCCATTCCCGGGCGTAAGGGTCAAGATCCTGGATGACGAAGGAAAAGAGTGCAAGGCCGGCAAGGAGGGGAACTTGGTTCTTCTGCCCCCGTTTATCCCCGGTCTTTTGCGTGGAATTTATAATAATGAAAAGAAATATCTCGAGACTTATTGGAGCGCGTACAAAAATAAAATGTATATTTCGGGCGATCTCGGGTATAGGGATAAAAATGGGTTGATCCGGGTCGTTGGACGCGCCGACGATCAGATAAAAGTGGCCGGGCACCGCTTAACGACCGGGGAGATGGAAAGTGCTCTGGCAAAAAATTTAAGCATTGCGGAATGCGCGATCGTCGGGGTTGCCGATGAGATCAAGGGAGAGGTGCCGGTCGTTTTTGTGGTTTCAAAAACCGATATCCCGGCCGACCAGCTCAAGGCGGAAGTAGTCAGAATCATCCGGGAGGAGATCGGGCCGATCGCCACGCCCAAAGAGGTTTTTATCGTCAAAGATCTGCCTAAAACGCGCTCGGGCAAGATTATGAGGCGTTTGTTGCGCAAAGCCCTTTCTCGCGAAGAAATGGGCGATTTGTCGACTTTATCCAATCCGGAAAGCGTTCAACAGATCCAGGAAACTGTCCAGGGGCCGCGCCAGGCTTAGGACCGGCAATAAAGTCCAGCCAATAATATCGTATTAAATAATCAGCGGATTATTGAAGTAAAAATAATTCAATAAATTATGGGGGAAAAAAAATATATTGTTTGGTTTGACCAGGTCACGAAAAAGGACATTCCTTTGGTGGGCGGAAAAAACGGTTCGCTGGGGGAAATGTATTCGCAACTCACGCCGCAGGGCGTTAAAGTTCCCAATGGGTTCATTTTTACCGCCGATGCTTATTGGTACTATTTGGAGTTTAACGGAATCAAGGAAAAACTGGAACGGGTTTTTAAAAAACTCGACTATAAGAACTTAAGTTCGTTGCGGTCGGTGTCGCGTCAGGCGCGGGAGTTGATCCTGGGGGGGAAATTTCCCGATGATTTGAAGAAGGCGATTCTGGACAGCTATGTCGCGCTTTCCAATGCCTACAAAACGAAAGACTTGGATGTAGCCGTAAGATCTTCGGCGACCGCCGAAGATTTGATTGACGCGTCGTTTGCCGGTCAGCATGAGACCTATCTGAACGTTACCGGGCCGGCTGCGCTCTTGATAGCCGTGAAAAAGTGTGTTTCCTCGCTCTTCCTGGAACGGGCCATCGTATATCGCGAGGAAAAAGGTTTTGATCACATGAAAGTGGCGCTTTCGGTTGGCGTTATGAAAATGGTGCGGTCCGATTTGGCATCGTCGGGTATTATGTTCACCCTCGATACGGAAACCGGCTTCAAGAACGTTGTTTTGATCAGTTCTATTTATGGTATTGGGGAAATGATCGTTAAGGGTCGCATTACCAGCGATCAGTTTTATGTTTTTAAACCGACCTTAAAGGAAGGAAAGCGGGCGATTATTATCAAAAATCTCGGACGGAAAGATAAAAAGTACGTTTATGGAGCGGGAAACGGATTAAGGGAAGTGCCGGTGCTTAAAAAAGAACAACTTGAATATTCGGTGAGCGAAGATGAAGTGTTGCAGCTGGCGAAATGGGCGGTGCAGATCGAGGAGCATTATGGCGCTCCCCAGGATATCGAGTGGGCCAAGGACGGGAAAACCGGGAAACTTTTCATCGTGCAAGCCCGGCCCGAGACCATTCATTCGATGGATACGGGCCAGTTTTACGAGGAGTACGACGTCAAGACGGTCGAAGATCCCGTGGTTACGGGTATTGCGGTTGGTAATAAGATAGGGCAGGGAAAAGTCAAGATAATTCTTGACGTTTCACGGATCGGGGATTTTAAAAATGGCGATATTTTGGTGACAAAGATGACCGATCCTGATTGGATGCCGATAATGCGTCAGGCTTCCGCTATCGTCACCGACGAAGGTTCGAAAACCTGCCACGCGGCCATTATTTCCAGGGAACTCGGTATTCCTTGTATCGTGGGTTCCAAGAACGGTACCAAGGTTTTGAAAAATGGCCAGGAGGTAACGGTGGATTGTACGCAGGGTTCCAAGGGGCGTGTTTTTGCCGGAAAGATCAAGTATGATGTCAAGCGCTACGATCTCAACCAGCTGCCTAAATTGCCGGTAAAGATCATGCTCAATGTCGGCACACCCGATAGCGCTTTTAAGTCGTCGTTCTTGCCGAACGATGGCGTCGGATTGGCCCGCGTGGAATTTATTTTTGCCGATAAAGTAAAGGTGCATCCGTTGGCGCTTTATCATTTTAATGATCTGAAAGACGCTGTGTTGAAAAAAAAGATCGAGGAGATTACCGTTGGTTATCCGGATAAAAAAGAATTTTTTGTCTCAAAACTCGCGGAGGGCGTGGCGCAGATCGGAGCCGCTTTTTGGCCAAAGCCCGTCATTGTTCGATTTTCCGATTTTAAGACCAACGAATATAAGGCTTTACTGGGAGGGGAGGCGTATGAGCCGACGGAATCGAATCCGATGATCGGTTGGCGTGGGGCGTCACGTTATTATGATCCGGACTTCAGTCCCGCGTTTGCCATGGAATGCCGCGCCATTAAGAAAGTACGCGAAGAATTCGGCCTGAAAAACATTTACACCATGATACCGTTCTGCCGGACCGTGGAAGAAGGGCGGAAAGTATTGGCCGTTATGAAAGAAAACGGGTTGGCCCAGGGGGTTGACGATCTTAAGGTCATGGTAATGTGCGAAATTCCGTCAAATGTCATTTTGGCCGAGCAATTTCTGGAAATTTTTGACGGTATGTCGATCGGGTCCAATGATCTTACCCAATTAACGCTTGGTTTGGACCGCGATTCCGCGCTGGTTACCAAGATCGGCGACGAAAGAAACGAGGCGGTGAAGGAGATGATCAGGATCGTGATCCAGACCTGCCGGGAAAAGAAAAAGTACTGCGGTATTTGCGGGCAGGCTCCAAGCGATTATCCCGATTTCGCGCAGTTTATCATGGACGAAGGCATTGAATCGATGTCTTTGAATCCTGATTCGGTGATCAAGACGATCATGAAACTTGCGAAGATGGAAAATAATCAATAAAATGAATCTGTAACCCGTTAAAAAATTTGCACGATAGATTGCAATGAATAATTAATTAATTGTCTCGCCGCTTTGTCTGGCGCGGATAACGCGCTCTGGGAAACGGCAAGCACACAAAAATGAAAGTAACATTAAGCATAATCAAAGCCGATATCGGTTCGATCGGCGGCCACATAAAACCGAGCCAGAAGGTGGTGGAAGCGGTGGAGAGCCACGTCAAAAAATTCGGCAAGACGTTGTTCATCGACAGTTTCATCGAATATACGGGTGATGACATTGCGATATTGTTGACGCACAAGAGAGGCGCGGGTAACAAGGAGATCCATAAGCTTTGTTGGGATGCTTTATATTCCGGAGCGGATGTGGCTAAGAAACAGGGTTTATACGGTGCTGGCCAGGATCTGCTCGTTGATGCTTTCTCGGGAAATATCAAGGGTATGGGTCCCCAGGTTGCCGAGATCGAAATGGAGGAACGAGGCGCGGAGTCTTTTTTGATGTTTTGCGCCGACAAAACCGAACCCGGGGCGTTCAACCTGCCTTTATACCTGGGTTTTTGTGATCCGATGCACAACGCGGGGCTTTTGCTTTCTCCGGCCGTGAAAAAAGGCTACAAATTTGTGATCATGGATGTAGAACATACCATTAAGGATAAAGTGATCGAATTGCATAGTCCGGAAGAAATATACGATATCGCCGTTTTATTGAGAGATAACGGTAAATATATTGTGGAATCGGTCTGGTCAAGGGCAAGCGGCGAACAGGTTGTCGCGGCCTCGACCACTCGTTTGCATAATATTGCGGGAAAATACGTCGGCAAGGATGATCCGGTCATGCTGGTCCGAACCCAGAAGGATTTTCCGGCGACGGGAGAGATCTTATCGCCTTATACAATCGGGCATTATGTTGCAGGCTTTATGAGAGGATCGCATAATGGTCCGTTGATGCCGGTCAAGAAGAATTCGACAATATCTTATTTTGACGGGCCTCCGATCGTCTCGTGCATGGCTTTCTGCGTCCAGAATGGTAAGCTTACCGAACCGGCCGATGCGTTCGACCATCCTTATTGGGATTATGTCCGGAACAATGTTTCCCAAAAAGCCGAATGGATAAGGAGACAGGGTTTTTCCGGGCCAGGAATGCTGCCGATGAGTGAGTTGGAATACACTGGGGTTACGGACACCTTGAAAATTTTGGAGAAAAGATTTACAGTAAGGGAAAAGTAGCGCTAAATTCATGAAAGGCATCTATATCTACATACTAATAGGTGTAATGGTGTTAGCCTTAGGGGGGTTGGCGTTATTCCGTGGGGCGGAAAAAAAGCTGGAAGTGAAGACCGATAAAGATTTGTACGCGGTGGCGACTTCCCTGATCGTAAACATCAAAAACGATTCAGGCCAAAAGATCTGCTTTTCATCGTGTTATCCTTATCGACTTGAAAGGATTCAGCCCGATGGGGCCGAGTGGATCGGTTATGAATACGGAGATTGTCCCAAGAAAGACGAAGTGGCGACCTGTATCGATAAAAACGGTTCAAAAAAATTTCAGCTTCAACTGGACGAGGCTGAACCCGGAACACACCGCTTAGAAGTAGCGGCTTGTATTGCCTGCAACGTCGGAGAGCCGTTTAAAGCGGAAAAAGTATTTTATTCAAATTCATTCCAGATAAAGTAAGTTAGATTGGTTTTTGAATGAAGATAGGGCCGAAAAAAGGGTTTATTTGATTCGATCATTTTTAACACGTCATTTTCGGGTAGAGCGAAAAAAAATTGTACTTCCGGTTTTTGCCAAGCGCGAATGTGGCGCTCCAAAGGTTGATGCCAGGAGCGCCACACCGCGGCCCGGGGTAGTTTGGATTCATGATTCGGTAATTCACAAGACTTCCAAAAATATGCTTAAACTAACATCAAAGATCAGAAAAGAAACGGGGAGGGGGGTAGAGGATATAAGGGAAGCGGGTTTCACACCCGCCGTTTTATACGGGCCTGGCATAAAAAACTTGAATTTGGCGGTTAACGCCAAGGAACTGGAGAAAATTTATGGCGAGGCCGGACAGAGTTCGTTGGTTTCGCTCGAAGTTGCGGATTCAAAAGAGAAATACATGATTTTGATCAATGATATCAAACGCGACGGAGTGACCGAAAAAATACTGCACGTCGATCTTTACCAGCCGGATCTGACCAAAGAGATCGAAGCGGATATAGAACTGGTATTCATTGGAGAATCGAGCGCGGTCAAGGAAAGCGGCGGTACTTTGGTCAAAAACATGACGGAACTAACGGTCAAGGGTATGCCTCAACGCTTGCCCAGAGAGATCAAAGTTAATATCGAGACGCTTACCGATTTCGAAAAGTCGATCTTGGTGAAAGACTTGGTGTTGCCTGAAGGGGTCAAGGCGCTTAAAAATCCCGATGAGATCGTAGCCTTGGCTGTTCCGGTTGAGAAGATCGAAGAAGAGCTGGAGAAACCGATCGAGGAGAAGGTTGATGATGTAGTGAAGATTGAAAAAGAAAAGAAGGAAGAGGCCGAAGGGGAAGAGGTCGAGGAGAAAAAATCCGAAAGGAAATAGTTTACCGGCCAGTCATGATCCTGTTTGGCTTTAAGATTCCAATCCCGGGCTGATTTTGCTGAACGGTTGGGCAAATTATTTTTTCCGTGCGGGAGGCAATGGCAGTGTCGGAAAATAATTTTAACGATTTTCACAAGAGAAAAGTTTGGACCGCCGAAAGTTAAAAAATGGATTGAACATGAGCTTCAATATTAAAAAAGCAATTTTTTGGTTAACGTCGGTCGTATTTGTGTTCGGTTTAGCCGTGGTGGTTGAGGGCCAAGTTATTGCTCCGGGGCTCGGCGAAGATAATTGCGCGACACGGGAGGCCTGCGAGACCCTTTTGAAAAAATACGAGGCGCAGTTAGCGCAGGACGAGCTGGATATCCTGAAAACGGGCGCGCAAAAGAAAACTCTTCAAACGGAGATTGCTTCCTTGAAAAAAAGGACGGAAAATCTCTCCGTAAAGATCAAGCAGAGCAATGCGGTCATATCCGATCTCAAACTGCAGATTAACGATACGGAAAAGTCGGTCCAAGATACGAGTATCAAGATCGAACAGTCGCAGGAAAATCTGGCCGGAATTTTGATGGCTGTTGACGAGGAAGATAAAAAATCACTGGCGGAATTGGTTTTGGGAGAAAAAGAACTATCCGATTTTTTTGATAATCTGGTATACCTGGAAAATCTCAATAAGCGATCCGATGATCTTCTTAACGAGATCAGGGGTATGAAATCCTACTTGGAGGACCAGAAACTAGGACTTCAGGGCGAGAAAGGCGATTTGGAAAAACAGGTCCAGGTGCAACAACTGGAAAAACAGGAGCAGGAAACAAATAAAAAAGCCCAAGAAAAAACTCTGCAGACGACGGAAGCGCAATACCAAAAATCGCTTAGCGATAAAAAAGTAGCCGCGCAGAAAGTTGCCCAGATCAAGAGCCGGATTTTTGAAATGGCGGGATTGGGTAATACCAAAGCGCCAAATTTCGCCGAGGCTTATGCCATTGCCAAGGGCGTTGGAGCGGCCGTAGGTGTGCGCCCAGCTTTCTTGTTGGCCATTCTTACCCAGGAATCGAATATCGGTAAGAACGTTGGGCAATGTTATCTTAAGAATAGTACCACGGGCGCGGGTATTAATATGCGAAGCGGAGTGGGACTCGCGAAAGTGATGAATCCGGGCCGGGATGTCCAGCCATTTCTATCCATTACTTCCGAGCTTGGCCGCGATCCGTACGCGACGCAGGTTTCCTGTCCGATGAGTTTTGGTTGGGGCGGCGCCATGGGTCCGGGACAATTCATTCCTGCGACCTGGGTAGGCTATCGCGACAGGGTGAGGGCGATCACGGGTCAGGCGGCCGATCCCTGGAACATCCGGGACGCGTTTATGGCGGCCGGACTGTATGTTTCCGATTTCGGCGCGACTTCCCAGACTTATAATGGCGAATGGCGGTCGGCAATGATCTATTTTGCCGGATCGGTAAATGCCAAGTACCGCTTCTACGGCGACAACGTGTGCGCCATTGCCGCCGGGTACGCCGACGACATCGCGGCGATCGAGGGACAGTAATCTAAAAACCAGTCTTTAAACAAAAAAAAGGGTATTAACCCTTTTTTTGCGCTCGGTTTGAATTTTATCAAGGTATTTATGGTTTTCCGAACAACTCTTCCGGGATGCTTTTCATTAACTCTTCGCTGATATGTTTCAGGCCGCCATTCATCACATCTTCGAGATTGTACCAGCTTTTTTTGATGCGATGATCGGTGATCCGATCCTGGGGAACGTTGTAAGTTCGGATCTTTTCGCTACGTTTGGCCCCTCCGATCTGGCTATTTCTTTCGCCACCATATTTTTCCTCTTCTTCCTTGCGTTTGAGTTCTTGGATGCGATAAACGAGGATTGCCATGGCGTTTTCCCGGTTCGAAAGCTGATTTCTCTCGGTTTGGGATGCCACAACCAGTCCGGTTGGGACATGGGTAAGACGTACCGCACTTTCCCGTTTGTTCACATATTGTCCGCCCGGGCCGGATGAACAAAAAAAGTCAACCTTGATATCTTCGGCACGAATCTTAAATTCGCTGGTTTCGGGTTTTGGCAGAACGGCTACTGTTGCCGTCGAGGTATGGATCCGGCCGCTTTTTTCCGTGAGAGGTATTCGTTGAATGCGATGCACGCCGGCTTCATATTTTAAATAATGCCAAACTTCATTGCCGCGCAGTTCGAAAATTATCTCTTTGATGCCCCCGATCTCGGTCCGGTTGGAGTCCAGGACCTTTTGTTTCCACTCCATATTCTGGCCAAACCTGGTATACATGCGGAAAAGATCGGCCGCGAAAAGAGCCGCTTCTTCGCCGCCGGTGCCGGCGCGGACTTCGACGACAACAGCTTTAGGACCTTTGGGCTTTTTTTCGCTGGCGATCAGGTCATCCAGCTCTTTTTGCAGCGCCAATCGGCGTTGCTTCAGCTGATCTGCCTCGGTTTGGGCCAAGGAAGTAAGTTCGGCTTCTTCTTCGGTGGAAATTATGGATTGGTTTTCACCGATAAGTTGTTCGATGTCGACCAGTTCCTGGCTTTTTTCCACAATCTTTTCCAAAAAAGCCTTTTTTTTGCTGAGTTCCTCGAACCTTTCCCAATCAGAAATCAACTCAGGATCGCTGAGTTGTTCTATTAGTTTATCGTATTCTTTTTTTACCGAATCAAGATATTCGGTTTTTGCCGGATTCGGGAAATCTTTTTCGGGCATAACTAACGCCAGGATTATTCATTTGATCTAAAAACGGTTTCGATCGGGATTTGAGGTTTTTTCGGTTTTTTAAGTAAAAAACCTTAAACAGCCTTTTTTTTAGTGGCAAGCTGTTCTTTTTTTTCCAACTTCTTTTTAAATTTGTCCACGCGGCCCATTGTGTCGATTACCCTGGATTTTCCAGTGTAAAAAGGATGGCACTTGGAGCAGATCTCCACTTCCATGTATTCTTTAGTGGCGCCAATCGTGTAGGTTGTTCCGCAGGCGCATTTAACCTGCGCGTTCGGGTAGTATTTCGGATGAATTTCTTTTTTCATAACGGTTGATTATTAAATACCCACGGATCGGGAGTTGACCGGTCTATTATCCCTAAAGGCTTACCTTCGGGGGACCGATTTAGGTGTGCGGGTTATGGTGTTTTTGGTTGGTTTAGTGAAATTGAGGCTAAACCAATCCCTCAATCTGGCTTATTATGCCAGTCTATGATTTGATAGGCATATTATATCCTCTTTTGTTATAGATTGCAAGTGAGGGCTAAAGCGCCGGGGCGGGTCTTACGTTATATTTAACTTCCCGATTCCTAAGTTGACCGAATCGGAAAAATTAATTTTTGAAGGCCGGATTTTCAAAAACAGCCGAGACGATGACCGGAACATGGGAATTATTTTAACGGAGGACTACCATGCGGGTCCAAAAAACTAGTATTGAAAAATAAAAGAAGGTATGATAATATACAAAATTATGAACACAGAAGACAATAATACCTTTAATCTCAACATTGAAGAGATGACCAAGGCAGGTCTGCAGTTTGGCCACAAAAAGGCGAAAGTTCATCCTAAGGTGAAGCCTTATTTGCTTGGCGTTAGAAATACGATCTATCTAATAGACCTTGAGAAAACCCAGGATAAGTTTATCGCTGCTTTGAAATTCGTCGAAAGCTTGATCGCGGAGCAAAAGAGCTTGCTTTTGGTTGGTACTAAGACCCAATTCAAGCAGATGGTCAAAGACGCGGCTTTAGAAATGGACATGCCCTATGTGAATGAAAGATGGCTAGGGGGGACTTTTACAAATTTCAAAATCATAAAGAGGCGTTTGGATTATTTTAAAGAGCTTGAAAGAAAGAAGGCGGCCGGAGAATTCGATAAATATACTAAAAAGGAGCAAGCAGAGGTTGGCAAGGAACTTAAGGATCTGGCAAAAAAGCTCGGCGGAATAAAGAATTTGGATAAAATGCCGGACGCCATTTTCGTCGTCGATTTGAAAAAAGATAAACTAGCCGTCAAAGAAGCTAAAATGAACGGGATCAAAGTGATAGGTATCAGCGACGTGAACATTGATCCCGAGCTGGCCGATTATCCGATTATTGCCAATGATGATGCGATATCATCGGTTAAATATATTATCGATAAGCTAAAAGAAGTGGTGGCCGCCTCAAAACCTAAAGTGTCCGCTTAATGTCCTGTCAAGGCAGTATCGGATTATGGCGGTCGAATCAGCCGTTTTTAACATAAAATAAACCATGGTAACCATCGACCAAATCAAACAATTACGCGAAGAAACCGGGATTTCGATTTTGGAATGCAAAAAAGCCTTGGAAGCGGCCGGATGCGACATGGGCAAGGCCAAAGAGATCTTAAAAAAATGGGGCAAGGATGTGGCCGCGAAGAAAGGCGGACGCAGCACGCAACAAGGCATCATTGATAGCTACATTCATCCCAATAAAAGGATCGGCGTTTTGATCGAACTAAATTGCGAGTCCGATTTTGTGGCAAAATCGGATGATTTTCGTAACCTGGCGCATGAACTTTGTCTGCAGTTTGCCGCTGTTGCGTCTGATTCCGAGTCGAGACTTGGCGATCCCTGGATCAAGGATTCTTCCAAAACCGTTAAAGACCTGATCGAGGCGGCAATCGCAAAAATGGGCGAAAACATTGTTTTGGGTGCTGTTGAGAGGTTGGAGATTTAGGAAATCTTCAACTTTACCGACTGGTCGATTGGGGTTGTATAGCGTGAATAGATTTTAAGCGCTACCGGTTTGGTCAAAGGGAGGTGTCGGGAACAAGTGTTATATTTACAAAATGATCGATTTGATATTAGCAATAATTTTCTTTGGATGCCTTTTTTGCATAGGCGCGCTGGTGGCGAGGAAAATACCCGTTTTGGCGCAGATACCGCGAACGATGGGAATCGGTGAAAAAAAAAGCAATTTGGGGGAGTCGCTGCGATTTTGGGTTTTATCACACTTAAAACAAGTTCCATTATTCCATAATTGGCTGAAAGACTTTTCTTACGCGACTTTTTTGCAAAAATTTCTGTCGAAGGTCCGGGTCATGACCCTTAAATTGGAAAATAAAATCGGTTTCTACCTGGAAAAACTACGGATACAAGCCAAGGAAAAACAGGAAGCAGCATCTAACGACAATTATTGGAGCGATCTTAAAAATCTGATCAAGAGTACAGACGGCCTTAAAAAGCCGAGACCTTCGGCGGTCAGGCGTACCAACGCCGTTGTCGAAAAAGTTGCCGAGATCAAAAACGAACCGGTGAAGGTTCAAAAAAAAAGGCGGAGAAGGTCTTCATAGTGTCGTGTCGAGAGTTGATGATTCGTGCCGACGTAGCTCAGCTGGTAGAGCAACTGTTTTGTAAACAGTAGGTCGTGGGTTCGAATCCCTCCGCCGGCTCATCAAAATAAGTGGACGACAAACGCCGTAGCGGGCGTCTTTTTTGGATCGTTTTTTCAAAGCTTTTTCATGACGTTCGCTTAAGGGGAAAAAAAGCTTTTTTCGTGCGCCGCGATACGGGTATTGATATTTACTTGTCGTCTAATATGAGGTAAAATTAAGCATAGGATTTTACCTTATTACGATCTTGAGAGGTAAGAAGATAGCGGTCAGCGAAGACTTTTCCAGCATATTTAAAGACTCCGATTCAGTAGCCAATCGCTAAAGCAGCAAGAAGGCCGGGATAACATGATTTCGCATCATACTTGCGGGGTGAAGGTTGTTTTTGATCAGCCGGAGGAGTTTTACGGCGCGCCCAATATTGATCAGAATCGGTTTGTTCTAGGGACGGGCTAAGTAAGGCGAGGGGCAGTGAAATTGGCGCAAGCCGAAATAGGGGGGGAGCAAATGATTTAGGCTTAATTTAATCAAAATCATGGCAAACGAAAAAGAAAATAATAAAAAAGACGAATCTTCCTACAGCGCGAAGGATATTTTTGTGTTGGAGGGTTTGGAGCCGGTACGAAAAAGGCCGGGTATGTATATCGGTTCGACCGGTCTGGATGGCCTTCATCATTTAATCTGGGAATGTGTTGATAACGCGCTCGATGAGGCGATGGGCGGATATTGCAAAAACATCGATATCTCGATATTGCCCGACAATCGTATCAGCGTGAATGACGATGGCCGGGGTATACCGGTCGATATACACGCTCAAACGAAAAAATCAGCCTTGGAAACCGTTATGACTACCTTGCACGCGGGGGCTAAGTTTGGCGGTAAGGCCTACCAGGTAAGCGGTGGTCTTCATGGCGTAGGGGTATCCGTTGTTTGCGCTCTTTCGACTTGGATGCGCGCGGAAGTCTGCCGTGATGGTGGCCTTTATGTTCAGGAGTATAAAAAAGGGAAACCTCAGGCCAACGTCAAAAGGGTTGATAAATGCAACCGACAAGGAACCAGCGTGACCTTTGAAGCCGACCCGGAAATTTTTCATGAAATAAAATACGATCCAAAGCGCATTATCAATCATTTGCGCCAACAAGCTTATCTTACCAAGGGAGTTCGTATCAATATCCATAACGAGACTGAGGAAGTCAAGCAAACCTATTCATTCTATTTTGAGGGAGGGCTTTATTCCTACCTCAAATATCTTACCCTTGGACGCAATGCCATTCATAGCAATATTTTTTATTGCTATGGAGAAAAAAACGACATTGTGGTCGAGGCCGCGTTGAGATACACGGATGAATTCGAATGCTACGAAGAAAGTTTTGCCAACAATATCCTCACCATGGAAGGAGGAACGCATCTGACGGGGTTTAAATCGGCGGTGACGCGTGTTTTTAACGACTATGTGCGAAAAAACAATTTCTTGAAAAGTTCGGAGGACAATCTGACCGGCGAAGATATCAGGGAGGGCCTCACGTCCGTTGTTTCGATCAAAGTGCGCGAGCCTCAATTCGAAGGTCAAACCAAGGGTAAGCTTGGTAATCCTGAGGCCAAGGGTGCGGTGGAAGCGGTTGTTGCGGATGCTTTAACGGATTTTTTGGAGAGGAATCCGACGGACGCGCGCGCGATCGTCGAGAAATGCATTTTATCGCATAAGGCCCGGAAGGCGGCAAAAGCCGCGCGCGAGACGGTTTTGCGCAAAGGTATATTGGAAGGTTTGTCTTTGCCGGGAAAATTGGCGGATTGTACTTCGCGCAGCCCCGAGGAGTCCGAGATTTATATCGTGGAAGGGGAATCGGCTGGCGGTTCGGGTAAACAGGCTCGCGATCGACGGTTCCAGGCTATTTTGCCGCTTCGGGGAAAGATCTTGAACGTGGAAAGGGCAAGACTCGACAAGATGTTGGAATCCAAGGAGATAAAATCGCTGATCATTGCCTTGGGCACGGCCGTAGCCGAGGATTTCAATCTCGAAAAATTGCGTTACCACCATATCATTATTATGGCCGATGCCGACAGCGACGGAAACCATATCAGGACCTTGTTGCTTACTTTGTTCTATCGTTATTTTAAACCAATCATCGATAAAGGCTATCTCTATATAGCCCAACCGCCTCTCTATAAGATTCAGACGGGGAAAGAAGTCAGATACGCGTATACCGAGGATGAACGGAACAAGATTGTGAAGGAATTAAACAAACCCAATGTTAACCTCCAGCGCTACAAAGGCTTGGGTGAAATGAATGCCATTGAGCTTTGGGAAACGACGATGAATCCCGCCAACAGGATGTTGCTACAGGTGTCCGTGGCCGATGTGCTTGAGTCGGATAAAGTTTTTGATATGTTGATGGGAGACGAGGTAATGCCGCGAAAAAAATTCATTCAAACATATGCGAAAAACGTAAAAAACCTCGATGTTTAGAGGTCAGGGAGTGGAGAATTTTAACAGCCCGGAATTTGACAGAATGGCCTAATTTTGATATATTTTAAACGAGCCCTTTGGGTTGTTTTAACAAAGGGATAAATTTTTTTTAAAGCGGCTCTATCGCAGGGTAGCTAATCCATAAGATGAATATCATAGAAAAAACTACGACTTTCCTAAAGGAAGTACGATTGGAAATGAAAAAGGTAAACTGGCTTACCCGCCAGGAAATAATCAATTATACGTTATTGGTAGTGGGGATTGTTTTGTTTATGGCTTTTTATTTTGGAATACTTGACTTTGGATTTTCCAGCCTTTTGAATAAATTTATTTTAAACAAATAAACTGCATCAAACTCCGCGAAATGCCCCGAGAAACTCATGGTTTTCGGTCATTCTTCGTTCAAAGAAGTGGGTTTCGGACTTCGGCGGACTCGCGATTCCTAAGGTCGTTAGCCATACCGATTAATAAATGAGTTTGTTGATCCTACCCTTAGCGTCGGGATGCAGCTTCCGGATTGATAAACTTTGATCTCTTATGCCAAAACAACAAATTCTATCAGAAAAAAATTGGTACGTCATCCACACTTATTCCGGTTATGAGGAGGCCGTAGCTAAAAATTTGACGCAAAGGATCGAGTCTTTGGGTATGGAAGATAAGATTTTCAACGTGATTGTGCCTAAAGAAAAAAAGATCAAGATCAAGGAAGGGAAGAGGAAAGTGATTGAGGAAAAAATTTATCCCGGATATATCCTGGTGGAAATGATCGTTACCGACGATTCCTGGTATGTCGTAAGGAATACCCCTAATGTAACCGGTTTTGTGGGCGCGGGAACAACCCCGATTCCGGTATCGCCCGATGAGATCGAAAGCTTGAAGAAGAGGATGGAGCTTTCCGAGCCCCAATATACCATTGAGGTTGCTATCGGCGAAACGGTAAAGATTACCGATGGTCCGTTCAAGGATTTCGACGGTAAAGTTTCCGAGATTGATAGGGAGCGGGGAAAGGTTAAGGTTTTGATCAGTATGTTTGGGCGCGATACGCCCGTCGAATTGGATTCCCTTCAGATTAAAAAGATGTAAAAAGTCTCTAAAAGAGATCAGACCAACATGGCAAAAAAAATCAAAGGAATTGTGAAAGTTCAAATTCAAGCCGGTAAATTTTCCCCGGCTCCTCCCGTAGGACCGACGTTGGCCCAACAGGGTATCAATATCGGGGACTTCGGAAAAAAATTCAACGAAGCGACAAAAGACTTGCTGGGTTTTAAGATACCGGTCGAGATTACGGTTTACGAGGATCGCAGCTACACCTTCATTTTAAAACAACCTCCTGCCTCCGATTTACTGAAAAAAGCGGCAGGAATAGAAGCTGGATCAAAAGAGCCGAACAAGATCAAGGTCGGTAAGATCACAAACGAACAACTGAAAAAGATCGCTGTTCAAAAAATGCCGGATTTGAATACCACTGACGTTGAAGCGGCAATGAGGATAATCGCAGGAACCGCCAAGAATATGGGGATAACGATCGAATGATCGTTTCGTATAAATTGGCTCCTAGCGGTTTATTGACGAGCAGCGCTCCGGCTAAGCTTTGGAATTTTGAGTAAAAATCCTGGTTTACGGATGTTTTTTATTCTTTGAGAGTGCCGGAAACTTCATAAAAAATGAGCCGATCTAAAAAAGCTTTTGATGGATCATGATAAAAAATCCTCACGAAGGGAAATTCATCGTTTTTGAAGGCTTGGATGGTTCGGGAAAATCAACCCAAGCCGAGTATTTGGTAAAAAAGCTCAAGCAAGAAGCCGCTAAGGTCCACAAAACTTTTGAACCGACCCAGTACTTGATTGGCGGATTGATCCGCAGCTTTCTTGGAAATGATTGGAAAAGCTCGGCTGACTGTTTGCAGTTACTCTTTGCGGCTGACCGCGCTTACCACCTCGAAAAAGAAATTCTTCCGGCTTTGGCGAAAAAGCTGATCGTGGTGAGCGACCGGTATTTTTTTTCGTCATTTGCTTATGGAGCGCTCGATTGCGACTTGAATTGGCTTATCAAGATCAACGATAATTTTCTGTTTCCGGATCTTACGATCGTTTTAAAATCGGATCCCAAGATTTGTATTGAAAGAATGGCCAAGGAAAGATTTTCCGTAGAGCTTTTCGAACAGGTCGCGAAGCTGGAGAAGGTTTGGCAAAACTACGAGAAGATCATCGCTAGATTCCGAATCGACAACGACATCAGAGTCATCGATGGCGACCGTCCGATCCAGGCGATATTCGAGGAGGTCGAAAGTATTCTGGCCAAAAAAAACAAGGATGGCTGGAAATCATAAAACGATCGAAATTTTAAAATACAAATAATCCATTCGGCGGTTTAAAATTTATATAATCATCACGCTAAAATTATGGCCATATCCAAAAGATCCAAAAAAAAGTTCAACCTTGCTAACGCGATCGATCAAACCAGGATCGGTCCCAATGTAAAGGAAATTGATATCAAAAAGACTTGCGATGAAGTGAAGAAATATGGATTCCGTGGAATATGCGTGAATCCTCAATGGGTAAGGACGGCTAAAATGGAACTTCGCGATACGATCTCTAAGGTGATCTGTTTGATTGATGACCCTATCGGGGATAGTGTCCATACTCTGCGGGTCCAGGCGTGCAAAACGGCGCAGGAAGACGGAGCGGACGAGCTCGATGTTGTTGTCTCGATTCCTAACATCAAACATGAGCTCTGGGTTGATATTTTTAACGACTTGTCCGAAATCAGCGCGATCATGCCGACGAAGGCAATTATTGGTTCGGGCTATCTGACCGATGAAGAGATTGCCAAAGTTTCGGCAATCGTCAAGAAAGCCGGGGCAATTTGCGTAAAAACCGCGACCGCGAAAGATCCGCTTGAACACCGGGAACTAAAGGAAAAACAATTTCATTTAAAAATAATGAAGAAAGCGGCACCCGGTTTGCTGTTGAAGGCTTCCGGCAACATCAAGACGGCTAAAGACGCCCGCGACGCGATCAAGGCCGGCGCCGATATTATCGGGACGTCCAGCGGGGTTGAAATAGTTGGCAAGAAAAAATAGGTGATATAAAATTAAAGTGAGTTTTCCGTTTATCTCTTCTTTTCCTGAAAAGGACGGATAAAAACCGACACTATGCCCCAAAAAAATTATGTCTAGCCAAAGATACAAACCGACGATTGGACTCGAAATTCATTGCGAATTGAACACGCGATCAAAAATGTTTTGCTCGTGTTTAAATGATGCAGGAGAAAAAGAACCGAATAAGAACGTATGTCCGGTTTGCATGGGCCATCCCGGTACTTTGCCGACGGCAAATCAGGAAGCGATAAAATTGGTTATAAAAACGGGGTTGGCTATCGGGTCAGATGTATTAAAGGAATGCAAATTCGACCGTAAGAACTACTTTTACCCGGACCTGCCGAAGGGCTATCAGATTTCACAATATGATTTGCCGTTCTGCTCGGGCGGCAAGATCGATGTCTTGGACGCGGAGGGACATAGCAAGACGATACGCGTAACAAGGGTTCATCTTGAGGAGGATACGGCCAAATTGGCGCATCCGGCGGGGTCGGATCATTCGCTGGTTGATTTTAACCGTTCCAGTATTCCCCTGATGGAATTGGTAACGGAACCCGACATTGAAACGGCCCTGGAGGCGCGGCAATTTGCCGAAGAGCTCCAGCTGATTTTGCGCTATCTTAATGTTTCGGACGCTGACCTGGAAATGGGAAAGATGCGGGTGGAAGTCAATATCAGTTTATCGATAGCCGATGCCCCAGATAAAATACTCGGTACCAAGGTGGAGATAAAGAATTTGAATTCCTTGAAAGCGGTTGAGGGTTCGGTCGCGTACGAAATAGAAAGACAGCTTAAGGTCATTGAGGGTGGCGGAAAGATTGTCCAGGAAACGAGAGGCTGGAACGAAACCAAACTCGAAACATTTTCGCAGCGGATAAAGGAGGAATCTCTCGATTACCGCTATTTTCCGGAGCCGGATCTGGCGTCCTATAGAATAGACGATGATCTGTTGAGGCGTATCCGGGCGGAAATCGGGGAGCTTCCGGCTTCAAAAAGGGCTAGATTTGCAAAAGAATACTTCCTGGAGAAGCAAACAGTCGAGATTTACGTAAGAAATCGCGACCTTGGCTCGTATTTCGAAAAAGCGATTTCGGAACTGGCCAATTGGGTCAAGGAACGGGAAATGAAAGAAGATATCTTGGCCGAAGAGTTTGCCAAATTATGCCGGCTTTGTTCCAATTATTTGGTTTCGGATGTTTTAGGCCTGTTGAAAGGGCGCCCGTTTGTCCAGAATGAATTTAAAGTAACGCCGGAAAATTTTGCCGAGTTTGTTACGCTTATCCATGAAGAGGAGATATCGTCGAAAATAGCCAAAATTGTATTGGAGGTCATGATCGAAACTGGAGCCGATCCGTCGCATGTAATCGAGGACAGGGGCTTGGCTCAGATATCCGACGAAGGGGAATTGAATGTCATCGTCAGTCAGGTTCTCGAAAAGAATGGAAAGGCGGTTGATGATTACAAAAAAGGCAAGCAAAACTCTTTCCAATTTTTAGTCGGGCAGATTTTGGCGGTCTCGCAGGGCAAGGCCAATCCTCAGGTTGCGCGCGCAATCCTTAAAAAAAAGCTCGATAGCGAATAAACTATAAAAAGAAGGCGGATTTGCGTTACGGCTTTATTCTACGTCTTCGGGACCCTAGCCGTTATTTTTTCCCGCATTGCCAGGTATTTATCTGCCAATTTTTTGGCTTCGCGCAGGTTTTTGATCCAATGTACGGTTTTGTCCTTTTTAAACCAGGTAAGTTGTCGCTTGACGTAATGTTCGGATTCGATTTGGATCTTATCAACCATCTCTGGGCGGGTGATTTTTTTTTGCAAAAAAAGGGCGCAATACCGGTATTCCAAGCCAAAATTTTCCAGTTTTTTCCAGGAAATTCCCTCGGAACGCAGTCTTTTGACTTCCGAAAGCATGCCCCGGCCGAGCCGCTTGGCCAACCGTTGGCTTATCAAATGCTTAAGTTTTTGACGCTGGACCGAAATTCCAAGCGTCAAAATGGGGTATGGCAGCAAAAGAGGTTTTGTTTCGGGAACGGGTTTTCCGGTTTTCATGACAATTTCCAGCGCCCGGATCAGGCGGCGCGGATTAGACCGCTCGATTCGCTTGGCGGTGCGCGGATCCTTTTTTGTCAGTATTGCGAACAGTTCGTCAGTGCTTTTTTTTGCCAATTCATTGCGCAGCTTCCAGTCCGGGGCAACGGTCGGTAGGTTTGTTTGTTCAGTGACGGCTTTGATGTAAAAGCCCGTTCCGCCGCAAAGGATGGGTATCTTGTTTTTTTCTTGGACCTGTTTGACGGCTTTGAGGGCGAGTTTCTGGTATTGTGCCGCGCTAAACGTTCGTTTGGGGCTGGCTACGTCAAGCAAATGATGCTTGATGCCCCGCGTTTCTTCTTTAGTTACTTTTCCCGAGCCGATATCCATGCCGCGGTATACCTGGCGCGAGTCGGCCGAAATAATTTCCCCACCATAAATCCGGGCCAGTTCTACCGCCAGGCCGGATTTTCCGGAAGCGGTTGGCCCCACGATCACTATGAGTTTCTTTAGTTTAGTTTTTTCCATCATAAAGGCTGGGCCGTAAGGCCGAGCGGCAGGGCTTTCGTTACCGAAACCATGGCTATGTCCCCGGGTAAAAATTGATTATCGTGTTTGAAGGGAAATTTGACGGTTTTATAACTGCGTGTTTTTCCCACAGCCCACGTCCCGTTTTTTTCGAGAATTTTTTCGATGAGGACCGGCAGGGTCTGTCCGACGTATTTACTGTTGTTTTCCAGCGAGGTTTCCATCATGATGCGCGTCAGTTCGCGATAACGTCGGTCTTTTTCTGTCTTAGGCACATTGTCCTGCAGGGCCGCCGCGGCCGTGCCTTCCCTCCGGGAATAACACGCGATATAAGCCATATCGAAGCCAACCTTTTTAAAAAGTTTCGCCGTGTTTAAGAAATTCTCTTCGGTTTCGCCGGGGAAACCGACAATGACATCGGTGGACAGCGCTATGGTTGATTCGATTCCGGTCCGGTGTGTTCTGAACGCTTTTCTAATCTTTTCGACCAAGTCAAGATATTGCGAGGATGTATAAGGTCGGGCCATGGCCTTCAGGATGGCGTCGTCTCCGGATTGGACCGGGAGGTTGAAATAAGGCGTGACTTTACGGCTGGTTGCGACGGCTTTGATGGCGGCATCGTCAAAATCTTTAGGATGGGGCGAGGTAAAGCGGATCCAGAATTCTCCCGGCAGCGCATCGACCATTTCGATCAGTTTGGCGAAATCGATGCATTCGCTATCATTCGGACCCTTAAATCGGTAATTATTGACGTTTTGGCCTAACAGCCATATCTCTTTGGCGTTATTAAGGACGGCCGTGTTTACCTCGGCCAGGATATCGCGCCAATCACGGGGGATCAATCCACCGCGAGTGTAGGGGACGACGCAATAAGAACAAAAATTATCGCAACCCGTGGAAATCGGTATTCCGACCGTGAATTTTTTTTTATCAGCCAGCGGGATAGCCGGCTCGTGTTTTGAATGTTTACTCGGTTCTGACGCTTTTGCGCCGTCAAATTTTAGGATCCAGTCGTTAAGGGCGTCGATGTTGAGTATATGGTCGAATATTTTTTTAAAACGGGCTTTGTCTTTTTCAACGATACAGCCGGTCAGAAAGGTGGTAAGTCCCGTATTTTTTTCCCGTAGGGATTTTAATTTATCGGCCAATCCGAAAATACGGTCGACTGAGGCTTGGCGGACCGAGCACACGTTAACAATGATGATGTCGGCGTTCTCGAGGTCCTTGGAAGCACAAAACCCCTTTTTTTCCAGATTGGAAGCAATCCGTTCCGAATCCGACCGATTCATCTGGCATCCGTAAGTAATGATAAAATATTCCATAAGCTACCTTATTATATTACCGGTAATTTTGGAACGCAATCCAGGTTATTGTGAAATCAAAAGCTCGGTTTTAACCGAGCTTTTGATTCACGAATCGCGGTTAACGTAATTCTTTCATAAGCTCCTGTAGCCGCTGCATCATTTGCTTTATCTCTCCCTTGATTTTATTGATCTCGGCGAGTATGTCGGTATGTTTGTTTTTACAAATCCATGAATCTGGTTTGCAGCCTTCACTTTCAAGACAGCCGTCAGGCGTCTGAGCAACCAATCCGGCGCAGCATTTGGCACCGGCTGAAACGATCGTCTCCCCAGCTTTTGCGCAGACCGGGGTTTGCTTGCAGCAGGTCAAACTTCCGTTGCAGCTTATATCTACCAAGGTCTCATTGGCATTACACGCCGTCCGGCAAGTTAATGGGTTTGTTGCAGTGCTTGCCATTTCGCATTTGTTGGTGCCGCAATCTTTCGGACAATTCACCTTATTTTCCCCTTTGCCGCAAGTTCCGTTTCCGCAGTTGGTGCAAACAGAGCTTCCGTTATCCGGGCAAGCTCCGTTATCGGCGCAGGAACTAATGGCTGTGAGGTTTAGACAACATGCGGTTGGTTTTCCATTAGCCAGATCCTTGGCGAAGATCCTTTCCCCTTCAGCAGCGCAGACGGGAGTTGAGGTGGTACAACAGCAAGCTTTTCCGGCTCCGACCAACCCAGTCGGAACATAACAGTCTTTGGCCGCGCCGATACTCGTGTAGCCCTGTTTACACTTAGAAAGCGAGGCGTCCGCCGTAATCGCGTAGCTGTTACAATAACTGTAGGTGTAGCTTTGCGCCTTGCAAGATTCCTCGCATGATTTGCCGCAGTCTTGCGGACAATCAGCGGCAGTTTCGCCGGTTTCGCACAAGCTATTACCGCAGACTCGGGTTTTTTTACAACAAACACCGTTTCCATCGCAACTGGTATCGACCGCCGCTTCATCCACATTACAGGTTGTCCGGCAAGTGAGAGGCTTAGCCTCGGTGTTTGCCATTTCGCATTTGTTGCCGCAATCCTTGGCGCAATTTTCCGCCGTTTCGCCCGTTTCGCAGAAACCGTTTCCGCAAGATGGTTTGATGATGCAATCGGCAGCGCAGTTTTTTTCATTTTCTCCGAACTCGCAGAATTTATCACCACACCTATTGCATATATATTTAACGACCTCGGTGCAGGGAGCGGCCGAAGAGCAGGATGACGGATAAGTATTTTTTTGCAGGCTATCGCAGCAAATAGCACTGGTATCTTCAAAAATA
>CAINCQ010000029.1 GCA_903847095.1 uncultured bacterium
AACCGCCGGAAGTTACCGCGACGCTGCTGTCGATATTGTCGGTCGCGGTCGCGCCGCTGTCGGTATAGGTTGAACCTTGCGCGACGGTTACCGGATCAGCGCCGCTGACCGTGATCACCGGCGCGAGATTATCCAGGAGCGCGAAAACCGTTGTTACGGTGCTTTCATTGCCCGCGGTATCCTTGGCTTGGACGTGAAGATAATAATCGCCATTTCCCGATGGCTGAGTGGCTGTTTTTGTGGAATCATAAATTCCGCTCACGGTCGAGGTGGCGTTAGTATCAATGACAAAACGAAAGGTAGCGCCAACCTCGCTGGACCAATTCCAGGTCTTGCTCTTTGTTGAAGCGCTATCATTGGTTAAACCGGTCATCTCCGGCCCGGTAGTGTCAATGCCACCAATGGCATCAGACATCAAATAAGTCGTACCGCCCGCACCCGCGTTTTTGTAACAAACCTTGGTACCGTTATCGGATTCCAAGGTAAAAGTCTGAGACGCGTAGGTGATAAAAAAAAGCGTGTCATTGCAGGTTAAGCCGGCAGTATTGGCCATCGTCAAGATACCGTCGCTGGGAGAAGCGGTGATAGTTTTGCTTTGCGCGGCACTCTTGTCGGGATTAGTGATGGTAATGGTCGGCGGCAAAGCATCGATAAATTTCCAGTTAACCGTATTGCCCCCGTCAACATTAGTGCCATCGGTGGCCTGGACCTGTTTCCCGCCGGAAGCGTCGGACCACGACACGTTGGCGTATGATACCGAAACCGCGGTATTTGAACTATTCACGTCAAGATACCAGGGACCAGTCGTATCGGATCGCGTCAAAGAAAGAAGCGAAGATGTAACACCGGTCAAGTTTAAGTCTCCGTTAGCGGCGATAGCGTAATGGTGCCCGTCGGCAAAATAAATGGCTCTTGACGGAACAACCGTGTTGTAAGTAACCGCCACATAAACCTGGGTTATATAGGTGGCGTAATTTCCGGTACAGTCTTCGTATGTGCCGGCTTGCAGGTTATTGATCTCATCCCACGTCCACGCGTTACCGGTGTTCGGATTGTTCGTCCAGCCTTTGTTGCAACTTGTCCATGTCTTGTTGTATTGATCGGGACAATAGCCGGCACGGTATATCGCGCCATGCGTTTTAACGGCCGGATCGACCCGGCCCGCGCTTATTCCGTCATAACCGCTGTATCTGGCATAAACCTGGACATTGGTAATCGTACCTAACTGGGATTGGTCGGGTAAATTATAGAGATCCAGTAATTCCTGGCCACTGCTTATGTCGTAAACATATTTCGAAAATTCATCCGGACTACCCACCGGATCGTTGATCGCCTCCCAATGATCTACGCCAGGATAAACCGAACGGATATTGGTCGCGTCCCCCGAAGAATTCGGAATAAGGTAAACCGTATTGCTATGCTGATTGCCGGTAGCCGCGAATAACTGGTAAAAAGCCGTTGTCGCGGTGGTTCCGCCCAACGACTGGTTGCCGTTGCCGCTCAAAGTCAATCTTCCGGCGCTGTTATTGTAAATCCCGTTATTGGTAAAATTACCGCCAAGCTCGAACGAATCCGCCTCATCGCCGGAAGGCGCGGTAAACACTCCGTTGATCGTCAGATTATCGTTGATGTTTAGTGTTTTCCCGGGATCATCCGTACCGGTAAAAGTGGAATTCGCGTTAATAATTACGTTGCCCGATACGTTTATGTCCGGATCGTTGGCCGCGGCAGTCGCAACCATTCCGGTATTGGAACCATTCCCTATCGCCATATCGCCTCCCACATTTATGGTTCCGGCGGCAAAGGTGTCGGTAATGTTATCGCCCGCCGCTTTTACGTAAAGATTGCCGTAATCGACAGCGCTTATCGTTTGCGCGGCCGAACCCGCATACTCAACCGTCAAATTCGCCAAAGCCTTACCTCCAATCGTGTATTGGCTGGAAAAATCCGGCGTCGCGGCGGTTCTTGTAACCTTGACCGTACCCAAACCGGTAAGTGTGCCATCGCCGCTGATGATGTCGCTCGCTCCGGGAACAAAAACCGAGTCCGAGTTAATGTTAAATATTTGAGCGACCGAAAAATTTCCGCTGCTCGAAAAAGAACTGTTGCTTCCGATCGTCAAACCCCAAAATTTAAGAAGACTGCCGTTATTAACGATTGATCCGCCGGACCCGGTAAAAGTAATGGTACCGCCGGACAACGAAAAAACAACGGCGCTGTCGATGGTCAACGTGCCGGCGATAGAAAAACTGCTTGTTATCACAGGGGCCGTTAAGTGGGAAATTCTTATATTTGAAAATTCCAGCGTACCGGCGGCATTGGTGATATTCCAAGGTATTCCGGTAGTGTCGATAAAAGTGACCGTACCGGTGCCGGCGTTGAATGAACCGCTATTGTCCGCAAAAAAACCAGCCACAGAGATCGGATATGAGTTTGCCGTCAGATTGCCTCCCGCCAAAGTGATATTCCCGTTGACCGCCAGGGAACCACCGTTCAACGTCAAAGTCCCGGAATTGATCGTCAGCGCGGCAATCGTTACCGCGGTCGTAATACTTGGCTGGTTAGCAGTGTCGCCAATAATCGCGGTGTCTTTTGAAGCCGGCCAGAATCCGTTGCAAGACGTCCAGTTTCCGACATTGGCCCAAGCGGAATCAACGCTACCGGTCCATGAACAGTTTGCGGGAGAAGTTTCCGTGTATGAAGCATAAAGGGAATAGCTTGCCCCGGAATACGACCCTGGATTCGAAGTATTTTCCGGTGGAAAAGCGGAATAGGCCACATTGTATTGGGAAAATGCCCCCGTACTGTCATAGGCGATATACATATTGTTCGAATCGGCATCGAAGGCCGGCCAATAATACGTATTAGCGCTTATGGGCGCGAGACAACTTCCCGATGTCCATTCGCTGTCTTGCGTCGGCTTCGAAGTCCTTTTGACCGTTATTTCTCCCGTGCTCGAACCGGCAACCAGTGATGTCGGCTTACCGTATTGATTGTTATAAAGCGCTAATTTTGTATGGGTTTCGGGATTGCTCCACGCGGCAATTTGAATGCTTGTCACAAACCCGTCCCACTCTCCCGACGAAGTCTGACCGCTGGCCAAAAAAAGTCCCCGGTCGTTACTGTCGGTCGAAACCCCAAGACTCGTATATCCGATCGTCGGGTCGATCACTACCGGATAAGCCGCGTTGTCCAAAAAATCCTGCGGGCAGGTTTTCGTCCAAATACCGTTCAAAATGGTTTGTTTGCAATAAACCCACGCGCCCTTCGCGTCGATGGCTTTCACGCGCTTGATCTGCGCTACCTTACCAGCCATATAATTCATACCACCCAAGGCAGTAAAATCACCGCTTTTCCCGGTTGCATAAACCGCAATACTATCAACCGCGTCCTCGGGACGATAAATAACAACGTGCCCCGTAGAGTTTTTGCATTCCGTCGCCGTGCAAGTAACGCCCGACCGTTGCGGTTCTTCGTTTAAGGGCAGCTGCGGGTAAAAATCAACACCATTGCTTTCTATAGGTTCAAAAAAGGTATTAGTCGTTGGTTTTTCATTTAGGATGATCTTGAATTCAAACCCTCCATTCTCAGATGCGGTCGAATCATCATAAAAAACATAATCTTTTTTATCCGCGTTATAATCAAATTGTTCGCCGTCAATAGTTAATCTTTTTTTGGCCGTTGCCACGCTCGAAATATCCGGTTTCACTTTAAACGAAACCTCGCCATCCCATTTTGAGACGGTTAAATCAGGCTTGAATTCCACGCTACCCGAATCGCCTATTTCGGTTTGAACGCTATTTTTGTCTTTGGCGGACTTAATAAACTTGGAATTAGTAAAACGGTATTTACCGGCAATATGCTTGTTTTGGGCCGCCAAGGATCGCACATTGGCAATATCGGTCTGCGGCCTCGCCTGCACCCCGTTGATCGCGGCCATCGTGGTTCGCGCTAATACCGCGACACCGGCCAAACAAAAAAAACCAAGAATGATTTTTTTGATTGACGGATTTTTGGAAAATTTAACCACTCCGAAACTCATATTTTTACCACTTCACCTCCATATTGATAAATTATACCCCCTCCAGCCATATTACGTAAACATAATTTTTAAATTTTGCCTTAATCCTCTAATTGGCATCCCTTTAAGCACGAAGTCATTCCGAATATTCGTTCATTCAAGCTTCCGCTAACTTTCTCTTAAAAAACAGACACAGCGATCGGCGGCCGCATAAAAGAAAAACTCCAAAATAATTGGAGTTCTAGTTTTTTTGTGCGTCATCCTAAATCCGGAAATGGCAACCGGCGCTTTGCTTGTTCTCCCAAGCGGCTTCGGTAACCAAGACGGCGGTTCGCGCGATATTTCGCAGTCCCAAAAGGGAATCGCTGATTGCGGCATTCTGGTAAAATTGCTCCACCAACCGTTCCGCGTGGCTCAGTTCGACCCGCGCCCGGGCTAATCGCCGGGTAGTTCGCTCCAAACCCACGTAATTCCACATGATTGCCCGAATATTCTGCAAATCTTGGGCGATCAGAGACGGATCGTCTTCCTCGTTTCCGAAATTTTCCCACGGCTGGATGTCATTTAGATAGGTTTTGGACGGTACCGTCGGAGCATTTACAATCGCCGCCGCCGCGCGCCTTCCAAAAACCAAACCTTCCAAAAGCGAAGTGCTGGCCAGACGATTCGCGCCATGCAAACCGTTGCAAGCTACCTCGCCAACCGCGTAAAGATTTTTCACGGTAGTTTCACCCGTCTCAACGTCCGCGAAAACTCCGCCGCAGGAATAATGCGCGGCCGGAACTACCGGAACGAGGTCTTGCAGAATATCGATACCGAAAGGCAGTAGCGTCTCCCTGATCTTGGGGAAATGTTTTAAGATCTCTTCCCTTTCGATATAGGATTTCAGGTCAAGATAAACACAGCTGGCGCGGGTAGCCACCATTTCCTTATATAAGGAACGGGCCACGATATCGCGGGTCGCAAGATCGCCCTTCGGATCGTATTTATCCATGATCGGATTGCCGTCTTGGTCCACCAGTCTCGCGCATTTGCCCCTCGCCATTTCGGTAATCAAATACCGCGGCGCCCCGATCCGGTAAAAAGCGGTCGGATGGAACTGGATATACTCCAGATTGATGATTCTCGCTCCGGCCCGGTTAGCCATAGCGATACCATCGCCTCGCGCGCCTTCGGGATTGGTGGTGTGTTGATAGATTTGGCCCAAACCGCCGGTCGCCAAGATCGTCCAAGGAGCAAAGCACCTGGCCACTTGCCCGGTTCTTTGATCCAGCAAATATGCCCCGGCGCAAGCCAGTGTTTCATAAACCGCCAGCCGGTTTTTCGAGTGGTGCGCCGGGGTTAGCAAATCAACCGCCGTCGTTTCTAACAGCACTTTAATGTAAGAATGCTTTAGGATTTCAGCGGCCAGCGCCGTTTCTATGGCCCGGCCGGTTTCATCGGCACAATGGATGATCCGCGCGACCCCATGCCCGCCTTCTTTGGTCCGCTCCAATCCGGAGCTATCGGCGTCAAACGGCACGTGCAGCCGGTTGATCAGAATTTCATCCACCAGCCCCGGACCTTCCGAAGCCAAAATTTTAGCCGCTGCCGGATTGCTCACCCCGGCACCCGCCGCCAAAATATCGGCCGCCAAGTCCTTTCCGTCATACACGATACCTCCTTGAGCGTAAAACGTATTTGACTCCTGAAGGCTTTTGGCCCGCGTAGCCAAAATGACCCGCGCGCCTTCATCAGCCAACGTCAAAGCGGCTGTTCCGCCGGCAATTCCGCCACCGATGATCAAAACATCGGTTTCGATTTTCTCTCGAGAATTTCTCATCGTGTCACCTTTGTCCGTTTTTCTTGTTCTGCTTTCGGTTCAGCTTATTTTTTAAGGTACTCCCTGGATAAACCTTTTGAATAATACATATAAAACGTTTTTTTGTCAATAAAAAACCGGGTCTTATTTCCCGGTCTACTTCGAAGCTTTCTTGGCTTCCAGCCTTTTAATCATCCGAACGCTTAGGCGCCTCGCCTCTTCAATCCTTGAGAACGGATCCTTTCTCTTGTTAAGAACAGCGAGGCCGAACCGGGCAATGGCGGAAACGACGTCCAAAAATCCGGCTTCCAGCACTTCCTCTTCACTTACTTCACTTATGCTAGGCGCTTCAAAAGTATCGCCAATTTTCTTTAATGTTGTGACGATGAAGTAAAACCGGTCTCCTTCCTTTGCGTCCAATATCTCATCCATCAGTTTTTCGAACCGATCGTTAAATTCTTCTTTAAGGATCGCTGGATCCCTCGTTGCCATCATCTTCAAGCAATCCACGAATTGCTGTTCCCGCACGGTTAGCTTCTTTTTTGCCAATATCTTACCTCCCGGTAAGCTTTATTTATTTATTATACAGATTTTTCTCAATATGTCAACACTATTTAACAGCTCCGCCATAAAGACTAACAAAAGATAATTACCTGTTTGTAAGCTACGGCCGGCCGGCAATCTCCCGCTTGGTTGCGGAATAAAAACAATAAAGCCTCGTCGTTTTACCATAAAAAAAACCGGAAATATTATCCCGGTTTATTCTGGCGTTTCCTCGGCTTTTTCAGCCGCGAAATATTTGGCCATCGATGCCACGGACCTGGTGGCTTCATCCAGTCGGGAAAACGGATCCTTCTTCTTATCAAGGACGGCCAAGCCGAAGCGGCCAAAAGCGGAAATTACCTCCATAATACCCGCCAAAACAACCTCTTCGTCGCTCGAGTCCGGGGGCAGGCAACCCGAGAGGGCTTCACTTATCCCGTCGAGGGACAAAGCAATGAAGTAGAGACGGTCTCCTTTCTTGGCTTCCAACTCATTATCCATAAGATAATCGAGAAGCTCCTCCGTACCATCCTCTAAAATCTTTCTATCCCCGGCCGACATCATTTTAAGAACCTTTCTCCATTCTCGTTCCCTATCCGTCATCTTCGCTTTTTTCAGACTATCGCCTCCTTTATGGAATTTTTTTATAGCAAAGAGAAGAAAATGTCAAACCCCGGATCGTTGATGGTTGTGTTGATATTGCAAAAAATAGCGCTTTATGTTATAGTAAGGGTAGCGAAAAAAATTGTTCTATAGATTCCCGAAAAAATATAAATATATTTCGATGTTCTATAGAGTGCCGCCGATAACCGAACGGACTACCCGAAAACGGATACGGCAACAGCAATTCTAAGAATATCGTTATATCTTAACTGGCCAGCCATTCTTTATATTTCGCGGGAAGCCAAAAAAATCTATGAACAGTTACTCTCGTTTCGCGCGCAGCGCGAAACAAAATCCGCGTCGGACGCAAGGCGCCCGCACCGGAGGTCTTTATCGTTCGCGTTCAGCGGGCCGGCCGGCCAGATCCGGCGGCGGCTATCGCGAACACATCGATATCTCAAGGTTCGTAAAACAAGCCTCGACGTCGATAGAATGCCCACCCGTGCCGATTGTCAATCGGTTCGAGGATTTTGATTTGTCTCCTATTCTGAAAAAAAATCTCGTCAAGCTCGGATTCGGCACGCCAACCCCGATCCAAGACCAAGCTATGCCGTTGATCATCGAAGGCAAAGACGTGATCGGCCTGGCAAACACCGGAACCGGAAAAACGGCCGCCTATCTACTGCCGATAATCGAAAAGATATTGAAGAACAACCGCAGCGAAGCCGTTATCATTGCGCCCACGCGCGAACTGGCTTTGCAGATCGACGGTGATTTCAAAAACCTTTCCCGGGGAACGCGGATCGAATCCGCGGTCCTGGTCGGAGGAATGCCATCGCGCCCCCAGATGCAGCAATTAAGATACCGGCCCAATGTGATCATTGGAACCCCCGGAAGGCTTAAAGACTTCCAACAGCGCAATGTGGTTAATTTCTCCGGTTTTACGACGGTTGTTCTGGACGAAGTCGACCGCATGCTCGATATGGGTTTTATCAACGACATCAAAGAGATAATCGGACAACTCCCCCAGAAAAGACAATCTTTGTTTTTTTCGGCAACCATGCCTGACCGCATTCGTGTTTTGTCCGCCCAGTTTCTCCAAGATCCGGTGATCGTTTCCATAAAATCGAACCAGACCGCGGAAAACGTGGAACAAAACGTCATTAAGACCAACAGCGCCTACGAAAAACTCGACGAACTGAAAAAACTTCTGGCTAAGCCCGGAGTGGATAAAGTTCTGATCTTTTCCGATACCAAGCGCAGTGTGGAAAAACTCAGCGAGGAATTAAGGCGGGAAGGATTCAAGACCGAATCGATCCATGGCAACAAACGCCAAAGCCAGCGGCAAAAGGCGCTTGATGAATTCAAGTCAAACAAAATCAGCGTACTCGTGGCTACCGACGTCGCCGCCCGCGGCCTTGATATAAAAGACGTAACGCACGTGATCAACTTCACCGTGCCTCACACCTACGACGATTATATCCACCGCATCGGGAGAACCGGACGCATGAATTGCAAGGGCACCGCTTATACCTTTGCCTAAAAGACTATTAGACCTACTGATCAAATATTTTCGTAGCGAAATTTCCAGATTCCGAGCGAGCCGAATGAAGAACGAGGAGACATACTTAAGCTAAGTATGTCGACGAATGATGAATTCGGCGTAGCCGGAATATGGAAATTGCAGTAGGAAATATTTGATCAGTAGGTCTATTGTAAGTTAAAACAAAACGGAGCCGTACGGCTCTGTTTTGTTTTAACCGGCTTGTCGCGATTTAAAAAAGAAAAAGGAAGTTTTCCTTCCTTTACATTTTCACTACGTCGTAAGGCAACCACGGCGCCTTGATAATCAAAGCCTGCGCGTCTTGGCTCGCCCAAACGATTTGCGATGCCGAACCCGGCTTTTTAAATAAGAATTTGCCGGACACCAGATGAATCTCCTCGCCGTCTATTTCGATCTTTAACGTTCCTTTAAGTACCATTATCACTTCATCGGTGTCTCGATGGGCATGCCTTTGGGACGGAACATCGTCCTTTCCGGTTTCCCAGACCCTGATACAAAATTCCCTTGAATCAAACAAGTCGCTTCGCCCAATCATTGTGCCAATCAAGAGTCCGCCCGGACCGGGCTCATCTATATCGCCGACAGCATACATTTTATTTCCCTCCGGTTGAAAGCCCGAAAATCAAAGCATGGCCCCGTTTCCAGGCGACCCAATCCTCCGGAACGCAACAGTGAATGCGATCCATGATCTCGATCAGAGAATAACCCCTGTAATCGGCCAGCATCGTATTGGGAAAATAGGTCGGACCTTCCTTCCAATTGATCATACGGAAAAACCAATGCTGTTCCGCTCCTTCCTTGACCGAAAATCCCTTTCGGAAAATCACGGTATTATGGCCCGCCTCCTTCGGAAGGGCCTTAGCCATGATCTTTGTCCGGTAGCTTTCCCGGTATTGGTCCTGCACTACAAACTCGCAGTAGCTCCGGATCATTTCCAATTCCTCAACGGTCGGCATTAGCGAAAGGCGGTCCAACGACACGATCCAGTAAGTACCCGGCCAGGTCGAGTCGACCGGAATCTTAAAATTCGTCTGGATACGCTCGATTTCCTCGGCGTCCAATTGGTAAATTTTCGCCATTTCAATCCTCCTTGTTTTTAACTTGCTAAAAAAGATTCTGATACAAAAACATAGCTTTGTCAAAAAAATTTGAATCTTGGAGCTTCTTCGCGGATCAGTCCAAAAAAAGCCGGGCAATTCGCAGCTCTTCGTAAGTTGCCTTTTCCCCAAGTTGCTCTTTGGCGCGGGCGAGCGGATATCCGCCTGTTTCGGTCTTGAATTTCAAAATAGCTTTTTTCATCATACCGATCCTCTTGGGACCGGCCTTTTTTTGCAGATACTCGATATCGGGCAGCCGCCCCTCTTTTTTCAGTTTTTCCAAATGCTCCAAAATCGTGGCTAATTTCAATTTCCGTTTTTTTACAATTTCCTCCAGCGGAGTCTTTCCTTCGATCATCAAGCGTGTTTGCTCCATCGTCGATATCGCTTGCTTTTTATGCGATCGATGCGGTTCGGACAGATCGCTGGTCTTATTTTCCAATGGCGATCGGTCAATCGCCTCGCGGATTTCTTTAGCGTCCCTTTCGGAATCTTTTTTTAATTCCCCGTCGAATTCCAGGACTTCCTCATCCACCTGTAAGGCGTTTTCGTTGAATCCGACCAGCGTCAAACCTTCAAGCGACCGCACGCGCGACAAAGCCACATACCCCATGCCGCGCTCGAATGATCTTGTAAGGTCTATCTTGGCCGCGTCCAAACTCATTCCCTGGCTCTTATGAACCGTGATCGCCCAAGCCAGACGCAATGGATATTGGATGATCTCGGCTTTGACCTTGCCGTTCTCCTCGATCATCCAATTGGCCAAACCCACGTCGAACCGCCGGCCGTTATCCGCCAAAACCACGATCCGATTATTATCCAGTTCCTCGACGACCCCCAGCGTGCCGTTGACATATCCTTCCTCGAAATTGTTTTTCACGAACATCACCCTGGCCCCGACTTTTAGTTTTAAAACATCGGGCGCAAGGCATCCCCGTTTGACCACTTCGACCAGATTGTTCCCGCCCCTCGCTTCCATTTTATATTCATACGCCTTGCCCGATATTTTCATCAACTCCAGTGAATTTTCCAGATCGACGTCGCAATTCAAACAGTAAAGCTTGGTTGGTTCCAAATCTTTTTTTATGCCGCATCCAACACGGTTTTCCAAATGCCGCCGCTCACGCCCTAAAACCGCGTTGCTTCTGATCGCGTTTAACACATCGATGAAATCACTGTCGTTCTGACGGTGCTGCTCGTCCAGATAGCAGATCTTCAGATCAAGTAATTGCCACGCCCGGGAATGATAAGCAAAGCGCGCTTTCGGTTCGTCTAACCGCGCCACCGGCGGCAACTGGAAAAAATCCCCACAAAGAATAACTTGCACGCCGCCGAACGGAAGAGTGTTTTGTTTGAATTCACGAAACAAATTATCGACCAGATCCAACCGGTAATGGTGAAGCATCGATATTTCATCGATCACCAAAACCTCGGCTTTTTTATACCGGCTCTTCAGATAGTATCTTTCCTTTAAATCTTTCAACGTCTGTTCGTCCAGGCTGTCGCGAATGCCAAGACCGGTCCAGGAATGAATCGTCATCCCGTTGATATGGGTTGCCGCTATCCCCGTCGATGCGGTTATCGCCGCTCCAATGTTGTTTTGCTTAAGATATTCGATATACCGGTTCAATAAAAAAGTCTTGCCGCTGCCCGCGGCTCCCGTAATAAAAACATTGTTGCCCCTTTTGAGGATTTCGTACGCTTCGTTCTGTGTCATGGTCTGATCGTAAAGTTAACAGTTTTATTCTATCCTTTGATGCGGCGAGCCGCAAGTTAACGCCGAACCAAAAAAAGAGAGCTGTTTAAAAAACAGCTCTCTTCCGCAAGACCAAAGTTACCGATCATTGGTTCGATGTACCGGTAGCGCCGGTCAAGGAAAAACCATGAAACCTCATACCCGGCCCGGGTCTTCCGCTAAAACCACGCCCACCCATCATTAAATACTCTTGGGGAATATTATTGTCTTTTGCCCATTGCTTCAAGTCGTCCATTTGCGCCTTCAGCGCGGTGCGCTTTTCTTCCGCCGTCTTACCCTGCATTTCCGTTCTCAAGGTCTGCATTTTGGCTTGTTTGGTTGTGATAGCATCGGCTTGCGCTTGGATAAGCTTGCCACCAGCGACATCCGAGACCAGGCGGTCCGCGAAATTTTGTTGCCGCAAAACCTCCATTTTCGTCCTTTGTTCGTCAAAAACCTGCTGGACATCGTTGGTATTAAGATTGAACTTGGCCGCAATGGCCGAAATCAATCCGTTCATCGGATTATTTTTCGCCGTAGCCTCGGTATCGGCGTAAACCGAACCGATTCCCGCGGCCGCGACCGTCAACGCTACCGCCAAAACCGCGGCGGCTTGTGATTTTGTGATTTTCATATTTTTTCTTTTACTATGGTATATGCGAAGCGATTATTCGCCATCCGGCCTGCGCCGCCGGATGTTGGAACTTCCCGGGTGTCCATAACGTTACTACAAGCCCGGTAAGACTTTCTTTCAAAATCGTTTTTTCGGCGAGAATCGATCCAATTCCGTAAATTTTAACATCCGCCTTGTTTCCAGCCCCATTTATCTTTTCACAACCATATCCGCCGACGGACTTTTCGGTCCGAATATATGAGCTGATTCCGATTACCGTCCTTGGTACTATATGCGGCGCATGATTTTATGATCCCGCTTTGTTTTTCCGGTCTTATCGAGCCAAAAAATTTCCGCTACCGCTAAACTCAAGGCGTTAAGACAATGGTCAAATTTGTTTTTTGTCGCTTTTGAACGCAATAGTGTTTTTTTCCGATTATAACTTTCGACAAGAAAACATTGCATGAAAAAAAGCCCGTTTAACGCGCTTTAATTTACTTTGTGGCTATTTTAAAAAAATAGAGAGACATTTTACCCGGATGGTAATTTGTCTCACTTCATTGGTAGCCGTCCACAACCTCGTTTTTAACGTTGTAAATCGGCTTTCTTAGATATTCCATCATCTTGACTACCGCTGCTTCGGCGGCATCACGATCAAGGACTATCTCGGTTTCTTCGTCGCCTCGAATGGCCCGGATAATCAAATTTGGTCCGTCTATTTTCAATCCAATCTGATCAGCCACTTCTTTCATCGACCTCACCTCCTTGCCTGTTTCATAACAATAACATCGTTTCCACAATTTGTCAATAGACATACGCTGTTTGGCGAGTTTCCTCAGTATTTTTACCCTTTGGATATATTCGCAAATAATTCCTCATCCTTTAATGAGGCATGTTCTGCCAATCCGGATAAAATAAAACCATGATTTTTTGATCATGGCCCATTAGCCTCCACTTCCTGCTCTTTCAGATAATTTATCACTTCCGATGCGGTCTCGTCCAGATTGCGATTATTCATTTCCGAAATCATTGCCGGCCCCGATTCGCCGATCAGGTTTTCCAGCCGCGCTATCGCAACCAGCGTGAATTTTCTTTTCTCCGTGGCCAACCAGTCGACATCCAGATAGCATATTGCCGCCATCAGGTCCCCGACTAACGGTAGAGCCAGCCAAGACTCTTCGTCATTGAAACTCAGACGCTTGGAATAAAATACGAGGCCTTGCCGCGCGGCGTCCAATTCATAATATTTCATCTTTTGCCCTTCCGACCATTGGCTCGCCAGATCAAGGGCCTTTATTACGCTGGTATCCCCCGCCATCGCTGTTTTTTCTACGCTTCGTCTTACCACTTTGGCGGCCACGGCAACCATTTTTCTTGCCTGATCATTACCTGGTTAGACCTTCAATCCCGCCATGCAAACCATCAGCTTTAAACGGGCGGATGGTCTCATTTTGTCCAATTCAATTTTAGTCATAAAACCTCCTTTTAAGGAACCTTCATTATCATAATACTATGCCTCCGATCAGTCAATAACTTCTACCAACCCCTTAAAGCAAGTAGTAGCGTTTGGCGGATTTTTTCTCCTTCTTTGCCGACTGCGCGGCGGCTCAGCGCGTCTTACCTTTAAAACCCCTGCCAAAGCCCGCCTATGCTCATTTAAAGCATCGTTATACCAGAATAGAGGGAAGAGGCCGTCTTTAATTATTTGAACGTCCTGATGCCTTTTTACTTCGAGTTTGCTGTTGTTGGTCGACTTAAAAAGCAGGTACGTTCAGCATTCTGCTTTATCGATTATTTATTTTTTCGGCGTTAATTTGAAACGATTCGTATTAATCGCCACTTTCCGAACTGATCGTTTTTCTCGACAGACTCTCTAAACTCCGCCGGGGATAATTTTAAGGAGTCCGTTTTTTGTCGATCTTGATCAATTTTCGCGATGTTTTTATTGACAACGGGGTTTAAAAAAAGTAAAACCTATCCAGTGAAACCAAGCTTGCGGAAGTGGTAAAAGTGGCCTTTAAGCTTTTAATTAACTTGGGAAAATGGGAGCAAGCCAGCTACTATCCTTCGGACGATGAAACGCTGATCTCCGCGATCGCCAAAGCCAAAGAGGGAACAAAAATACATTGGATAGAAGTCGTTACCTTTTTAATTGGATTAGCTTGCTTATTTACGTTTATGGTCACGTTCTTATATGAACACGGCCGGCGCGTAAGCATCAAGGAGCTGAAACAATTGCGGGAATACCAAAGCAAAAAAACCGTGGAAGGCTTTCCGGCTCGGCAAGTTCCAATGGAGAAACAGGACAATGAATATAGCGGAAGTTTAAGCACAGGCAGTATAGCCAAAAAATTATTCCTGCAATCGATGGCTTTTTTGATCGGCTATCTGGTCTTTTATATGCTCTTGATCATTCTCCACGTCTAGGCCGATAATCCGGCCTTTTTTTATACTCCGTTGCCAAAAAAATCGCGAAAAAAGAAAAACCCAAGACAAATTTGGGTTTAAATATTTCAGCAAAAAGACTTGATTCACTTTTCCACCGTAACGGTTATTTCTTCGTTTGGTACATCCGGCCAGCCTAACGTACACGCCCATCCTATTGCGATCATCAACACGGTGCTAAAAAGAAAAATCGCTATAGGCCCTCCCTCCCTAAAAAGAGGAATAAAGATTCTTATCGGCATACATAAAACGGCATAACTTAAAAGAAGCGTCATCTTGTTCATCGGGATTTTAAACCCGCCAACGACAAAGCTGGATTCCAGGGGCTTCTTTTGTCTTACCTGTTTCGCGAAGATCCATCCCCGGACGGCGAAAGGAACGAGAAAAAAACCCAATCCCATGTAACATGTCGACAAGACCACAACACCGATAGAAGCGATCGCGGCCTCGCCTACCCAATACATTTCTTCCTGGCTTTGAACATAAGGTTTTTTAAAAGTTACTTTTTTGGCCATGAGGTCCTCCCCGGCTCCTGATTACCAATGAACTACTGTCTGTTTGGATTATGCGATTTTTTTTCTTTATGTCAATTTTGCTCAACAAAAGCGAAAGCCGGCGATCATTTTTATCCCGCCGCGCCGCTTATTAAAAAAAACTAACCATGGTAGTGGTTAGTATTAATCGGAACTTAATGTTTTGTATATTCCGATAAAGGCCGGTACAAGCAGTAGCATAAAAGTCAGAAATTCGGCTACAATGCCCAAGGCCTTTAATGAAGGCCAACCCGGCACAGTCGTATAATTGACGATCCAGGCGTGAAGAACATTACCTGCGCCTTCGCATGACCAGAACATCAGGAACAACGACACCAGGCATCCCAGTAAAGCCGGCAACGCAAGTTTTAAATGTTCCATTTCTAATCGGTATCTTTCCATTATCACACCTCTTTCTATATGCTACTCCCCCGATAATACAATCCCAGCCCGTCCAAAAGAATAGGCATTATAATCTCTCTGACGGCCCTTTCCACCTCCTCATCTCCTTTCTTGGTGATGTCTCGGAGCTTTCCGAAATTGAACGCGGCCATTACAAGACCGTTCAAATCATCTTCATTCCCGTAAGCCCTCAGGGCTTTATGGATATTCATCGGATTTCTTTCTCTCAAAACCATCGAGACAAATCTCTTTATCTCGTCCTCATATTTTTTTTCTACCATTTTCGCACCTTCCAACTAAAGAAACTTACTTTATTATAAACTATTTCCTCTTATTTTGTCAATAGTGAACAGTAACCGTCCCGCTCATTCGAAAAAACTAACCGCTTGAACGTTGATATGATTGACTTTCTAAGGATAAGCATTTATAATCCGAAGATAGCAATATCGTGCTCTTTAACTTAATAAGACAAGAGGAGGTATAGGGATGACTTTTATGGTCGAACTTGAAAACGGTAAACGCCTCGAGTACCCCACTACGTATGATGAGTCCGTCAACGATAAAGACCATGATTTTTCAAAATCCTGGAACACAGTTCTTGTTTTAGGATTTATAGTCTTGGCGGGCGCGTTGGCAATAAGCTCCGAAGGCGCGTTTATCCTTGGCGTCTTACTGCTTTTTTCGGCATGGTATCTCCAGGGACGCTGTATCGCCAGAGAAACCAAGGTCAAGGAATTACAGGAATTTATCGAGCATCAAACTATCAATGGCATCAAGGCCAGGGTTGTTCCGCACCCGGAACATACCCATTGAAGCAGCTTAGCTGCTTTTTTTGTTTGCCAAAAAAACAACCGGCGGAAGTCCCGTCTTCACAATCAATTATTTATTTTTCCAAGGGAGTTTCGCCCGGCGTGGTCCAAAACCACACAGGCGACCAGAGGACGTATCCTCTGGATTCTTCATTATTTTATGTTCCACGGACAAACCCGTGGTCTATAAAATAATAAAAATAAATTCCGGGGCTGATTCAGCTTCCGGAATTTTACCGCTAACAACTAGTTTTAAACGGCAACTTGGGATCCTTGGAATCCGTTAACTCACATTTAAAGTCATTCATTCCCAACGCTTTTTCCAGCTGTTCCCGTTTCCAATTGCCCGAAAGGATCAGTACGCCCGGATGCATCGGATGGCTGTTCATTAAATAACACCCCATCCGCATTATCCGATTCTGGTCTAAAGCAGACCAAGCGCCGTCCGTTTTGGTGATCACGGTCACGTCTTCGCTCATTTTACCTCCTGATTTGTTACGTAAATCATGTAACACTATATTATCCCTTAGTCAACTATCTTTAAGGATTCGGCCTCCTGCCGAAACTTATCTTGATGCGCGTCAATCTCGAGCTACTGCGCGCAATCGGAAAGCATGTCGCCCGGAATTCCATATTTTGAAAGGCCGCAAGGAATCGGGCCCTTTCCGTCAAAAACGATCTCCCATTTACCGCCGGTTTTTTTTGCGAAGAATATTCCTCCCGGCACTTCCGTATCCAGACTCAGGCTGCCGCGGATAAAGTCTTCCGTTCCTTTTTCCAAAACTACCGAAATTGTTTTGGCATATTTTGGATATTTCAAGGCAAATTGCTGCCTTAACGTTTCCTTTGTCGATTCATCCGGAACCGTGATTCCGATACAGCGCCATTCGATTTCTGCGGCCTTGGTCTCCTCGCTGACAACGCAGACAGGATGGCATCCGGGTTTGGTCGCATTCAAATTGGCATCAAACCACCAAGTCTTGGTGGTCTCATTGCGCGAGCCCGGACCCAAAGCCTCTCCGCCTTTAATACAGGATTTTCCGGCAATGATCCGGGCCTCGGCCTCGCTCATTATCGGATTCGCCTCTCGCAATTGGTTATCGATGACCAGAAAATATTTACTCATACCCACCGAAGGCGCATCAGCCATCGGTTCATCCGTTTTGCGATCCAGATAATTGACGACGATGTTCCCGCCGCGGTACTCGGTAGCTTGAGGAGCGATCCGGTCTCCCAAAAATAAGGCGTTGCTGCCAAAATACCCGCCTTTTCCGCTAAGCAGGGCGGCGACATAATAAAAAATCCCGGTTCCGCCGCTGTCTTGGGTCAAAAGAAAAGCAACATCATCAACGCCATCGCCGTTAAAATCTCCAACGGCCTCGTTACCAAAAAACCGCGTAATGGTCATTGAAACGGTACCCCCTTCGATCCCCACTCTCGATTCGCCATTTTCAAGCTTAACCGGATTACCTTCAATAAAATAAGTGGCGTTTTTCGGATCCGGCGCTCTTTTTTGACCAGGCGCGACATCTGCAAACTCCGGTGAAAGTAAAAAGATCAAACAACCGGCTCCACCCAAAACAACTAAAACAACGGCCAGCAAAATAATTTTTTTATTCATATTTGGTATTTACCGAGTATCTTTTATTCTATCAAAAAAACCTCATTCGGGCGACTGATTATCAACAAACTTCCGCCCGCTAAGGGCCCGTTTCGTTCAGGTAAAGGCCTTAGGCCTCCCTTGCCCAAGAAGTAATCTCGCCGAGGTCGTCGGGAGATTTCGGAAAAAAAACCGGCAAGCCTTTCTTTTTGGCGAATTCTATTTCCGCTCGCGAACCACTGGAATTTTCCCAGCCTGGAATCGCCATGATCGCATCCGCCGTTTTTTGTAAAAAGACCATGTCGAGCTCGCGATAAAAATTCTCATCCGCGTTGGCTTTAATTTCGAAATGCTCGGTATGATTATGAGGACAAAAAAAACCCATACCCGCGTTCGCCAGCGCGATCTGGTATTTTTCGGCGTGCCGGATGTTATCGTGGATCTTTGATCTGTCTCCGTTCCCGAAATAAGGTCCGGCGATAAAAACTATTTTCATAAAGCGCTTTGATCGACTTAATTAGCTTAATGGGCTTACCCCTCTTCTTGCTTACCCGCTTTTAGTCAGCCATCTTTGCAAACAAGACTACGTAGTTCTTGCCGTACGCTTTGGCGCATTTTGGACAGGTAGTATAGAAAAAATATAGTTTATCGGACTTCTTGTTTTTGCTTTCGACATATTTCTTCATCTCCTCCGCCCACTTTCCGGCATTTTGATAAGGCCCCTCGAACACTTTGGCGAGGAATGACCCGGAAATCTTGGCCATTTGCGCGCCCGGTACCTCCTTTGCCACCTCGATATAAATATCCGCGCCCCAAAGGGATTTTTCATCAGCCAACATCAAATGGTTCTTTGTTTTTGCCCCGGCCTTCTCGATCAGCGCCATATTCTTGACCATAATCCGGCCCATATTAAGGGGCATATGTAAAAAGCTCGTGACGTGATCTTTAACGAAGATCTTATCGCGCCACACAACCTCTTTATCCTGCCATAACTTAGGATCGAACGGCTCACAACATCCGGTTGGTTTGATTGTTTGGTTTTCCATAATTTATTGATTGATCATTCAAAGTCCTTCCTTATTTTAACCTAAGGTTTTTTAAAGAAAAAATCAATAAAGCAAAAACCGGTAGGTTATAACGATACCGATTCGATGTATGGGTCTGTGACTTCTCGCTCTTCTCGCTTATCCCTGGCTTATCCTCACCCTCGGCCGAAATCCCGCGTTCAAAACCGCGCGCTTCCAATCGGCGATCTTCATTAAAAAATTAAGCGAATTCACTTCCGACAAACGGCCGATCGTCCCCGATTTTCCGGGTGCCAGCCATAAACCGATCCTTTGCACATCCAACGTCTGGTTGGCCAGCTCGATCTGGCCGCGCCCGGCTTGTAAATATTTGGTTGCATTAATCGCCTGATCCACGGCGTAATTTACCGATTCCGGAGAACCGGTTTTGACGAAATACAAGGTTCCGTCTTTGAATAGATCCAGCTTGTTCACCCGGAATTTCTCGTTTATGGCCGCGAGCCCCAAACGGCAATCGGTGAAACCCGCTTTCGCCTGCGCTTCAATGAATTCCTCCTGACCGCCCGCCGCCATGCCACTGTCTTTTTCGATGGTAACCGTATCGGCCTCGCGCCGCAGAAAATTCAGGAACGACTGGTTATAGCGATACCATTTTCCGTCGATCAAACAGGTTCGGTTTTCCCCGTCGAAATAATCGATCATCGCCTTGAAATTCTTGGAACGCTCGTGCCCTTTCGGGTCATATACTCTCACTTTGATATCGTTAAGTTGCTCCATCAGATTAACGTTCTCCGTATTCATAAAATTCTGCAAGGCCAGCTTGTTCATCTCCCCCTTGTCGGAAAGGTTGCCATAGGAACCTTGCAGGTAAAAAGAGTATTGGCAATCGTCATTGGCGATCAACGCCACCCTATCGGACTCGTTGCTGGATAACACCTTGACCAATGACGCATCCAAGTCTTTTAACAGAATCGAGTCGCGTATCGAAACCACTTTGGGCAGGCCGATGCGAGCCGGCTGGGTAAGAACCTCCTCGATCCTTTTAATGAACGGCGGCAGTTGGTCCGGGCCGATATCCAAAGAAAATTGCACCGCGGTGCCGAAATTCGCCTCGTTGCCCCACAATGCCGGATCAACCGTCGCGGCGCGGATCATATCCAGCGATTCGCCGCTCTCGAATTCTATCCGGTTTCCCGACTGGTAGGTTGAAGCCACCCGGTTGCGGCGCGACTTGTAGAATTTGGAATTTTTTATCTTCACATGATCGCTGGCGATGCGCTCGGCCATATTTATCCCGAAATCCGGGTCGCAATAGTTTTTTATCTGGATAAAAGTCTTGCCCAGCGCCGCCGCGTAGCAAAAAGTATCGCCATAAACAAAAAAAGCCGCGCAATGAACCACGTTCTTGGGCGGCTCGACGCCCTCGAAGAAATCCCGGTAGGTTTTGGTCCACCAGATATCGCTACCGTCCGGTACCCGCGAATACATGAATTCAAGCACGCAATCACCTGTCTCAACCTTCTTGGCCGATTCCAGCCCCGCCGCTCTCAATTTCCCGATCAACTCAAACCTCTTTTCCGGAATTATCCGGTACAGATTGTACTTTGCCATAAATTATATACTCGTTTATAACGCGTAAGTTATACCAAAAAAAACAAAAACGGGTTCGTAACCCGTAATCATTTTAAACCATTTCTTAAAACCAATCAAAAAATCTTCCAAACATGCTTTCCTTACCATGGCGAGTTTTATCCGCGCCAACTCTAGGAACCAATTGACGGTATCTAGCTCTTATATTTTTTTCCATCGACCACGTAAGATGCGTATTTTATAGGAATCCGGCTGCCGCGCTTCCAATAAGCGGCCACGGATTTACCGACATATTTTTCGCGAAGTTCATCCGTCGCGACCTCACCCTCGAAATAATACTTGCCCCACTCGTCCGCTTTCAGCCACTGGGAAACAATATAAATTTCTTTGATAAATCCTTGATAAACGGCGCAAGCGATCCTTATTTTTTGGGCGCGTTTGATATTTATTGATAAAAGGGATCTAGTTGCTTCATACAAAAAATCTTTACCCATGCTCGGCTGGTAAAGCTGGCCAAGGTTAATAAGGATCGCCGGCTCGCCAAAAACCGCCTCCTCAAGATCCTGGTCCTCAACCTCTTGATTATGCTCAATGCCGTCTTTATACTCCATAATTTTACTTCTATCCCGTTATATAAATTTATTTAATTTCTTAATGTATTTCGACACCGCAGGGCATTAACCCTTCTGATCGACCAAAGGAGTAGCTCCTTTGGAATCCTCGAATTTCAAAACATCCGCCACGCTTATAACTTCTTTAAGACTTCCAGGATTTCTACCATCGCCAGGGTATCCAACCGGCAATAGGCCAGCATATCTTTGGCCAAATCATCTTTTTCTTTCTGACCGATTTTTGGATCGTTTACTTTCAACCAGCTTTCCGAAGCGGTGCCGCCTTCCTGAATGTTTAGATCTTTATAAGACAACTTGGGAACCATTACCGGCAAGACGCGTTTGATCGAAGCGCTTCCTTTAAAATCTTTGTGCACGTAATAGCCTTTTTTGAAACATTGCATCAGGTCGTACATTCTGTCGTTTACGGATTTTAAAAACAGGGCGTGTTGTTTTTTTCTTTCCCTCATTTCCTTGTTACAACCCATTTCAAAGCTTTTATTCCACGAAATAAGGCTCCCTTTTTCTCCCACGAATTTTGATAGCGATCCGAGCAGCTCGGATGTCGGGTCTTTGATGCTGGCACACAAATATTGATAATGCTCCAATAGGGCATCCGGCGATCTTTTAATATGCAACGAGTATTGAAAAACTATCCTTTGGTAGGGCTTATAACCGTCAAACAGCGGAACAGCCGGACCAAAGGTTTCGTAATCCAAGAAATATAGAGGATACTCCAAAGACGATAATTCCTCTTTGATCGCCAAGGAATCGATAAAAACTTTTTTGCTTTTTACCGCGTTAATGTATCCCAATCCGCTCTTATTGGTAACTATTCCTTCGGGGATATCTTTTATTTCCAAGATCCCTTGGTCGAGCAGCATTTCCAATTTTTCCGTACTCAACCCTCCGGCAATGCCATAAATGGAATCTTTCGGCAAATGTTTCCGGCAATGATCGCTGAATTCGCAATCGTAGGGCGAATGACACTGCTTTAATATCTTTACCTCCGGCTCGTTTTTATTTTCCAAAATTTTATGGGCCATTTCGATATCCAGGCCCACCTTTTTGATCAAAGCTTCCACGGCTCGCGTAACGTCAACGATTTTTAAAAACTTTTTAGGGTCTATGGGTCCCCGCCGCAAAAATTCACCGTTAACGCAAATAACGTAAAGCTTTCCGATCTTTAACCAATTTTCTTCAAAACAGATCTTTTGAAAAGCCAGATCGATCAAATGGATATCTTTGACTTGGGTTGAACTTTTTACCTCATAAATATCCCAATTGCCGCTTTTTGTATACCGCCTGATGATATCCGCCCGGCAAAAAACCTTCCAATTGGAAATCGTGGGCTGAAAGATCGTTTTCTGGCGCGCCTTGACCAGTTTCTTGGTCTTGGCTACCGCCTCGGCAATATCCTTATCGTAGGCACTAACGCCGGCCGGAAAAAGTTTATAAGCGTAATTCTCCACTTCATAACCTTCGTCAAAAATCCGCTTCAGGGCGGATTTTGCTTCCGGCGATACCAGGTCCTGCCGGTATTTATGAAGCCAAAGATATTTATAGCACTGCGTATATTTTAGAAAATCCGATTTTGTAAGCATAATTTTTTACCGCCCGGCTTCCATCGCCGTCCGAAGCCGCAAGTCCGCTCCTCTTGAACTCGGTTGAATCGATAAGCTTCTTTTACCATAACCTTTACGTTAAAAATGTCAACATTTGATAGCCCGAAAGCCCCGATCACCCGGGAATAGATTCAATTTTTGGGACTAAAAACCCCGTCTGCCGGGCATCGGGGTTTTAAGTCAAAAAATTCTACCTCGCCTTCCGCCGAAGGCCGTTGATCATTTCTTTCTTCCTTTGGATCCGGGATGCTCAAGGCGCGCGGTCAAATTTTGGGACCGTAAACCGGACTGGGTAATTTTAAGAGTCGGTTGAGTCTGTAAGTCGGCTTGTCCGATTGGCACCCTATAAACCTTATTCGTCGCTGCGGAAATTCCGTCAATCAAGATTGATCCTCTTCTCGCTTACTAGCTCACCCCGCCCGGTTAGCTTGCCTTAATTCATCATCCAAATCGTATAGTTCAAAAAACCGGCGAAGGTCACCCACAGGATATATGGTATCAGCAAACAGCCCGCGAGCTTCGATACCCGGTAGAAATTAACGATCGTGTATAATATCGCGACCCAAAGCATTAAAAGCTCGAAAAAAGCCAAACCCGGAAATTCCAGCGCGAAAAAACAAATTGACCACAAGACATTCAATCCCAATTGGGCGGCGAAGATAATAACCACATTCTCTTCCCGCCAAGTCCCCGTGAAAAGTTTTTGCGAAAACCGGTTCCAGGCCTTCAACGCCCTGCCTTGCGCTGGTAATTTGACTTCCCAGTTTTTTGACCAGACCAGATACAACGCGATCCCCATCAAAAGGAACAAAACGGTCCAAACCGCTCCGATCAAAGAACCGGGCGGCGTAAACGAGGGCTTGTTCAAAGTCGCGTACCAACCGTTTATCGCCGGGGTCGTAAAAACCGCGCCGATGATCCCGGCCAGCTGGCAGATAACAACGCTTACTATGAGTTTAGATATGTTTTTCATATGTTTTTTCCGTCAATCTTATTTTAGCGGATTTACCGGAAAACGCCAAAACAATCTAACATTCGGCGGGATGTGAGAATGTTTTTTTAATATTGGTCAACAAGATCAAAAAAATAACCAATTTTATGGTTATTCTGGGACGGAAGCGGCATAATTTTGGGTTTTTTCCCTGACCCTGACTGTCAGGTTTTTGACCCTTTCGATGCGGTTGTTCAGCATTTCGGCCTGCAGGGAAAATTCATGCAAGCGGCTGAGTAAAGTCTCAACGTCGATATTGGGATATTCCCGGCCTCCAAGCTGGAAAATCAGCTGGTCTATCGACCTTTTAACGCAGTATTCGATCGCCGTATTTATAAAGTCGCAACAACGCTCCAATGAATTATGATGAGCGCATTCTTCCAGCAAAGCTGCTTTATTCAACGATAAAGGCACAAACCGCTGGATCTTTCTCGCATTATCTTCCAAATATGAAACCGTTAACTGAGCATCTTTTAAATTTTTTTCGATTTGAGAAACTTTACTCCAGGGACTTTCCGGCGAAACTATAAAAAATTCCATCAGGTAAACCTCCTTTAATTGAGCTTGGTTAATTATAAACTAATAATGATTTGGGGTCAAGATACAATCACGGCTTCCCGAAAAAAAATAACCAATCTGCGGTTATTCTTATCGCTTAGCGGCTATAGCGAGTGCGAAATCGAAAATTTTTTGGTCAGCCAGATTGAACACGCGCTCGGCCCTGTCGATCCTGCCGTCCAACATCTCGGCGCATAAAACGATCTCCCACAATTCATCCAGCGCTGCTTGAGGGCAGACTAGAAAAAACTTTGGGTCTTTCAGGAGCTGGAATAAATCTTCTACCGGCTCGCGGATAAACTTACGCCCGGTTTCCCGCTCCATCGAACACATATCTTTCAATACGCTTGGGTACGGGCGGCCGCTGAGCGCCGACAGGGCTTCTTTTAGCGACGGCCCGGTAATCATCGGCTGGATCATCCTTGCATTGTTTTCCAATATGCCAACCGTCACTTCCATCATTTTCAACGATTGCTTCACTCGGGCAATCATGCCCCATGGGTCGTTCGATTCCTTCATTGACAAGCCTCCTAATTCGTCAGAGCTGACCGTTATCATAAATTACAATTTAATTTTTGTCCACTTATTGTTAAAAATTTTAACCGTTAAAAAAAGGCCGTGTTTTTCACGGACCCTTGGAGTCACATCCTGCAATATCTTTGATCGGCTCTCAAACCACGCATTTCTTCGGCGGAAGACTGGTTCAGGGCTATTTCAAAACAAAGCGTAAATGCGGCTTTTCCCGGATAGACGCGTGCCGCGTATATCATTTCATCCGGGACAAGGTTGGCGGTATCAGCCACTATCATCAGCATCCGGATCGGTATCCCGCCCAAACCCTTCGCGGTCTGATTCCTTAAGAAAGCCCGGCCTTTGACCGGCCAGCTGTCTTTCTTAAAATCCCCGCTAGCCGCTTCTTCGGCCGTTTGAAACCCATTTTTTTTCTTCTGGGCCTCGATAGCCAACGAGATGTTAGCCGGCATCGAATCAAGTACTTTTATTGTAAAACCCTGACGGCCTTCAAGCGGGCTTACTTCCAATTCGTAAAAAGTCTCGTCTTCGGGTAAAACAAGAAATTCCTGGGTAAGTATGGCCAAGATCATTGTTACCACCTCGCCTCCGCTTGAATGGCCTCTCTCGACATTCATCTTACAGTTGCACAAAGTATCGGCTGCCATTTTCTTCCTCCCTAAATTGGTAAGATCTTTCAGGACAATAACATTTTTTATATTTTTTGTCAAGCCACGCCACTTGGCACTCGGCAAAAAAAACCGCCTTCCGGCGGCTTTCTGGCATTTGAGTGATATTAACTCCGGCCGTTCCTTACTTGCATTCCCCGGCCGCGTAGGTTTTAACCAGCGAATTCAGGCAGGCAACGCACGCGTTGGAAAAAGTTTGTTTTAACGGTTCGCACGGCGCTTTCAGGCATTGGATTTCCACGGTCGCGCACACGGGTTCATAAATTTGGGCGCAAGCACCGACTTTCCGGGATTCCTCGGAACAAGTCATGATTTCGGCAAACGGCTCCGTGAATGTTTCGCCATCGGCTACGCACTGCGCCGGATTGCTGTTCAGAATAGGATTTCCCGCGGCAACACATTCTTGGAAATTAGCGATCTTGCTTCCGGAGCTGGGCATAATCGCCCCGGTACAGCGCCAGTTGATCTCCGCCGCCATGGTATCCTCGCTGACAACACAAGCCGGATTGCAACCGGGTCTCGTCGCATTCAAATTGGCATCAAACCACCAAGTTCTTGTTATTTTATTGTAAGTACCCGGCTTCAGCGCTTCACCTCCTTTTATACAATCGCGCTCCGCGATCGTTTCAGCAACTTGTTCGGTCAAGGCCGATACTTGGTCGGGAACAATCAGCGGTTCGGGCTCCGCGATCGGCGGTTCGGGCTCCGGAACAACGATATTGTTGTTCGCTAAATTATTTTGGTTATTTCGATCGTCAATGTACCAAGCGACGGAAACAGCGGCCGCAAAAAGAATAATACTGGATAACACAGCGATAATTTTTGTCGACATAATGTTTCTAATATCTTAATCTGTATCAAATTTAGCTTTTTTTGGTGCTCCTGGCAGTTCAAGAATAAGTTTCTCTTAGCTCGTGGATTAAATTATGCAGCTTATCGTGCTGTTCCTTGCCGATAACCTCTCTTTCCATGTGTAAAAATCCCCCTTCGAGCTCTTTTTGCTCATCATCGGTCAATGATCTTTCCACCATCGGAAAAAGGACGGTATTTTCCTTGAAGATATGCTGGTCGATAAGTTTTACGTAATCCAAGGAATTTCTTTTGAACTTTTCCATATCGTTGGACGAAACGGCGTCCGCCATGTTTTGAGCCAATACCCGGCCGGCTTCATGTTCTTTAACCAACTCATCGACTAAGCCGTTGTCGCGGATATTACTGTTTCTTTTCATGATCACGAAAAGCACGCTTTCTTCCTTGCCATGGTGGCATTTGTCGGCAAACTCGCGGATAAAATACATCGCCTGCTCCAGTTCACTCTTGTCGAGATCTTCCTTTTTATCGATTTTTTCACACATTTTTTCCAATACGCGAAGAACCATTTTTACCGGCCCGTGTTCTTGGATCAATTCGGCTACTGGTCTCATAGGTTTAATTTATTTAATGAATTTACTTATTGTTTTTCAAAACACGAACCCGTTAAGTAATGGATAATTTGGGAATATTCCCTCCGACCCTGCGGGATATGGGGTAGTATCGAAAAACCCTATAATTGATTTTACCATAACCTTGCCCATCCGATAATCCTTTGGCCAATTAACCTTTTTTTGATGTTCAAAAAAAGAAACTGGTTTTCCAGTTTCAAGCCCAAGCCAAGTCCAGCGCGACCCCGTAAAGGGAACAAGACAGGATTGCGGGATTAAACGCTTTTTTCTTGCCATCAACTATGGCAACCACAAAAAAAGGCGCGATATCGTCAATGACTCTGACGACCCCGATTTCTATTTCTCCCTGAACAATACCCAGTTCGTTGGCAATCCTGATCGCCGTTAATGGGTCGAATTTCTTCATCCGGTAACTCCTTTTTTCTTTTTTACACTATAAAATTTAAAAATTCAATCAAGGCTGGCCGCCTCATTTCACGAATAGATTGCAAAGGCAGTGTCCGTCTTTTTCAATTTCCGCGCGGTGATAAACGCAAGGACAAATATTTTTGGCATCCTCCTCAAGATTTCCGGACACGCGCCGGCAAGGACAATAAATTTTGCCGTATTTCTTTTCGTTCGCCAAGAGACCATTAATGATCTTTTTTACGCTTTCTTCGCTTGGGTTCAATCTGAATCCGTTCTTTTGGGAGTAGTCGGCATATTCTTGGGCTAAAACCTCAACATTGTCTTGCGCCTTTTTGGCCGGCACGGCAACCTTTTTTTGGGCCTCCTTCAGAAACTGCTCAAGCCATTCCCTTACCACCTCTTCGGGCCGCGCCCCGACAAATCCGCTTACCGGCGAACCGTTGCCGAACAACACTACGGTCGGAATTTGGTTAATGCCGAACTTCTGGGCCGTCAGGGGAATATCGTCCAAATTCGCTTTGGCAAAAATAAGTCTTCCTTCGTAGTCTTTTGCCACTTTCTCCAATATCGGGCCCAATACGGAACAGGGTTCGCACCAAGTCGCGTAAAAATCCACTAAAACCGGCCTATCCTTGCCGCCAATCTCGGCCTCAAAATTTTCATCGGTAATTATGATTGCCATTTGTTTGTTTGTTTGTTTTATTATTCGGTTTGGTTGATAAAACTATTCTGGCTTTTTTGGCTTAATTTTGCAAACTCAAAGAACATCTCACGCCCGCAACGGAAAATTTGCGATACTCTAAATGCCTACATCTTCCCGGGAACTTTTATCCCCAGTAACGATAACCCTTTTTTTATGACCAAAGCAACGGCTTCAACAAGCTTTATCCGCGATCCGCGAAGTTTTTGATCCTCGGTTTTGATTATCGAAACCTCGTTGTAAAAACTATTGAACAGCGTTGCCAGCTCTTCAAGATAAACCGCGATATAGTGGGGATAATCCGCTTGCTGGGCTTTTAAAATAATATCGGGAAAAATCATCAGTTTTTTGGCAACGTCAAATTCGATTTGGTTCTCGAACGCAATCTCGCTTCGCGGACCGCCTGCTCCGCCTTCTCCGCCGGCTTCGTTTAGTTTCTTTAAAATCGACTGTATCCGGACATAGGAATACTGAAGATAAACCGCGCTCCCGCCTTCCAGATCAAGCATTCTTTTCCAGTCAAAAGTAATGTTATTGGTTCTCGACTGCCTCAGGTCGTTATAAACGATCGCGCCAATACCCACTATCCCGGATACGGTCTCCATATCGGAAGACTCCATGGCTGGATTTTTTTGTATCAGGATTTCCTTGGATTTTGCGATCGCCTGCGTCATCAATTCCTCCAAGCCAACGGCCGTTCCCTCTCTGGTCGACATTTTCTTTCCGTCGACGAGCACCATGCCAAAACCGATATGCCTGGCAACCACGTTTTCGTTAAGATATCCCATAATTTCCGCCAACGCGAACATTTGTCGAAAGTTTAATTCCTGCTCGCTACCGACTACATAGAGAATCACGTCGGGATCAAATACGTCAACCCTGAATTTCAACGCCGCCAGATCACGGGTCAAATAAAGGCTTGATCCGTCTTGCTTTCGCAGAAGGAACGAAGGCAAACCGTCAAGACCGTCAACGATAATCGCTTCGGACGCAACGTCTTTTTGGCATAATTTTTTTCCAAGGCAAAGCTCCACAACCTCATTGGCCCGGTCGGAAAAATAGCTCTCCCCGATCGCCGTATCGAATTCAACACCAAGCTGTAAATAAATTTTTTGAAAATCTTTGAGGCTCAAATCCCGGAACCGTTTCCACAAAACCACGAGTTCCGGATCTTTGGCTTCAAGCCGCGCAAACAATTCCCGCGCCTCATCGGCGGCTTTAAGATGATCTTTGGCGTACGCGTTGAATTTCACGTACAGATCTTTTAGCGCTTCCACCGGATGATCTTTAAGCATTTCTTCTTTACCCCAATGCTGCCACGCCCAAATCAGCTTGCCGAATTGCGTGCCCCAATCGCCGACATGATTATCCTTTACAACCGCATATCCCGTCTCATTATAGATATTGGCCAACGCCTGACCGATGATCGTTGACCTTAAATGACCAACGCCGATCGGCTTGGCAATATTCGGGGCGGAAAAATCGATAACGGCCGTCTTACCGGCGTTTACATTGCTCTCCCCATACCTGGCGCCAAGCTCTTCTATTTCCGCCAAAATCTTTCGGTAGAATTCGCGCTTCTTTAATTCGACATTCACAAAAGCGCCAACCGCCGCCGCCCGTTCGATGCATTGCTTTAATTCACCCTCATTGATGAAACCGGCGATCTTTTTGGCTATCGTATTGGGATTCTCACCGATTTTTTTGGCTAAAGAAAAAACTTCCAGCGAAAAATCTCCTCCGATATGAGCCGGCGGAACAGCCAGTTCAATCTGCCCGATTTCTGCGCCAAGCGCTTCCCAAACAAATTTCCCGATTTCATTATTCAGTTTTTTCCAAAGATAATCATTAAAGTCGGCCCGGCTTGCGCCCGGCTTAATGCCTTTCAATGCGTTATTTACCGATAAATCAACTTCCTTTCGGTATTTATCGAATTCGTCTTGTGTTTTATTCATAGACCGCTTTGATTTTCATCTTCCCGATCCGGCTAATAATGGTTTTCCAATATTAACGCCCTAATTTTTCGCTTACTTAACTCCCATAACATATTTTACCACAAATCAATATCAATCCCGTTTTTCCAAAAAAAAGAGGCTGGCTGCCTAAAAGCTCATTACCGCCTCGTATACTTGTTTTTTGGGAACTTCAACCGACTCCCAAAACTCTAATTCATTTTTGAAATCGTAGAGAATAAAAACCCTCAGGTCATTTGGATCCGGATCCAGAGTAACTTCACGTGCAGTCCCATCGGGATCCTTGATGAAATCCTTAATCAGCCCCAAGGCTTCATCTTCGGCGATACTCCACTTTCCGGCATTGAATTTTATCCGTGCCAAAACCAAATATATTACTGGTTCGGGGAGCAAGTAACTCATAAATCCTCCATTCGGAATCATATCATCAATATTGAATATGTCAATTCTTAGTCATTCGGCGGCCGACAAAAAAAACGGGGAAACCGAAATTCCCCCGCTAACGACCGAAAAATCATTAGAATCTATTTTTTATTGCGGTGTTTCTTTAAAAATCGGCGGCGCGCGGTTTTATTTCTGTTTTGGTTCGGATTGTGAGAATTTTTCATCTTTTTTAATTTATGTTAGACCCTTTCTTTTTTTGATCGGTTAAGGAAATATGAACGGCCGGCAGAGCTTGTCCAAAGGCCAGTCGTCGCCCGTAAATTCGTCATTCGATCTTATGCTAAATTTCTTGAAGCAACCCATTCGCGGAATGCGGTGAAGGGATCCCCGGAATGAACACCTCCAACAGAAGTTGCAAATCTAAACAAAAAGCGACTTTGGGGCCGCGTGAGTTGCAAATACCATATTTTTCTGATGGATGGATATAGGTATATCTATTTGTGACCGAACTCGTATGTCTATATATTACACTTTAATCCAAAAAAAACAAGGGCTTAAGCATTACTTAAAAGCGCCCCGACATCGGGGCGCTTTTAATAGTCTCAATTACGCGCGGGAGACATTGGTAGCCGCGGGTCCTTTTTCGCCATTAATGACATCGAAAGTTACGGTATCTCCGACTTTCAATTCATCATATGTAACGCCTTTCAATTCCTTTGAGTGGAAAAACAGATCCTTGGATTCCCCTTCGCGGGAAATGAATCCGAATCCCCTGTCCGTGAGTGTTTTGATAGTTCCGTCCATTTTTTTGTTTGATTTATTTTCTATGGGAAAACCGACTATTTTTTCCTTCTTAAGCCATTATATACCATAAATCGTTTTTTGACAATCCCTCCAATGTTAAAACGGGTTTTGGCTCCATAATTACCCCAAGACTACCGCCACCGCCATCAAAAATAGCGTCAACCTATTTGACCCGGCTATTTGATCGTATAATTTCGGTTACGCACAATGATTCATTAAATCAAGCGAAGATATCCGCTAATCCCGGGATTTTTTACGCGTTTTAAAATTTTAAATTCAAAATATAATACTTGACATGGTTGGATCATTAACACACAATATGAAAGTGGTATCAATGATCGAACCAACGGAATACACCAAACGCCTGATGGAAGAAAACCCCAGGCTCCTAAAGCCTTTCAATAAGGCCGGGGATTTGATCGAAGACGCGAGGGATCTCTTAGACGAGGCGAACGACGAAACAAATCGCGCCCGAGCCACGGAATTGCTTTTCGAAGCGGCGGCTCTGGTCTTAAGGGATCCCGATATGTGGGACCTTAAACCATATCTGGATGCGGAGTGGACCCGGATAAAAATTACCCAGATAGAGGAAATGATACGGAAAGCCAAACGGCTTTTCCTTGAAGGAGGCGAAGAAAAGAACGCGGAAGCGACGGCTATAATCGATGAAGCCAGAAAAATACTCTTCGCCGACAAGGAAAAGCAAAGATATCCGAATGAGCTTGTTGCGGCCTTCCTCAAACTGACCGAGACGTTTCAAACATAAGCCCAAAAACCAAAAAGCAACACCTAGCCACGTATAGATTTTTACGGCGCTCGTTTATTTACCAAAGGTCCAACCTTTGGTTTTTTATACCTGATTTTTGAACTAAAAACACCGCGTCGAGCGGTGTTTTTTTGAAAGCGGCTGAACTAGAATTACTTTTTTTTCTTTTTGGAAACTTTTATTTCCGCTTTTGCGGCAACTTTTTTAATCTTAGCGGCCAAAACATCCTTGGCTGCCTCCTTAGCCGCTTCTTTGACTACCGGCTTGGGCGTTTCTTTAACAATTACATCGGCTACCAATGGCTTGGTGTAAGCCATGGCTTCTACCGCTTTGATAAGCCGGTCCATTTTCGCGTTCAACATTTCCAGTTGTTTTTTTAATTCATTATTACTGCCCTGGCCGGCATTGCCCGAAAAATCAGGCTTGGCAAAAGTTTTATTGGCGCCAAAATCCCTCCGCGGAAATCTATCTTGACCCCTGTCTCCCCCGGTTTCTCTCTTGCTTTGAAAACAATTGGCACAATAAACCGGCCGGCCGTCAACCGGGCGAAAAGGCACCTCGCAAGAACTCCCGCATTCCGCGCAAGTGGCCTGATGCATGGTAACCGGACCGCGGTCCCGATCGCCTGATCCGCCAAAGCTTTGTCTTCCTTCATCGCGCCTGCCAAATCCGCCTCCATGACCTCCGCCAAAACGTTTTTCCCTGCCTTGTTTAAAATCTCCCATATATTTATATTCGTATTTATATTCGTAAATTATTGCGTTAGGTTTTTAATTATGCAATATTTTTGTTAAAAAGGCAAGAGATGACACTTATTTGCGACTTAGGGCGCGTTCAAAACCGGTTCCAACGTTCAAAAAGCTAATCAAAAAAAGATATCAGGTATTTGTCGATCTCGCGCTGGTCAAGGTCGTAGAAATTTATGCCTTCTTCATGCAATTTCGAAGCCAAATCCCGGCCCACGAACCTCCAATGCCACGGTTCATATTGGTAATACGCGTTGCCTTGCGGATAAGAAAGAACAAATCCGTATTCGAAAGCATTTTCTTGCAACCACCGATAGGCTTCTGTTTTATCGAAACCTATAAAACTGGCTCCGACTTGCGGCGTGGTCAAGTCGACGGTCGTCCCAAGCTGATGTTCCGAATAACCCTGGTCCGCCGAAAATTTGTTGGCTCCCGACCCGTACATCACCTTATATGACGACTTTAAACCGCTCTGGGTGCCAAACGACCGGTAAGCCGAGATTATTTTGAGATCGATATCGTCGTTTTTGGCGGCCGCAATCAATTTATCCAAAAAAGGCCAGACTTTAGAATAAAACAAATAGTCGTCTTTGGGATTAAAGGTGTAATCGGAATCGATCTTAACGAATGATTCGGGAACGAAATTCTCGTTCAAAAAATATACTTTTGAATATTTCTTAAGCAGCTCCGGATCGGTCTGGCTCAGTTTTTCCAAGGTACCTACCGTACCCTGGATATCGCTGATCTGCGAATAGAAATCATCCATTCTCTTTTTTTCAAGATCATATTTAGTTTTAAAATCATCCCTTTCGGCCGTTGTCGTCGCCAGCTCCTCTTTGGTCGAATCGATAACCACATTAAGATTTTTAATATCATTATTCATTTTTTTTGACGTGGCGGTAAAGTCATTCCTGACCTGGTTGACCTCATTACCGCAAACCAGCACGTCCGCTTTCAATAAATAATTATTGTAAGCGAAATAAGCGGTAATGCCTCCGCCTACCGCGACCAACGCGACAAAAAAAGAAAATGGCTTATTCATCATTCGTACTATATCATTTTGCCGAAAAAAGAGAAAATGCCAAAAACCGCCCTTTCCGCGATTGCCGCCAAACATCTGGGCAAATTTGCTTGAATATGCAACACTGAGGCAAGCTATAGCTGGCTATAGAATAAAGGTCAAAAAGCTAAAATTAACAACGAAACAAAACCCATGGAAAAAGATAATAGTAACAGTGGAGTAAGGTTTATCACAATGGCCGCCTTTTTCGCCCTAGGAGCCGTTACTACGATGCTGTGTTCCCGCCGAACGCGCCAGAAAGCCTGCCGCTGGACCGACGAAATGCGGGAGGACGTGATGCGCCAAACCCGGGAAACCAAGGACATAACCCAGGAAAAATATAACCAGATCGTCGACGATATCCGCTATCGATACGAAACAATGAAAGACGTAAGCTCCCGGGAAATGAGCGGCCTCATCAACGAATTAAAAACACACTGGAAAAATATTTCCCAGGAAATTAACAGCGAAACCAGCGACTCTGGCCAGAAGCACGAGTAAGAACAGCGCCAATCACCGATAAATCATATACGCGATAAAGCATTGGTTTGCCACCCGGAAAGCGCCCTAAGCGGCGTTTTTTGGTTTAATCGATCAAGTAAAATTTAATTGTCGAATTATGATGAATATGTTAAAATCAAGTTGCAACTAAATAAATACAAGGCGGTTGTCGAACCGCACAGCGGTCGTCGTAACCGCCTTTTCTATTATAAATATCAATTATTAATAATAAAATGGATTCTTCCAACTCTCCCTCGACCAAACCGATATACCGAGGCACTCAAATTGCCTGGTATCTTTTGTATTGCGTGGAAGTATTATTGGCAATGAGGTTTGTCTTAAAACTGCTTGGAGCCAACTCCCAAGCCGGACTTGTAAGCTTTGTCTACGCCATAACATCGGTCCTGGCCGCTCCTTTTTTGAGCGTTTTTGGCAAAACCGAAGTGCTGGGCAGCGTTTTTGAGTGGACCACGCTTCTGGCTATGTTGATCTACTGGATTATTGTTTTATCCATAGTCAAACTTCTATTGATCGGTAAAACCGTTTCCACGCCGGAAGCCGCGGCAAAGTTAGACAAAGAAGATAAATAAAAACATTAACCGACAAACTTATGTCAATTCTTGTATATATAATTTTTGGCGCGTTAGTGGGCTGGGTCGCCTCTATAGTTATGGGCGGAACGAACGGATTATTGATCGATATCATCGTCGGTATCATTGGCGCCTCATTGGGCGGTTGGATCATGGATTTTTTTGGCAAGAGCGGCGTAAGTGGTTTTAACGTGTACAGTTTTCTGGTCGCGTTGCTTGGAGCGGTTGTATTGATCGCCGTTGTAAGAGCGTTGCAACGCGGCTAGAGTTCGCCGACAAATCATGCCTTTGCCTTTTTAAAAAACCACAGACTTGTCTGTGGTTTTTTTGATTGTCGTTCTGTCCCGTGAATTTTTTTTAGCGACGGATGACTCTAACCCGATCCGTTGAATTTTTCCAGCGTTTTGGCGGCCACTCCCGGATTAACCAGTTCGTTAAGTTTTTTCCGATCGTTGTTCTTGGCGGCGAATCTCGCGGCCGTCGAGGACATTTTTTCAAAAATTCTAGCCGCGATGATGTAGTGATAATGGGTAACGCCGAAATTGTCGCGGTTATAAATCATGACATTATTTTCGTAAATGATGTCGTTGTTGTCGCGGATGCCTCTGACCATAATGACCAGGCTTTTTTGGTCGCGGTCTTTCAAAAATTCTTCCAGGGTCGCCACTTTGATCTTTCCGCCAAGATCATAAGTTTGCCACATGGCCTTACACTCTTCGGGCGTGAATATGTTTTTTTCCTCCTTCACTGGATTTACCGAACAAACCACCGTGATTTCGCCGAAAGCGGCCGCGGCCTCTTTGGCCAAGGCGACGTGCCCGTAATGCGGCGGACAAAATGTCCCCGGATAAATATATATTTTTTTCATCGTTAGTGCTTAATATTCATTCTTAATTCTTAAAACTGGTAAGCGGAGGCGGAATCTGACCCTTGCGCCAAATCAAGCCATCGGATTTTTCCTTATGAACATCGATGATATAAGCGCCGCCGAGCAGACCACCCCAGGAAACATAGTCCCCGGCAATTTTGCCCGGTACCGGAATGATTCTCACTGCCGTGGTCTTATGGTTCATTACGCCGATCGCCATTTCATCGGCAATGATCGCGGCAATCGTCGTCGTTCGCGTATCGCCGGGAATCGCCACCATATCCAAGCCAACCGAACAAATGGCGGTCAACGCCTCCAGTTTATCCAAGGTCAAGCATTTTTTCTTGACCGCGTCCGCCAAGAACTTATCCTCGCTTACCGGGATAAACGCACCCGATAAACCGCCGATATTGGCCGACGCCATAATCCCGCCTTTCTTGACCGCGTCGGTCAGAAGCGCCAACGCCGCGGTTGTGCCGTGCGTACCCACGGTTTCCAACCCGATAAGTTCCAACACTTCTCCCACGCTATCGCCCACCTGGGTCGTGGGCGCCAGCGAAAGATCGACACTGCCGAATTTCACCCCTAATTCCTTGGCTACCTGCCGCCCGATCAGCTCGCCGGCGCGGGTGATTTTAAAAGCCATCTTTTTTATCTCATTGGCCAGCTCTTCCAGTGGCAAATCCTTAGGTAAATCGGCAATGGCCGAACGTACCGCGCCCGGACCGCTGATCCCGACATTGATCACCGAATCCTTGCCGGTTATACCGTGGAACCCGCCAGCCATGAACGGATTGTCATTGACCGAGTTGGCAAAAACCACCAGCTTGGCGCAACCAACCGCCTGTTTTGACTGATTGGCGGTTTCCAAAATGATCTGACCGAGGTGCGCCACCACATCCATGTTGATACCCGCCTTGGTTGAAGCCACATTAATGAAAGCACAAACTTTGTTGGTTTTGGATAGGACCTCCGGCAAAGATTCAATGATCATTTTATCCGCGTAAGTAGTACCGTTTTCAACCAGCGCTCCGTACCCGCCGATAAAATCAATCTTTAACTCGGTAGCGATCTCATCCAAATTCCGGGCGTAATCCAAACAAATTTTTAGATCGTTTACCCGGTCGTTCCTGAATAAATTGGCGATCACCAATGTAGCGGGCGTCAAAGTGATCCGCTTGTTGATGATCGGAACGCCAAACTCATTTTCCACTTTTTGAGCCTTTTGATTGAATTTTTTGGCGAGCGCAAAAAGGCGCTTTCGGATAAGCGCGTTGGTCTTTTCGATGGTATCGGAAACACAAGAAATGATCTCTATGCCCAAAGTCACGGTACGGATATCGAACTTATCGCGCGCCGTCAGCTGGACCGATTCATAGATCTCATTTAGCGATAACCCTTCTTTCATATTCGGTTCATCGCCGTGAATATGCGCTGGTTGTAAAGCGAAATATCCGCGCCGATCTTTTTTCCCAGAGTCTTTAGTTCCCGCGAAAGCGCCTCGAAATCGACACTGGACGCGGCCAGGTCAACCGCCATGATCATAAAAAAATTCCCTTTGATCACTCCCTGGCTGATCTCCTCGATATTGATCATTTTTTCCCAGAGCAAAGAGCTTACCTGCGCCACGATCCCGGGCTGGTCCTTGGCGATTATCGCGATAATCGGTAAATCATTTCGGCCATTTTCTATTTTTTTCATGGGAAAATTGTTATTGAAAATTATCGAGATTTATCGAGTTGAGGGATTGGTTGACCAAATTGATCAATGCGACAGTGAACCAAATCGAAGCCACTATTGATATTATGGTCAGGACTACGGCGGTTAGGCCGATCTTTCTTAATTCCTGATCGCCCTTCTCCAGGTATTTCCAGGCATACCAAAGTCCGAAAGGCGGCAAAAACAAACTCACAAAATAGATGGTAATTTGCTTTGATAACGACGTTGAGAGAGGTTTATTCTTTTGCGGTTTTCCGCAATTGGGGCACGCCTTGGCCTCATCGGAAATTTCGTGCCCGCACTCTTTGCATTTTAACAGCGCCATATTATTGATATATTTAACTTTCCGCTCTTATAAAAACCGCCGGCTGTCATATTTATCCATCCTGACCCAAGCAGGTTTATTATTTTTGGAGGCCCGCGCAAGATAAGGGTAATTACATTATGAGGCTATATTTCTTTTAGTTTACCATATTTTTTAAGGAAGTTTGTTTATCCCCCATAAACTAATTTTTTGTTATTGTTTTACTCCTATTCAAAAATCAGCAACAATCCTTTAATGCTTATTGACAAATTTAGTAAATGTGCTATTAACTTCCACAGCTGTTCTTTGTCAATTTATGAGCAGACTTAGCAGGAGGAATAAGGGATTCTATGGAGATAGTTAACGGATCTAGCCGCTACGAAATCGGTAAGATGGTGGCGGAAACAGAAATTTACCGGCTTTACCTGTGCCAACAGGATGGCGCAAAAAAACAGTGCCTAATGCAAATCGCGGCATGCGTGGAACAAAACAGCATTCTTACCCGTTCCGCGTTCCGCCTCAAAAAGCTGGAACAAAGCGCTTATGAGGTTGAAGAGGAATTTGCGCGCCTGAATCCGGGATCAAAAACCCGGCTGGACTATCAGTTGGGATTTCCCGAAGTGATAGACAGCTTTGTCAGTGTTGAACAAGGCGAACGGCAAATCAACATCCTCGGATTCCGAAACGTGGAATTCGTTCACCAGATGGTGCCGCTCTCCAATATTACCCAAAAAGACAAGGCGCGGATAGACCTTAAAACCAGCGCCTGGATTCTTGGTAAAATATTGAAGGAGTTGGTATTCATCCATGGCGAGGGATATTCTTTCGAACAGCTTGACGGCGACAGCATTCTGATCGAGCCGGTCCAGCACTACGCGATGATCTTTGACTGGTCTTATATTGAACCGGCCACGGACACAAAGCGCCGGCGGGACATTTCGCAGGTTGCGAAAGCGGTAATGCTTGCTTTGGGATTCGACCAAAAAACGGGAACTTTCCCGCCTGATGGCGACGAACATTTCGAGCAGTATACCGGTTTTATCTTAAAGCTGGCGCGCGGAGAAATGACTAGCGCCAAAAAGGCGCATGAGGAATTCTATGGTATCGTCTACTCCATCTGGGAGCGAACATACCACGACTTCACCGAAATCCCATTAGAAAGGAGGAATTAAAAATGGTCAAAGGAAGAACTTGGTCAACGACCGCGTACGAAAAAGTCAGCACTAAAGCCACGAAAGGCGGTACGGTAAGCGCTACAAGCATTGCCGAGCAACGGATGCTTCAAGGAGAAACCTTGGATCCAATGGTCGATCCGAAAGGAACAGCCACCCTGGGATCGATCCGCCGATCATTGCCCCGCTTCGAAAAAGAAGGCTCATACTGGAAGTTGCGATACGGCGTGCCTATGGCGATAGAAACAGCACTGGATACGACCGGCTCAATGGGAGATAACGTTGATCTGGCTTTCGGAGCCTTGCCACAATTTTACGACATGCTTAAGGTAGGCAGAAATCCTATCCTCGCCCAATATGATCCGCACATCATGACGACAATCTTTAATGACGTCATGGATTTCGTCCATAGTAACGGAAAAAAACCGGTGATGTGCCGAACCCAGTTCGAGATGGATGAGAGGATTGCCGAGCAAATGACCAACCTCGTTCCGGGAAAAGGTGGCTGTGGCAACGGGAAGGAAGATCCGCAATATGCGCTTTTCGGCGCCGCGTATCTTACGAACGCCGCGATCCACACCAGGTGGGACCTGAAATCCTATCACTTTACCAGCTCGGATGAACCGACGGACATAACCGTCGCCCGGAAATGGCTGGAAGAGATTTACGGTCCGGACGTATTGGAGAGATGCAAAGAGAACGGTTACAACCTTGACTCCGGCAACCTTCCCGATACCGCGGAAATAATCGCGGAGCTGAAAACAAAAGCTCACGCGTTCTTCCTGCAAGTACCGGGATCGTATGACCGGACCGTCAAAGAGCAGTGGACCGATCTCTACGGACCGGAACACTTCGTCCGAATTCCCGGCAGCACAAGGTATTTGCACGCAGTGCAAGCAACCATTGTCGGGTTGACGGAAGGAGTAATCACTCTGGACAGCTCAGAAGGATTCCTTTTGGAACACAGGGTACCGAAATCACAAGCTCGACTCATAGTGGAAGCGGTAGAACATATTCCGCTGGCCGCGCAAACCCTGCATCCGAACTTCAAACGCCTGCCCAAACCCGGCGATCTATTCGAGAAAAAAACCGACCTTTGGCCAATTGATTCGAGCAAAATCAAGCCGAAGATGATCCCGAGCAAAATCGGGCCGAAAATCATCGACCTGGAAAAAAAAGGGACTACCTGGCTGTAGCGAGACGCCCATGACCGAAAAGATCTACGTTATCACTGATCTGGGCCAAGGCGATGGCGGAAAAGGCACGGTGGTGCATAAAGTCGCCACCATGACCGATGCCGTTTGTGTAGCGAAAACAGGCGGCTTCCAAGGCAGCCACGGCATGCGGAATTCGGACGGACAGCATTTCGGGTTCAGCCAATTCGGCTGCGGCACCTTCGAGGGAATCAAAACTCATATTACTCCCCTGATGGTCGCTTCCCCGGAAGGCTGGCTGAACGAAGGAAACGCCCTCCGGTATCAATATGGCATACACAACGCTTTCGATCTGCTTACGATAGACGAAAGAGCCTTGTGCGCTACACCGTACCACGGAATCGCCTCGCGCCTCAAAGAACTGGCGCGCGGCAATAATCCCCGGGGAACGGTGGGAACGGGAGCGGGAGAAACGTATCGCTATTCGCATAAGTATCCCGATCTTACGATCAGGGCCGGCGATCTTTTAAGATCCGACCTCAGAGATCGACTTATCGACATTCGCGAACAGATACGCGAAAACCTCGACTCCATCATCAAGGAAGAATTTCTTCCCGCGGATCGCGATACTGCCGAAAAGGAAATCGCTTTGCTCTACGATGACGGTTTTTTAGACTACATCGCGGGGCGGTTTCAAAAAGCGGGCCGCGAAGCAAGTATTGTCGACAGCGATTATTTCGAACGGGAAATTCTTTCCCAAGACGGAATAGTGGTTGTCGAAAGATCGCACGGAGTGCTGACTCACCCTGAAAACGGGTTTCATCCGCACACCAACGCGATTCCGACACTACCCTGCTTTGTGCGCAATATGCTTAAAGAAGCCGGCTATGACGGACCCATTGTGGATATCGGGGTAACCCGAGCCTATGCGATCAGCCACGGCGCCAGACCTATGCCAACCGCCGATCCGGCGATGGCGGAAAGTTTGCTGCCCGGCAGCCACAAAGAAAAGAACCGTTATCAAGGAGAAGTGCGCGTAGGACCGCTTGACCTCGTTTTGCTTCATTACGCAATTGAGGTATGCGGAGGACCAAGCGCGTTCGCTGGCCTGGCCATAACCTGGTTTGACCAGATCCAGGCCAACGGAAAATGGAACCTTTGCGATAGGTATCAAAACGCGGATAACCGGATATTTTTCACGCCTTCGGGCGCGATCAAAGTCCGGCGCGGTACGGACGAAAAACAACTGGAATACCAGGAGGCTCTGGGAAACGAACTTCTAAGGTGCAAACCGGAAATCACAACTCTTGCATTGCCGCCGACCGCGATTCGGGAAGAACTCTTCTCGTTTTGCGCCGGTGTCTTAGAACCAAGACTGGGGGTTCCAGTCCGCATGGTCTCGTTTGGTCCAACGGAGTTGGACAAAGTCTGTATATGAAGGAGGCAAAAGAAAATGGAAGAATTTGCAGAGAAGAAAGAGGAAAAGATTGTAACACCCGAAAAAGTCGGAACAACCGCCGCACTTGTAACAGTTGCGACAGTTGACCCCGTAGACGCCAGATTAAAGGAGCTGGGCGTCGCTGAAGAACTGATCCCCAAGATCAAAGCGCTGGGCGTAGAAACCTTGGAAGATCTGGACTACCTCAATGCGGAGCGGCTCAGCACTGTCGGAATGCAGCCAATCAAGGCTGATAAGCTTCTGGAAGCCCTCGGAAAGCTGAAGCCCGCGGCCGCTGCCGTCGCAAACTCACCCGCGGCTCCTACCTTCAACGCCATGTCTCTGGACGCCATTCTGCCGGCAGCCTTAAGCGATGAATCCTGGCTGACGGCGCTGAAAGTCGGCGGAATAAGCAAAGTTGACACATCAACGGTCATCTCCGCTATCCGCGCGGCCCTGGCTCACAAAGCCGGCCTCTATGAAATACCGGATAAGCTGATCGTCTTGATGGAAGCTTTCGCCGAACAGGCGGAAGAACCGGTCCCCAGGGACTATTTCAAGGTCCGCAAACAGATAACAAAGCGGACATATGCCGAGATATTCGAGGCAATTGATGATCTGGATAGCACCTATGTCACAAAGGAGCGGAAAAAGGCGCTCCTTGGAAAATTAGACCGATATCTCTGGCCGGCGATCATCGAATTCAATAATCGCCTGGTAGCCTGGCAGGACGCCTGGATGAAGACCACCTTGAACCCCGCGTTCTTCATGGGCCAGATGGGAGCGGCAATGAGCCACACTGGCGCTATGCCCTCTGCCGCGTTAACTCCGCCGGATGTCAGCCCGCTTCGGGACGCTGCCGAGGCCGTGGCGAATGCCATTAATAAGGTATTCTCCGGTACCGGTGTACCGATCGCATCTGCCTTGGCCTATGATGCCCTAAACATCAAGCAGACGCTTATGAATGACGGCTTGCCGGCAATGATTGGCGCCCCCAATCGCGACCAAATGTTGCGCATGTTGGATGCGGCCGTACCAGCCACCTACCCGCGAATGGAAATAAACGTTACCAGATACGTCCTCGCCATCATGCAAATCAAGGACGTACCGTCCGGCAATGAGGAGCTGCAGTATTTCAACGCCCTTTATGGCCTGGGCTCCCAGATCGCCTGGGACCAAGTAACGGGACCTCTCGCGAAAGGCCCTACCGGCATCGGCGATAACGGCAAGAAAGCCGGCAATAAGATATTTTAGATCTTTTGATCCGAACGTATATAGAGCCAAGCAAATATGCTTGGCTTTTTTTTACAAAAAAACCGCGGGTCTTAACCTGCGGTTATCTTTTTTTTGGAACCGGAATCTTTGGCAAGAATACTTGGCTTATGAAAAGCCTTGTCGCCAATTGCCGGTAACCCGAATCCCAAAACACACTTTGGCCGTCAATTCCCTCGGAATGAGAAACATGGATGCCACCGTACGGCGGGTAAAAATTCTCATACCCCTTATGCATCAAACGGAATTGAAGCGTATCTCTCTCCAGCTCTTCCAGATAGACGCTTCGCGCGTCGTATCCGTCGATTGTTTTTCCGGTGTCGTAAAGGTAGGAAGCCAGCAGTTTTTCCGCAAGCTCGCTGATTACATCCTCCTCCCCCAGCCACGCCGCGCCAAACAGGATATGGACCCAATAACTTTCGCCAAGCGCCGCATCCGGATCCGGAAAATCGATTATTTCCAATCCATCGGAGCAATCGCTAAGCCAGAACTCGACGATCTTGTCCCTGACTAGTTCATGGCCAAAAGTTTCGTCGAGCAGTTCCTGAAGTCTCCGGCGTTCTTCAAAAGGCGTCCCCGGCCTGACGAATACCGCCAGGTCGATATCGGCGTTATGAGCGCCGTATCCTTTAAGACGGGAGCCGAATACCAGGACTATCGGATAGATAAGCCGCGACAGCTCTTGGTGTTTCGCGATTGACTCTGTCATCGCTTTAATATCATCGATCTCCTCCCGGATTAATTTCAGATTCTTGGAAAAAGGACCGGCCAATTCGGGATTGGCGATTTCCATTTCCGCCAGCAACTTCTCGTTCACGATGCCCAGCCTAAAAAATCGGCGGAAGGTTTTTGAAAGCGCCTCCCTTACTTCTGGATTATCGTTCTCGAGAAGTTTAAGCAATACCTGCTTAAAACGCGCATAGAGCTTCAACGCCCTTTCGGAATCGGCGCTCTCAACGGTTTCGATCGCGTTCCGGATCCCCTCGATCAACGCGACGCAACTTTCGCCGCCGGTATCACTCGCAGTCAAACCACTTACAACCTCTTTTGCGAAACTTCCGGCCACAATGGCATCGCCGATTTCCTTACCTGCTCTCTCGATCGCTTTGCGTTTCATCTCGCGCTTCAGCCACTTCTGCCGCTTTATCGGCAAGTCGCCGAAATCTTGTGTTTCAGGGCGCGAAAACGTGGCCGCCAATTCTTGCTGGACGGAATCACACGTTATGGCTTTTTTGGACCTGGCTTCACTTTCGGATGTTTTTCTTTTGCCGAAAACGATGCTCTGAGCCACACCCCGAACCAGCCAGTCATCGGATTCTTCCATCGACTCAAGTTCTTCGTCGGAAAAATATCCCAGGCCGGCAAGAACAGGAAGCGTGTCCGCAAGGCTGTCCCTCAATACGGGATCCTTGCTTTCTTCCAACAGCATTACCGCGTCTTTAGCCTCCATCAAACCGCTTTCTACAAGTTTAGGTATGAGATGGGCGGCAATTACTACCCGCGACAAATCCCCTGTTCGATGCGACATTTCGATTATGTCGCCGTCCACAAAATTAGCGCGGACGTCGCGCACCGAAAGAAGACTTCTCCACGCCTCCAGGTACGCATGCCTGAAGCGGCTTGCCGCGTACCCTAAAACGCCCGAGGGACGCCAATTTTTGTTTGGCAAAAATTCGAACGGCAGATAAAGCGCGAGGCGCCGGTAATCTAAATCATCCAGCAATTCGCTTAAAGAAACGTAAATTTCCGCCACTTGCGCTTCGGCAACATGGCCTTTTTCGATCGCCATTTCCAACGTCATATCCGGCCGTGGCAACAAAACCAAAAGGCTATTGAGCTGCCGCCTGAACCGCTTGCGCGCCGCCGCTTGTTCCAAAAATGCTTCATTGGAAGCGATACTTTCCGGCCAGAACCCGCTCGCATTCAAGGCGCAAAAGAATGATTCAACGACAGGCGCAACAATCGATATTTTCCGGTCAATTGCCATCAGAACCCCCTATTGTTCCCGTATGTTCGCTACTCTATTCATCCAAATTGTTAAATAGCAGCTTTCTTACCCCAATTCCTCGGCTTAAGAAAGTAGCTTTGATTATAAAATAAATAGGTTCAAAGTCAAGGATAAAACATTGGAATCCCCTTAACTCAATACTCCGATGCATAGCCTGCGGGGTGTTTCGCTAATCAAAAAAATTCTGCGCTTGGCAGAATATTTTTCAAACAAAGATACCGGCATTGTACAACTTTCCGATCAGCTGGGACTGGTCGAGATTCAATGCGAACATTTTATTCCGGATCTGACTGCTATCCAAGACTATACCTTCGGGCCACGCGTTGTTTCGATGCAAGGCGTCGTAACAGTCCGCCAAGGCAACAATTCGGCCGCAGAACCTGACGCGATTTAGATTGTGACTATAATCAGGCTTGGGTATTCTTCTGGGATAGCGCGGGATCTGAAACCAATGGTGAAACACCATAATGTCCGCGGCATCCGCAAGACCGCACTCCTTTAACATCCGGTAGCCAGTCAATACATGCCGCTTCATGATCGTCCGGTCGTTATTCGTCCAAGTTCCGGTTTTTTCCAAAATCCTTAGGGGAATTTTTACCTTGCCGACATCGTGCAAATAACCGCCTGCCAACAGGTCGTCGCTTTCAATCCCAAGAAAGCGGTCAATGATCCCCACTAACGAGCCTACGCGTAAACTATGATAAAATACGCGCGTTCCCTTTGCCTCCAACTTTTGGAAAAGAGCGGAAACAGCCATCCATTGATCTTTAGGTAAAACATCGATCATGGCGTATGCCTCATCTTTTAACATGCTGTCGTATAAAGCGCTCTCCATGTTAATTTACTCCCGCAATGCAGATTGCTCATTCAATTTAAGGAATTTGAGGATTTTGTCAATGGAAGAAAGACATCGGCACGCCCGTTGTTTGCCATATGATAATATTGGGTAAAAAAAGCCCGGCTGATTCCAGTCGGGTATTTTCACTAATTTATTTCGGCGTATTGGTTACGATTACGCCTGCCCTCTCAAGCTCCACGATTGCCTTGCCGATGTCGGTATCTTCCATAACGCAGCAGGCATTCCAGGGAAGATAGGTTTCAAAACCCGCGGCAACAGAGCTCATCGCCGTTAAACTCGGACAAACCGGGATCGCCGAACCGGCCACAATGACTTTGTCGGGATCCAACATCTTGATAAACTGCTCAAAATGCGGGATCTTGAAAGAATCGTAGACATCATCATCGGGATCGATACCCTTCTTAAATTCTACGTCGATATGGCCTATATCCAAATCCGGGTCATACATCGCTCCGCTGGTGCCCGGAACGCAGTGCTGTCCCCATTGTTTAAAGCTGATATGGGATATAGGTTTCAAGGGATGCCAATCAACGGTCGCTACGACATACGGCCTTCTAGCCATAATTTTATTGATTTCCGAAATTACCGCGGCGCCATTTATTCCAAACTTGCCATAAATCCTGGTGAAATCTATTTGCGCTTCTATCACCAAGAATACCGTCCTCGACGTTATTCTTACTTCTTGTATTTTTTGTGCCATTCTTACCTCCTTTCAGTCAATGTTCATGTCCAGTTCCGGACCTTCGTCTTCCATCATGCTATCCGCTACTTGCTTGATCAAACTCTTCAGTTGCTCGCTTCTCTCGATCGGATACTGATCTAACGGACAAACAAATTCCGCCTCCTGCTGTCGGACAGATTCCTTTAGCTCTAAAGCGGGTAAATCTTCGAACGGCTCCGCTTCCTCGTAGCCCCACAACGGAACCAACAACGGCACTGCCTTAACGATACCTTCACCGGTTGGAGCTTCTTCGCTTTCCAACGCGACAACGTCTTTGAAAGCCAGTAGCTTTCCGCTTTTTTCATCCTTTCTGTAGCACCTCCAAACCTGCGCTTGACCCGGGTTAGTTTCTTTGCCGGCAGTGTCGGACAGCTTCATTACCGGAATTCCCGCGATTTCGCAAAGTTTAAATATAACTCCCGCCACATGGCGGATTTCCGCGGCCAGCTTTGTGCCAACACCGAATCCCATGATCGGGAAATCAAGCGCCGCGACGATCTCGGCTATTTTTTCCGCGTCCAGATCGCCGGTCAGGATAATGCCGACATCCTGGAAACCGTGCTTATCCAGTAATTTCCGGCAAAATCTTGCCGACTCTATCAAATCGCCGGAATCGATACGTATTCCTTTGAAGGCTTTGCGCCGCTTCTCGCTGCTCATTGCCGCCAATATCGCGTGCTTGATTCCAAGCAAGTAAATGATCGTGTCGATGAGAAGGATAGTACCGTTGGGATTATCATCCAGCCATCGCTCATAAGCCACTTGCTGAAAATGTTTTTTTTTGCCGCTGGCATCACGTTCGGGCCGATGCATATACATAATAAATGCCATGACCAGATAATGCGCCATCGTTCCAACGCTCGCCACACCCAACCGGAAAGCCGCTTCCATATCGGAAGTATCGTCGAACCCTCCGATTATTGCCGCTTTCGTCACTTCTGCGGACCGTTCAACATCGCCATCTCTTCTTAAAGAAAATACCGACATGAACGGCTGAACGCCGGGACTCTTTTTTCCCGCCGCCTTGCACATTTCCATCGCGTTGTAAGCAACCGTGATAGTCAGATCAAACGCGTGGATCGCGGCCACTTCGATGAGGTGAGCCTCCCATAATTTGCCTTCGACATACATAAAAGGTACGCCGGCGAACATAATTGTTCCTTGCTTGACGCCTTTGATCTTTCCCCTAAAACTACTATTGCGCAAAAGCCTGGCCGCCAAACGAGTCAAGCAAGCCCGGTCCTTGCGCAAAAATTCCGCGTGCGGTTCATCCAGTTGAGGGTTCGCCAATCTCGCAAACAACTTGCCATGACCGATCACCGGCCCATAACGGCATTTTCTCTGCGTAAGGTAATAAACGGCAATTTCCTCACCGAGCATGTCTCCGGTCGGCGTTGTCGCGTTATCGCCAAGGAAGAAATTTGCCATTACCGCGTGATAACGGTCCATCAGGAAAAAATACATCCATAACCAATTCAATCTTCCACCTCCTGTTTGTTCTCGATTGCCTGGTTTCGTATTTTGTTGTTAAGGTTCTTTCTCTTTTTGCTCTAATTGTATGACATGTTATTTTATTAATGTCAATCAAGTTAACGGCCCAATATTTGACAAATAACTTTCTTTATTTTAGAAAATAGATGCGGCGAAACCCGCGATCTAAGAAACGCAAGAACATTAACAATTTACAAAACGGAGGTTTATGAATAAAAGTGGTTTTGGCTTTCTCCGCGCTGCCGCGGTAAGCCCCAACACAAAATTAGGCAATTCAATGCAGGCGGCAATCAAAATTACGAGTCTCGCCCGAAAATACGCGAAAAAGGGCGCGAGATTAATCGTGTTTCCCGAATTGTGTTTGACCGGCTACACGATCGCCGACCTGTTCAACCAGGAACTGGTCCAAAATCAGGCCTTAAAAAGCCTGGAATATCTTTGCCAAAAATCGGTCGAGATCGACGCCTTGCTGGTTGTCGGCCTGCCTTTAACAATCAATAACGCCATGTTCAACGTGGCGGCCTTGATCGACCGGGGTGTTATAAAGGGTATCGTGCCCAAAAGTTATATCCCGACAAGCAATGAGTTCTATGAAGGCCGCTGGTTTGCCGGCGCGGATCGCTTAACTGTTAAGGTTGTGGAAATCCTGGGCCAAACGGTGCCGATCGGTACCGACATCTTGTTCGTCTCGGAACAGGATGATACGGCCGTGGTTTACATCGAAATCTGCGAAGATCTTTGGGTACCGGTCCCGCCGAGTTCGTCGGCGGCAATTGCCGGTGCCACCGTAATCGTCAATCCGTCGGCTTCCAATGAATTGGTCGGCAAATCCGATTATCGGCGCGCTCTGGTCGAACAACAATCCGGCCGCTGCATATGTGCTTATGTTTATGCCAGCGCGGGCGCCAACGAATCGACGGTAGATGTTGTTTTTGGCGGCCACTGCATAATCGCCGAAAACGGCGTTAATCTTCGCGAAAACAAGCGTTTCGTCCAAGGTTCAAGTGGAATAATCGTCGATCTTGATACCCAAGCATTGGTTCAAGAACGTATCAGAACTACCAGCTTTACCCAAAGTTCGCGCGAAATCATAAATTGCGAATATCGCCGCGTCTTGGTCAATCTTCCACCGGCGGCGCCTGAAGTTCTGAAACGGCCTAATCCCCTTTCCCCGTTCGTGCCCAAAGATCCGGCGCGGCAGGCAAAAGTTTGCCAAGAAGTGTTTTCGATCCAGTCGGCAGGCTTGTCCGGAAAATTAAGATCGATAAAGCGGGAGATGGTCAGAAACGGATTGCCCGGCGATCCTCATGTCGTTATCGGCGTTTCGGGCGGATTGGATTCAACTTTGGCACTATTGGTCTGTAATAAAGCGTTCAAAGATCTGAAATACGATCCGACCAATATTCACGCCTATTCGATGCCAAGCGTCTGCACCAGCCGCCGAACCAAATCCAACGCCCAAATGCTTACGGAGGCACTGGGAATAAAACTCGAAGAAATCGGGATAAACGCACTGGTAAACCAACTATTGGCCGCAATCGGTCACGATGGAATTACCCAGGATATTGCGTATGAAAACGCGCAAGCCCGGGTCCGCACGCTGATCCTGATGCAAAAGACCAATATGTTCATACCGGCGATCGTGATCGGTACCGGCGACCTTTCCGAATTAGCGCTTGGCTGGTGCACCTTTAATGGCGACCACATCAGCCATTATAACGTTAATTGCGGTGTTCCCAAGACGCTGATCCATTATGTAATCGCGTGGCGCGCCAAAACCGGCCGTCCAAAGTTGCGTCGGGCGCTAAAATCGATCCTTCGCACTCCGATCAGCCCCGAATTGACTTCCGCGATTGACGGCGAGATTACCCAAATTACCGAAGAAAAGATCGGTCCCTACGCCCTCCACGATTTCTTCCTGTACCATTTTTTCCGGCGAGGCTGTACTCCCAGAAAAATATTGTACTTGGCCAAGCTGGCTTTCAAGAATAGGTACATTGAGAAAGAAATCGAACATTGGCTCAGGATTTTTATCATCCGGTTCTTTGTCGCCCAATTCAAGCGGTTAGTGACACCTGAAGGTCCAAGGGTCGGCCTAGTCGATTTGTCGTCGCGTGGCGGCTTAAGGATGCCCTCCGGCATATCGCCGGAACAATGGCTATCCGACCTCGACGATCGATAAAAAAATTATTATGGCGCGAATTTATTGTTCGCGCTTTTTCTTTGGTTGAAAATAACAAAAAAGACCGAAGGTTAGCATGTTGCTCCTTGGTCTTTAAAGATTTTATACATCGTGAGCGCGAGCGCTGTTTTTGCGTCCGGTATAAGTCCCGCTTCTTTGATCGGAAGAACTTCGATTCTTATTTTTTCGCCCTTTTCCCTTAGACCGGCAAGCCGGTTATTCAGTAATCCAATATCTTCACCGGCCATTTTTTTCACGCAAGCGAAAATCCAAAAAACCTCATCCGTGCCGCCGGGCGACGCGTAAATGCCGGGACAATTTTCTCCGTAAATCAGGGCCGTCAGATCGATCAACTCGTTGCAATCGATCGTTAACCCGGTTTCTTCCTTGGCTTCCTCGATCGCTTTTCCGACAACGTTTCCCGCGCCGTCCAGCGTGCCCGCCGGAATCTCGCGAAATTCATAGTCGCCCGTCGGAGCTCTCGGCTGCCTGGTAATGACCACGTATTCTTTGCCGGTTTCGTCGCGCAAAACAATCAGTATCGCGACCGATCCGCCTCGCAAGAAAACGACTCCGGGAATGGTATCCCCTTCTTCGTCCCAAATCACGGCGGTTATTTCCATAAACCCGATCCGGCTACCAAACATAGTAATCGATTGGATGGATATGATTTGCACATTAAATCTCTCATCCATGCGCGCGCAATAGTCCATAAACGGCTTGAAATCGGTGATTTTTTCCCAAGTCTTTTCCTCGTTAAAATTCTCATCAAGTACCGATCCGGGAAAAATAACCGGAACCATTCTTTTTCCTATTTCTATCGTTTGAAACACACAATTCCTCCCGGCCTTTCTTTTTAAATGAACGTTTATTCTTCCTCTTAAACAGGCAACTTATTTTATATATTATTTCTAAAGAATGTCAATAACGAGAACAATAAAAACGTGGTGCCGAAAAGTACGGCGGTTAACCAGTTGAAACGATTACTGATCAGCCCCAACTTTCCAATCGGTTTAACCGTTTGCAAAAACAAACATCGGGAAAATTAAGCCGGACAAAAAAAGACTGGAAGTTCATTCCAATCTTATGCCGACATTTCTTTGCCTATTTTCTGGTATCGCATGCTCGCCGGAAGCCGCTCTATCTGCCGTGGCTCAAGAGTGTTTGATTCTCCGCACTCGCATCTCCAAAACGGATAATAGATCGTTTTGCCATCGTCCAACAAATTGGCAACATCGTCCTGCTGCACAAAATTATGTTTGTGCATACCTTTTATATGCACATACCACAGGTCACTGAATGCGCCGCCCATTCCACCGAAGATGTTTCTAATCCCACTGAAGATATCCATTATTTCACCTTTAAATATTAATAACATAAATTATAATTATTGTCAAATCGAAAAGAGGTGAAAAATTTGACAAAAAACCCAATATTTGGTTAAATATAAGCGTCATCAATCAACCTATCGGTTGAGGAGGAAACAGAATGGCTGAAAATGGAGCGGATTCTTCCCAAAAAATCACCATCGGTCTTTTCGGTACCTGTGGCGGAAGCAAGTGGAGAGATCCGTTCATGTCGGAATATAAACGACTCGGAATAAATTATTTTAATCCGCAAATCGAGAACTGGCACGAGTCTTGCGCCGACATAGAAGCGCAACACTTGGCGGACGATCAAATAATATTGTTCCCGGTGACCAGCGAAACATACGCGGCCGGATCGCTGGCTGAAGTCGGCTTTTCGATCCTGAATGCTATCAGTTTGGATGACCGGCGCTATTTCGTGATCCTGATCGTCATGGAGCTAGATTCCCGTTTGGATAATGAAGTTGCCCGAAAGGAATCATTGCGCTCGAGAGCGCTGGTCAAGCAGCATCTTAAAAAATTACGGCTCTCGAATCTCTATTTGGTCGACAGCCTCGAGGAAATGCTGGCCATAAGTTTAAAACTGCACGAAGCAGTAAGCTTGACCGAACCCCTCAAAAGATACAATCCGCATAACCGGATAAAACTATAAAAGCGCAAATCAATTTGCGCTTTTTGATTGTCCAAAAAACAGCCTCAACATTTGGCTTATTAATTTTATATTTTCCAAATGTTTTTTCGCCAAGCGCAACATGACAACCTTAGCGCCAAAAATGCCGCTTTAGCGGCATCGAGGAAGTATCCTCCAACCGCAGGATGCGGCAAGGTTAACAGTTTTCTTTGGCGCGCAGCCAAAGACTGACGACAAATCTTTTCCCCGCCTCCGTCCTGAACCGTGGTATCCGCCTTTTTTGGAACGAATCCAGGAATTTTTCCCGGTCTTTTCCTTTGAAGGTCGACTTCACTCTTTCGATATCGATCTGGCCGAGACTATCGGCTTCGAATAAAAGGATCTCATTTTTGGTCGAAAGAATTTCCAGCTTGTCATGGATCGCAACCAGACGGACGATCTCTTTTTGCTGACCTTGTGAAAGCGGAAGGTCTTTTACCAGTTCGCCGGCCATTACCGCCCCTTTGGCCATATGGTCGCTTTTGGCTTGATGGATCCCATCCCAGTCATTGGTAAACTCGACCAGGGAATATCCGATATCGTGCAAATAAGCGGCGCAAACCAATACCAGTTCATCGCCGCTTTCGCCAGCCATCAATTCTTTGATCCAGTAAACCGTGGCCAAAGTATGCGGAATATCCCATTCCGGCCGTCCCGATTCAAGGATTCCGATTACCCGGTCCCTGAATTTTTTTTCGTCAAAATCTTTGGGCTCCATGGTTGGACCTTAATTTTTCGAGAATTCCGGACGCGACCTTTTTCGCACCATAATTCGCGTCGATTGAAACTTCGGCCCATTTTTCATACAAAGGCACTCTTTCGGTAAAAAGACAGCCGAGTGTCTTACCCTTTAAACCGACTATGCCGCGCGGAACGTTTCCGAGGCGTTTTTCTATCACCGCCAGAGGGGTCCTAAGGTAAAAGATCGTTGAAATCTCTTGGAAGTATTCCATCGCCTTGGGGCAATAGATAATGCTCCCGCCCGGCGAGATCACCAGATTGTTTTTCCCTTTGGTAGCCGAGATAGCGGTGTCTTCCTCTTTTTTCAAAAACCGCTCCTCACCGCTCTTATCCAAAATAACCTGCAACAGGCAGGCGTATTTTTTTTCCATCAACCGGTCCGGGTCGATGTGCTTGTAATCCAGCATTGCCGCCAACTCCTTCCCCACGGAAGTTTTGCCGGATCCCGGCATTCCTATTAATGTAATATTCATAAATGGTTCGTGTAACCCATACTACACGCATTCTCTTCAAAAAAGCAATACATGGCAACAACAAATGCGCGGCAGACCGCCGCGAGGCAAAATGGCAACGGGCTATTTCCCCGAAAGCTAAAGCAATTTTCTTGGTTGCAGCAAAATTCCGAAGAACGAGACCAAAGCCAGCGATCCCATACAGATAAAAAGCCACCGAAAACCAAAAATTGAAACAATACAACCGCCGGCGATCACGCCAGCGGCCGTCAACATATTTGAAACGATCAACCAGGATGAATATTCCCGGATATGTTTCCCAAAGTCCAAATTTTCGGCAAAGATCGCGTTGAACGCAGGCGATCCGGCGGCCTCGCCCAGCCCCAGCAGTATCTGCAATAAGATCAGCTGGAAAATATTGCCGATGGCGATATATAAGAACCAAGCGATCGCTCTTATCAAAAATCCCGCCATCAGCAAATATTCCTTTTCTTTGACAAGATCCCCTTTTTTTAAAACCGCGTAAGTGAAGATTCCGGTTGCCATCAGGCCAACCGCCCACGTTGCGCAAATGGAAAAAATGTTTTTATCCAGCATCCCCACGTACACGGCATAAAGCGGACCAAGCAGATTGGACGCAAAAATAAAAATCCCGTTATAGATAAATAGCACTTTTAAAGATTTATTCTTCATCGTAAAAACTTGTCTTATGAAATTTCTCCACAAACCACTGTTTGATTATAAACATCCCGAAGCCCGAAACACCCTGGATCAGCGGCTTTATTCGCGATAAAAATATAATCCGGAAAAAAGCTTTTGCGTTATTTAATCCTAACACTTTTAAAAAACGCGGAAAACAAAGATGGATCTTCCCATTCCCGGTTTTTGGTAAAAAAAACCGGGCAAACACCCGAGTTCTTCGAAAAGCGGACCTTGCCGCCTTCGTTCAAAATAACTTGCAATAGCCAATGGACCGTGGATTCTCCGGTTATCGGCTATGTTCCCGCCAGCGACAGGACACGTGAAAACATACCGCATGACGCACCCCGTAAAACGATATTCAGAACAGAATCAATGACCGGATATAACTACAATACACGAGCTAAAATCCGAAAAAAACCAAAAAAAAGCGGCCATGATGTTTGCCGCCTTGCTCATAAAAGCGCTTCGAGTCTTTGTTCCAATCTATGCACTGCGTCATCGTACCCGCCTTGCTCGTAATCCTCACCAGGAAGAGCAAAGATACTCAGCCAAGCAGCTTGCTCGCCAAACCATGCCGCCCGTTTAATATTCTCTTCCCCTCCAATATCTAAATATTCATGGGCTTTTCCGACCATTCCGCTCTTCAATGTTTTTTTGGCCGCAATCACCCGTTCATTCTCTTTAGACACACCGGTATACAGCAACATCTTGGCAATACTGTACCATAGACAAGCGCGGACCAGTAAGTCATCGCTTGTTTTTTGAAGCGACTCTTCCAAACCAGTCAATACTTTATCGGATAATCCTTCATACTGGCCACCCAAATCAGCCGTTGTCCACAACGCCACAACCTGAATGGCTAACCAAGCCGCTTTCTCTAAGCCTTTCTCCTCATCCCCGAGGCATCTGCTTATCTCATCAACCACGGGAACAATCAACTTTTTGCCTGCCTCAGCCAACTGTTTTTTTGAATTCTTGGAACCCTCCATTTCAGCCATTTTCTGCGCATTCTTATACTGCAGAACTAACAGCTGCACCGAAGCCGTTCCCGAATTCAAAAGCTCGTTTAAACGACGCAGCGAGACTTCAAAATTACTTTTACCCGACATCATTTCACCTTAAAATATAATAACTCATTTAAAATGTTTTGTCAAGGTATGAGAGACCTCAGCAAATCAAACTTAGATGTCGCCGAGGGCCTGCAGTGCATTATGTTATAGCTAGCTTGGCGGATACAAAAACGAGTTCGCTTTTGGCGAACTTGTTTTGCCCGAGACTCTACTGCTCTGCGGACCCGACGGGAGTTGAACCCGTGATCTCCTCCGTGACAGGGAGGCGTGTTAACCAGGCTACACTACGAGTCCAAAATTTTAATGACAGTAACTTGCTACCTTAAAATCGGTCCCAGCGCAATATTCCTCGGCGGCATGTCAATAAAATCCGCCCTGGGTAGCTCAGCGTCCCTCGCACCACATTGCGTGGTGCCGACGGCTGGGATCGAACCAGCGACCTCGGCCTTATGAAGACCTCGCTCTACCGCTGAGCTACGCCGGCAAAAAATTCTTACGAAAATTTTTCCGCTAACTACGGGCCGCGCGCCAAATACAAATTTGTAGCTTGCCCGATTAATTTGCAGTTAGGAAAATTTTGCTACGCAAAATTTGTTGCGGGGCCTGGAATTGCACCAGGGCCTCCAGCTTATGAGACTGGTGAGATACTACTTCTCTACCCCGCGATAGACGAAACTGTGGACAAACATAAGTATACAACAATTCAAACAAAAAAACCAGAGTGATCGGTCCGCTCTCTTGTATCACGTTTAAGTTTTAACTGAAATCAAGCAACTTGTCAAACAAATCGCTAGAACGCGTCCAACTCCGTTAACGCCCGTTCGAATTCCGCGATTATCCTTTTGGCATCGGACTGCGTCAAATGATAGCTTGTATCGTAGACCAAATTCTGGTAAATCTGGTCGGCTTCCTTGAGAAGCTGAAGCTCCTTAAAAACTTCGGGTTTTACACGTTCCAGTTTTTCGCTCAAATTCTTCCCCTCGTAGCCCAGGCGCTTCATCACGTCGTTCAACAGAAGATCCGCTTCGATCACCGATAGCTTATACTCGGTCTCGAGTTCGCTTTCCAGGCGCTGAAGGATCTTCATCCAGTTTTTATCAATCCTTTTGATGATGTAGGGGCGGAAAGTGAAAAATTCCATCCAATCCCAGATGATCAGCCTTTTCAGCCAAGGCGTGGTAACCCAGACGTAAATGATGAAAATAATAATGGAAGCGGAAACCAAAATAAAAAAGATCTTTGCCGCCAAAAGCCAGCCCACCATCGGCGGAAACAAAATGGCATTTATCTTTGCTTGTGTAAGCATTGTTTAGGTCTATTCTTCAAGGTCCTTGGCTATGGCAAAAATCTTTGCTTCCTCGAAGGGTTTGGCAATCACCTGCAAACCGACCGGTAGCTCCCCGATCTTTCCGCAAGGAATCGAAATCGCCGGGATACCGGCCAAATTAACGGACACGGTGAAAATATCGGACAAATACATTTGCAACGGATCCTGGGTCTTCTCCCCGATCTTGAAAGCCAAACTTGGAGAAGTGGGCGTAAAAATAGCATCGACTCTTTGGAACGCCTCGTCAAAATCCTGTTTGATAAGCGCCCGAACCTTTTGGGCACGCAAATAGTAAGCGTCGTAATAACCGGCCGAAAGGACGTAAGTACCCAGCATGATACGGCGTCGCACCTCGGCCCCGAAACCTTCGCCCCGGCTCTGCAGGTAAATTTCCAGCAAGTTTTTAGCCTTCTTGGCAGAATAGCCGTAGCGGATCCCGTCAAACCGCGCGAGGTTAGCGCTCGCTTCCGACGTTGCCACGATGTAATAACACGCCAGGGCGTATTCGGTATGAGGCAGGCTTATTTCTTCGATCTTATGGCCAAGACTTTCGTATTGGCTGATCTTGCCCCTTATAATTTTTTCAATTTGAGGGTCGATCCCTTCGATGAAGTATTCCCTGGGAACGCCGATAGTGAATTTCTTATTCGAATAATCCTGAGTCGATTCTATTTCGCATGACGTGCTATCCAGCGGATCACGGCCCGAAATCGCGTTAAAAACGATCCGGGCATCCTCAACGGTTTTAGCCAGCGGCCCGATCTGATCCAAGCTCGACGCGTAAGCCATCAATCCATAACGCGAAACCGCGCCGTAGGTTGGCTTCAACCCCACCACGCCACAACAAAAAGCCGGCTGCCTGATCGATCCGCCGGTATCGGAACCCAAGGCGTAAACAGTCTGGTTGGCAGCGACCGCCGCGGCCGAACCGCCCGACGATCCTCCGGGAACGCGCTCAAGATCCCGCGGATTATGGGTTATACCGAACGCCGAGTTTTCCGTCGAGCTCCCCATGGCAAATTCATCCATGTTCGTCTTGCCAAGGATTACCGCGCCCAAGTCTTTCAATTTTTTGACCACCGTGGCGTCATAAGGCGCAACGTAATTTTCCAAGATCTTGGACGCTGACGTGCATTTTACGCCATCAACCATCATATTGTCCTTGATGGCGCAAGGTATGCCCGCCAGAAGCGGCAAGTAAGCGCCTCCGGCTATCAATTCATCAACCGCCTTGGACTGGGCCAACGCCAAATCTTCGGTGATAGTCAAAAAAGCGAAAATATTTTTATTCTCTTTCTTGATGATTTCCAAATGCGTTTTGGCCAGCTCACAGGCGGAAAATTCTTTTTTTACCAGGCCTTCATGCGCTTCTTTGATCGTAAGTGATTCGTTTGTCATACTATTCATTCAAAAACGGACTTAACTTTCAAATAACCATCCTTTTGATCGGGCATAAGCTTGATGAGCTTTTCGGTTTGTTCTTTATTCCGCGGCTTAACCTCGTCGAGGCGCGTAATATTGGACATCTCAACCGGATGCGTGAACGGCTTGATGTTTCCGGTATCGACTTCCTTCAGTTTTTCGATGTAATCCAAAATAGAGGACAAATCCTTTTGATATCTCTCTATTTCTTCCTCACCCAAACCCAGACGCGCCAATCCGGCAATATGTTCGGTTTCTTCTTTGGAAAGCATATTAGAACAGCCAATAAGCAAGCAAGCTTGCTAAGCTGGTAAGTTAATTAAGTAAAATTCAATAAAAAAATACGTTAGCTTCATGAATTATAGCAGAATTTAAACATTTGTTAATCTTGACAAAATACAATATTTATGCTATAATTATAACAGAAAATCGATGGAGATTGGTATTTATGAATTGCGCGCTTGGCATTAATTTATTGGAAAGATATCTGATGGTTGAAATCCTGGCTATGCTCTTCAGGCTCGGATTCTGGCTTGACGGCAGCTGCAACACGTTCCACGGCGAGTTGAAATACGACCTCGCCGCCCTAATGAAAGTCTGGTCGCACTTCTCCGGAAGCAAAGTCCGGATAGAAACAGCAGCCGTGCTGCAGCCAGACTACGCCAGAGCAATGGGTTATGACGTTTGCCCGGCTTGCGGTTGGGCAATCGATGGGAACAACACGCATCCCTTCTGCGAAAAAAGAATGCAGGAGATGCAAAAAATCGAAAGCTAGATCCGATACGGACTAGCTTTTTATCATATTTATACCCACATTACTTGACACAATTAATGTTGTTCGTTATTATCCGCTTAATGCGCGGAGGTAAGAAATGGTTAAAACAAAGTGAAAATGCGAAGATTGTAAAAAAACCGGAACCGTTGTTATAGATATGTTCGGAGAAGCATCGGCTCAAATGGAAAAAATTACTTCAGCCCATTTCGCTGAGTCTCCCAAGTGTCCAGGAAAAAGGCTGGCAGTAGAATTAGGGTGATTTGAAATGGTTAATCTCTTAAAAAAAGCCAAAGTATCCGATCCGCAAAAAATCATCAAACATCTTGCTGCGAAAAAACGGATCGCGCAACTGGTGAGCATCGGATTTCCGGAAATTATTCTGCAAAGTGGCGATGACGGCGATTTGATCGCGGTAGCTTTCACCAAGAAAGCGGCCGAAATCTATCAAATAGCCGCTTTAAGCATTACTCTCGAGCGACCGATACTTTATCTCATTGACGGAAAAATAATCAAGATCGCTCCGGATACCGATCCGCGAGAAATCTGGAAAGACGTAGGACGGTATAATTGTTACGCCTGCAAAGACACGCTAAAAGTGGGCGGCCTGGAATGCCATAATTGTATCGGACAACTAAGCCGGAGAACCAATCAATGAATCATTTGATCTTCATTGAAATACCGCGAATTACCGCGGTTTTTTCTTGACTAAGAAAATATTATGTGTTAATAAAAATAAAGAAAAGGAGGTTAAAAAAGTGGAAATCTTTACCCTGATTGCCGCGTTCTTGTTTGGAATACTGATAGCGCTCGGCGGATTCATTATCGGCTTAAAAAAACCGCCACTGACCATTCTGCCCGCCGGCGCTTATATGTTTTTTGCAATGTTCGGATACCCATTCTCGGCTTTTCAGGTTTGGCCGCTCGGTTATGCCGTACTTGCCGGAACCATAGTAATGGTCATATATTGGCTTGCGACGCAAAAGAACTTCGGCAAAGAAAAAGAAATTGAATATAAGGTCAAAGCGGTCAGAAGAGGCCATTACTACCCCGGCACCAACGGAAGGCATCCGATCGCCGGAAAGATTTACCAAGTAATCGCGGAAAGAACCGCGCTTTATAAGGATAGCTCCTTCGCGCCCGTAGGACACGAGTGCGGTACTAGCCCATGCCCGGTTTGTGAGAGCCTACCGGATGTGCTTCTGGCAGAAGTCCGAATTTACGACCTCGAAGGACATGCCTATGGCTGGCAGCCAAAAAAGAACTTCGTACCGATATAATGACGGATAAGCCGTCATTTTCTTTTTTCGTATTCTTGTATTAAGGATTGCAAAAAACCCGCGGGTTCCCGCCGGCTTTTTTGTTTGATTTGGTTTTTTTGATCCGTTTTTCTTGCTTACCTCGGCGGTTCCAATTCCTTGGTTTCGATCAAAACTTCGCGCAATTTGTCCAGATTTTCCAGCACCATTCCCGCCCCCCGGACGACCGCGGTCATCGGATCTTCCACCACTTTGACGGCAATCCGGGTTTCTTTTTCTATCAGTACGTCTAGCCCGCGCAACTGGCTGCCTCCGCCCGACAGATAGATGCCGTTGGACATGATGTCGGCGATCAGCTCGGGCGGCGTCTCCTCGATAGCCATTTTTATTTCGGCCACAATTTGCTTTATTGATTTTTCGATTGCGCGCCTGATCTCGTCTTCGGAAATCACGATCTCTTCGGGTAAACCGGTAACAAGATTCCTTCCCCTCATTTTAAAGTCGCGGCGCGGCGGTTTTTTAACGCCAACCGCGTTTTTTTGAGCGGCGTTCCCCTGGTCAACCTGGTAAGCCAACCCTATCCCGATCTTGATATTCTCGGCCATGCGCTCTCCGATCAGAAGCTTGTATTCCTCCTGAACGAACTGGATGATATCCTCGCAAAGCTTATCTCCCGCGATGCGCAAACTTTTTCCCAAAACAATCCCTCCCAAAGATATCACCGCGATCTCGGCCGTTCCGCCGCCGATATTCACGACGAAATTTCCCACCGCCTCCTGGACCGGCAAACGCGTTCCGATAGCCGAGGCCATCGGCTCATCGATCAAAAAAACCTCGCGCGCGCCAGCCGAAATTCCCGCGTCGATCACCGCCTTTTTTTCCACTTCGGTAACTCCGAAAGGAACGCCAACAATCAACCGCGGCCGGATATTGAAGATAAGTTTTTTCTTGCGGGCCTTTTCGATGAAATAACGAAGCATCTGCTCCGTCACTTCGAAATCCGAAATCACGCCCGAACGCAGCGGCCTTACCGCTACGATGTGGGACGGGGTACGGCCTACCATTTTCTTCGCCTCTTCGCCCACGGCTAAAATCTGCCCGGTTTTCTGGTTCACGGCCACTACCGACGGCTCCTGGATGACGATCCCCCTGTCCCTGACATAAACTCTCGAATTGGCCGTGCCCAAATCGATCGCCATATCCTCGGAAAATAGTTTTTTGAAATTATCCCAAAATTTAAACATTGATGTTTGCTAGAAAAGTCTTGAAATATCACCGATGGTGGCAAAGATCGAAAGACCCACCAGAATAAAGAAAAAAACCGCGGTTATCGTTTGTTCGACCTTCTCGGAAACCGGCCGTTTTCTTACCGCCTCGATCCCCAAAAAAACCAGTTTCCCTCCATCCAAAGCCGGAATCGGAAGAGCATTGAAGATCGCCAAATAAACGGAAATTATCGCGATAAATTGAAGATAATAATTCACGCCCATCTGAGCCGCCTGGTTCAGCAAATTGCCGATACCGATCGGTCCGACAAACTGGGCTCCCGGCGGCATACCCTGCCCGCTGGTCAAGCGTCCGATGATCTGTCCCCAGCCCGAAAACAGGTTAACGGTCAGATCCCAAGTCGTTGTAACGCTTTTAACGACCGCTTGCGGAAAACCGTAAGATACCTCGGCCGCCCTCACCAAAGAAACCCCTACCGCCCCTTGCCCGTTTGGAGGATTTTCCCGCGGCGTCAAATTTAAAACCAGCGTCTCGTTCATTCTTTGGACTTCGACGACAACTGGTTGCCCTTTATGGTTGCCGGTAAAATCCTGAACTTGCCCCACTTTATCTACCGTTTGAACATTAGTTGGACTATCGGCCAAACTCAAACTTTTGATGAAATCGCCGGGTTGGATTTTGGCAATACTGGCCGGGGAATTGGCGGAAACAGCCGTCACTTGCACCTTGGCATTTGGCACATCGTCGGTATCGAGCACGGGTTGGATCGTCCCGGTCGTAAAAACATAAGCAAAGATCACAACCGCGATCAGCCAAAAAGAGATCACTCCTCCGGCAACGATCAGCGCTCTTTGCCAAACCGGTTTTGAGGCAAAGCTCCGCGAATCCTCCGTCCGTTCATCCTCGCCATAAAGTTTTACGAACGCGCCCAGCGGCAAAACGTTCAGCGAATAGATCGTTTCCCCGAATTTTTTGCCATAGATCCGCGGAGGCAAAAAAATCCCGAACTCCTCGACCTTCACGTTAAAAAGACGAGCCAGGATAAAGTGCCCAAACTCATGGAGTGTGATCAACCCGATCAAACTGAGAAAAACGATAATGATTGTTATTGCCATCTGAAGTAACCCCGAATGTTTCAAACTAGAAACCCGAAACAAGTTAAAATAACCAAATTTCCAATGCTTAAAACGAATTATTCGCTTTAAGCGTTAGAAGTTTTCGATTTTGATCACTACTTCGGATTTCTCGTCCCGTCCCTCGGGTTTTTATAAAGAAATTTCTTTTTTCTTGCGTTCGCCGCTCTCCTCGATCTTCTTCCCGTATTCATCGACCAGCTCCTGCAACTCATCCTTGGCCTTGAATTTATCGTCTTCGCGGACCTCGCCTTCCCTTTCTTTTTTCTGGACTTCCGACCAAATCTGGTCCCTCAAACGCCTTATAGCCTGCCTTGCTTCTTCCTGGGCTCTTGAAACAACCTTAACCAGATTCTGGCGATATTCACTGGTCAGATCGGGCATTGAGATCCGGATGACGTTCTGGTCCACCACGGGCGCTAACCCAAGCTGTGATTGCGAAATAGCGTGTTGTATCCCTTCAAAATAGGATTTGTCCCAGGGCTGGATAACGATCAGGCGCGGCTCGGGAACCGAAATCATGGCCAATTGTTTTAGCGGCATTTTTTGGCCGAAACAATCGACGACCAAGTCTTCGACGATCGAAGCGCTCGCCCTTCCGGTATGGATCTTGCCCAACTCCCGATCAAAGTATGTGATCGCTTTATCCATTTCCGGCTTGCTTTTTTTGATGATTTCTTTGTATTCCATGTTATTCCGAGATTAATTTAGGCTTTCCTTGAGCCTAGCTCAAAAGAAAGCCACACACTAATTATCTAACAAAATTAATAGGGTTTGTCGAGCTATCTTCCTGGCTTAAGGGCGGATTAACCGACGAGCGGAGAATTTGTTATAATATAATCAGCAAAACGTCAATGATGGCCCGGAACGCTTAATAAATCCGTATAACTGTAACTTAAACGTAGAAATTGAATTATATGAAAAAAATAAAATATGCCGTTTACGCGATACTTACTTCGGCTGCCATAATGCTCGGAACCATGGTCTATTGGTTCCAATATTACAATATTTTTTCCATCCAGGAATGGACCGGTAATTTTATCGACACTGTTGAGTGGATATTTTTCGGAGGATTTAACTTTGCTCTTTTGTCCCTTGGCGAATTTTCGCCCGGCAGTATCACTCTTTGCGCGGCGGCGACGGCGGCCATATTGGCTTTTTTCTGGCTGGTGGAAACAAAACTATTTAAAGACAGGAAATGGGCTTTTTTAACCGCCCCCTTGGTAACATCAGCGCTTCTTCTGGCTTTTTCTTTAGGAGGAAGCGTCATCAGCAACCTGATCAGCGCAAATCTTTCTAATATCCCGCCTTCATCCGGTTGCATGAACATTTTTTACGGGAACAACAGTTTTGACTTCTTCATTACGCTTCCTTACGCTTTCTCTATGTTCATCCTGGAGGCGGCTTGCGCTGTCTTCCTTCTGCTTATTATCTACGGCGCCATCCAAAAGAAAGGGTGGGACAAATTCCTTGTCGTCAGCGCTCTCCTGCTGATCCTGGCACAGCTGATATATTATCTTATCCTTCCTTTGATCCTGGGGTCGCTGATACAGGCTTGAAACGCCGGACAAAAAATCAGATCTCGAGCATCAAGGTTTCCAACGCCAGTTTTTCATTAACGTTGGTCGCGAATAAAATATAATTAAGCTGTTCTATTTTTTTTAGAATCAAGGAAATTTTATCCAAAGAAAAAGCGCTATTTGTAGTTTTGGAAAATTCAAACTTTTTGGCATCCCCTAAATTTACGGCCGGCTCAACGCCTTTTTCTTTTTCTTTCAGCGCCTCCATCAACAAACCCCGGAAGTAGATTGACCAAATTTCAAGAATCTCGCCGATTTTTTTTTCCTCGGAAATGTTTTTAACGTATTTGAAACGTTCCCCTAAACCGCCCGATACCGCCCGCGAAAGATCTTTGATCTCGTTCTGCCAAATTTTCAACTCTTCGGGATTGGAAATGAAATCAACCGCGCGCCCCGGACGCCCAAAAGACAATCTGGTTATTTCCCCGATATCGGCAACCCCGGGATTGGCGCCAAATTCATTATTCAAGTAATCGCCGATTTCATTTGGCGGAACGAAATTGAACCTTACCGTTTCGCATCTTGAAACAACGGTCGGAAGCAGCAAGCGCGGATTTTGGACGGTCAAAATCAATAAAGTCCTGCCATTCGGCTCTTCCAAGGTTTTCAAAAGGCAATTTTGACTATCGGCAGTCATTAAATGCGCGTTATCGATCACCGCCACTTTCAGAGGCGCTAAAACCGGCTTTAGCGATAATTTCCAGATAAGGTCACGGATTTGCTCTATTTTGATATTGTTTGTTTCCGGATCCGCCTTAACGTAAAAAAAATCCGGATGGACATTGCCTTCGCGGATCTTGGAATCGAAAAGAAACGATATCCATTCCAAAGCCGCGCTCTTTTTTCCGACTTTTTCGGGACCAGTGAACAAATAAGCGTGGGAAATCCTGTTCGCCGCCGCCGATCTCTTCAAAAATTCCCGTTGTTTTTGGTGACCGACCATTGCCATTTTTATTAACGTCAAAATAGAATTTTCAATGATCAAACACTGATTTCCGATTGAAAATTTATTGAAAATTAAACATTCTACTTCTTATTCATTATGCTCTTCTTGTAGAATTCGAGGTTTTCCAAAACCGCGCCCGTACCTTTAGCCACGCACAAAAGCGAGTTATCGGCCACGGTACAAGGCACGCCTATGGATTGCGTTACCAGCTCCGAGAGATTTCTCAATAAACTGCTTCCCCCCGATAAAACCATACCCTTGTCCATAATATCGGCGGAAAGCTCCGGAGGCGTGTCACGCAAAACGTTTTTAATGGTCTGCACTATCTCGACCAAAACATCGGAAATCGATTCGCTTACCTCGTTGGAAGTTATTTTAATGTTCCGCGGCAACCCGCTGATCAAATCGCGGCCCCGGATCTCCAGAACCTTGGGTTCTTTGTCCGGCATTGCCGTTCCGATATTGATCTTTATCTCTTCGGTAGTCTGATCTCCGATGGCCAGATTATGTTTTCTTTTGACGTAATCGGCAATAGCCGAATCCATTTTATCCCCGGCCACCCGGAGCGACTGAAAATTAACGATACCGCCAAGCGAGATTACCGCAACCTCCGCCGTCCCCCCGCCGATATCCACAATCATGTTTCCCGAACAGGAATGGATAGGAATTCCCGCGCCAACCGCCGCCAGGATCGGCTCTTTACAAAGATAAACCGCTTTCGCTCCGGCGTTCATGCCTGCTTCGATCACGGCTCGGCGCTCCGTGGACGTTATACCGGCCGGAACGCTGATCACCAGTTCGGGTTTGAAAAATTTAACGCGCCCGGCGACCTTATTGATCAAATAATGAAGCATCGCCTGTGTCACGCGAAAATCCGCGATCACCCCGTCGCGCATCGGACGGTACACCCGGATGGCGTCGGGAGTCCGGCCCATCATTTCATTCGCTTCCTTGCCCACGGCCAAAATCTTGTTCTCATCCAAATCCACGGCAACCACCGACGGCTCCTGTAAAACCACCCCTTTTTTGGGGATAAAAACTACCGTATTCCTTGTGCCCAGATCAATACCTATCTTCATAAATGTTTAAATAATGAAAATCTTTCGATACGCGCCTTCTCGTGATTTCACTCTATACTATTTGAAAAAAAATGGCAAAACCAAGATCCGGATAAAAAAAGAAGCCGTTGTTCGCAACTAGCTTCTAAGATAGGCCCTAAGCACCGTTTTGGTCAAATACTCTTCATCCTCACCCCCGGCCAGCCGGTATCCTTGAAGAATCTTGCTCATTTTTACCCAGTGCAATTCTTTCGACTGGTTTAAAGACAACCCAAGAAATCCGGGCAAAAACGCGATCGGGATAACACAGGCAATTTTTAAGTGGAAAGTCCGAAGGTTGTGCTGTCCGCCGGAAGGAACCACCAAGAAAGCGGTTTCCGAAGGATCGATTAGCGCCGACTCGGCCATGAACTTTTCCGTTAAGGAATGCGCTATCAGCGGCGTCACCACCTGCGCGACCAACGGCTGCATAAAACGATCCAGCTTACTTGAAATCCTTGGATTTCCCCTGGCTTTTGGATTGATGCTCACGCATAAATTTCCCAATGTGCTCGTCTCGTCCGGCTGATTTTGCAAAAACAGCAAAATTTTTTCGTTTCCGTCCGTTCTCGGTTCATCGCCGGCGATAATGGTGTAAACCGTGATATCGCTGATCGCCGGCGTCTTTCCGTAATATCTTATTTCCATAACTCAATCCTCTTTTTTGGTTTTGAATATTTTTAATAAGCTGACTTTTTTGTATTACATTCCTGGCCGTCCGTCAAACCGGCTGACCGGTTGTTGTAACAAAAAAAACGGCTTGACGGCCGTTATTTCGGTTTAACACTTGCGTTTACGCTTTAAATCCGGGCCGGACAGGGACTTTCCCTTTGATAGTTCCAAAATCATCAGATTGCCCGGTTCCGATCGCTGGACATAGATCCGGTGGCACCCTAGAATACATAACATTCCCTGCTCCCCTTCATGAACCAATCTCGCAAAAAGATCCATGTTTTCCACGCAGCAATCGGGAATCGCGCCTTTTAAAAGTGCGGGCGCTCCCTGTTCATCACAACCCTCGTAATAAGGAATCCTCCGATAGACCAGCTTTCCTGTTTCGGCGCGGCAATAACCCTGACTTGTCCGACACCTGTCGCATCTGTCTCCGCCTACCGGACCAAAGACCGGACATTGCTTCATACCCGGCTGCCTCTCATGTTCCGCATAAGGATATAAGCAACACCTATCCGCCAGTCCGCATTTTTCGCATTCCAGCAAATTCGGACATTCTTCCACGTGGCCTATGCAACCGTTCATCACTTCACCGCCTTGCGCTTTTTTCTTGTGATAGACTTTCTTTAAATCATAAATATCGCCACTTGTCAAACACCTTACCCGGACCACAATTATTCATCCGCCTTTTTTGTTTTCTTTTTGGCCAAATCGGCCAGCATTACGCTACCGATAATCAAAACACCAGCCAGAACGAATAGCCAGCGATATCCCAAAGGCCCGATCAACACTCCTCCGAGCAAAGAACCCAGCGCCACCCCAAGCGGGGAAAATACCGTATCGAGCGCCCCGGCCTCGCCGGGACTGCCGCGCAACCGCCGGTTCAATAACGCCGACCGTCCGGAATTGCATAAAAAGGATCCGGTCCCGCGAAAAAAATCAAACGCGAAAATACTCCCAAAATTAAGCATTGGAGCGAACACCCCGAATAAGATCGCGAAAATTCCGGCGACTAAACCGCCCTCCCTCACGTTTTTCTCCGGATCGTCAAGCTGGCGCCTTCTGATCAGGACAACATAGGCCAAAACGAAAAAAGCGGAAGAAGCGGCGCTGTAAAATATAACCGCGTTCCTGCTCCAGGCTAAAACATCCTTTAAAAACAGGATGAAAAAAGTAAAAAACCCGCCGGATAACAGCACTGCAAAAGAAATAAGAACCGAAAAACCCAGATCACCCTTAAACACGATTCTTGCCCCGTTTAACCATCCCGAAAAGAAAATACGGAAAGACAGTCCTTTTTTCGCCACCACGACCGGAATCTTTAAAAGAACCGCGGCGCAATAGACCGCGGCGACCGCTTGGATAATAACGCTTGACATGAACGCGGCGGGAAATCCTCCCGCAAGAATAAGCAAAGCGCCCAAAAACGGCGCCAAAGCGTCGGCCCAAAGCGGCGCGTTGTAAAACCAGGAAAATCCCCGCTCGGAATTGGCCATCGGAAAAGACATCAGCATGACGCGCGAAGCGGTGAAGAAAAACGAAGCCGAGATCCCCAGCAGAACCTGCCAAAGGAAAAATTGTCCGGGCTCGGTAATGAAAATCATGCCCAGCCCATAAGCCGCGTATCCTAAAACGCCAAGCGTCATTATCGCTGCCGGATGAGTTTTGCGACTTGCGTACCCGGCAACCGGCGCGAACAGGGCGATCGGAAGATAGATCAGCAGATAAGTCCAACCGACCTGCGGAAGAGTAAAATTACGCGCCACCAAAAAAAGCGGAAAATAAAGAGAAAAAAGCTTGTAACCAAACATCAGCAAAAAATGCGTGATCGTTACTCCCCGGATAATATGCAACTTATTATTATTTTTATTTTCACTTCCCATAATTATTGATTTTACCATTATTCCCGGCTTTTGATATCTTGGTTTTTTAAGCCAGAAAAAAACCGCGTTTGTTCGCGGTTACTTTTAATAGCATTCGGCCAGTTTTCTTCTCGCCAAACTGGCGGAGTCGGGATCCATGCTCCCGACAAGCGCAAGTGTTCTAAGGCACATACGGCACATCCGTTTTCCGAAACCGCTGACAAGCTGATTTCCTTTGGGCTCCTCGCACATGGCCAACAGTTTAACGGTGTCGACATACCGCCATTCGCCGATGGTCGGTTCCACGTCGTAACGGCCGATAACGATCAAAAATGCCATATCGCTGCCGCCTTTTACGACAACCGGATACATGGCTGGCATATTATCGATATCGCAAAGATCAATATCGATGCCGGTTTCCTCGAAGACTTCCCGCTTCAGGGCTTCTCCGATAATGCGCTCATCCATTGCTTGAGCCATCTCTTTGGCGTTCAAAGCACCGCCGGGTAAATCCCAGTCGCCCGGGAACGTCTCCCAGGGCTGCCTCCTTTTGACCAACAACTTTCCGAATTTATTGGTAATACCGGCGAATACGCCAATGGTCGGTTTTGCCTTTTCCTCTCGCTGCTTTGGAACAACTTCCCCTTTTATTTCAGCCAAATCATCACTCCGCTCCGATTATTAAGGAACCTTATCATTATATAATAAAAATAATGTTTGTCAATTTTTATGATTGATTAGAAAGCCTTAATAAGATACACTGGATTTGTTAAGCTATACGATTAAACCAAATATTTAATGACTGCGATAAGCCGGAAAATTTTGTTTTTGACCTTTTTTTTCATTTTTTTGCTGGCAGCACCAACGATCATCCTTTACTCCCAAGGATACCGGTTGAGCATCCCGCCTCAAAACGGCAAGATCCTCGTCAAAACCGGGGGGCTTTTTGTTAAAGCCTACCCCAAGCAGGTTGATATCTACATCAACGGTAACCTGGCCAAAAAAACGGATATCTTTTTTGGTTCCAATCTGATCGAGAACCTGATGCCCAAAAAATACGAGATCGAGGTGAAAAAAGACGGCTACCACACTTGGGAAAAACAACTTGAGATCAGGGAAAAACAAGTGACGGAAGCAAAATACGTCATGCTTTTCCCCGAAAATCCGTCTTTCGCCATCGCGGCCGAGGGCGTTAATCGATTTTGGCCAAGCCCGGACGGAACGAAAATCATCCTTTACAGCGAAGCAACCGATGGCTGGTCCTTAAAGCTTTTCAACGTCGAAAACGGCCTAAAAAGCCAGCTGGCGGGAGAAACCGACATCAGCCCCGATGGGGCCGATCTTATAAGTTTGGAGTGGTCCGGCGACAGCAAAGAAGTCGATATCCTGGTCAATCTCCCTAACGAACAAAAATACTATTTCTTGAACGTCGACAGAATCTCGCCGCAACTGATACTAAAAGATGCTC
>CAINCQ010000030.1 GCA_903847095.1 uncultured bacterium
CGATCTTCCTTTTGATATCTTTTGCCTGAGAGGCGACCGTCGAAACCTCGGGATCAGCGCTGAATTTTGTCAGGGCCGCCAAGCGCGCCGGCCCCACCAGCTGAAGCAGCAATTCATCCGAGCAAAGATTAATGGAAACAATCGGCCCGTTGGTTCGGGACGCCTCAGCCAGCATGAAAGACTCAAAGACTCTCGCTAAGATCGCCATTCATGCGGGAAGAGTTGCCCTTGCAACCACCGCCCTGGCAAAAGACCAAGGATCGCTGGAGACCCTCACCCTGGCCCAACGCTGGATCGACGGTGAAGATGTCAAGGACAATCTGGAAACCGCTACGATGGAGGCAAGCTTAAAAGCACGGAAGGAAAGAAATAAATCGGCCAAAAATTCTCTGGTCCATGAGGTTATTGCCTCAATTGGCCATGGCGCGCTGATGATGAGGCTAACGGATGGATTGGATATCCGGAAAGTCTCTGGAGTCGCGACGTCGCTCGGCGCGGACATATTCGGTACTGTACCCCTGATTATCAGGGTGAACGCGGAAAAAGAAGCCCCGGCAATCCTGGAAAAGCTTCTCACGGAAGTAAAAGAACTGGCCACGCAATAAGCCGTATCGTGCAGTTAGCCCATGGCGCCAAGCTATGGGCTTTTCTTTTTTATTCTTGACTAACCTAAAAAAAGTGTTAATGTCATCCCAGCACTTTTAAAGGAGGTATTTGGTCTGATTAGATTTCAAGCGGAAGATTTACTGGGCGTTTATCCGGAAATAGCACAAGAAGTGGGTAAAAAATTCAATTATTTTACCAGGCATCATGAATTTGCGCTGGTCCCGGTAATGCATTTGCTGATCAAGAAAGCATTCGAGAGCATCGAAAAAAATCCTGACGGCTGGGGCGTAACCGACTCCACCACTGCAAACGTACCCCAAGTGATCAGGATCCTGGCGTTCAACGGCCATATTTTGAAAATCGACGGGGGTAAAACCCAATGGTATAACGATGAATGCACGGACTCCCTGTCTTTTGACAACGGCTTGTATATTTACGGCAAAGAAGAAGCTTGTCAGGATTTTCTCGAAAATTTGCTCGGGTTTGCCAAAACCCTCGACCAAGACACTTTAATGTCGGAAGCAAAAGGACTCATTGGAAATTCCGGCATATTGCCCATACCCTGGGAATGGAAGGAATTTTACGATCTTTAAAACCATGGATTAACCCATGGTTTTCTTTTGAATCATCAAAAATAGCCGCTCGCCGCCCTTGACCTAAGAGTAATTTTCCATTAACTTCAAGCCAGCTCATTTAATCATGGAGGTATAAAATTGAATAAAAAAGACTTCTCGATCTCGGTTAAAGAATTCAGGACAATGTTTCCGGATGCCGGATTAGAAAATGTTTCCGACAATGCTCTTTGCCCGATCCTGCATGAATCAATAAAATTGTTCTCGATTGCTCATTGCCTGAATGGAGAAGACTGGCAGATTAAAAACCGGATCAAAAACAAACAAACCCTAGCCTTGCTTACTTGGCATGGCGTAGCGGTTGTTTTGCAAATCGACTTCGAAAACCTGCTTAAAAACCGTTCGGGCCAAAAACCTCTTTACGCGGCCAGACGGATAGCGCTATACGACTTTAAAAGCGATCGGGAGCTTACGGCCGGAGAAGATGAATACTTGAGTGAATGCGAGATCATCGACAAAATACGCGATTTTATCGCCCAAAAAACCTGGACGGAGCTCTTGGAGATCGGCAGCGGTTTCTTCCCGGACGGACGGACAAAATACGTATCGAAAAAAATCCGCCGGTTATACGGCGTTGAAGACTGGCACCTCGGCTGAACAACAGCCGTTTTTTTATTCCGAACCGACCCCGGACTTAGCCGAAAATCGAGGGAATAAGAAGTCCAGAGAAAACTTCCTCTTATTGCCGCCGGTGGAAACGTACCCCGCGAGGCGAAATTCCTACGGAAAAATATAAGGCAATGAATTAATCTTTGCAATAATAAACGGCGAAGTTCATTCGCCGCTCAAAAATGTCAAATCCAAGGGATAGACATATGGACTATCCGAATCATCCCAAGCCGGAAACTCGTTTCCATACTCCCTTTCGGTGGCCGCTCTATCCAGGTTTGCCAGGTTCTGTCTGGACAAACGGTATTCAAAATGACCAATCCGACCCATATTGGTTAGATCTCTATCTTGGTGGAAAATCCATTTGATCGGTCCGGCCATCCGCTGGATCCTTAGCAATTCTTCAACTCCATTTTCGTAGTCCCCGTAAAATTTTACTTGGAGAACTTTGATCTCCGGCGAAAGCGGATACTCCTGCCTAAAAGCAATTATGGCTTCTAGGCCGGAATCAAATTCCACCATCGCCTGCATAGCAGTTCGGGGGACGTTCGCGCAAAGATCGAATCTATGCACCAGCCCGATTGGCTTCCCCGTCAATCGTTCCAATTGCACCAAAGCGTCGTTTAATTCGCTTGGCACAAATCCAACCCAATGATTACCCTTCATTCTTCCACCTCATTTCCGTATTATAAAACAATATTACTTTATTATAATAAAAAATTATTAATTTGTCAAGCCTACACCCGACAAAAAAGCGCAATTTTATTGCGCTCTGGAGTTTAATCGGCTAAAGATCAAGTTTGAGTTTTAGCCATAGCCGCTGTATTCATATCGGTAATACCGTAAAATTGCTTCATGTCTTTCCGGATTACGGATGGATCGACTGCCAGCAATAAGCGCTTAGCTTCTTCTTTTAGTTCTAAAAGAGGTGTCTTGGAAAGGAATTCCTTCGATGAATCCGCTATCATTTGGCAAAGAACTTTTGCATCGCCCAAGGGATCGGCATACAGGCCGTCATTCAGGAGCAAATCGCTCCGGTCAAGACTGATATCGTATATCCCTCTCCAAATAGCAACCCCAACAAGCTTGAATAGTCCCAAGCATGTAGCAGGAACCCCTTTAAGCCGCGTCTGGATCGGCAACACCGGGATCATTGCAAAAGCTTTTATTTCCGTACCCTCGTTGGGACTTTCCGGAAAGATCAAACCGTGATTCCAGAATGACTCGGGGTTGGTATTCGCTTCCTCGCTTCTCCGCATCTCCGCTTCCAGCCTTCCGATCGAAACATGGATCAGGGGTTTAAGAACGTAGCGATCTTCTCTTACCAATTCGGGAAACAACTCCCGAATTACGGAATCGTCCACTATTATCATATTGCCTCCACATTAAAGAACAGTCTGAACTATAAAGTAATAATTTTACGATGTCAAACGTCAAAGTAAACAAAAAGCGCAAGTATTCTTGCGCCCGATTAAACTTTTGACAACAAGCCGCGGTTATTGGAGCGGACAAAGCCTAAAAGGCAAACATTATCCACCGAAACTAGCCATCTTTAAGATCGTGCAACCTCTTAGCCGCCTTCCTTAAGGACAACGCGGTGCGCCATATATATGCGACGGATGAATCTTTTTCCCCGCCAGATACGCGTCCAAATGGCTAATAATATAGGTTTTTATCCTCTCGTTTCTAGAAGTGTCCGACGTAAAATCAATTTCTCTCGTTACAAAATCGATGTGAACCGGTTCGTCATCCAGCAACTCCGGCCTTGAAACGGTCCAAACGATACGGCCAGCCACTTCTGCCGAGATAGCAGTCCATCTCATTTCTTCTTCTGATTCTTTCTTGAATTGATCGATGATGCAGATAGTTCCTTTGGCTATTTCTCCATAGCAAGCTAAGATTTTAAAATCAGTCACGGCAAAACCGCAGGATATCATTATCCAATGTTCGTTCCATTGATATAAAGGCTCCATTAACCCTCCTGGACCACTCGAATCCGGTTTTTAAAGAAGACTTTCACTGTACAACTTTAATTAATTATGTCAATATCAATTTTATATTTTTCGGATGATATTCAGCCAGCGTGGACCAAGCAGGCGACAGTTAAAAACTCGCAACTCAAACAACCTTGTCTCTTTATTGACAAATGTGCTATTTTATCCCACAATTCAGGCGTGATAAAAAATGGCTAAAGATAAAGCCGTATTGAACCTCCCAGCCCTCGATCAAATTGAGGAAGGAGATCTGGATGCGATCAAGATTGCCATCAACAGAGCCATCGACATCCTGGAATCGGTAATCGCTTTGAACCCCGGTGAGAGCGCCATTGAACAAAAAATCATCATTCAATTTGCGCGTCTCGATACCAGCGATCCGGATATCCGGCAAGGAACAGAATATCAAAACGCTTTATCCCATAACGAAAGATACGCAACCGATTGGTATCACATCGTTTCCAGAAGAATGGGAAAAGAATACGTCTGGCAATGCGAATTATGCCGGCTCGTCAAAGACCTTGTGCATGTATTGCGGATTTTAGCGGATGGACCTGGTTCTAACGGCGAATTTTATGCCCTAAGAATCGCCTTGGAAAGAATTTTAATCCTAGCACCTCCCCTATTGGAAAAAGAAGCATGGAAAGCAGCAAAGCACCCTCTATGAAGCTTGCGCGTAACGCAGGCTTTTTTCATACGGTTATATTGCGTTCCTTGCCGGGCACCGAAAAAAACTATCAAAAAAATGGACCTTACCGGCCCATTATTAATGGAATTTCATCGACCCATTCTTTTGCGCCCGCTCTATGGCGCTTAGCAAGAATTGCCATCGCGCCATAAATTGCCAAGCATTCCACGGTACTGTCAAACTTAGACCGCTCAAGCAGCGCCATCAGCTCTTCTGGATCAACTCTTGATAATAGATCTGTTAGAAGGCCCATACCGGCGTTCAATACGATCAAAGCATCAATGTTTTCTACCGATTTGTATTCCGGCTTCAAGTCGCGTAATACCGCGGCCAGATGCGGCACCTGGCTCTGCAATTTTACGATTATTGCATCTAATTCCAACGTATCTTCTTCCATGAAATCACCCACTTCTTAATAACATACCTTATAAAAAAATCAAATATTCCCGGCGCTCCCGGTCTTGCTAAAATGGATTGATGGTGTTAATATTCCGGAGAGGTGATTTAATGTTTAAAATAGAAGCGGGTAAAAGAATATCTTCGCTGACGGGACCAGACATGTCTGTTTCGGCCATAACTTTGTGTTGCGGTTCTGATTTCTCCCTAACGCTGAACAGGTTTGCCAAAGCAAGCTTCGATCAAATAGCCGCTGCCAAAGGAGTAAGAAAAATTGCCGAAAACGCCTGCATTATCGAAGGAGTTTTGTTCCAAAACAAGCCGGTAGTTCTGGGGATCTATCACGATGAGTCGTTTTTTCCATCGGAATTCGCGATTCCGGAAAAATTCCGGCACATTCTAAAATAAATTGAAACAGTTCTTAATTGTACGGTACCGATTAAAATCGGGCCGTTTTTATTTATTTTGCGAAAAGTCGTCTTTATTATGGAAAAACCGCCCAAATGGCGGTTTTCCCCTGTTCTTGCGAATAGAAAAAGGCTACCTACTTTCTTCGAAAGCGCAAAGAACATCCGGCTGCGCTTTCACTTCGTAACTTAAAAGTCGTCTTCACTGTAAGAAAGCTACCTACTTTCGCCTTGCGACTATCATCGGCCTTGGGAGATTTCACTTCTGTGTTCGAGATGGGAACAGGTGGAGCACTCCCAGTATAGCTTCCTTACAGTACAGACGACTGCACTGTTTGAATAGGTTAGTTTAAATCTTTAAAACTTGCAATAAAACAATACGATCACTAATTGCTAGCCAGGGCGTTTCACCTTATTAGTACTGCTCGGCTTAATTCCTTGCGGAACTTGCACCTGCAGCCTATCGACCTCCTGTTCTTGAAGGAAGTTAATAAAGAGTTCTAATCTTGAGGTTGGCTTCGAGCTTAGATGCTTTCAGCTCTTATCCGTTCCCGACTTAGCTACCCAGCGATGCTCCTGGCGGAACAACTGGCACACCAGAGGTCAGTTCAACCCGGTCCTCTCGTACTAGGGTCGACTCCTCTCAAAACTCTAACGCCTGCGGTAGATAGGGACCGACCTGTCTCGCGACGGTCTGAACCCAGCTCACGTACCATTTTAACCGGCGAACAGCCGGACGCTTGGGAGCTTCTCCACCCCCGCGCTATGATGAGCCGACATCGAGGTGCCGAACAGGGCCGTTGATATGGACTCGTGGGCCCTACTAGCCTGTTATCCCCGGGGTAACTTTTGTTTGATGATCTCTGCCGATTCTAATAACCAGCATCGGTTCACTAAGTTCTGCTTTCGCATCTGCGCGGCATACACGCCTTGCAGTTAAGCCGGCTTATGGCTTTACCCGACATGCACGATTTCCATCCGTGCTTAGCCGACCTTTAAACGCCTCCGTTACTTTTTAGGAGGCAAGCGCCCCACTTAAACTGCCCGAGTGACACTGTCACCTTTCAGATTAGAATAATGAATTTTAAAGATGGCTATTTCACTGTTGGCTCCTCTATTCCCGAAAGAACAGACTCAAAGCCTCACCACTATTCTACGCATCAAAACCCAAAACTCAATATCACCCTACAGTAAAGCTCCCGGGGTCTTTCCGTCTAGCCGCAGGGAGTCGGTATCTTCACCGACATTACATTTTCACCGGATAATTCGTGGAGACAGTTCTCAGATCGTTATACCTTTCATGCGGGTCACAACTTACGTGACAAGGGACTACGCTACTTTAACACGGTCAGAGTTACCGCGGACGTTCACCTGTGGCTTAGACCGGTTAGCTACTCCCTGCCTTGCGGCAAAAAGCAACCGCCGATTTTAACGCACGGGCACTGGTCAGGTCTCAGCCCCTATATTTCCTCTTACGAGTTTAGCAGGGACCTGTGTTTTTGATAAACAGTCGCCTGAGAATCCTTCGCTGCGTCCCCCACACTGCTGTGGGGGAAAGGCATATTCCGAAGTTACGCCTACTTTTTTGCCTAGTTCCTTCACGAACTTTCATCCGTTCACCTTGGCAAATTTACGCCAATCCACCTGTGTCGGTTTACGGTACGATTCCCGCATAAAATTAACCCTCAAAGAAATTTTCTGGGAAACTTGCTCATTTGGATCTGTCCTGGCGAACCAGAATATTTTGCCGGCGCTTCTTCACCCTTGCGGGATGGTCATGCCGTCAACAAGAATCCAATCACTCGCCCAAACTACTAAGCTTCGTCAATCTTTGAAGTTCTATGCGGAAGGTCTGGAATATTAACCAGATGTCCATCAGCTACGCCTCTCGGCTATGCCTTAGGATCGCCTAACCCTTGACTGATCAACATTGTCAAGGAACCCTTGGATTTTCGGTGTCAAGGGATCTCACCTTGATTGTGGTTACTCATGCCAACATTCTCACTTCCCAACGCTCCACCAAACCTTACGGTTCGACTTCGCTGCATTGGAAACGCTCTCCTACCAAACCGCCTTGCGGCGGAGTCCTTATCTTCGGTATCAGGCTTTAGCCCCGTGAATTTGCGGTGCAAAACTCCTTAGCTAGTAAGCTATTACGCACTTTTTAAAGGATAGCTGCTTCTGAGCTAACCTCCTAGCTATCACTGGAATCTCACTTCCTTAGCTTGCACTTAGCCTGATTTGGGGACCTTAGATGAAGGTCTGGGCTTATCCCCTCTTGAGCGCGGACCTTAGCGCCCGCGTTCTTACTGCCTTGCCAATTTTCCGGCATTCGGAGTTTGATAGAAATATCTGAGTTTCCCCAAGAAATTTCTTTCAGTGCTCTACCTCCGGAAAGTGATGCAAGACGCTAACCCTAAAGTTATTTCGGAGAGAACCAGCTATTACCAAGCTCGATTAGCTTTTCACTTCTTACCACAACTCATCCGAGAATTTTGCACGGTTCACCGGTTCGGTCCTTCCCCTACCTTTCGGGAGGGTTCAACCTGGTCATGGCAAGCTCGCCTTGGCTTCGGGTCTTTACCAACTAGTACCCCTTGCGGGATGCGCCCTATTAAGACTTGGTTTCCCTGTGCCTCCGCGTCAGAGACGCTTAGACAAACTAGTTAATAAAACTCGTTGGCTCGTTCTACAAAAAGCACCCCGTCACCCCACTTGCGTGGAGCTCCGAGTCTTTGTAAGCAAGATGGTTTCAGGTTCTATTTCAACGGGGTCACCCCCCTACTTTTCACCTTTCCCTCACGGTACTTGTGCACTATCGGTGACTGGTTAGTATTTAGCCTTAGCTGTATAGTCCAGCTTGCTTCCCACAGGACTTTCGTTTCCCGTGGTACTTAAGGACAGGAGTTCAAAGCTTGCAATGATTTTCGCCGACGGGGCTATTACCCTCTATGGCTCCCCTTTCCAGGGTGCTTTGGCTAATCATTACATATTGATTGGCTCTGCCCCGCATAAATGCGGGGACACTCCGCCTTACAACACCCGCCCAAATTTTTGCACCGGATCAATCGATCCGTCTCGCTTCATTCATAATACAAAAATTTAGGCGGGTTTAGGCTCCTCCCTTTTCGCTCGCCGCTACTAGGGGAATGTTTTCCGCTTGCGCGGAATTTTTTTTATTTTCCTCTGCGTACTGAGATGTTTCCCTTCCGCAGGTTCGCCTCCCGCGATTAATCGCGGGATTTTCTCGCTCAACACGAGAAAGAGTTTCCTCATTCGGACATCTCGGGATCAAAGGTTGCTTACCACCTCCCCCGAGCTTAACGCAGGCACGCCACGTCCTTCTTCGCCTTCCAGTCCCAAGGCATCCACCATCTGCCTATAAAATACAACCCTTGGCTAGCAATTAATAACAATATTGTTAATTAATTGTTGTAAAGACTTTGGAATTACTAATGGTTCGATGTAGGATCCATTAGTAAATTAAACTAACTATTCAATTGACAACGTCCTTTCCATTCAATCAACCAAGAAAAAAACCGCTCGGTGAAGCGGCGTAAAAATTCAATGATTTTGAATTTAACCGCTTCTCTTCTTATCGTTTATTTCGTTCTTTACCATACAACAGTGATATCGTAGCAAAAGTAAAAAAGCGTGTCAATACCTTATTCTTTCACATTATTCATGGATAGATCCAACGGTCCAAAAAAGTCCGGAGAAGTGGAAAAAACCGGCCTTTCCAACAAAAAACAGCTTTTCGAAAGTCATCGGTCTTTTCAATTACACTAGAGTGTCCCGATTTTTTCTGAAGCTGTTTTTTTATCTTGCAAACAAAGAGATAATTTCCGCAGTGCGCGCTGCCTCGCTAAAGATGTTAGCGGGCGCCAATGAAAGAATAAATTCTTTTAAATTCTATTAACAAACACCGAACGGTTTAAACCGCAGGTCATGGATAATAGTTAGTTGGTGATGCACTGCCAAACTAAGAGATCATTCACTCGATAAAACAAGTATATCAGATATCGATTTATTTGTCAATACCCCTGGAGCGTTGGAAGCCAATTTCGGGCGAAGAAAGACCCTGCTTGTTTGCAGGGCCTTGGCGGCAATAACAAGTCTTACAACCTAAACGTTGATTCTAACCACTCCAATAGCCACCATGATAAGACCGGTCTCCACTCCCGCTATGCCTATTAAAGCAGTTGGTTCGCTAAGAATGTTTGGAACTTTTGTAACAACCAAAATTCCACCAGTGGCGATAATAAAAATCATAACCACTAAAATGATGACTTTCAGCCACCACAAACTATCATCTGCCATTAATACGAAACCTCCTTTTTTTATATTATATAGTAATTTCTCATTCTGTCAAGTAAGCGGAAAGAAATTAAACTAGCCTTTGCTTTTCAGGCAATTTAACCAAAGAAAAAAGCCTTGGGTAAGGCTTCTATTGTTTTGGAAAAAACATCTCTCTGTCTTGGCCGTCAAACAGATCCTGGTCAATGATCCGCAAAACGTCCCCCTTGATCTGCGGCCAGATATCGGCGACCATCCATAGCGTGAAAGAACTGTCGAACAGAATCAGTTCCTTTAACGCCGGCTTGCCGTCAAATTGCAGCGACATCAAATGTTCAACCATCTGTCTGCATTTGGGCAGAATCGTTGGGTTTGCCATATCGGCCGCGGATAAAATATGGGGCGTCGCCTTGCAATTATGCAATATGTCTATCGGCAGTATAAAACCCACGCTGCCGTTCTTATATCTTGGTTCTTCGCAAATTACCGAGCTAAGTTTTTCCACCCTTATCACTCCTGATTGAATTTGTATTATCATTATAATGAATTATTAAAATTTGTCAATAAATCTGCTTAATTTTACGGTTAAACAAAAAGAGCGTTTTGGCGCTCTTCAATTTTTTCTTTTTAAACGCAATACCGGCCGGGAGAACATATCTACAAACGGTCCGTTGCGATAAAGACCGAAAGCAAAAGCCGGTTCCCAATGTTCCTGGTGGCATTTATCAACGCCAGCGGGCCAGCGCACTTCCAATACCGAATTCTGAAAATCCGCCGTTGCCCTATTGTGTTTTTGCCTCCATTCATCATGCAGTTCTACTCTTTGTTGACCGTCGATGAAATCATAGAACAACGAGTTTAACTGCGGCTGTTTGGGCAATCTTCTGGAATTGTTCTTCGGAATTTCGAATTGCTTAACCAGCCAATCCAGATACACAACCCGAACGTGGTTGATAAAATTTTCGCGCCACATTTCCTTGGCTTCGGATAAAACCAGGACGTATTCATCCCACAAACAAAAACTCAAGCCTAGCTCGAACAGAGCTCCTTCGATCGCGTCATGATAAATACTGCCGCTAAAATAAACTTCCTGGCGGCTGTCGAACAGCGGCGCGTTCCCTATCGGATCGGCCACGAAGTTCTTGGGTACGTCAAATTGCGCCCGGTGCTTTCTAAGGCTAAGATCCTCAAGACAAATATAACGAGGGTCGTAAATTTGCCTCACAACGTCGGTTATTTCACCCGGCCATTTTTTGACCGCGGGTAAAAAATAGTATTTGGTGCAATAGTCCACTTCCTTTTTAACCAGCCACCTGCTCCAGTCAAACAACATTTAACCACTTCCTTTTTAAACGAGCTTTTTGCCAATCTAGCAGAATATCTCCGCCTGTCAACAATAATATCCAAAGGCGGAACTTAAAACAAAACCCATTGTAAAATGGGTCCCTGGCGGCTGCGCAGCCGCTATTCGCTAAAATTGATCTTTAAATTAACCTCTACGGACTCGACCATATCGCCTACTTCACCAAGCAGGCCAGAGAGTATCTCTATGATGGCATCATCCATACCTAGAATCTCCGCCGGATCCGGATCCTTATCTCCCGCTTCCGTGGGAAAATCGCCGTCCTCGACCGGAACCACTTCAACCTCCTCGCCTGAATACAGACCCTTCAGAATATCAACGACGCCTTGATGAATGCCGTCATCCTGCCACTCGGCAGCCACTATCTTGATCACATCAAGTTGGGTATTCTGGACTTCCAGCTTGTTGACACCCGGAATCTCCAGGATCTTTTTTATCACTTCCTGTGTTTCGGCGGCGATTTTGAAATCGGCCAGGGCGGTGATATCAGTTATGTTGCAGATACCGGTGATCCCTTGCATCATTTGAACCTGCACGTAATAGGTCACCCGGCTTCTCTTGCTTTCCGAAGCATCGAACTTGATCCTCGGCTTCATTGCTTGCTTCCTTCTTGCCAATTTATTTCCTCCTTATTTTTAATCTGCTCAAGCCAATCGGCTTTCGGAAAAATACTAACATAAACTAAAAATGTGTCAATAATCACTCGTAAAATAAACGGCCCCGGGAAAAACCCCGAGGTATTCCTCTCCGCTCCGCTATCGCTACGCGGATAGGTAAAGTTTGTTAATCCTCCGCTTCGCTCCGGGCTGGCAAACATTGCCGGGGCAAAGCCCCGGGGTATTCTGCCAGATTAATAAAAAGGGCTGATTTGTTTCAGCCCTTCATTACCATCGCGATCTTTGACGGCATATCCAGATTTTGTTTTTTTTCCAGCTTTTCGGCCAGTTTGCACAATTTCCGTAAAAAACCGCTGGCCTCATAAAACTTTTTTCTGCCAAAATGCTCAGTATCGCATAAACCATACTCAACCAGCAACTGCAGGTCGCCGCTCAAAGTCGATGATGCCAGTTTCTCGCCGTATTTTTTAAAATACAACTCGTTGATCTTGTCGGCATCGCAACCGGGATTATAATTAATTACGTCCAGAACCCTCAACCGGCGCGGCTTGTCGGCGATCCTTACCGCCAGCAATTTACAAAAACCAACCGCTAAAAGAATTTCGCTATTCTCAATATCTCCGACTTTTAATCCTTTGGCCATCCATACCGCCTCCTTATTGGCCTGATTTGTTTTAATTTATAAGGTTTTTTTATATTATTGTCAAAATTTAAAACAAAACCCATTAAAAAATGGGTTAAAAATCAACTCTAGATATCTGTTGGAAACGCACAGCCCTTGATGAATTTGATATCGAGCTTTTCGCCAAAGCGCCGTTTGAAATCTTTTTCCAGCGCCTGACATGCCAGATTAAAAACTCCATCCTGCTCCGCCGTTTTCCAGTCCGCCACCACTTTCTTGTGTATCTGGATCGCATTTGGATAGACCCATAGGAAATTGACACCAGTCAAGCCAAAGATCGTGGCAATCAGGTCCTGGAAATCCTTGAAAATGACGGATTCTTTCCCGGTGATCTCAGACGCTTGCGAGATTCGCTTTGCTTCTTTAGTCAAATCTGGCAAGACATAAAGCTTAACGCAATTACAACTGTCTGAGCTCAAGCCCGACTTTTCCTTATCGTCCGCTCCGGACGCATCGACTTTCACTTTCATTTACACATTCCCCTTTTTAAGCCAATTGGCTACTTTTACATTTTAATACAAGTTCACTGTTTTGTCAAGGGGAAGTCTTCTTGATCAATCATTACTCGGTCTTGACCCTGTTGATTTAAAACAAAACCCATTTAAAAAATGGGTTGATCTCTTCAGGAAGTCATACTAGCGGTTCATTTCCGGCCATCCATTTAATTCTAAGCGGCGAATTCGGAAAAGCCACCTTGAGAGCTTCCTTAAGCAATCCATATATATTGTCGTGGACACCTGTTCCCTCTAATTTATCCGTCCAGTCGGCGATAACCTCCTTGCGGACATATAGGGCGTAGGGATAAACCCAAATATACCTGACGCCCGGAATATTGATCATCTGCACAATCAAATCCCGGTATTCCGGCTCGATCGTGGAATTTACTTTCCGAACATCTTCCTCCTTACTGACAAGAGATCGCGCGCTGGCAATTTTCAGCCAGAAGTAGTATCTGGTACAATTGTCCAGTTCGGCATCTTCACTGTCCCGGCACAAACTACTGGAATTCCCGAAATCCACCTTCACATTACCCAAGTCATCCTTCATTTTATCTTTTACATTGCTGTCCATTTATCATCCACCTTCCTAATATTTGACCCAATGGCCGTCCCTCAATATAACAGGATTACGACATTCTGTCAATGGTTTAACAGAAAGAAAAAAGCCAGGTTGTGGCTTTATAGCTTGGTTATGCCGTATACGACAATTTTTTTTCCGGGATAAAGACCCTGGTGAAGGATTAACACTATGTCGTCGCCGATATTACCCCAGGCCACGTCTTCGGGAAACCGCATAGCCATCGAATTGTCGAAGACTAGAATCCTCTTGATCGCCTGCTTGCCGTTGACACTAAGTTCCAGCAAGCGCCAAAACATTCTCTTGAATTGCGGCCTTACGCAATCGCAATCATTTTGGCCTGCGATATCCTGGACCGATGTCAGAACTGGCGCCTCAAACGCCCGCCCCTCCAAAACGGTTGGCAAAAAAAACACCGACGCGCCGGGTTCAGGACCGCTCATCCGAGAGAAAGCCAAATAGCTTTCGATTTGTTCCTCCATTTTCCACAACCTCCTTTTTAATTTGTTGCTATTCCCAATATAACGATATTATATGTTTTGTAAAGGTAAAATCCAGGCTTTTTATCGTTGACACCAATAAAATAATATGTTATAGACATGGCAGACCTTTTTAAAGGAGGCAGATGTAAATGAAGTGGATAATATTAGTAATACTGATAGCAGCTATGCTCTCAGCCAACACACTGGCGGCAACGACTTTCAACGGAAACATGACGCTGGCTATCAAAGATAACGGGAATTTTTCTTTGTCCTTGATAAATCCGGCAACAGGCAATCTTTGCCTCATCGGCGACGGAAAATTGAGCAACGGAGCCCAGACTCTCGACATTCTGGAGCAAGCCATGGAAAAGGAGAAAGAACCCGAACGCGCCCCAGCCAACCGCATTGTGATCAATAAGGTCATCGTGGGCGGAGAAAGCGATCACTATGTCCAAGTGGAAATAGTAAACACTTTCGCCTCTCCCCAAGCCGTAATTTTAAACGGCGTAGATTACACAATCGTTCCCGGGACAAGCCTGACGATGCTGGAAGGAAACAATAAAGTTATTACAATGATGCAGGGACCCACACGAGCTATGTATAACTCTATACTTGACATGGTGGCCGTTCCCGGCAACGGCCACGGCGTATACGGAAGATCGCCGGAAATTACCGGCACGTGGGGATATCTATATAGTCATTAAGGAGGTAAAATGTCGATAAAATTAACCTTTTTATTGGCGCTTTGCCTGCTAATGATCAATAGCGCCGCAGCATTCAACATTGACCAGGGAATTCTGAGGTTAAGCGTTGAAGACAACGGATACTTCTCGTTGGCAATAAAAGATCCGGCTTCGGGAACTTACTACCGGATAGCCACGGGAGACGGCCTGGATATCAGCCGGTTGAACGCCTCAACGAAGGCTATCGCCGGGAAAAAAAGCGGCTGTCGGATCAGCGGTGTAAAATTACTTTCCGTTAGCTACGCGGGATCAGGCGCGCCTTGCTATAAAATCTCCTCCGTCGCGGTGCAGATCGCCAACGAGGATCCGATACCCCAGACCGTTTACGTTCTCGGAAAATCCGCGACAGTGGCCGCAAACTCCCAGGCATCCGTCAGTTCGGACGGTTACTGGCCATGTCTCGGGCCGATAATACTGTCATCGGACTCCGCCGCATTCAACGTGCTGGACAGTTACAGCTTCCCGCCAGATACCGATTGGACCACAGGGCAAAAATCATTTGCGTAACGCGCTTAACGCGTTTTAAGAGGCCAGCAAGCCTCTTTTTCTTTTTCAAAATCGAAGGGGAAAAAATCCCGGTCTCCGCGGCCCAATGCCCCAAAATGGGTTCTTAATGTTAAAAGCTGGCGTATGTATGCCAGCTTTCTTTGAACACCACCTCTTTTGGAGGTATCGGTGCCCCTGTCCCCTCAATCGCTCCTTTTACTTCTCTCTCGGCGAATCCGATATAGCTATCTAACTAATATTATTGATTTCTATCATTCATTCCAAATAATATTGTCTAGGTTCTACACCTTAATTATAGCATAATAGAAGCATTTTGTCAATCAAAAACCGCCCGGTTTTCTTGCCTATTTTATGCCTTTTTTATGGTTAACCCGCAATTCCCTATCCGCTATCTTTAGGAGACGCGGCCATGCCGGATCAAAAGAAAAACCCATTGTAATGGGTTTGGATATAGCAGAAGTTATTTTTCCGGGAAATCGCACCCTGGCAAAGGACGAATATCAACATTCTTATGGCCAGGATACAGGTCGGTTTTCAAAACTTCGCAGATCGCCTCATGAATGCCGTCCGCAAGCCATTCCGAGGCTATAATCTTTTCCACGGAAATGATAAGATCTTCCACCTTTATGTTCTTAATCCCCTCGATCTCGAAAAGTTTTTTCACGGTTTCCATCGCTTTGGCCGCGGCCGGCGTATAACCTATTGCCACCGCTGAATCGTTAGCGAAGCTGGCTTTGTCGATATTGTACTTACCGGTATAACCGCCCAGCAGCGAAGGCTGGACGTAATAAACCATTACATTATTCCCGCTTTTACTGGCATCATATCTCATTCCCGGTTTCATCTTAATCCTCCTTTTTTTTGGATAATACTTTTCATAATTTTAACATTATATTTATATCTTGTCAAGACAAATGTCGAGGTTGTATTTCAACGCGCCTTTTAAAAGAAAAACCCATTGAAATGGGTTTGATACCGGAACTATATCATTGAATTGTCCCAATTAAAAACCATATAGCAACAATCCATCAAAGCCGCGACTATGGCCAGAATACCCAACGGAAGCGCGCTGGCCCGCCATTCGCCAGACTCAACGGCCAGCAAAAAAATAAACACCCCGAGGCCAAGCTCGAAAACAACAAGCGGAAACATTGCCCGAAACACTTCAATAAATCTTTTTATACTTTTATCTTTCCCAAACGCCCTGCTTTGCCTGTTCAACATCAACCCCTCTCCTATTCGGACGGAGCTGAAAACATTATTGATTATTTTAATAACCCCGTCAAGAAACTTCGACAAAAAACCATTAACTTTGGTCCGCCCAATAATTGACTTTCTTGGAAAAAAAGGCAAAATCATTTTAAAGCACCTTAAAAGGAGCTGGTTGAATGAAAAAAATTATAGCAGCGTCGCTGGTAATTTTCGCCGTGTTTTTTGGCGTAGCGTTCGCGCAGAGCGAAACAGCGCAAAAGCCCGCGATAACCCTGGACTGGATCAAAAACGCTTTAACCGAATCGGGATTTACTTTCATAGAGTATACCCAAGACGGAAGCCTGGCCATGCGGCCCATACCCGGCGGAAGCATCCTCCTTTCCATTCCGGAAGGCAAAGGGATGATCAATATGACCACCTACTGGGTCTTGAAAGGAAGTGCGGATCCGGCCAGCCGGGACTTTACGGAAAAGCTGACGGAAGCCAACAGACAATTTGAGTATAACAAAGCTTCCTACTCCGAAGACCAGAACATAAAGGCCATAAAGATCGAATCGAATATCACGATCGAATCGATCAAAACGAGCCAGAACATGACCGACGCGGTCTACGCCCGCATGAAAGACGACGTATATACTATGGTAAGGACCGGCCTTACGGACTATGTCGGCAGCTAGCCATGAAGCTTGAACAAAGCTTCTTTTTATTTGGCACCGGAACAATAAATAGTTATCTATCCGCTCATTAATCAAATGATCAAAAATATCGCTAAATTTAGGAGCATTGTGGAAACGGTTAAAAACACCACTTTAAAAAATCAGGGAAATCATTTCAGGTTGAAATATTTTCGGATGGCTTCGTCGGCTTCGATCTCGGAAGCCGAAATGACTTTCATTTCACCGGTATCCAAACCGAAAAAATCGCGCAGGATATCCATTTCTTTTTTAAATTCATAGGGGCAGACCCAAACGCTTTTCTGCAGTTGGAACAAACCCAACTCTTTCAGTTTTCCGCGGAGCGCTTCCCTTTTCGCCTTGTGAATATCTTGGATATCAAAGATCAGCACGCGCCATTTTTTATCCCATTGCTGTTGTTTTTTTATCTCAAGCTCATCGATCTTATATCTGCCCGCTTTCTTCTTTCCTTGGTCGGTCAAGGAAAAATACATTTGATTTCCGCGGTACTCAATATCAAGCAGCTTGTTTCTTTTTAAATAATAAAAAGCGTTGTAATATTTTTTCCGGTCTTTGCCGCTTAACCCGTTTTTGCGCTTTTCCGAATTAAGAAGATGCGCCATCATGACCCTGCTAAAACGCGGCGACGCGCAAGCAACCGTAATCAAGCCGGCCGCCAGCAATACCTTTAAGATCGATTTTACCGCTTCCCCTCTTTTTGTATCCATGGTGATGATGATCCTCCCGCCAACCCCTCCCTTTTTTTGGTGAAAATAAAATACCACATCCTGCTAAATTTAGCCATAGCTAAATTTAGCAGGATTAAGGTTTGGGAAAGGAAGATGGACTACGAACGATTTGGGGATTAGCAAGGGGAAATTTGGGTTGGAGATGGGTTGGAGGCCGGATTTTTGGCGTGCATTTTTATTGCTAATTTTAGCGATAGCTGGATTTGGCAATGTTGGGGGAACAATACGGGAGGGTGATAAGGGGAAGATCGAGGCAAACAAAAACTCCCGCCGGAGTACGGGGGAGTTTTTGGCGAATCTTGGGAAATTATTCCGTCAGATTAGCGGGTAACACAAATTGCTGCACTGCCAGGCAATGCTCCCTCAACGCCATTCGGTGCACAAACTTTAACCCTTCCGTTAGCATCCCTTTCAACAGTATATTTTGTATCATAAGTGTCGCCAGAGCCACTACATGCATCATTGGTACATTTATTTATTCCGTCAGTTGGGTCAACCGGTAATTCAGTTATATATGTTGGCACTAAGCAAGCGCGAATATTCTTCCCCGCCAATGAAAGGTTTTCAACACCGGCCGAAACGGGCAAATCTTCACCTGCCGTATAACAAACAGATGTGGTGTCGCTAGGATCTATAAATAGGCCTTTATTGTCAGCCATTCTTTGACCAATCGCGTTCAAAATCGCATTGACGTTGCTGGTTCTTTGGGTGTTCCTTCCTTGGGCAAACTGCCGCGCCGGGTTAATGGCGATGATGACAATGGTGGCCAAGATGGCGATCATGCCGATCACGACCAGGATCTCGATCAGGGTGAAACCGGCTTGCTTCTTTAATTCTTTTTTATTTGTTTTGTTCATAATTTTTTTCATTCCCTCCCGGTTCTTTTGTTTCTTCTTTCCTATCGAATCTGTCCGACCTTTTATTGTTTTTTGATTAATCGTGATTATATACTGAATACCTTGTTTTGGCAAGTGCCAGCGCGCCCCGTCCTTCCTTACTGCTCCGTCCAGGAAGTGATGTCAATGTTCGTCGGAGACGGGACCGGCGGAGGCGGCGCCGGATTGGCCGTGCAAATAATAACGCAGGTGTTAGTTTCGCCCTTGCCGACCTTACCCGTACAATCGGCGAATTCGCTAAAGCTGTAGTGTTCGTCGCTGCCGGTAGCATCGGGCAAGGCAACTACGTGGTAATTTTGATCGGGAATAAGATTGGTCAACATAACGCCGGTGTCCGAACCAGCATAATCGGCCGGGGACGGATTGTCAATCGTGAAGTGAAAATCAGGCGCGAGTTTTGGCACAAAATAGGTCGCGGCAACATTGTTGACCGAGGTCACCACCACCAAGGTGGCCGGAATGCTGTCGAGAGGCGGAGGCGGAGGCGGAGGCGACACACTGATGACCGGCGTGGTTGGAATATCGTCATAGATCAGCGAACAGGTTACACTCTCCCCGACCGCCAGATTACTTTTGCAATTGTCGCTTTTGGTCAGCAAGTAATCGGGATCGGCCGGCGCGACAACCTCGTAATCTCCCGGATTGTGCAGGATCACATCAACCCCGGCCTCGCTGCCATCAAAGGCCGCGGGGGTTGGTGAGCCGCCGGTCACCGTGATCGCAAAACCGCCGGCGGTTTTCTTGTTCACAATATTATTGTCGTTGATAACGTGAGTGACAACCGATACAGTCGTAGGCGGCGTGGCCGGAGGCTGGGGCGCGGGCGGCAGCGTGGGCGTTGGCGGCGTGGGCGGAATATCATAGTTGGATATCGTGCAGGTGATCGTTTGGCCGGCCGCAATCGTGCCCGAGCACATATCAGGATCGAAATAGGAATCGTATCCGGTCATCGCATTTTCGCTGACGCCATAGCTTCCAGGGCTTAACGTAATTTTTTCGCCCGGCGCGGCAACGCCATTAAAAAATGTTTCCGAAGGATTGATGCCGGTCACGTTCAGCGAAAAATCGCTTGATTTTGCGGAACCGCCGTTGTCATTGTTGACGGATGTGATGACATACAACGTTCCGGTGGTCGGCGGCGTTGGCGGCGTGTAAGTCAGCGCCGGACAGACTTTCTTGCCAATATCGGTAAATATCCCGGCCATATCGGCCGATGTCGGAGAAATGTAGAAATTATCCCCATCGCAATTTTCCCCCGAATTACCGGAAGCGCAATTCATATTCACGGTTTGGGTCGTGTAATGGATCTTTACAGTAACGTAATTCACGTTAACCGTGGTTCCACTGGAAGAGTTGTTGGTCAGGCGCAAAATGAATTGGCTGTCGGCAAAATTGCCGGAGTTCCAGACTTGTCCCCAAGTATCGGTTGAATTGTTGCCGCTCGGATTTTGTGCCGTTTCGGTCCCGGTCAAAATCGCTGTTTTTGAACCAGTCCAAGTACTGCCGCCGTTTGAGGACAAGCTCACAGATATCTGGCTGCTGCTGAGTAAAGGCGTGTAATTAATTACAACCGATATTTGCGATATGCGGACTGAAGCCGAACTGGTGTTCGTTTTAATAATTCCAAAACCAACGGCAGATATATCTTCAACCTTGCCCCAAATTGCGTTCGTAATTGGATTTTTTGTCCAAGTCGGACCGCTAAAGCTACCGAAAGAAGATGATGATAAACTGCCGGTGACCGGATAATCGGATTGTGCGCCGGATCCGGTTCCGTTTTCGACCCGTAAAGAGAAAGTTGGCGTTCCGCTGCCGCCCTTTTGGCCGCGAACGCTAAGCGTAATCGAGTTGATCACGGAACCAGCCGGGATCGCTGATGTATCCAATTTAAAGGTCTGGGCACTTCTATTCACATTGGTCGCAATATATGTAGAATCGGTATTGGTTGTGTCTTTTACCGCATTAATTTTGCCGGTATCGGAAGATAACCCACCATTCGTACCCCATTGCGAGGAAGGATCGAAATTACCGACTGCATTGGGATAGACTGTCGCGTTTTGCGCGCTTGTCGTAACCTTTCCATCAACAACAACTTCAATACCGTTAATGATGGCGGTACCGGGGATGGCGGAAACGCCGAAGTGAGAGTAAGTTTGCTGCTGGTTTAAAACCGAGCTAGACGCGAAATTGCTATCATTGGCATAAACATAAGTCGGATTTGTCCAGTTGCTGGGCGTTGCGGTAGCGGTCGGATATTTTACTCCGGTATCGCTACTCGTCGTTATATAATTAACCGCGGAATTATTAGCCAAGGAAGCCAGATAATCCTGGCTCGTGCCATAACCGGTTGTTGCGACTACGCTTCCAAAATTAACGGTGTAAATTTGAGTACCGGCATTTTTTGCATTGGTTGCTGCGGTCGCAGCGGTTGCAACAGCATCACAATTCCTGGTATTACAGGTATTGGGTTGACCATCTGAAAGCATTATTAGCACTTTCGGTTTTGTATCGGCTTTGCTTTGCAATTCAATATTGCTTTTAGTTATTGCGTCTTCAATGTTGGTGGAATATTGATACGTCGCCAGATTGCTATCAATGTCATTTTTATAACTTGTGTAGTTAGTATTAAGATGATCGAATATGTTCGCACTGGCCGCAAAAGAACCTATGCCAAGCAAGGGATGGGTTAACAACGGGTTATAAAGGTCCACGAGTGCTTTGGCAGCAGCTCTTTCCCCCGCTATCCATTCGGGATGATTGTTGTAATAAGGATCATTATCACCAAACATACTGGGAGTACGGTCCAGCATCATGACCGTATCGGCGCAGTCGGGCACGGGCGGAGGATTTTGGTTGATGGCAATGGTACAGGTTTTAATGTCGCCGGACAATAAATTAACCGTGCCGTTGGCAGTACAATCCTGACCCCAACCGGATGCCGGTGTGTAGCCAGCGGGCACGCCCGAAAAAGTGACCGTGTGGGTACCTGGTTTCAAACTGCCGACGGCCGCACCCGAAGTCGTGACACCTCCGTCAAGCTTTAAAGCGATCGCTGATGGCGCCAGCGTGCCTCCATATTTGTTGTTAACGTTGGCCACCACGGCCAAAGTTGCGGTATTTAAGATGTCGTTATTCTTGATAACACAAACATACGCATTATAGTTTCCGGCCACGCCCTGACATAAGTGTCCATTAGTCCCCGAATTGTCATAGGATGTCTGATAACCGGACGGCCCGGTTTGAGTAATGTTGAAATTACCCGAATCGATCTCAACTGTCGTTCCACTCGCGCCGGGAAAAGTTGTTTGTGAAGGATGCCCGGCTGTTACATTAACGGTGAAATCCGCCGGTTTGGCAGACCCGCCATAATTGTTTATTGTTTGGACCACCACCTTGACCGATGCGCGGGGTGCCGGCCGCAACGAGACGTTGATCTGACAGGTTTTGTAGCGATTGTACCCCGCAGACCAAGCCACTGTCCCGCCGGCAGCGCAATCACCGCCCCAAGCGGTAATATCGTAATCGCTGGGCAACCCGGAATAATAAACCTTATACGAACCTTGGAGCAAACCGCTTTTTGAACTGCCAAAGTCCATATTTTCGGCAACTATGTTCCCGCCGCTGTCTTTGATACCCCAGCTGAATCCGGCCGGCGGCGTACCGGTAAAAGATGCCGCCGCGGTCACAGTGAATGTGTTGGGTTGTTCGACATCAGTGATCACGCAAACATAACCGGTGCCCTTTTGGGCCGTTCCTTGGCAATTCTGATAAGTAGTTTTGTAATTATTAAAAGGTTTCTGCGTCACGTTAAAAGTGCCCGCATCGACATTAATTATCGTGCCGCCATTTCCGTCCGCGCCCGAATCCTCCCCGGCAAATTCGGACTTGGCGGGATTATTAGCGGCAACGTCAACGGTAAAATCGGAAGCTTTTGCCGATCCGCTATAACTGTTGACCACTTGCAATACGACCTTCAACGCCGCCTGGCTGGAAACCGGATTTTTATTGTAGGCAAGGGCGCAAACCTTATTGTCCCCTTTTTTGATTAATACTTGGCCGTTGTCATAAGCTCCGGCGCAATCGGTCCCTGACCAATCCGAAACACTATAATTGGCCGTGTCATAGTTGCCGATCGCAAGGTTAAAGGGTTTATTGCTGCCGTCGGCGTTAAGTTCCGATTGCAGGATTATTTTTCGCGAGTCCTGCGGCATATATGACGTACCGTCGATAGTCAAGCTACCAGGCATAGTCCCGTCGCTGGAGGAAATGATTACCGTCAGTGTCGCGGTTTGTGGTTTGATGGTGTTTAAAATGTTACAAGTTTTGTAATCGTTGGCCCCAAGCTGTAAATTGCCGGATGCGTCACAGTCGCCGGCATAAGCAGTGGTATAGTTAGCCTCATCCGCAGTTTCAGTGATCAGGTAGGCACCCTGCGAAAAAATCTTGGTATCGCCGGAATTCATTGAAACCGGACTTGCGCCTCCGGTAACCATTATCGGATTGAAATGGTCCGGAGTATCGGCCCCGACGCCATAAGTAAATACTCTCGCCGTAATTTTTGACGGGGCCGCGTATTGCGGATCCTGGATGGTGGAACCGGTCTCAATTTTACTGAAAGTGCCGTTATCCGCCGGATATTGGGCGGTGGCAACGATCCTGGCGGTCTTTTGGTGGTTAGGGTCGTATCCGGAAACCGGATCGTATACTATGGGCAGGATCCGGCAACCGGGAGGAGAAATAAAATCGCCGTTAACCGGATCGACGGTATTGTAGTTGGGATCCTCGGCGATCTTTAAAAGCGCGATATTGATGCAAGATTCGGCCAGTCCCTTGCTGATCTTTTTGTATTCGGCGTCAAGCGAGCCAAACCTTGAAAAATAACCGGCCTGGCTAACGCCAAAAGTGATACCGACCAGCATTATCGAGATAATGATGGCGGAGATCAATGCTATATACCCGGTTTGTTTATTTTTCAAAATTTGTTGGTCCATTTTTTTAAAAATATAATTTATTGCGTTATTTGCGCAGGTAAACGGTGGAAGAAAAATCGTCAGAGAGCAGAGCCCCGTTTGACGACAGGGTCGTGAGCGTAAAACCGTAATTTACGCCGGCGGGCCGGTCGCCGCTAGCCTCGATCTTCACGAAAAAAAGAACGGGAACTTTTTCGTTGCTATTGTTCAATTTGAGACCGGGATTGCTGTTTCTAAGCAAAAGTAAATTTTGCACGCCAACCTCGGGTTTGAATTCCAGCGTACCGGACGCGGTGGCCAGCTGTAAATCGCCGGCGGTTGGAATGGTGATGTTTTGGGCCTGCGATAGCGCCCAGTTGATCTTGGCGGCGATAAAATTGCCGTCTTCCTGCAACATCACTTTCGCCTGGTTGCGGCCCGAAGATTCCAAAATGTTAAACACGCAAACGATCACTCCCGAAAAAATCATGCCGAACAACGCCAGATAGATAAGCGTTTCGATCAAAGTGAACCCCGATTGTTTGATATTTTTCATAATTATGGCGCGATCACGAAAATTCGTCCCTGGCTTCCATCGCTAGATCCGACAAAAAAAGTATTCTTTTCACAATCAAAGACCGGCTCGATCCCGCTTCCGGAACCGGGCAGACTTAAAAATTCGGACGCGCTACCGCCGGGCGTCCAGGGAGACAACCCGCCCGTATCCCAAACCTGGAATTGGGTTTTGGTAAGCAAAAAGGCCAGATCGCGCGAAACCGACGCGGAAAGATCAAGGCCGGTGCGCACGATTACGCCGTCGACGCTCTCGCCGATCTCTTTATTGCTTATCTCGGAAATATTCAGCGGGTCGCTGTTGTTTAAAATATAGAGTTCCGGACCCGACGAAGGAATTGTTCGGCCAAGATAAAGATTATCGCCCCGCAGATAAAGGCTTTTACCGTTGCCTCCTCCGGTCGGCGCAAAGTTGCCAACCGGTTTTGGACTGGAAGGATTGCTCACATCCAGGACTATCAGATTGTTACTGTTGGGCGTAGCCAGATAAGCGTATTGATTACGGATATAGATCGCGTTGATATCGTTGCCAACCGCGTAGGTGCCTCCGCTCACCAAAGCCGGATTTTGCGGATTATGAACATCGATTATGTAAAATTCCGGAGCCAGCCCATCATTAGTTAAACCTAGGTAGATATACCCGTTTTTGTAAGCAATGCTGTTTCCATGCTGGATGCTAGTACCAATCGGCAAAAGCGTGTTTGTCATCATTACCGGCGGTACAAGATCAGATCCGCTTTCAGCCACTTTTATCACTTGGAAATGCTTACCAACGGTGCTGGCAACAAAAGCGTAGACCGGCTTGGGATTTGTTGGCCAAGCCGGATCTTCAGCCACGACTACGGCTTTTAGTCCACTGTGAACACCAAGGTCGTTGTCAACGCTGGAAATAGGCATAATATTTGACGGATCGGTGATGTCGAAAACAAAAAATGTCGGCACGGTCAAAGTTGAAGAACTGCTGTTATCGACCGTTATGTACAGCCTGTTTTTGTAAGCATCGATATCGGTGATCGGAAAATCGTCGGTCGGAAAACCGGCCTGATTGGCGATATCGGCGTTTGAAACGCTTTTTATGATACGCGGGATTTTCCAAGCTCCGGCATCGGGATTGCCGGCCGCATCAGTTAAAATCGAACTGCAGGTATCGCCGCCGACAGCGTTGTTGAAGTTGGTGACCAAGGTTGTAAGTGTGGTTTTGCCGCGCCGGCCCGAATCCTCGGGATAATCGACGGTCGCGGTCACGAGCTTGGTGAAATAGTCCTTTTGTTCCACCTAGACACCGTAAGTAAACCGGTCGACGGTAGCGGCACTCACCGGATTAACCAGATTGAAATCCTTCCGGGCGTCGGCCTGGGCTTTTTCCATCAAGCCTTGCGCGATATTTATCGCCTCGGTATTGGCCTGGCCGTCAATGATCATTGACTGGTTGCCAAACGAAACGCCGATTACCGCGGTAATCGCCATGATAAATATAAACATCGCCAAAAGTATTTCCAGCGTTGAAAAACCGCTTTGATCGTGTTTTTTTTGACTCATTGGAACATTAATATAAATCACGAAATAAATATTATCGATTTTAGTTCGTCCAGCTAATCCGGCCCTCGGAATTAACATCGATAACCGACGTATTCCCGGCCTCGTCTTTTAAAATCAAGCTGGTACTTGCGGCATTCAACAGGTTGCCGCTCAGACGGTCAAAAATAATGTCTATCGGATCAGTGGTTGAGCTATCAACATATACCGTAAAGCTGGAAAATTGCGCCGGCTCGTCAACCAAAGCGTCATCGGCGGTATCATGAAAATTAACGCCCTGGAAAATGATGAATTTATCGTCGTCGGCGTTGCCTTTGGGATAAAATCTTACGCCGTGAGGTTTGCCGTCGGTACAGCTTGATCCGCGACAGACGTTATTGATCGACTGTGCCCGCGCCCGCTGGAGCATCGACACTGCCGCGTCACGATCGTTGCGAAAAGAACCGGAGCGATAACTGTTCATACCGACCAGCATCGATAGGCCGGCAATAACCGCCAGCATCGCCATCACCACCACAATTTCAAGCAGGGTGAAACCTTTTTGAGAATCACCCCGTTGATACCCGCTTTTTCCATTTACAGGAAGCGAGCCTTTCCGAATTAATTTAGGGACGCAAATTTTGGGTGATACCATAGATGGGAGTGATTATCGACATCGCGATGAAACCGACCAGCAGGCCCATGAAGATCATCAGGACCGGTTCGATGCTGGTGGACAGGTTTTTCGTCATATTGTTCATTTCGTCCTCGTGCATTTCGGAAAGATAAAGAAGGCTGGAGCTTAAATTACCGGCCGTTTCCCCGACCGAGACCATCTGAGTGGCCATGGACGGGAAAAGCAAGCGGTCGCGCATACCAACAGATATCAATTCGCCCCGGCCTACGCCCTCCGAGATCCGGTAAAATTCCTTCCGGTAAGCACTGTTCCCGAGCGTGTCGCCAACGATCCGCAGAGACTCGATTATCCCGAGGTCGCTTTTCAGAAGCAAGCCCAGAGTTCTCGTAAAATTGGCAACGTAGTAGCTTCGAAACATCGAGCCGAAAAGCGGTACGCGCAAGCTATTGCGGTCAAGCCACAATTTAACGGCCGGAATCCTGGCGATAAGCGCGAGAAAAACGGACAAACCGGCAATCGCAGCCAGCAAAAACATCCAGTAATGCTGGAGGCCGTTGCTCACCGCCATCAAAAGCCGGGTGCTCCAGGGAAGCTGAGCTTTAAAACTGGCAAAAATCGGCAAAATTTTGGGAAAAACATAAACAGTCAGCAGTATCGTTATTCCGAAGGTGGCAACAACAATAAATGAAGGATAAACCATGGCACCAACAATGTTCCTGTTTAATTCCTGTTTTTTCTTCAGTTCGTCGGCCAGGTAAGTGAGATTTTGCGTGAGGGTCCCACTGACTTCCCCGACGCGGACGATATTGACCGCGAAGCGGCCAAAGATCTTTTCGTAGTCCTTTAACCCGTCACTTAAAGACTGGCCTTTTTCCACGCGCTCTTTAATGCTTTTGAAAATTTTGGCGGTACTGCGCGAATCGGCCTGCTTTTCCAGCATATCAAGGGCCGTAAGGATGGGAATCCCGGATTTGATGAGAATGGCCAAGCGCTTGGCAAAAAGGATCTGGTCCTGCACGGATATCCCGACGAAAAGATTGCCAAAAGAAAATTTCTTTTTTTCCACGGCGCTCTCGACGGCCGCGCGCGGATGATAGCGGCGCCCGAATTCCTGAACCGCCGCCGCTTCTTCAATCTTTGCCGGATTTTTCACGGCCAGCGGAAGAGACAGGGAAAAACTAGCGAATTTCGCTTTGATGGCCTCTTTGGAAAAAATGTCTTTTTTTGAATTATTCATAGAGCATTCTCAAAACTTCTTCGATGGTCGTGATTCCGTTTTGAGCTTTAATAAATCCGTCTTCAATGAGAGTTATCATGCCTTGTTTGGCGGCAATCTTTTTTATTTCGCTGGCCGACGCCTTTTTAAGCACGGCTTCGCGAATGGATTCGTTGGGCACCAACACTTCATGGATGCCGACGCGGCCCCGGTATCCCGTATTGCCGCATTGGTCGCAACCCTTTCCGAAATAGAATTCGTTGGTTCTACCCATTATCTCGGCGCCAATAATGCTCTTCAAGCTTTTCCTTTCCGCGTCGGTTATTTCTAGCAAGGTTTTGCAGTGTTCGCAAATTTTGCGCACCAGGCGCTGGCCGATGGCCACATTGACGGTGGAAGCAATGAGGTAGCTTTCGATCTTCATATCCAAAAGCCGCGGCAAAGTCGTGGCCGCGTCATTGGTATGGATGGTTGATAACACCAGATGCCCGGTGAGAGCGGTATTGACCGCGATACCCGCGGTTTCGGCGTCGCGGATCTCGCCCACCATGATGATGTTGGGATCCTGGCGTAAAATACTACGCAAGCCGGTGGCGAAAGCGAGGCCCGAACGGGAATTCACCTGGATCTGCTCAATGCCGTCGACGGCGTATTCGACCGGGTCTTCAATGGTAATAATGGAAACGTCTTTGGTATTTAAAATTTTTAAAAGGGTGTAGAGCGTAGTGGTCTTCCCCGAACCGGTCGGCCCGGTAGCCAGAATCATGCCGTAGGGCTTTCTGATGGCTTCGCTGATTTTTTCCGCGTTCTCGGCGGAAAATCCGAGCGACGACAAATTAAACATTTCGGAATTATCGGACAGCAGACGCAAAACCGCGTTTTCCCCATGGTAGGTTGGAACAACCGATACGCGGACGTCGATCGGGCGAGCATCGGTCCCGACGCGAAAACGGCCGTCCTGGGGCGCCTGGTGTTCGTCGGTGCGCAAACCCGCCATGATCTTGATGCGGCTGATGATCTCGGCGTGAAGCCGCCGAGGCAGATCGTGAGTATCGGAAAGCCGGCCATCGATTCGATAGCGTACGCGCAATGTTTCCCTTTGCGGATCAAAATGAATGTCCGACGCCCTCATTTCCTGGGCTTCGTCAATCAGCAAAGAAACAAGTTTAATGATGGATACTGCCGCTCCTCCCTTCGCCAGTTCCTCTTCGACAAATCCTTGGATCATACGGCTTTCGCTAGTATCCTCCCGTGCTGCATGCTATAACACAAACAATTAAATTTGTAAACAAAAGAAGGGCCGGAAGCCCTTCTTTTTGGCAACACCTTAAAAAATTATTCGGAAAGCTTGTTGCGGATGTTCTTGATCAGATCGGCGGCGGCGTCCTTTCCGCCCAAGCCAAACGCCAGTCCGAACGCCAATGCGAACATCCCGACAATACCCATGACCAGAGTATTGATGATGCTGGGAGCCACTCCTAACTGGATAAAGATGGCAAAAATCGCGAAAATGTAAATCGCCCATCTCACCATCGCGCCGAGGAATTCGGCGTATTTGATCCCGATCTCGCGCACCGAGGCATTAATGACCTTCTCGAGAATATCGGCGATGATCACCGAAGCCACGAAAATCGCGGCGGCAATCACGATATTGGGCAGCCAAGCGATCACCTCTTTCAAGAACAAGGCGAATTGGCCGAAGCCCAGAATCTCGACAAAGATCAAAAGAAAAACGATGACCAGAATCCACTTCACGATCGCGCCGATGAATTCCGAGGGACGTACTTTGATATCGGCTTTTTCCAACGCGCTCTTCCATCCCCCTTTTTGAAAAATACGGTCAAATCCCATTTTCTCAAGACCGGCCGCTATCACTTTTCCGACGCCAGCTGAAACCAGCCAGCCAATGACGAAAATGAGCAAACCGATCAAAAGCTTGGGCAGAAACTCCACTGTTCCCATCCAAGAATTTTTTAAAGCATCAGTTGTGATTATTGACCAACTATTAGCATCCATAATTTTTTTATTTACTTATTATTAATTGACCTTTATTTATTATATTCAACACAATATCAATCCTTTTGTCAAGAAATAAAAACGCGCCACCAACAACATCCGGGACTCTGTGAAATTGCGGAAAAGAGAAAAAAGTTGGAGTGTCGGGTAATTTATTTAGTAAAAAAGGTTGAATATTCTTCAACCTTTTGGCGGATGGGCAAGCTCCGCCATGCTCCAAATCCTTAAAACCGGATAACGTTTATCTTCGACCATCAAGCCGAAAACTAATTCCTTTGCGGCCTTCTCTAACGCAATTCGTTTGTCGGAAAAACGGCTATTAAGCTTTGAGCGGTCGAGCCATCTCTGGTCTTGGGTGCAAATAAACAGCAGAATAAGATCTTGAAGATTTATATTCTGGTCGATCGAGAATTTTTCCAGCGGAATCGTATTACCATTAAGTTTGATGGTTTCGATTCCGAATATCTTTGTAAGGGCTTCCTTGGAAACAATCCTTACCTGACGCAAATACCCTGTGACCCGAGGATTTTTTGATTCACAAACGAATGCCGCGTAATCCCTCATATCGGGGTCCAGGCGGAAAAAATCCAGTAAATTGCCGATATAACCCATTTCATTTGGGTCAAAATAAGCCACCATTCCCCGAGTGTGGGACAAATGGTGAGGTCGCATGACATCCTGGCAATCGATACCCCAAGTTTGTTGATACATATCCAGGATCGCGTCGTAATGGGTAAAAAAATCCAGATTTCCGGGTTGGTCCTTGTTCTGCTCCGCTCCCGGCCAGATCGGCGGGAAGAAAAACACGCCTTTGGCCACATAGCCTTTCACGTCGACTTTTAAAGTCTTTTTTTTAAACCAAGACTGCTCTTTTGAACCATTCAATGCTCTTTTAACCATTCGATCACCTGTTTTTAAAGTACAAGATATTGAAATCAATCTATCAGAATTTGATTTTGTGTCAAACAAAAAGGTTGGAAGGCGGAAGCAACCTTAACCTCGGGTTGATAAACAAAAAAGGTTGGAACGCTGGGGCAACCTTTACACTCGTTTATAAATAAATAAAAAGGTTGAATTTAAATCAACCTTTATCTTTTTTCGTTATATATCGGGATCTGGGGATAGTACGGCTGGGACCACATGCGGTAAACACCGTCGTTGTGCACGTTTCCGTGGCTCTCAACCTTAACGCTCCGTTCAACCGTCAAGCCAAACCTTATCCGGCCTCTTATCCTTTCGCCCTCAAACTCCTCGTAAGCGTCCCTCCGCCCCGCGTTGCAACTATTGACCTCTTCGCCCATGAAACGCCAGAACGCTTCACCAACCCCGCAAACTTGCCGGGGGAATTCTTCGCATTCGTCTTCGTTAAGCGCGCCGTAATAATCGCGCAGGGCGTAATTGGTCACAATCCTCAACTGCCGGAAATAGTTTTCCTCTTGAGGATTAGCCGCCCTGGCCATAAACACCGCATAACGCGTTTTCCTTGAATTGATCCCCGCGTTGAAAAGCTCCTGCTGGAAACTGTCGCGCGACGTCATGGTGTTAAGGTAGAATACCCCTCCGCGCGCCCGTCTTTTGGGCGCGTCGCGGATCGGATCCCTCAAAAAACAACCGGTTCTCGGATTGGAATCCTGGGCCCAAAGCGAGAAATCGCCCGGATAAATATCGAGCGCCATCCCTTTTGGCCAATCTTTTTTCAAACAGACTATCCCGTCCAATACATTTTTTTTCGTCATTCCATCAATCCTTTCTTCTATTCTGATTTTTAAAATGCAACGGCAAGCCTTTTAAGCTTGACCATATAATTTTAACATTACTGCTGGTTTTGTCAACAAAAATCGGCGGCCATGCAAAAGAAAAACTCCAAAATAATTGGAGTTCCAAGAGCCACCTGGCAATTACGGCCTTCTATAATTAGTTTCCGATCAGCTGGTTGATCGCCTGCCGGGTTTTTAAACCCACGAATCCATTCCCTTGGGTTAGTCCGAAAGGCGTTAGAATGTCGCTTTGGTGCTTTTCTTGAAAACGGATAACCGCGGCTTTGGTCATTTGGTAAAAATTACCGGTAATTCTGGCTTCCGGATAAATTACGGCGCCTTGGTCGGTTAAAAACTCCTGCAAGCAATACACCTGCGGATCGTTAGCTATGCCAAAATAAAGGTTTTTAACAATGACAGCGCAGGAATATTTATTACCAAGCATACTGCCTGAATTTGCCATACCCAGCAAACTTTGCAGACGCGAAATTTCTTGTTGAATATTTTGAATTTGGTTGGATACTTGCAATTGATTGCTGTAAGAAGGCTTTTGCAAAGAACCGCATTCGGTCTTAAATGTTTCATCTCCGCCTATCGCTTCATTGCCCGCTTCGTCTTTCGATATCGCGCGGTAATGATAGGTCGAACAGACGTCCAAGCCGGAGAGATTAACGGAATGGCCGGCTACTCCGGCCGTGATATCGGTTTCTTCGGTAAACTCGCCGTAAGAATCAGTTAACCCATATTCCACTTTGGAACTCGCCGCTTCATCGGTATTCCAGGAAATAGCGCTGGCTGTTCGGCTGGTAGTTGCGGTGGTTTCAGAAATGGTTGGCGCGGTATTGTCCAGGATCGCAAAAACAGTAACCACCCCGCTTTCATTGTTCGCCGCGTCTTTTGATTGAACGTGGAGATAATAGGTACCGTTGCCGCCGGCTTGAGTTGCTGTAGTTACCTCAACGTATTCTCCGATTGCGGTCCAGCTCGGATTTTGATCGATGGCAAACCGGAATGTTGTTTCGGCTTCCCCGCTCCAGTTCCAGGTTTTGGATTTCGCGCGCGCCAGATCATCGGCTAATTCCGAAATCGAGGGCGGTGTCACATCGATCCCGCCGATTGCCTCCGAGATTTGATAAGCGGCATTGGCAGCGGTATCAATCGCTTTATAACAAATCCTTTTTCCATTATCGGATTCAGAAACAAAAGTGTGATCAGTGTAAGAAATAAAAATCAAAGAACCATCGCAAACCAATCCCGTATTAATGCTCATGGTCAAAAGGCCATCGGATGTTATCGCGGTCAATATTTTGCTTTGGGCCTTATCGGTGTTCGGATCGGTGACCGTGATCGTTGGCGCGGTATTGTCCAGGATCGCAAAAACAGTAACCACCCCGCTTTCATTGTTCGCCGCGTCTTTTGATTGGACGTGGAGATAATAGGTACCGTTGCCGCCGGCTTGGGTGGCGGAAGCGACATCGCCGTATTCCCCTTCCAAAGTAGTAGTGGCATTCCGGTCAACAACAAATCGGAACGTATCGCCGGTTTCCCCGTTCCAGGTCCAGATTTTGGTCTTGCGCGGCGTTGAGTCATCGCTCAATTCGCTGATCGTTGGCGCGGTTTGATCCGTAACGTAAACCAGGCGCGTCGCGGTTATTGCCGGGTTACCCGCGATATCGGTAGCATTGTAAGTAATGGTGTAATCGCCTAAAACTGCGGTATTGACCGAACCGCCGGAAGTTACCGCGACGCTGCTGTCGATATTGTCGGTCGCGGTCGCGCCGCTGTCGGTATAGGTTGAACCTTGCGCGACGGTTACCGGATCAGCGCCGCTGACC
>CAINCQ010000031.1 GCA_903847095.1 uncultured bacterium
CAACCCTGAGGCAAGACCTCAAAGAGTTTCGAATTTTTAAAATGTAAATCCCTGCGAAAGTGCGGGGATAGCTGTCCAGCTAAATAACGGATACCTGGAATGATTATAAATCCGTTGCAAAAATGCGCAATCCTTACCCGATAAAACCACGCCAAAATCACGCCTTCTAGAAAATTTTTAAAAGGAAAGCCAATCCAAGCAACAGTAAAAGCAGGCCGGAAACGAAACGCATGGTTTTTTTCGATCCTTCCCGCCACTCTTGAAGGCGGTTTATCTTCGAAAAACCCAAGCCTACTCCGCCAACGATAACGAACAACGGCAACACGAAAAAAAGATTATAGAGAACAATGTAGGGAAAGGCCGTTACGTTGCGGGAAGCGAGGATCGCGACGTAACCCAGCGGCAAAGCGAACGTACAGGGCAACTCGACCAGCGATGAGAACAAAGCCAGCAGAACAACGGCCAAAAAAGAGGAGCGTCTCACCAATTTTTTTATAAACGGATGAGCCGCCTGAGGAATGGAAAAAGATATTTTCTGTCCCTTTTTCAAAAAAAATAAATCTTTGGCCATCCATCCGCCAACGCCTACGAAAACGATCCCAAAGAACATTTTTAAAGGAGCCATCCAATTAGCCAGATTCTGCCCGAAAAAAAACAGGCTTTTGTAAATGCCTACCATCATCAAAAAGTAGATGGCAAACACGCTTACGCCAAACAATATTCCCGAAATAATAGCCCGCCGGGCCGAACCAACCGATAAAAGATAGGCCAGAAGCATCATCAAAACCGAAAACATACAAGGATTGATTCCGTCCGCCAACCCAAAAATCACCGCCAAAAGCGGCAGCGGAGCGCCCGAGTCGATACTAAAACTCCGGCCGAAAATCGTAAAACCCGTTCTGGAACCGTTCTCGCCGCCAGTCTGGCCATTCCTTAATAAATCGATCTCGGCCTCGATCTCTTTCCCGGTCGTCTCGTCGGTCTGAAAACCCAGAAAATACTTGTCCTTGATCACAGTTAACGGTACGGCGTAGATAGCCAGCGCGCTCTCGGGCACGCCAAGACGTTTGCCGTATTCCTGATATAGACTCTGGTTTTCCAAGTCCGAGATTTCGTGGCTAACGATCTCGATATCGGGATACTTCGCCTGCAACTTATCCAAATATAATCTTTCGGCTTTGCAATGAGGACAAGTCGCGCTGTGGAAAAAAATTATCGTCATCTTTTCGGCCGTAGCACCCCCTGATACGTCGGAGGCCAAGGCTTTTCCCGATCCAAACCAAAAGAGCGCCACGATGGCCAACAAAAAAACACTTTTTAGCAGCGTTTTGACCAATTTTAAATTATCCATTGCTTATCTTGTCCTTTATCTTGCCCGACACTTGTTGTATTTTGAACTCAAAACCGGCATTGTCAAAAAATTGAACCTCGCTAAAACAGCCCCGCGATTACGCGAGATTGTTTTTGAATACCTTTTTGATTAGCTCGCCGCGCCCTCTTCTTTTTTTTCGATCGCTCCCTGTGGGCAAACATCCGTACCGCCGCAGCTCGCCACCTTATCGGCATCGATAACCTTGGCTTTTCCATCCGCCTCAAGCTCCATTCCGCCGGGACAATTTACCGTACAGACACCGCAACCCAAACATTTATCTTTATTGACAGAATAATTTTCCATTTTTTTATGATCGTACTTTATACAAATTTAGCTTAACAAATATCGGTTCAAAAAGGAATGTCGATCTCGCGTCCGCTAAGCCTTGCCTTGGTTTTTCACTTTCTCCATTTGGCGCTGAATTTCATCCTGGTCGCCCAGATAATAATGTTTGATCGGCTTCAGATCCCCGTCGAGCTCATAAACCAGCGGCGCGCCGGTCGGAATATTAAGACTGGTAATCTGGCCATCGCCAACCCCGTCCAAGTGCTTCACCAGTGCCCGCAAGCTGTTCCCGTGGGCCGTAATCAAAATGGCTTTACCCTCCTTGACCGTTTTGGCAATGTCGCTTTTCCAATAAGGTACGACCCGTTTGCACGCGTCTTTCAGCGACTCCACCGACGGCAAATTCTTGGCCGCAACAAGCGCGTATTTTTTGTCCTTGGCCGGATGCGACGGATTATTGACCGATAGGGCGGGCGGTCTTACGTCGAAAGATCGGCGCCAGATGAAAACCTGTTCCTCTCCGTATTTTTTGGCCATTTCGGCTTTGTTCAAACCCTGCAGGGCTCCGTAATGGCGTTCGTTTAACTGCCAAGCGTTGACCGATGGTATCCACATCCGGTCCAAAATATCCAAAACGATCCAGGAAGTCCTGATGGCCCTTTTCAAATATGAAGTATAAGCGACATCAAAAACAAAACCGCTTTTTTTCAGGGTCTCCCCGGCCTTTTTCGCCTCGTCGATCCCGGCCTCGGACAGATCGACATCGGTCCACCCGGTAAACCGGTTCTCTTTGTTCCAAAGGCTTTCACCATGGCGCAATAATACTATCTTATACATATTTATTGATTAAGTTCTTCCTCGATCTTCGTCAAACGGTTGTATTTGGCCAATCGCTCGCCGCGGGCCGGAGCCCCGGTTTTGAGGTAGTCAGCGCCAATACCGCAAGCAAAATCGGCGATAAAATCGTCATTGGTCTCGCCGGAGCGGTGGGAAACCATGATCTTCCAACCATACGACCGCGCCAATTTTGCCGCCTCCAAAGATTCGGATACCGTTCCGATCTGGTTGATCTTTAAGATCATCGCGTTGCAAGCGTCTTTTTCCTTGGCGATCTTTATCATTTTAGGATTCGTAACCAACAAATCATCACCGATCACGATGGCCGACGGCTTAAAGGCCGTCCAGGAAGCATGATCGTTTTCCGCGAAAGGATCCTCAATGCCTTCGATCGGATATTTGGCAATCAGCTGATTGTAATATTCCCCTAAAGCCACGCCCGAAAAATTACCGATCTTCAGCTGATACGAATTGTCCTTAAAAAACTGCGTGGCCGCCACATCCAAAATGATCTTTATCTGATCGGCGAATTTCCGGTTTGTGGCCGCCTCCATGATCAAATCCAAAGCCTCTTTGGGATCGCAAATGGCTGGCGCGAAACCGCCTTCATCACCCAGATTACCCGAAAGGCGGCCGTATTTTTTTATCAACAAGGATTTTAATTCATGATATACCTCAGAAGCTATTCGCAAATTATCGCAAAAATTTTCGCTTTGGGGAACCAGCATGAATTCCTGCACATCCAGTTCATTGCCGGCATGCGCTCCACCGTTGATGATATTAAAACCAACTTTGGGAACCTTTATGTTTATATTGCCCGCCAGCGCCGCGATATGATAATAAAGAGGCTGATTTTGCGCCACCGCCGCGGCCCGCGCCACCGCCAGAGAAACCCCGCATAACGCATTGGCGCCCAACTTACCTTTATTATCGGTGCCATCCAGCTTGATCATCAGATTATCGATCCCGCTCTGATCTTTAACGTCTTTGCCGATAAGAGCGGGAGCGATCGTTTCGTTAACGTTTTTTACGGCTTGCAGCACCCCTTTACCGAAATACCGGTCGCCTCCGTCACGTAACTCCACTGCTTCATTGGAACCAGTGGATGCCCCTGACGGAACGCCGGCGGATACCCAGATTTTTTCCGTTTCGACCGATACCTCGACAGTGGGATTACCTCGGGAATCCAGGATCTCCCTGGCTTTTACTTTTTTTATTTTAGTTTGATTTTTTTCGAACATGTTTTTTTACCGGACGGACTGCCGCGGTTTTTTTTGACACCCGCCCTTTTGACCCTCCGCTCCGGAAATATTCGGATATCGAAAGGATGGCTTTGGCGCCTTCTCCGCAGGCGATCACGATCTGTTTATACTTAAGCGCGCTCACGTCCCCAGCCGCGAACAAACCAGGGGTTTTTGTTTGGTAAGTAACCGGATCATAGATAATCTCGCCAAGATCGTTTAAATCAGCCAGATCTTTGGCAATCAGGGAAGCGGGCTTATAGCCTATTTTGACGAACACCCCCTCGACATCGAGCAACACGTTTTTACCGCTTTTCTGGTCGGAATATTGGATACCGGTGACGAATTTCTCGCCCAAGATCCGTAAAACCTTGGCATTCGCGATCACTTCTATCTTCTTGGTATCTTTTGCTTTGTCCTGGACATCGGCTGATGCCCGGACTTGGGACCCGGCCTCGACAATATAGATTTTTAACGCAAATTTCGCCAAAAACAACGCCGACTCGAACGCGGTGTTCCCGCCTCCGACAACCGCCACATTGCGACCGGAAAAAAGCGGACCGTCGCAAGTGGCACAATAACCAACTCCGCGGCCCACGAATTCCTGCTCACCCGGTACGCCCAAAAAACGCGGGTCCGCGCCGGTCGCGATCAAAACCGCTTTAGATTCATATTTGTTGGAAGATGTTGCGACCAAAAAACCAGATCCTTTTTTTGAGATCTTTATTACATCCTCCATTTCAATATCGACATCCAAAGACCTTGCGTGATCGCGGAATTTAGCGATCAGGTCTTGCGCCGAGATCCTGCCCATACCCGGAAAATTCTCGATCTCAACTTCTTTTTTGGCCATTTGGCCCCCGAATTCCCGTGTCAAAAGGAGAGTATTAAGTTTTTCCCGTTTGGCGTAGATCGCGGCCGTCATTCCGGCCGGACCGGCCCCGATGATAATTAAATCGCGCATAGAAAAGTTATAAAACGAAAAGTTAAAATGTAAAATGACCACCTGAAATTAAAAGATAAGAATTTTACATTTTGATTTCTACATTTTAAATCTAGTAGCTGTATCCGGGTAAAATACCCGGAATCATTTCGATAACGTCGGTCGCCGTCATTCCTTCGCCTAATTTACGTCCGGCGGCCTCGCCGGCGGCTCCGTTAATGTAAGCCGCGGCGGCTCCGGCCGCGAAAGGATCGACTCCACGCGCCATCAACGCTCCGGCAATCCCGGCCAAGGTATCTCCAAGCCCGCCTTTGGTCATCAAGGCGTTACCGGTATGCCCCAGCATAGTTTTCCCGCCATCGGAAAGAATATCGATCTTGCCTTTTAAAAGAATGGTGGTTTGTAAACGGGCTGCCTCCCCCGCGACCAGTTCCATTTTTTGTTCCAGGGTCAGACCATCGGTCTTTTTACCGGTCAGAACGAAAAATTCGTATGCGTGCGGGGTAAGCAGGAGTTTTTTCCCCGCGATCACCGCCTGGTTGCCTTCCAGAGCATGAATCCCTTCCGCGTCCACGACCAATGGCACGTTCACTTGCGACAGATAAGATACTACCGCTTCTTTGGTTTCCGGAGAACGGCTGATGCCTCCGCCAATCAAAACCGCGCACTTTCCTCCTGAAACCGCTTCCAATACATTGGTTTCTTCGATCAAAGTATCCACGTGCTTGATCTCTACAATCGATCCCTCAAGTGGTACCGTCGAGAGATTGGGCGAATAGCCCGCTATCACATCGCTGGCCCGCCTTGGCGCGATCACGCGCACCATGTCACATCCCGAACGCAGGGCCGCCAAAGCCGAAAGGTAGGAGGCTCCGCAATAATGATGCGATCCTCCGATCACCAATAAATAGCCAAAATCATATTTCCGGCTATCGGGATCTCTTTTTTTATAGATATCCTTCAATAGCGCTTTGTCGATCGCGTTTTTGCTGTTTTTGGTACTTTTTTTCTTTATATCCTTGATATTCTTTATATTTTTGTTCATTGGAATATTTAATACAAAAACCGGGTTCGGTCAGATATCTTTGGTCCTTTTGCGCAAAAAAGCGGGGATATCCCACATTTTCTCCTTCTCCAGCATTTCCTTTTCTTCCTGCTCCATATCTTTTTTCACCTGTATGGCATTCTTGCGGACGGCAAGACCATCGCCTTCCGCTTTCTTTTCTATGGTCACCGATGACGGCTTGGAAGCATCCTTTAAATCATCGGCTCCCGCCTTGGATCCCTCGACCTCCTTGGCGGGCTGGCTTTCTTTAACGCGAACTTTGGTTTGAGATGTTTTAGGGCCGTGACCCGGGACTTTGGCAACCTTCCTCCCGGTTTTTAATTTCGATTGCGATTGCGATTTTGTTCCCTGCTTGCCAACTGTTTTTCCTGCTGTTTTCTTAGCCTTAGCCTCGGTTTTATTTTCTTTCAACTTAGGCTTTTCTTCCTTTAGCGCCGCTTTTTTTTGCTCTGTTTCCTTCGCCAGATTCTTTTTTTGCTCTTCCCGTTCCAGGGCCGCGTTTCTCTCGTCTTCTTTTGAGACGCAACCGGTGGCCAGAATCGTCACTTTGAACGTTTTTTCGCCGCCGGTCGGCTGGGAAATCCCGAAAATGATCTTAGCGTCTTTATGGATCTTTTGCTGGATGCCACTAAGGATCTGGTTCACTTCCGAAAGCTTCATTTCTTTTTCCCCGACGATATTCAGCAATATCCCCCGTGCCTTCTCGATGTTATATGAAAAAAGCGGTGAGTTCAAAACCTCATCGATCGATTCCAAGCCCGGTGTTTCGGCCTTTTTAAAGTCCACCGAATTCAAAAAAGCCAGTTTTCCCTGCCCGGAAAGAATGGTACGAAGGTCGGCAAAATCGATGTTTATCAACCCCGGCTCATAGATGGTCTCGATCAGGCCTTCTAAACCATCGGAAAGCGTTTTATTGATAAATGACAAGGTTTTGGAAAAGGGCGTGGTCTTGGGAACGATCGTGAACACCCGCTCGTTAGGCAGAATGGTAAGCGCATTCAAATATGGCCTTACCCGCTCCAGCGCCGCGTTGGCGATCTCTCTTTTCTTCGCGCCCTCGAAAGCGAACGGCAAAGTAAAAATCCCGAAAGTCAGGATTCCGAGACTCTTCGAAACTTGTGCAAAAACCGAAGTCGCGCCCGAACCGGCTCCGCCGCCAAGCGAAGAAACCAAGATGATCAGATCGTGGCCTTCAATGATCTTCTTGATCCTTTCCTTTTCTTCGCGCGCGGCGTCTTCGCCCAGCTGCGCATCCATGCCCGTACCCAGACCGTGCGTGAATTTCTCGCCAAACTGGAATATCGACACTTTGTCCGAGATGGCCTTAAGGGCGGCGCTGTCAGTATTGGCCGCGGTAAACGCCGCTTTTTTGACCCGGGCCGAGATCTCCGAAACGATATTGCATCCGCCGCCGCCGATGCCGATGATCTTTATCTTGGTTTTCTTGATCTCAAACTCCGGCTCCGGGCTTTCGCGTCTGACCTCCTCGCGCGGCATTTCTTCGGGTATAACCGCGGTTTTTTCCTTAATCAAGTTCGCGACAATCGATTTAACCGGCGGAACCGTTTTTTTAGCGACATTCTTCAAACCGGAACCAAACGGCTTTGAAATCGTCCGGGCCTTGGCGGACACAAC
>CAINCQ010000032.1 GCA_903847095.1 uncultured bacterium
CACCAACGCGCTTGCGCTGCGCTTATCGACAACGAGCACAAACCCGATACCCATATTAAACGTCGTAAACATTTCCTTGTCGGAAATTTTTCCTTTTTTCTGAATGATCTGAAAAATTTTCGGAACGCTCCAGCTGGTGCGGTCGATCGCGAAACATTTTCCTTTCGGCAAAATCTTGACCATCTTTTCAAAAAATGCTCCACCTGTAATATGTGCCATGCCTTTGATGGAAAATTTCTCCAATGCCTTCAAAACCGGTTTGACGTAAATCTTTGTCGGCTTTAAAAGTGTATGGCTGAGGCTTTTTTGTTCTGCCAGCGACAATGCCTTACGGGCCAGAGAAAACCCATTGGAATGAAGGCCGCTTGAAGCAAGCCCTATAACCACATCCCCGGTTTTGATATTGGCCCCGCTAATAATTTTCTTTTTTTCGACAACGCCGACAGCAAAACCCGCAAGGTCATAATCCTCGTCTTTATATATGCCAGGCATTTCCGCGGTTTCGCCACCGATCAAGCTGCAATCAGACTGACGACAACCTTCAACAATCCCTTTGACCGCATCTTTCAAGACTTTAGGTTCTAATTTTCCACAAGCAATATAATCAAGGAAAAAAAGTGGCTTAGCGCCCACGCAAAGAATATCATTAACATTCATCGCGACAAGGTCAATGCCGACGGTATCATGCTTGTTCACGAGATTCGCCACCATGAGCTTTGTCCCCACGCCATCGGTCGACGACACAAGGATAGGCTCACGATATTTTTTGGAAAGAGCAAAAAGGCTGCCGAAACTTACCTTTTTGTCGACAGCGCCTGAATTTTTTGTTTTAGCGGCATAGCCGCCGATCCAGTCGACAAACGTATTAGCTTTTTTAATGTCGACTCCGCTTGTTTTGTACGTTATTGGTTTCATATCTCCACTCGCTTGTACCCTTGCGTTTATTTAAAATGTTTCTTGATGTAGTTAACGCCGTTTTGAAAAATCTTTGCTCCGTCTCCGGTGCGGCCTTTCTTCTCTAGCCGTGTCCAAAAAGGATGCTGGGTAAAAAGATAATGTCGTTCCGGATGCGGCATTAAACCCAAAACACGGCCTGTGGGATCCACGATTCCGGCAATATCATCCTGAGCGCCGTTAGGATTATCCGGGTACTCAGGTTTTCCGCCATCCTTTGTGCAATAACGAAAAATGACTTGATGATTAGTCTGAATTTTATACAAAATATTCTTATTTTTGGGGATAAATTTTCCCTCGCCGTGAGCCACGGGAAAATACACGATATCCCCCATGCCTTCGGTCCAAACCGAACGACCGCTTACCTTTAAATATGTCCAGCGATCCTCAAATTTTCCCGAATCATTAGTCATCAGCGTTGCCTGCTGAATGGTTTGATCCTCTTTGCTCGCAGGTTCATCCTCGCCAGGCAAAAGGCCGGCCTTAACCAAGACCTGAAAACCATTACAAATGCCGATCACCAATTTACCGCTTTCGATAAACTTTCTTAAATCACTTCCGAGTTTAATACGAAGCTCATTGGCTAAAATACGTCCCGCGGAAATATCATCGCCATAGGAAAACCCGCCGGGAA
>CAINCQ010000033.1 GCA_903847095.1 uncultured bacterium
CAACTGGATCGAAAATAAAGGAATCCAGGAAATAGAAACAGACGCGCTTTATAACGCGACCGATGTTTACAATAGCACGAGCAGTGCGAGCGTCGTTTTATTGATCAGAATATTGAGTTTCGCTTTTAAAGCGGTACCAAATTGCCGATAAGCGCTTACCAAAAATCCATAGGTTTTCCTATGGATTTACTTTTTGCGGCTTACGTGGTTAAATGCAAAAAGAACATTTATAGGGGAGGGTCTTTTGGCGAATGTATATATGCTAAAAAAACCGTTGGCGGCGTCGCGATGCCGGGTTGATCTTATAGAGGAAAATCCCGAAGATGATTCCACTGTCCAGAAAAGATTTGAACTGGAAGAGCTTTATGAGCAGATAATGCTTCCCATAGGGACGGAATTCGAGCTTGTGATGTTTCACGATTTCGATCTCGCGTTGGTCAGGATTTATAATAGGAAAATCAAGGGCGAAGATCTGTTTATCGCCAAGCTGTCGAATATTGAAGTGATATGAGTATCGGAAAACGATACTTTTTTGTTACTTTAAAAGCCCGATCTTGCATAAGTTGCGCATGGGGTGGTCGATGGCTTTTTCGAGGAACGATCCTCCCTTGCCTCCGATCATTCCTATCTTTGATTTGATCGATTCCATGATGAATTCGGGGGTAAGAGTGCTTTTATATTCCAGTGGCAGTTCAAGCCAGACTTTTCCGATGAAGTTGGTAAAATGGGCATCGGATCCTACGGTAAAAGCATAGCCGTGTTTTCGCAAAAAATCATGAGCTCGTTGATTTCCCCAAAAAACCGAAGCGTTCAAAACTTCCAGACCATCGGCTTTTTCCATAATCTTTTCCAAGTCGCCGTCGAATCCGCATAACGAGCCATAAGGGTGGGCGATGATGGCGGTACCTCCCTGGGCGTGGATCCGCTTGATCGTTTCTTCGGCCTCCAATTTATTAGGGATGGCTTCTTTGATGTTTAGGGCAAGGATATCGCCTTGTTTTGATTTTACTTCTTCGCTGACGATAACAAGGATCGGTTTTTCTTTGGCGTATTCGAACGCTTCAAGGGAACCTTTGATGTTTCCGTGATCGGCGATAGCGACGCATTGAATGCCGTTTTTGATCGCGGTATCAACGATATCTTTGGGTTGAGAGGCGCTATCGTAGGAATAGCGGCTATGGATGTGAAGATCGCATTTCATAAAGTATTGCGGTTTCCTTTTTTAGGAAACCTGTAACAAGGTTAGCACAAACTGCTTTATTTGACAAAGTTAATAATTAATGTTATCGATCGGTTGAGGTATGTTATGACCTTGGTATTTTATAAGCGGGGAACGGATTTTCTCGAAAAGAAGATCGTGTGTTTGCAACTTGGGCTCGTTGGATTGTTGCCAGGTCTAGCTGTGGTATTTTACGGAAAGCATGTGCTTGATGAGGTGAAGAAAAGCCGGTTTGCGAGGACTACGACACTTGATCTTTCCCGGCCGACTTTTTTGACCGTTGCGTCGGTTGATCCCGTCAACATCACATTTTGGAAAGGAAGCACGAAAGATCTTGTTGTTGTTCCGGTCCAAGCGGTGGTGGAGGATTCGCTCAATGGAGCGTTTTATGATGCCGCGGAGTGGTTTGACTGGGTGGAGCAGCGCCGCTTAGACGAAGTGCGTTCTTTCAGAAACCAATTGGCGCGTGTTCAGTATGACAACGGTTTATTGGCAAGGATCCTTGCGGATCAGGCGAGAGTTATTACCAAAGAAGAAGCCAAAAAATTAGGTATCAAAGTATAGGTCTCAAGTAGAGACCTTTTTGTTTGTCCGTGTAAAAAAAATGGGTTTAAGATAGAATATAACAATCCGGTTTTTTCGATAAGATTAACGATATGGAGAATTCAATAATTTTTATTTTATCATGTTTTTATTTTTTTCTGCCGGCTTATTTTGCCAATATGGCGGCTCCGATGATTAAAAGAACCGGGTGGTTTGAGTCTTGGGCCAAACCGATCGATGGCGGAAAAAAATTAAAAGGGGAGCCGATTCTTGGCGATCATAAAACCTGGAGGGGGGCGATATTCGCGATACTGGCCGGCATGGCCGTTTTCGCTGCCCAGGAGCAGCTTTACCGATTCGATTTTTTTAAAAACGTTTCGTTGATCGATTACGGTCAGGCAGGACTTTGCCTGGTTGGATTTTTCATGCCGCTGGCCGCGGTATTGGGAGACTTGTCCGCGGCTTTTGCCAAGCGCCGTTTGAAACTTAAACCCGGAGCGAAGTTCATGCCCTGGGACCAGACCAATTACGTGCTGGGAAATTTTGTGATCCTTGGCCCGGTTTTGCGTCTTGACCTGGCGGTTTGGGGCGTTCTTTTCTTTTTCACTTTTTTTATCCACATCATCGTAAACCGCATCGGCTACGAACTGGGCTTGCACAAAGCCAAGTGGTAATAAACTGAAGTATCGGAATCCGCCCGTTTTATTGACAGTATGGCTATCTTGCGATAAAGAGAATCCAAACAGCACCTTATAAAGGAGTGGAAGAATGGACCAAGAACAAGAAAGGAAATTGTTAAAAGAAGCTTTTGAAGCGTTCAAATCCGGCAACGATAGTGAATTGCGGGGTAAGATCAAAACCCTGGTTTGGGCATCGGAAGCAGACGCCTACGCTTTAGCTTGCATGTTCAAGCTTCACCTGGAAAGTCCCCGTAATAAATTTTCTGCGGAAGAGAGGTTTTACGGGGGGTGTGTGTTGGGCCAACTCTATTTGATCGCCAAAGACGAGATTTCGGAACGAGATTTTGTTCTGCGGGTTCTGGCTAAGGCTCAGGACCATTTTGATCAAGCTTATGTTATATGGGAAAGTCTTCCTGGGCGCGACGTTGACGTCGGGGAAAAAATCAAAAAAGGATATTTGGTTGCCGAAAGAAATATCAACGGCGTGAACATGTTTTTTAACCATTAAGAAGCCAGGATTGGCGTTTCCGAAAGAAACGCCTTTTTGTTACAAAGAAAGTTCGGCGAAGCAGCTTTCCGGGCGTTCTTCGATGATGAATCCAAATTTTTTGATCAGATTCCGGATGGCGATATTATCGGCCAGAAAAGCCAGATAAATGGTTTTTATTTTTTCCTTGCGGCCGATGGCGATCATATGCTCGAGGAGTTTTGAACCCAGCCCTTTATTTTGCCAGGCGTCGGTTACCACGATCGCGAATTCGGCCGTATTGTCGAGAGGATCTTCTTCCAGGCGGGCGACGCCGATGGTCTTTTTTGTTCCGTGATCGTCTATTTCGGCGATCACGGCGATCTCGCGCGCGTAATCGATCTGGGTATAGCGTTTGACGAAATTACCGCTGGCTTTGTCGATCATTTTGAAGAAACGGTAGCGCTTGGAGCTTTCCGAAAGTTCTTCGATGAATTGTTTGTGGCGTGGTTCATCTTCGGCCATTATCGGACGCAAAAAGATCTTTTGGCCATTTAGTTTGATCGTTTTTTCGTATTCCTTGATATAGGGGACGATGGCCAGGTGGGAATAGGGTTTGGTTCCGATATCCGACGTTTTTTCGTCGAGCAAAATTTTAGCGTCCAATACCAAGCCTCCATCCTCATCGGAGGCGAAAGGGTTGATATCGATTTCTTCAATCTCGGGAAAATCCATAACCAGATAAGAAAATTTATAAAGCAGAAATTGAAGGGATCCAATATCAACCCCGGGCAGGCCGCGATATCCTTTCAACAAGCGGTAGATTTTGGTTTCTTCGATCATTCTTTTAGCCAAGGCCATATTCAAAGGAGGAAGTTCCGCGGCAATGTCTTTGAAGACTTCGACTGCCACGCCGCCCAAGCCGAAAACTATCACCGGTCCGAACAGCCGGTCTTTCTTGCTGCCGATTAGCAGCTCGAATTTTTTTTCCACCATTTTCTCGATCGAAACTCCGTCGATCCTCGCGTCCGGATATGCTTTTTTGGCCGATTTTATGATCTTGGTGAAAGCATCGACCGCCTCTTTTTTCGATGAAATATCCAGGGCAACGCCATTATGGTCGGTTTTATGAATGATATCGGGCGACTCGATCTTTAGCGCCAGAGGAAAGCCAAATTTGGCGGTCGCTTTTTCGACCTGGCTGGCGTTTTTTGCCAAAACCGACGGATTAACGGGAATGCCGTAATATTTCAAAACAAGTTTTGATTCGGTGCTGCTCAATGCGAATCTTTTTTCATGCAATGCTTTATGGATCAATTTTTTGGCTGCTTCGGTGTCCGGGGAAAAGGCGCTTGGTATGGCTTCGGGGGTTTTCTGGATGAGTTTCAAGTTTTCCTGATATTGGTATAAACCTAAAAAACAGTTGATTGCTTTTTCCGGCGTGCGGTAAGCCGGGATCCCGGCAACGCGCAGAACATCGGCGCCTTTTTTTACTTCATCTTCTCCAAGCAGGGAAGCAAAGACCGGTTTTTCTTCCAAGCCGGGAATCGCGATGATTTGTTTGGCTATCTCTTCGGTTTGGGTAACGGCCTGGGGTGTTATGATCGCCAGGATCCCGTCGACATCTTTTTCTTTCAGGCAGGCTTCGACAGCTGCTTTATAATGTTTTGGCAAGGCGTCGCCCAAAAGATCGATCGGATTGCTTTTGCTCCACGCCGGCGGAAGGGATTTGTTCAAATCTTCAATAAGTTTTGGCGAGAGGCTGGCCAATTCTCCTTTATGCTCGGTTAAAAAATCCGTTGAGATCACGGCTGGCCCGCCGGCATTGGTGATGATCGCCAGGCGGTTTCCTTCCGGCCTTTTTTGTTTGGCCAAGGTTTTGGTGTAATTGAAAAGTTCCGAGATCGTATGGGCGCGGATCACGCCGGCCCGCCGGAAAGCCGTTTCAAAAACATAGTCGCTACCGGCGACGGTTCCGGTATGGGACATAACGGCTTTTGTGCCGGCAACGCCTACACCGCCCTTAAGAACGATGATTGGTTTGTGTTTGGAAAAAGCGGTTGCCGAACTCATGAATTTCCGGGCGTCGTTCAGTGATTCCATATAGATCAAGATACTGGAAACGTGCGGGTCGCGCGAGCAATAATCGATCATTTCCGGAAAACTGATGTCGGCCATCGAACCGATGGATACGAAATAGCTGAAACCGATTCGTTCGTAAACCGCCCAATCAAGAAAAGTATCGCAAAGCGCCCCGCTTTGGGAAATGAACGCGATGGATCCGACGGAAGGCATTTTTGGGGCAAAACTGGCATTGAGCGATATCCGGGGATTGATGAAGCCGAGGCAATTGGGTCCCAGGATCCTTATTCCTTTTTCCTCGGAAATTTCTCTTATCGTTTCAAATAATTTCTGGCCGTCCGGTCCGGCTTCCTTGAAGCCCGAAGAAAGGATGGCAACGCCGCCGATTTTCTTTTTGACGCAATCCAACACAATCGGAAGAACGGTAGGGGCGGGGGTCGCGATGATGGCCAGGTCGACGGAATCTTTGATATCCAAAATCGAAGCGAAAGATTTGGAGCCTTGGACTTCGGGAGAGTTATTGTTCACCGGGAAGACTTTCCCGCGATATCCTCCATCTTTGATATTTTTAAAAACAGAGTATCCGACGCTGGTTTCGCGGTTATTGGCGCCGATAACGGCAATACTTTCGGGATTGAAAAAGGTGTTTATTTGTTTCCAGGACATGGGATTGTACGGCTGCGCGGCCGCGGATATTATATGTATGTATCCATTTTATATTAACGGCGCGGAATAGGAAAACGAAAGGGTTGATAGCTATTGACTTTCTATTAATTTATGATATAAATTACAATTGGGAGTTATCGTCCCCATCTTTAACAATCAAGCGGATAGCAACGGAGGATGTAATATGAAAACTTTTCCAGAATATCCTTTAAAGGATTTAAAGGAAAAAGAAATAGACAGAATAATGGCTTTACTGATCAACGGCCGACTTGGACAGGCCGGCCGCGACTTTATGGAATTATGCGGCGTAAGCGAGGAAGGTCTGCCGGCGGCGATAGAAAAACTTAATCAGTTTGCCGATGTTGTCAGCGGGGCGGGCATCCTAGCGAGGAGCGCCGATTTACTAAACGAGGCGCTTTATGCTTACTTCTTCCACGGCTTGCTTGCCGAATATGAGGGCCGTCGGAAGATGGACCAAAATATGTTGGCTAAAGCTCACGGAAGTTGGGAATTCGTCGAAGCCATCGCGGGAACGCTTGATCCCCAAAGCCATATTTTCCAATGCGGGCTTTTGGACAAGTTCGGTCTGCGGGAAACCATGCGGCGGCGGATGGACAGGATCAAGGTCCTTTTCGCCCGGATCGAGAGAGAACAGGAGACGGGAACATGAGGGAATTAACGAAGATGGAAATCGATGCTTTATTCCAGCTCTTTTTGAACAGAGAGTGGATGAAGGCAGTTGAATGGTGGAAGGCCAGGGAGGAGAGCGAGAGCATTCATAACCTCGCTATTGGATTCGAAGCCAGGGCTCGAGAAGCGGCAAGGCACGGCTGGGCGCAGAACGCCATTCGAATGTATTGTCTGGCCGGGTTTTGCGGGGAACTGGCCTGGTGGCTAAATAGAACGCCGGGTATTTCAACGGTTCAAATTGCCGCCCGATGCTATCGAGAAGCCAGCTGTATCTTCAGAGAGCTTCCATCCGGAGCTACCTTTGAAGAAGGGAAGGAAGTAAAGGAAAAATTAAGAAACATACTGTCTTGAAAGGTGTTTAGAGGCGTTCCTTGCGGAGCGCTTTTTCTTTTGACATAAATAGGAGCTTATAATATGGTAAGGACGGATCATTAACAAAAAAGGAGGTGGCGCGAGGTGAATTTATCGGATGATATAAATGAAGCGTATTGGGCTTATGTTAAGGATGGATCGGTAGCCTTGGCCAGGGAGCTGGTTAAAAAATACGAAGAGTCGGACGCGCCGGCCGAATCAACGTTGGTTGAAATCCTCGGCAGGAGCGGAAAAATTTCCGGTCTTGGTGTTTTGGAAAAAACCGCGGTTTTTAAAATGCACGTGATCGCCGCCGCGCTTTGGATGGATAGCGCGAAAATAGCGGCACCGCATTACGCGGCCGCCTATATTTATGGCGAGGCGGCCGGGTATATAATGCAAGCTAGAGAATTGCTTGGCAATCTGCCGTCCGATAATATCGTGGTCGATGGAATCAAGGTCGATGAATTTTTGGCGGCTAGGATCGAGGAAGCGGTTAAGTTCCGGACAAGCCAGGTTGCTTTGGGTTTGTTGAATCGCGAGAATCTCGAGAAGGCCGGCGCCATTTCGGATTTTTACGGCGATTACCAGCTTATCTGTTTGGAAAAAGCCTTCCAAGCTTGCCGGGGGCAAAAAACGGAGGACGTCCTGACGCTGGTCGCGGAATTGTTATGTGTCGAAAAAGGGTCGGATGTTTTGCTGTTGCAATCTTTGTTCATCTGGTTTGACATCAGCTTGAACAAGTTAAGGGATGCGGAAAGAAAGATCGAGAGTATCGGTGTTTTGGGTTTTTTGGGACTGGTTACTTCTCGCGACAATCGATTCAAAGATCGGCACTCAATCAAAACAAAATCCCTGATGCTCGCTTTTGCCAGTAATTCCGTGGGTTTGGCCGGTTGCCTGAGCTCAAAAAAATACTTTGATTGTGCCAGCTATTTTGTTTCGAAAGCCGAAGAAGCCAGGATGTTGATCGAAGAAGATCGGAAAAGCGGTTTTAGTTCCGCCGGTTGCAAAAGTGGGTTTTAAAAAAGATGATAATTGTCGCGCGCTTCACTAAAGAGGCGCTTTTTTGTTAACCGGTCAGCGTTTATCCATATATAGAAGAGGACCAAGTGACTAATGGCACGGATTATTATTCCGGATCCAGCGGTGATAACAAAACGGTTCCGGTCCGAGAAAAAAGCCCGGGGATACGAAGAGAATATCATCTGACCAATTCCAACAGGATGGCGAAAAGACCTTTTCAGGGAATTATTACGAACAAGCCTTTCGTTGATTCCCGGAAGGAATTTTCGAAAGTTCCGTTAGGGGTTTTCATAAGTTTCCATAAGTTTTTCAGCGATCTTTTTTGCATAGAATCCATAATTAAATCAATCGGAACATATTGGGCCATCCTAATGTTTTTCGTGGTGTCTGCTAGGGTTGATAATTATTGCCGGAAACGGATGGGATTGGTATTCAAAGCGCCTCTTGATTTTTTTTTGACCCCGTGTAAATATCTCGTAAATATCTAAAGGCCGAATTGTTCAGAAATAATAAACAAAAAACAATGATAAACAAAAAAAGCGTATTCGCTCTTTTACTGGCGGTAGCCGGCATAACGGGCATTGGTATTAACGGCAGATCAGCGAATAATCCCGCCTCATCGGCAACAGATAGTCCCAAAATAGGCGTTATCGAAACCGGCCTTCAGGTAACTGATTCCGGCGACATCAAAGAAGTTGTGTACGGTAGCTATAAATCGTTGCCGAGCGAAAGTTCAGCTGTGGGTGTGGCTAACCAAGCATTAACAAAAAGTGGCTCCGTACTGAATCTTTCCTGGGCGCCGTATTATCCTTCTCCCGGAGTTGATCCTACCGATCCTTGGCACGCTCCCGACGCGGGCCTGACTATGCGCATCCAGCCGGGCACGAACAATGGAGTTACGCAAACTCAGCTGACTAGCGCCGTCCAGAACAGCGTAAATAAATGGAATAACGCGATCAACCAGAAATTATTCAGCACTTTGGTGATCGGGAATGCTACCACTGCCAGTTATGAAGCGGGTATGAACGGCTATAATTCGATCAGCTGGATGAAAACCAATCTTTATCCGACCGAAGTCGCTCATACGAGAACTTATTACCAGAATGACAAGACCAAGCCTAACTACTTGGATGTTCTTGAAACCGACATCGCTTTGAACCCGGCGTATGCCAGCCGCTTGAACACAACGCTCAAGTTGGAACATGCCATCCTCCACGAAACCGGACATGCTATCGGAATGGCTGATGACAAGTGGTATACCGGAAGCCCGATGTATTATCAGGATACTTCCTTGGTTAACACCGTTCCTTACGTTACCAAGACCGTATTGGGTTACAAGTATAACTACTAGAGGTTTAGGCGAAAATTTAAGAATCAGCCTAATCGGGCTTATTTTAAAATTGTCGGCCGGAGAGTTAAGGAGATTTCTAAATGCCAAAAGTCCCCGGAAACGGGGATTTTTGGTATTTTCAACCAAAATTAATGTCACCAGTTCTGTAATAGTAATTTCAAAAGCTCGAGGGCGGAAATTTCATTTTATTGACAATAATATAAAAATATGTTATTGTCCTAAGATAAAACAAGAAGGAGCGCTCAAGATGGTTCTTGAAGGAAAGCAAAGCGAAGTAATAGCTATTAGCTTGCATGACCCGGTTAATTTAAGCCAGGCCGGTTATCCGACAAAAAAAGCGGTTCTGTATGTAAGGGTGAGTCGCGAGCATAAAGAGATGGTCAATGATAATTCAAGGCCGACGAGTTTGGTCGTTGACGACGCAATTCTGGAAATGGCCTTGGACGCGCCGTTTTCGGATGAAAAAGATTGCCACATCGTATCGGAGCGTAATTGTTCCAGGTGCGGAAGCGGCCTCGGATTTGTATCATGTCCTCAATGCGGTGGCGATTTCCAAGATGGCCAATCGTGCACCGTCTGGGGCACGCCATTATCGCTAAAAATGGTTAAATTTTTGCTTGGGCTTGGATACAAATTCATCATTGATCCGGCCGAGGGACAGGAAGAGGAGCAGCGCCAATTTGAGGAATCAATGAGGTTGTTAGAGGCCAAAAAGGATTGACTTCAGTATAGTGATGTCGGCAAGCAATACTATGCGAACTGGATCATTGATCCGTTCCAAGATGAGGAAGAACTTTCCATAAGTTCGCCAAGCCTCATCTTTTATTTTACGCGCGCGTCCATACCCGTATCCATATTTGTATTTTTGTTCCTACCGGTTCGCGCTGCAGTCGGTTTTTCATGATTTATTCACGGCTTTCGATATATAAAAAGATCGGCACTCAATCAAAACAAAATCCCTGATGCTCGCTTTTGCCGGTAATTCCGTGGGTTTGGCCGGTTGCCTGAGCTCAAAAAAATACTTTGATTGTGCCAGC
>CAINCQ010000034.1 GCA_903847095.1 uncultured bacterium
ACCAAGGCCGGGACCGGGGGCGGCTCGGCAACGAGTAGTCCGTCGGGCATCAGCTGCGGATCGACTTGCAACGCCAGCTACGCCTCAGGCACGGCCATCACGCTTACGGCGGCGGCCAGCACCGGCTCCATCTTCGCCGGCTGGTCCGGCGGCGGCTGTTCGGGCACCGGGACCTGCACGGTAACGCTTAACGCCAATACCACGGTAACGGCCACGTTCAACACAGTTAATTACACTCTTAATGTAACCAAATCAGGTTTTGGAGCCGGTACGTTAACTTCAAGTCCATCTGGCATCAACTGCGGCTCGACCTGCGGCGCGTCATTCGGTGGTGGCTCTTCAATTACTTTAACCGCTACACCGAACGCTGGTTCCAAATTCGCCGGCTGGTCCGGCGGCGGCTGTTCGGGCACCGGGACCTGCACGGTAACGCTTAACGCCAATACGACCGTTGACGCGAAATTCAATCCGGCCGATTGCAAAATAACTCCGCCGGGTGGAAAAAAGATTTTTGTTTCAAGCATTACCTACGGCGGCTCCTCGATTCGCAACGAAACGGCGGCCAACACTATCTGCAAATCGCTCGCTACCGGAGCTGGGCTCGGCGGAACCGATTATAAAGCTTTTATTTATTTGAACGGATCGATGCCGGCCAGCGTACTTAAATCCGGATACACGTTCTATAACGGCAAACTTACTGCCAACGGTTGCGAATGGTTTGTGGTAGCCACCGGTGTTTCCAATTTCTTTACGGCCAACGGCAGCGGAAATTACCTGTCCAATCCGATTCGCTACGACCAAACCGGAACGGAGCAAACTTATAACGTTTGGACCAATTTCCAGCCGAACGGCAGCGGCAGTTACATGGTCAGGAATATGGATCCCGATGCTTTTACGCCAGTTTCCTGTTGCGGATACGGTTCTATCGTTTGCTGGCCATGCGTATCCTATTACAAAATTTATACCGGTGCTCCTGCCTACAGCGGAACCGCTTATTCTAAAATATATTACGGATCATCCCAATCGGTAACAATCGCGTGGGCTGGAACCGAATGGTCCAAGCCTCGGAATTTTTCCTCCTCATTCACCCCAAAAAACTGCGACGCGGCCGCGGTAGTCTGGCCAGAATGCGACACAACCGGACGCGCAATGTACTGCGTGGAACAATAACAACGGTAATTTTTCTCTATCTAATTTTCTTGGTTTTACCATGAGCAATGTTATTTACTGTAATAACCCGACAACGGTGCCACCCCAAAATAATGTCGAGCCAACCGATAAGAATTTTCTGATTATTATGACTGACTGTAAACTCTTCCTATTAAAGCTATCAACGTTTTTTTTGGTCGCCGCGTCGCCTGTTTTTTTGAGCCCGGCGTTCGCGGCCACATCTTACGCGGTCGCCAACGGGAACAACGCCACGATCAACGAATGGACCGTATGCAATGTTGTTACCAATGCAACCGGACAACAGATTTTTATCCCTACCAATACATCGACCGAATGGGCCCAGTTTCGCCTTCATTATCCGGCTGGAATAACGGTGTCGGCCTGTCCGGCGGTAAAAAGGATTTTTTTGACAACTACGATGTACTCCGGTAAAAACCTGACCTCCGACGCGGTTGCCGACGGTTATTGCGCCACGCGAGCGTCCGCGGCCGGCCTTTCCGGCGTTTTCAAAGCACTGCTCTATCTTGGTAACCGAATGCCGGACGCAGTCTTGCCGGCCGGCTATTCATTCAAATCGCCTAACGGAATTCTGATTGCCAACGACAAAGCCGATTTTTTCAACGATGACGGAGGCGGAAATTATATCAGAAACCCCATCAATTATACCGAATACGGAACCATGAATGCGCTCGAATATGTCTGGACCGCTTTCAAACCGGCCGGAGGAACCTATACCGTTGTACCGAACGGAACGGAGAGCTGCTATGGTTATAAGATCAATACGTGCTCCCGGGTCCACATTGACATCCATAATTCTTGCGGAAGCTACAGTACTTACTGGAGATTCGATAACTGGTCTTATGCCGGCGTAAACAACCTCAAAACCGCGGAATGGGCCGGAAGAAAAATTTCCTTTATCACCAATACTTGCACCGACAGCTGTTATTGGGTCGATCTCACCACCCTGGACTCGTGCCTAAACAACACTTATCCTATTTACTGCGTAGAACAATGAGCGGTAACCATCACGAAAAAAATAGGATTATTTAAACTAGCAACGATGGTTAATCGTCGTGATTGAAAACAAAAAAAACAGTATGGCAAAAATTAAATTGATCTTTCTGGCGACATTAGCGGCTCTTTGGGCCGGCGTTTCTCCGGTGTTGTCCGGCCTGGCGTTCGCCGCTACATCTTACGCCATTGCCACCGGAAACAACGCCACGATCAACGAATGGACCGTATGCAATGTTGTTACCAATGCAACCGGACAACAGATATTTATCCCTACCAATACATCGACCGAATGGGCCCAGTTTCGCCTTCATTATCCGGCTGGAATATCTTTAGGAACTTGCGGCCCATCGATACCATCTTATGCGTATCGGCGAAAAATCACCATCAACTCGAGCGCCGCTCTCTCCAGCTACCCCGTAAAATTTATTATTGACACGGCATCGCTTGTAACGAGCGGCAAAATGCAAAGCGACTGCGATGACGTTCGTGTTACCGATTCCAGTGGAACCGCAATCGATTTCGTAGTTGAGTTATGTAATAACGCCAATACCGAAATTTGGTCCGAGGTTCCCGCTATCGCGAACGGAACAACCGATATCTACCTGTTTTACGGATATCCCGCGGCGACTAAGGCCGGAAACGGAATCAATACTTTTTCGTATTACAAGAATTTTGACGACGGCAGTTTGGCGGGATGGACGCGCTGGGTCAATTACGGAGGAGGAGGAAATGATTATACTTCGACCGACACGAATAGTGTGATTTCCATATCCACGACCAACCAATCCCCTCCCGACAGCATGCAGCTTTACGGCAAAGCCGGGTGCAATACCCCCAATGTTTGGGGCATACTTACCATGGCGGCCACCAGCATTAATCCTCCAAGCGGTACCTATAAGCTTGAATATAGGCAAAGAGGATCCGGCGGGCAATTTAGCTGGTGTTCCGGCGGAACAGCGGCGCAAAATGACGTCACGCTTGACGGCACAGTAATATATTCCAGCCCCTTGTGCTCCTACACCAACTGCAATACTTGCCTTCGGGATTGGGAAACTGCCGCTTCCGGAACCCTTACTTTTACCGGCGTCGCCCGTGCCCTCAGATTCCGGTCCCGGGCAACGGATTGCGAAGTTTCTTATGGATGGGTCGATGATATCAAGCTGCGGAAATACTATTCCCCGGAACCCACAACTTCCGTGGGTCCTGAGCAGACTATTTAAACTCATTAAAGTTTATCTTTACGAAAAGATCGCGAACAAACGCATTACTTGAACTGCGCCCATTATTGCGAGATCGCTCCCGGGAAACGCGGCAGCGCCAGCCTGAGCAAGGGTTTTAACACTTTATCGGCCAAGCCGGCGATTATCTGAACATTAAACCATTAAAACTTTTAATATCACGCGTTAAATATGCTAAAATTTATTTATATCTTTAATTTTCTTAACAAGCGTACCGACAAATGAACAAAAAAAATATGAATCCCGGGAATGTTAAAAAACACCTGACAGTAGTCGCTATTTGCGTTTTTTCGCTGGCTTGCTTCTTAGGCAGGGTTTTTGCCTGGGACGACCCGACAAAAACGCCACCTCAAGATAATGTCCTCCCTCCGGTCAATGTTTCGTCAACCAACCAGACTAAAACCGGAGACCTGAACATCGGAGGCGGACTGGAGTACTGGATCACCAAGGACGGCGACAGTTTCGCCTTGAAGAACAGCAGTGATGTCGAGAATTTCATTCTCGGCCAGAATGGTTTCACCGGCATCTCTCTGGGCTCGCTAACCCCCGACGCTACGGCCAAGCTTGACTTGAATGGCCGAATCCGAATCCGGGGCGGTACGCCGGGCGCAGGCAAGGTACTTACCTCCGACGCGGCCGGCCTGGCGTCCTGGACAACGGCTACCGGAGGCGCAATGCCCGTGGGAACAAACGGACAAACTTTGCGCCACGACGGCACCAATTGGATCGGAAACAACATTCTTTGCAACGATGGCACCAACATCGGAATCGGTACCTGTTCCCCTAGCTCAAAACTGGAAGTATCCGGACAAATAAAAATCACCGGCGGCAACCCCGGCAACAACAAAATACTGGCTTCCGATGCCAACGGACTGGCTTCCTGGAAAACAGTCGCGGATCTTGGCCTCGCCTTACCCGCGGGATCGAGCAACCAAACCTTGAGACATGACGGCACTTCATGGATCGCCAATTCATTACTTATTAACGACGGCACCAATATCGGAATCGGTACGGCGGCACCTGGCGCGAAACTGGATGTCAGCGGCCAAATTAAAATCTCGGGCGGATCGCCGGGCGCGGGCAAAGTACTCACCTCCGACGCCGCCGGTCTGGCATCCTGGCAAACGCCGGCGGGCGGAAGTATTGACGGCACCGGAACGACCAACTATCTTTCTAAGTTTACCGGGGTGTCCGCGATCGGAAACTCACAGATTTTTGATAACGGAACCAATATCGGGATCGGTACGGCGGCACCTGCCGCCAAATTGGACGTCAACGGCCAAATCAGAATCTCGGGCGGTACGCCCGGAACCGGCAAGGTACTCACCTCCGACGCTTCCGGTGTGGCTTCCTGGCAAAGTCCATCCGGAGGCAACGTGAAATCCGATGGCGCAACCGCGATCCGAAAAGGCTGGGGCATCGCTATGCCCGCCAGCGGTTCGTCTTACCAATGGGTTGGTATTGCTATTAGCTATGGTATAACCTTTGATACTCCCAATCCCAGCGTCACACTTATGGATGCCGGCAAGGACCCAACTTGGTTGCACGTCCCCACCGCCCTGTCGGATTGCAACAATGTATCGCCTCAATCGCAACCCGCCAGAGTATGGAGACCCAACGCCAGTTCGGCATCGGACGTAATATATAGCGTCTACGGATATTATGCCTGCTATACCTGGACAGCGGTTGGCGCGTATTCCGGCGCCGATCTGGCTGAATATTATAAAACCGCCGATGCCTCAATTGAGGCTGGTGATGTCGTAGCGGTTGACAAAGAACATAATTTACAAATCGTAAAATCCCTGTCTTCCCAAAACGAAACAACCGTCGGCGTAATCTCAACTAAGCCCGGAGAGGTACTCGGGGATGAAAATGGCAATGCCAATGATCCCAACGCCCGATTGGTGGCTTTAGCCGGCCGGGTTCCGGTAAAAGTTTCGCTCGAAAACGGTATTATCAAAAAAGGAGATTATTTAACGGCCTCATCCGTTCCCGGCGTTGCCATGAAAGCAACTGGACCCTGCGTTACCATCGGAAAAGCTTTGACCGATTTTGATGGAACCGCAACTACCGAAATGCTTTCGCCCGGACAAGCGCCGGTTCAAAAGGATCTGATGCTGACGAACGAAGAAGCCGCATTGCTCCAAAAAGGTATGGGAAAAGTCATGATTTTCCTCAATGTTGATTACTGGGAACCGCAAGGTTACGAAGCATCACAAAACGAACGGATCGAAAACCAGGAAAAAGAAATTCAAATGCTTAAAGCGAAAATAGAAAAAATTACGAAATAGGCGGCAAGCTTCGACAAATAATCTTCTCCGTTAAAGATGAGGGTTAAATCTTAAAACCAATGAAGAAAGAAGCATATTTATATGAAAAAACCGCCGATAAACGCGTTAAGTGTTTGAACTGCGCCCATTATTGCGAGATCGCTCCCGGGAAACGCGGCGCTTGCGGCGTACGCGAGAACATCAACGGAAAACTTTACGCCATAAATTACGGCAAAGTTGTGGCGATCCAGATGGATCCGATTGAAAAAAAACCTCTTTTCCATTTCCTGCCCGGAACCCAAACCTTGTCCATTGCGACTGCCGGGTGTAATTTCAGATGCGCCAACTGCCAAAATTTCGAAATTTCTCAAACTCCGAAAACGATGGAAAAAATACCCGGCCAGGATCTTGCGCCGCAGGAAATTATCAATCTAGCTAAAAGCCTGAACGCTCCAAGCATCTCTTATACCTATGTCGAGCCTACGATTTTTTCGGAATACGCCTTAGACATCATGAAGCTTACCCGGGAAGAAAAGATTAAAAATATTTGGGTAACGAACGGCTTTCTTTCCGAGGAATCGTTTGAGATGGTTTCTCCCTTTCTCGACGCCGCCAATATCGACATTAAAGGTTTTACCGAGGAATTTTACCAGAAAAATTGCGGCGGACGGCTGGAACCGGTCCTTGAAACCTGCAAAAGGATGAAAAGGGCCGGGATATGGCTAGAAATCACTACGCTGGTCATACCAACTTTAAACGATTCCCGCTTCCTGTTCGAAGATATCGCCAATTTCATCGCCAATGAACTTGGCAGTGAAGTTCCCTGGCATGTCACCCAATTCAGCGGCCTGATATCGTGGAAATTAAAAGACCTGCCCCAGACGCCGGCAAACACCCTGAAAATGGCTCACGACATCGGCAAAGATGCTGGACTAAAATACGTTTATACCGGCAATATACCGAACCTGCCTTACGAAAACACAATGTGCCCGTCCTGCGGAACGCTTTGTGTCGAGCGCGAAGGTTATATCATAAGCCGCTACGACAAGGCCGGAGAATGCCCATCTTGCGGCGAAGAGTTGAATATTATTGATTGATCTTTTCTAGCTTACTCGCTTATTTATATGATTTCTTTCGCCTGCCTATCCCCTCATCCACCCCTGCTACTACCCGATATAGGAACCGCCATGGATAAAATCGCGGTAGCCAAAACGATCGGATCGTTGGAAAAACTGGGAAAAAAAATGGCCGCGCTCCAACCCGAAACCGTCGTCATCTCCTCCCCTCATCCGGATTGGGGCTTTAATGTTCCTTTGCATTTTTTGGCCGGCGATTCCAAGGCCAACGTGAAAACCCGGCTTTGCGGGCAGGACCCGCCCAAAGATCATTTTAATGAAGGAATAGCGTATTATTTTGAAAAATTGGAGAATCTCCCCGAAAAAATCGCTTTGATCGCTTCCGGCGATTTATCCCACCGCCTAAAGAAAGACGGCCCCTATGGTTTTCACGAGCAGGGCCCTAAATTCGACGCAAAATTAATAAGCAGCTTACAAAACAAAGACGTTTCGACTATTATCGAATTGGAAGACGAATTCCCCGAAGCGGGACAGTGCGGCCTGCGCTCATTCTGTTTTCTATTAGGGATTTTGGAAGGCGCTAAGATTCCTTGGCTCGTCGATATTCTCTCCTACGAAGGACCATTCGGCGTCGGTTATCTTGTCGCAGAACTACTTTTTTAAAAAAAATGAAAATAAACATCAAAGGACCATTAAAAGACAATATCAATAATCTCGCCCGAAAACTCGGGTATAGTTTTCAACGGGCGAAAAAAGACGAAAATGGCATTGACGAGCTCGAATTTTCCCGGGTTATGAGTGCTTCCGGCTATCCCAGGTTCCATCTTTTTTTGAAGTCTGTTGGCGATGATCTGGTTTTCACCATTCATCTTGACCAAAAAAGGCCCAGCTACTCGGGAACGTCGGCCCATGCCGGAGAATACAGCGGACCTGTCGTCGAAGAAGAAGGAAAAAGAATTACCAGAATCATGACCGGAGAGTAAACCTCCGGACACCTCGTTTCTTCCCGCCTAATGCGGGAAGGTAGCCCCTGGCTGCATTTTATGTTCCACGACACCTATATAATAGTCAAAATAAGCAGAAGTACATTGCGTTACAGTTTAAAATACTGATATAATAATTTAATGTAAATATTCGGCCGCGCGTTAAACGACCGAAAAAAATATGCCTAATTTATTCTTAAAGGCGGCCGCTTTTATATCGGGCTTGATTGCCTGCTGGTGCATTGGTTGCACCATTCTTGCTTTTGCGAAGCCGGTCTCAAGTCCACCCCAAAATAATGCCGCCGGTCCCTTAATTATCAACGGTTCTAGCCAGAGTAAATCGGGCGATTTAAGCATCGGTTCGGGTTTGAAGATATGGCTTTCCAAGCTGGGCGACAGTTTCGCGCTGAAAAACGATTCGGGAACAAGCTTTTTGGTCGTCGGACAAGATGGCAATATGGGCATCGGTACTATAAGTCCCGACGCCAAACTGGAAGTGGCCGGCCAGGTAAAGATCACCGGAGGCGCGCCAGCCGTTGACAAACTGCTGGTTTCCGACGCCACGGGTTTAGGCTCCTGGAAAACCGCGGCTGAGATCGGGGTTGGCGGAACGCTTCCCGCCGGCACCTCGGGCCAGACGTTAAGACACAATGCTACAGCCTGGATCAGCGATAACAATTTGTACAATGACCAAACGAATGTCGGTATCGGCACGACCGCGCCATCGGCCAAGCTGGATTTGAACGGGCAGATTAAAATAAGTGGCGCGGTTCCCGCAGCAAATAGAGTTCTTACCAGCGACGAGAACGGTCTGGCATCCTGGCAAAATCAAATATCGACCGTCGAAGGAGCGGCCTGCGCGTCCGGAAACTTAGTGGTCGGTCTCGATACCAACGGACATCTGAAATGCGGAACCCAGATTTCCCCGTCCGGTTGTCCCGACAATAAGTTTATGAAAGGCATCGATTTTTCCGGTAATATCATCTGCCAGACATTGCCTGGATTTTAAAATCCGGGATTAATGGCTTCAAACAATTTTTAATAAATATAGATCAATAATAAATAAAAGAAATATGAATTTTTCCTCCTTTGTCAAAAGCGCGGCGTTCATCTTGTCGGTAAGTATCGCATCGCTGGCGGTAAGCTATACCATTTTTGCCTGGCTTAATCCCTCCCAGGATCCGCCGGCGGTGAACACAACCACGCCGATCAATGTCGGTGGCACAAACCAGAGCAAATCCGGCGACTTATCGATCGGTTCGGGCTTAAAAATATGGCTTTCCAAACTGGGCGACAGTTTCGCGCTGAAAAACGATTCGGGAACCACTTTGCTGGTCATCGGACAACAAGACGGTAACACCGGCATCGGTACAACAAGTCCCGACGCCAAACTGGAAGTGGCCGGCCAGGTAAAGATCACCGGAGGCGCGCCAGCCGCTGACAAACTGCTGGTTTCCGATGCCACGGGTTTGGGCTCCTGGAAAACCGCGACCGAGATCGGGATTGGCGGAACGCTTCCCGCCGGCACCTCGGGCCAGACGTTAAGACACAACGGTGCGGCCTGGATCGGCGACGGTAATTTGTACAATGACGGAACGAATGTCGGTATCGGTACGGCCACGCCATCGGCCAAACTGGATTTGAACGGGCAGATCCGCATCCGGGGAGGCGCGCCCGCTTTAGGCAAAGTGCTCGTATCCGATAATGCCGGCTTGGCCACTTGGCAAAACCCGGCAACCGGAATAGTTCCCTCCGACTGTGGAACCGGCACGGCCGTGCTCGGCATCGATGCAAGCGGCCAATTGCTCTGTGGCCGGCAGGTCACCGTTGCCACTTGTTCGGGAAATAAATTTGCCAAGGGCGTTGACGCATCCGGAAACATTATTTGCGGCGATCTTCCGCCGCTTTGTATTACCACCTCCTGCGCTACTTTAGGGTATACCTGCGGAGCCTGGCCTAATGGCTGCGGCGGAGCCTCAGTTGTGGAGTCTGCGGTGTCGGTTCGGAATGTTCCGTGGGAACCTGCAAGGTTTCGTGTATTCCCAAAACGTGCGCCGATCTTGGTTATTCTTGCGGCAATCCTTCGGACGGTTGCGGAGGAACCCTTAACTGTGGCTCCTGCGGTGCCCAAATTTGCGTATCCGGTACCTGCAAAGACGCGAACTGTAAAGGAAACGCTCCCAACGGCGCGAAGAAAATATTCGTGACCAGCGTAACCTACGCCGGCACCGACGCGAATACCGACGCGAAAGCCGACGCGATTTGCGCCGATCGCGCCAGTAAAGGCGGTTTATCCGGCACTTTCGATGCTTTTGCCTATCTTGGAGTTAGATTACCCGAGAACGTCTTGCCGGCCGGAAAAGCTTTTTATAACGGCCAGATCACCGGAGGCCATTGCGAATGGAAACTGGTCGCGGCCAATCCAAACAATTTCTGGAATTTGCCTTTGCTTGCTCCGATCCGCTATGACGAATTCGGCAACGATCCGGGCAGCTCGGTTTGGACCGGATACAAATCAGCCGGTGGCAGCACCAGAACGCTTTTGGCACCCTTAGGTACGTCGTGTTGCGGCTTTACCGACTTCCTCGGTAAGCTTGTAAGCTGCTGGCCTTGTGTCGGGGGAAAGGGCGTTGATGCGGTTAATAAATGCGGATCATTTAGCGGACCTTACGGAGACGCTCGGGCTTATTATGGCTTGAATTCCGCCACCGACAACAGTTGGAGCGGCATCGAGTGGTATCAAAGGACCAATGTCAACTGCGCCTATCCTAATGGTTGCAATCGGACCAACGAAGTCCTGCCCACTTGCCAGGCGGTAACTAGATCGCTCTACTGCGTGGAACAGTAGCGCGGCAAAATAGACGCCGCGGCAAGCGATTATAAGAGCAAAGTCGAATTAAAAATTTTAAAAAAGGCTCCGCGGACAAAAGCTCCGCGGTTGTCTTTTTTAGCAAACAAAGATAACCCATTAGGCAGACTGCAACTCATCGGCAAAAAAAAGCCGCAATCTTTATGCAAATCATTAAACTTTTGGGCGATAATTCCCGGAAAGCCTTGGACCGATGCACCCAGGTTTTAAAAAACGGCGGCATTTGCGTCTGCCCTACCGATACGGTTTACGGATTATTGGCTAATGCCTCGGACAAGTCCGCCGTCAAAAGAATTTACTGCCTTAAAATTCGCGAGGCCGCCAAACCGTTGCCGGTCTTCGTTAAAAGCATCGAAGCAGCCAAAAAAATTGCGGTCATCGACTCTAAAATCGAAAAAAAATTGCGGGGCGCCTGGCCGGGAAAAACTACTTTTGTTTTAAGGTTAATCCGGGGAACATCGATCCCCGCGGCGGGCGAAAACACCATAGCTTTGAGAATCCCGGACCATCCTTTCTTGTCGATTTTATTGAATGACCTTGACTTCCCTGTCGTCGGAACCTCGGCCAATCGGGCGGGGCTGGGACCCTACACCAAAATAGCCGACGTTTTAGAACAGTTTAAAAACGCCGCCGATCAACCCGACCTGGTCGTCGACTCCGGAAATCTGCCGGAATCAAAACCGTCGACAATTATCGATCTGACCCGTAATGAAGAAAAAATCTTAAGAAAATGATATGGAAAAAAAGCAAAACTCAACGATAAAAAAAAGCCAGGAACTGCGAATCCTGCAAGAGATTATCGAAACCATCAGTTACAACCTTGATCTCAAGGAGGTTTTGGCGCGCATCGTGCAAATAGTAAGCAGTGTTACGCGCGCCGATTCTTGTTTTTTGTACCTGATCGATGGCAACGATCTGGTAATGCGAGCTTCGCTAAATCCCAAACCTTTAGAGATCGGAAACATCAAATTGAAATTAGGCGAAGGTATTACGGGCTGGGTAGCGCGCAACAAAAAAACGGTGGCACTAGCCAAACAAGCCTACAACGACAAACGGTTCAAATTCGTGAACAGCCTGCCCGAAGACAAGTTCGAAGGCTTCCTTTCGGTCCCGATAATTTACCGTGATAAAGTTCTGGGAGTGATCAATGTTCAACATTCCAAACCAAAGAAGTATTCCAAAAGCGAAATAATCCTGTTCGAGCTGGTCGCCAAAGCCACCGGCGGCGCCATCGAAAACGGCTTGCTGTTCTCCGAAAAAGAAGCGCTAAAAGAAGCTTTGGAAACCCGAAAGGTCATCGAAAAAGCCAAAGGAATTTTAATGAAAGAATACAATCTTTCCGAAGACGCCGCTTACAAACTGCTCCATAAAAAAAGCATGGATAAAAGAATGTCCATGAAAGAAGTTTCCAACGCTATCATCATCTCCGAAGAATTCAAGCAACCGTAATTATTTTTTTACGAACCTTCACTCATAAAAACCGCCGCAAACCGCCGGCGTTTTTTAATAAAAACTTGTACTTATCGATTACGTTAAACTACGCTTGATTTTTCCCTTAATATCTCTTGACAAGATTAGTGTTATATGCTATAATTATATTATAAAACTTAATTGGATCGTGAGCGAAATGAATCATAATGCGCGTGTTGAAGACCCCATCGCAACGGGAAGAAGGAACGGTCTGGTCATAATCGACCGCCGGAATGCACAGAAAGAACAGCCACCAGCGAAGAGCACCACCGGACCAGTGGAGAATATGGTCAAGCAGATCGAGGGAGAAGCCTACGGAGGCAGCACCTACGCCCTCCAGAACTTCGACCTGTTCTGCAGAAAGCATAGCGTAAACGCAGATGACTGGATTTCACCCCAGCGGGTAGAAGAGCTCCAGGCCATCGCGGTCAGAATGACCGCAAGGATCAAGGAGCTTAGCTCCAACGGCTTCGCGGCCCGAATCGAGGCCGCCGTATCCGAAGCCAGCACTTTGAACGAACCCGGTCCCCTAAAGGCCGTCCTGGCCGATATCTCGGCCGAGGACAGGCGGTCCAAGAAGATCAGAAGCCTGATTTTCCCGGCGGACCAAGCTATGAGGGGTTTCGACCCCGAATGGCAAAAGCAAAGCTAGAGCGTCAAACCTTTTCTTTGCTTTTTTCGTTACTCCACCCTTTTATTATTACTTGCTCTTTTTACTCTTCCTCGCTTGATTAACTTAGTAAGCTTAGCAAGCTTTTATCCCCTTGACCCTCTCCCAAAAAACTGATAAATTAATTTTAGAGCACAATGACGTGCTTGGCCGGTAAATCGAAAAGGTTTACCGCAAAGACACTGAAGTCTCCGGATTGAATACGGAGTTTTTTGTTATTTTTTTGTATTTGAATTTTTCGAATTTTTTACTTAATGGACTTAATAGGCTTAATAAGCTTAGTAAGCTGACCTCATGACTTACGAAGATATTAGAGAATCTTGTGAAACAAACGGCGTTAAAATGATCGATCTCAAATTCTGCGATATGCCCGGTACCTGGCAGCATTTTTGCATACCGATCAGCCAGTTTAACGAAAAACTGTTTTCCGAAGGCTCCGGTTTTGACGGATCATCGATCCGGGGCTTCAAGAAGATCCACGAAAGCGATATGGTTTTGATCCCCGATATCGAAACCTTCTTTATCGACCCGTTTTCCAAGATCAAAACGGCCAGTTTTATCTGCAACATCTATGAAGCGGGTGGAAAGATCCGCTTCGAGGACGACCCGCGCCGCATCGCCCAAAAAGCCGAAAAATATCTTCTGGATTCGGGTCTGGCCGACCGTTCCTATTTCGGCCCGGAAGCGGAATTCTTTATTTTTGACAGCGCCAAATTCCGGCAAGAACAAAATTGCTCTAGCCACGAATTAAGCTCGATCGAAGCCAATTGGACCATAAACGGAACCGATGCCGAATGTTCCGGTAACGGTTACAAAATTAGGAATAAAGAAGGATATTTCCCGGTATCACCGCTCGACCAGCTGGGTGATATCCGCAAGGAAATGGTTTGCGAACTGGAAGGCCTGGGTATCGAGGTGGAAAAAGAACATCACGAAGTAGCTACCGGCGGCCAGGCCGAGATCGACATCAAATACGATACTCTCCTTAAAACCGCGGATAAATTAATGGCCTTCAAATACGCGGTTAAAAACGTGGCCTACCGTAATGGAAAAACCGCCACTTTCATGCCGAAACCCTTGTTCGGAGACAACGGCTCGGGAATGCACGTCCATATCTCACTCTGGAAAGGCTCCACTCCTCTTTTCTATGACGAAAGCGGTTATGCCCGGTTGAGCTCGATCGCCCTACACTTTATCGGCGGCTTGCTAAAACACGCCTCAGCCTTAATGGCCTTGGCCGCTCCCACGACTAACTCTTACAAGCGCCTGGTTCCGGGCTACGAAGCGCCGGTCAATCTTGTTTATTCGGCCCGAAACCGGTCGGCGGCCATCCGTATTCCGGTCTATTCGAACACTCCGGAATCCAAACGGATCGAATTCCGCCCGCCCGACGCTTCCGCCAATCCTTATCTGGCGTTTTCCGCTATTCTGCTGGCCGGTTTGGATGGGATCAAAAACAAGATTGACCCCGGACAACCTACCGATAAAAACGTTTACGCTCTGGATAACGAGCAAAAAAAACTGCCTCAGGTACCCGACTCCCTCAAGGGAAGTTTGGATGCCTTAAAAGCCGATAATGAATTTCTGCTGGCCGGAGGCGTTTTTTCCAAAAACTTCATCGACTCCTGGATAGACTATAAATTGTCCGCGGAGTACGATTACGTGAGAATGCGCCCCAATCCGGCGGAATTCATTCTTTATTACGACGTTTAGGGTTTTATCGCGGTAGACAACAATCCCGGCAAAGGAGTAATGGAAATTTATTCCAGGCAAAGAGAGATTATTTCTCTCTTTTTGTCGTAAAAAACATTCATTGAACGAAGGCGCCAAAAGATATATCATATAGTAGAAAAGATGTTTTCAGGAATCATAAGCGCGGACGCGGTATTGTACGCTTTTGGTATCACCCGTATCATTTCGGCCAAAAAAATAAAAGACGGCTGGAATATAAAATTTATTAAAATCGGCTCGGGATCCGGTATACCGGAATTTGCCTAAATTTAATTTCATGAAAAACTCCGATCATCCACTGGTAATACTGGCCAAGAAAGCAATCGAAAAATATATCTCAGAGGGAAAAACCATTTCTCCCCCCGAATCGTTTCCAGAAAACTTTTCGGCTCGAAAAGCCGGCGTTTTTGTTTCTATCAACAATAGCGGTAATTTGCGCGGCTGCATCGGTACCTACGCCCCCACCAGGGAAAATATCGCTTACGAAACGATAGCCAACGCCATATCAGCCGCTTCCCAGGATACGAGATTCGACCCGATCACCGTTGATGAATTGCCTTCGCTCGATTACGATGTTTATGTTTTAGAAGAACCGCGCCTGGTCGCTGACCTATCCGAACTGGACGTTAAAAAATACGGTATAGTGGTCAGGGGCGCCAAAACGAAAAGGTGCGGGCTTCTTTTGCCCAACCTCGAAGGCATAAAGACCATCGAGGAACAGATCCATATCGCCTCCCAAAAAGGCGGCATCGACTTGAAAAAAGAAAAGATCGCCATTTACCGTTTTACGGCCGAAAAATATTGATACTTGCGAGCCTGGCGGTTTTGAAACCGAAAAGCCCCGAAAGGGGCTTTTTATGTTTGGTTTATAACTCCACCCTACGTAAGGTTTTCGATACCCTTTTCAAGATGATAACCGGCTAAGGCGTTGGCAAATTTGGCGGAGATGGCGCTATTCTTGGTTTGGTAAAATTTAGTGAAAAAACCGGCCGCGAACACATCGCCGGCTCCTGTAACATCGTTCTTTTCGATAGCCTTGGCCGGCTTGAAATCCAATCGTCGGCCCCTTTCGAAAACCGAACATCCGTTTTTCCCGCGGGTCAAAACCAAAACCTTGGCGTATTTGGCAAATTCTTTGGCCAATAATTTGTCATGAGCGATGTCTTCCTCACTTAGAACGGCGGCGTCAAGTTTTTTTAGATAATTGCGGTAATTCGGCCATTGGGAAAAAGACACCCGGTCCCCGGAGTCGCGTTTTCTCAACCAGCCTTGGAGAGTCGCGCCAATAAAGTCGGCGCGAAGAACGCCAAAAACACTGGAATCGATCTCCCGCGCTATAGGAGCCAGTTGTACTATCGAAGGTTTGAAATATTTTTCGTTGAATTCCGACCTTAAATAACCAGTGGCCGTAATAGGCGCGGCTGTCGAAAAAAGGTATTGCGTTCTCGCCCCGTTTTCATATTGGTTCTTGAAAGTGGTTGCCGAGCGCGAAAGGAAATGTTTTACTTGAAATTTTTTCAACAATTTGTCTTGCGCGATAGTTTTGTGCAGGTCCTTGGGATAACTGGTCAAAATACCGACTTTGGCGCCCAAAACATCGGCTGCTACCCCCGAGTAAAGTACTCCACCCCCCAGCTTAAATCCGCCCGGCTCGTCGTCGGACAGGTCTTTGCTTATATGACCGATCAGCAGGTAATTTACGTTCATTGCTTTTTTTCGATCTTCAGGGCTGAAGCGATCCGCTGAAAAGCGGTAATATTGGTAAGAAAAGCCAACCCTATTAATATATATGTTACCCAAACCCAGTTAAAATTCAATATCAGGAGGGCCCCGGCATAAATGATCATCCGCTCGCCCCGGGACATCAATCCCCCCTTCAATTCCCGGTGGCTAATTTTTTTCTCGCTGGCCGCCGCTTTAGCGTAGGTAGTCATGGTGGAACCGAATAGGATCAAAAACAACCAGATGTTACCGGGAAAAATTACGTCCGGCAATCCAATAAAAAGAAAACCCATAAGCAACAACGCTTCCACGTATCGGTCGGCAATCGTGTCCAGGTATGCTCCGCGCGGCGAAGCCATCATGCGGCCGCGCGCCACGGCGCCGTCAATGAAATCAAGCATTCCCGCGACCAGAAAAAAAACCAAAGCGGCCGGATAAGCACCGAACATCATAAAGACCACGCAAGCAATGATCATTAAAACCGAAAGGACAGTGTATTGGTTGGGCGACAACGGTAGCCGGCAAAAAATGCCGGCCACCGTTTTTTCCAAACCGGCGAATTTATCCCGATGGAGATCAAGCATATTTATCAAATCTGTTGCAGTAAATTCTGGCAGAATACTCTCATCAAACCCAGTTGTTCTTTGCCTTTCTCGGTCGTTTTATACGCCTTCTTGCCTTTGTTTTTTTCCTCACTCACGTAACCTTGCTGGCGCAAACGGAACAAAACCCTCAAAGTGAGAAAATCGCTCGGCAGAAAGGCAAACTTTTCGAACACCAAACGGGGAATTTCCTCGTTCAAAATCTCCTGGTCCTGTCCTAAAGACAGGATATAAATCCACAAATTGCCTTCGGTGTTGGTTTTTTTATAACGTTCGATTGGCGACATATATGTATTTTATTGATTATACGACAATTTCTGAGAAAAAACACTGTTAGCGCTCGCGCGAACCCTTCACGAATTCCTCGACCATCTCGTAGGCTTTTTCGTCGGAAAATTGCTGCGGCGGATGCTTCATAAAGTAAGCCGATGGAGACAGCAACGGCCCTCCCACTCCCCGATCCTTGGCCAACATAATCATCCTCACCGCGTCGATAACGCATCCGGCGGAATTGGGCGAATCCTCAACCGAAAGCCGCAATTCGATCTCTACCGGTATGTTACCGAATTTCCGTCCCTCCATCCGGATAAAACAGATCTTGTTGTCCTTTAAGAACGGCACCCAATCCGACGGTCCGATATGCAGGTTATCGTAACTTAAGCGCTTGGAAAGCTGGGATTCCACGCTCTCGGTTTTGGAAATTTTCTTGGATTTCAAACGCTCGCGAGAAAGCATGTTCAGAAAATCCGTGTTTCCGCCAAAATTTAGCTGGTAAGACCGGTCCACTACGACGCCCCGTTTCGAGAACAGGTGCGTGAGCACCCGGTGGACGATCGTCGCGCCAATCTGGGATTTAATATCGTCGCCAATACAGGGAAGATTCTTCTTGGCAAATTTCTCCCCCCAATCCTTGTCCGACACTATGAACACCGGCATGCAGTTTATGAACCCGCATCCGGCCGCCAACGCCGCTTTAGCGTAAAATTCCGTGGCCTTTTGCGAACCGACTGGCATATAATTGACTAAAACGTCGGCTTCGGATCGTTCCAACTCTTTAGCCACGTCCACCGGTTTTAAGTCAGACGGGATGAAAGTCTGTTTTTCGGGATAGTTTTTCATGTGGTCGGCCACGCCATCCAGAATCGGTCCCATTTGCACTTTGACGCCGCTTTTGGGTAGATCGCGGGCAAATACCTTGGTACAATTAGGATCCTCGAATATGGCAGCCGTCAAGTCTTTTCCAATCTTGCGTTTATCGATATCGAATGCGGCCACCGGTTCGATATCGGAAATCTTGTAATCCCCCACTACATTATGCATCAGTCCGGGAACAAGTTCGTCGTCATTTTTGATATCTTTGTAATAATAAAGCCCCTGGACCAGACTGGAACAACAGTTCCCTATTCCGGCGATGGCCATCCTTATCTTCTTTTCCTTATTTTTTGGTTCCATATTTTTTGACAGTCTTAGTTTTTTTTCTTAGAATAGGCTTACGGACTATTATTTTACAACGTACAAGTATTTTACCATCGTAAAACAATTTAAGCAATACCGGCTGTGGATAAGTACGTTACCAAATTCGTCGATTAATATTTCCGATTTAATTTCCCGCCAAATCCAAAGATTTATTAAATAATCATGACTCCGGTTCAACGCCTTAAAAAATCGACCACGATCGACAATTTGTGGATCTACATCCTGGCTCTTCTAAAAAAAAGGCCGGTTTACGGCTGGGAAATCCCCGATCTGATCGAAAAAGAATACGAGTTCCGGCCCGGCAAGATCACGCCCTATCGCGTCCTTTACCGTTTGGAACTTGATAAGTTCGTCAAAAGCCGCACGCAAGAACGCCGGCGGGTTTATCAAATCAGCGATAAGGGGGAAAAAGAGCTTGAAAATGCTTATGAATTGCTGCGCGGCTTAACAAAGAATATCGATGGAAAACGCAAATAAAACCTTGGCCCGCATCCTTGAAGAGCTCGCCTTCCTGCTCGACGTCAAAGGAGTAGCCTTCAAGCCGGCGGCTTATAGAAGGGCGGCGGCATCGATTGAAAACCTTGCGACCGACGTCCGGGAGATATATAAGGATGGAGGCGTAAAAAGCCTGAAAAAAATCAAAGGCGTAGGAAAAAGCATAGCGGAGAAAATCGAAGAGTATATAAAGAAAAAAAAGATAAAACTGCTTGACCAGCTGAAAAAGGAAACCGCCATCCGACAGATTGTGACGCACTATTTTGAAACCAAGGACGTTAACCTGGAACAACTCAAACGCGACGCGAAACGTCAAACGATCGTCTATCGCCGCTATACCCGCTCGGCCAAGGAATTGATCCAATTAGCCGGCTCCGTTGAGTTGGCCAAGGAAGCGATCGACAAAGTGGCGCTTTGGGCCAAAACCCGCAACCTTGACTATGCGCTTGAAACAGTTATAAAGAAATGGTTGGAGCTAGACCGTTTGAAACCGAAAGAAACGGTTAAAAAACCTTTCTACCTTGACGATCCGATGATCTGGTCGGAAGCAAAAAAGAAATGGTACGTGATCTCCAAGCAGGGAGAATGGCTTGAGTACGCCGACAAGATCGAAAAGATCGAATGGAAAACGATCAAATAAATTTAAAATTTAAAGATCAAAATATAAAATCACGGAATTATTCGATTCTGATCTTTAAATTTTTAACTAACATATCATGTTGAACTATTTTGATTTGCGAAAAGGAGTTAAGTTTTTATTGGATGACCAGCCCTACGAGGTTTTGGATTTTCAGCAAATCATCAAGGCGCAAGACGCCACGGTCATCCGGACCAAAGTCAAAAACCTCTTAACGGGCAAGGTTTTGGAAAAAACTTTTCATAAGGGCGATAAATTCGAAGAAACCGAATCGGATAAAACAACGCTAAAATTCCTTTACGGCAGCCGCGGAAAATTCGTATTTTGCGATGAGACCAATTCTTCGAAACGAATCGAATTCACCGCCGATAAACTCGGAGATGCGGTCAAATACCTTGTACCCGATACCATAGTAGACGGGGTCGTTTACGATGAACAAGTCATCAATATCACGCTTCCGATCAAAATAAGACTAAAAGTGATGGAAGCGGCTCCGGGCGTCAAAGGAAACCGCGCGCAATCAGGCACAAAAACGGCGGTCGTGGAAACCGGCGCCGAAATCCAGGTTCCTCTTTTCGTCGTCGCCGGAGACACGATCGAGGTAAATACCGAAACCGGGGAATACACCACGCGCGTCTAATATTTCGACTTCCAACAAAAAAAGGATGTAACCATCCTTTTTTTTATTCAACCCCGTATTTTCTCAAGAACCAGCTTCCAGAGACCGGGACTCTGGGAATCGTTTACAACCTTTATTGATAATTTTTGCCTTAACCGATTCTCTGATTTTTTCCTTATCAATAAAAATCTTCGACAAGAATTCTCGGCAGCTCACCGACGGAAAATTTTCCTTGCTTAAATAATCAAGATAGCTTGACCATCGATACTCTTCTAAAAATTTAATTGTTTCTTTTAGGTTTTTAACGCCTGTGTCTTTCCATCTTGGCTCAACGATCGAAACAGGATTTGTATGGATATAAAGAAACATCGTTTTCAAGTATTCATCGTCTTCGATGATTTTCGCCTCAAACCTCCCTTGGAATAACGATCCTTTCCGGTCATATCTTGAATTAAAATACATCGCATACCCGACGCCAAATTTTCTTGCAAAAAAAGTTAACCCATTTTGGCTTATTTGCCGTAACAGAAGATGGATATGGTTTGGCATGAAAACGAAAGCAAAGATATCAACTAGCCTTTTTCTCGGATCAATCTCAGAATTTAAAATTTCTCCATTCCCCACAGAGACCGGGACTCTGGGAAATTTTCCAGAGTCCCGGTCTCTGGAAAGTTGTTTGAGCGATTCTTTAAGTTGCTTTCTTTTTTTTCTTTGTTCTCGTATCGTAACCGGGTTAGCGTTATTAAATTCGTATAAGCCGAAAATGCCGCGCCAGCGATCTTCGTCGTCCATGAAGATTTGCCTGCCATCAACGCCTCGCATTATGACATGATAAATTTCATTATTGATAAATTCTACTTTTCTCTTCGGCATAATTTTTTGAAATAATAGCACAAAGTCAAAAAAAATACAGAGACCGGGACTCTGTATATTTTTTAGTTGATAGGTTAATATTTTATTCTTCGGTGATCTCCGTTACTTTTATTTTTTTTATCTTTTTACCCTTTTTCGGCTCGTTGCCCGTTCTTTGGACGGTGGCGGTTCTCTGCCCATTTTCATCCTCTTCATCCGTTTTTTCCTCATCGCCGAACTCTGTTTTTTCTTCTTTTTTTTCGTTGGCCCTTTTTTCTCCTCTCCAAAAACCGGCACTGATCACTTTTTCCAGCAACGCTGTCAGACCCGCGAAGCCCAAGTAAAAATTACTTACTTTTCCCTTGATCTCCCGAGCCGTACCGTTGATCTCTTCGCTGATCTTTAAAAAAACCTGAAGGATCTTGAACAAATAAAAAGCCACCACAAGATTGATCACAACTACGAGCACGAAAAACAGGGATCCGGTAATGTAAAATATGGTTTCTGCGATCATGGTTATTTTTATCTATTCTTAATTCTATAACGGAACGGGCCGATGGTCAAAACCCGAAACGAAACTCCAAAACGATCAAATTGGCGGAGTAGAAGTCGCCGAACCAGACGAATCGCCGGTTGGCAATTTCTTTGCGGCCGCTTCTCCGTCCGCAGCCTGCCCGCCTCCGTTCGCATTCGTCCCAGCCGCATGTGTGCCGCTCGAGCCGGAATCAACGATCGCAGTAGCTTGGACCGGATCCGCAGTTGGCGCGGTTTCCACTGTCTGACCTAATATTTTCCTGACGATCTCGGTGACCTGTTCCTCGGTAATTCCGGATATTCCTCCGGCGGCCTTGGCAAAGCCTCCACTGTCCGGATGACCGGGATCCGCTAAAGTCGTACTGGCGTTATCCGGAGCCGGCAGTACGTCCTCGACTACCTGCTCGTAACCCGGAAACACTTTCTCTTTATCGTTAAGAAACCGGCCAACCAATCCGGAATAAGTGATAGTTTCTATCTTTTTCGTCGCGCCTTGGACCAATTCCAGAGCTTGGGTATCTTTTAAAAAACTCCGTTCATAATCAACGACCTCTTTTAGCTCTTTGGCACAATAAACACCCAAATCGCGGCCCGCCAGCGCGTCTTTGGAAACTTTCAACACCCGCGTATCCTCCAGCTCCCGCCAAACCGCGTCTTTGACGGTGTAAGTCGTAAGAACATACGTGACCAGATATTCGTTTTCGTCTTCGGTGATATCGGTAATCCGTAATTTAAAATCGTGCTCATCCAAATCAGCGGCCAGAATAACCGTATTGTCAACGGAAGTTATTTTCGATTCCTGGCCGACAAGGCTTCCCAGTGCCGCGCCGCGGATATCCGGACTGGCCGCCAGGGTAACCGCGCTCCCCCCCGCAATCAAAACCACCGCGACGGGAACCGCGTTGTGGTAGGCGATGAAATTTCTGATGCGTTCTATCATGGATATGTATATTATAATGATAAAAAATTAAGGATACCATGTCCAGCTGGCCGCGGCACTGTATGGCACCGTCAAACCCGCGCCATTATCTTGCCAGGTAACCCAGCTCCAGCTGGCCGCCGAACCGGAACTCACCTTATCGTTTATCGCCGGCGCTTTCCAGGTCCAGCTCGCGGCGCCGGTGCCGGCCCGGGTAATGAGCTGGGTTTCCGAGCCCACCGAAGTAGTTGGCGGCGAAGAAGCGGAACCATATGCCCAAACGGTATCCACATAAGTGTATCCCGGATGAACCATGCACGATGAAGTCGAATATGCGTCAACCTTTATGTATCGGTAAGTTGCGGTAGTGGTTGAATTCCATACCGCGGAAGAAGACGTGCTGGTTAGCGTCAAAGAAGCGATCGTAGTCCAGCTGGAACCATCCGGAGAACCAGAAACAGTCGTTGTATATGAAGTGCAATAGCCTGTATATTGCACCGCGCTATTTTTCCACGTAATTGTAAAATATCGGCGGGCCGACGAGCCAAAATCATATACCCAATAGTCTTCAGCCCATTGGGAATTCCAAACGTCGTTAAGATACATATAACCATAGACTCCATCCGGATTCAGCGTATCCCCCGGATTGGTTTCCGACCAACCTCCGCCATAACCCGCGCCGGTGAATGTGGGATTGCCGGTCGGCATCGCCATAGTGTTTAAAAAATTGCTCGCGGCACTGGCAGAAGAACTTCCGTAATACATATAGATCGTAGTATTGCCGTTGGCGATGCTGGGCACCTCGATCCAAAGCGAAGTACTACCGGTATGACAACCGGAAGCGATCCAATAATCAATAAGGGTATAGCCATTGTCGCTGGTAAAGCGCAGATCGTTGCAATCGGTTCGCATCTTGGAATTATTCGCCAGCGTCAAGGTATCGATCGCTATGTTTATCTGGTAATTGGTCAAGGCCCCACCCGAAGAGATGGTGATCGGCTTCCGATAACTGTAACCGTTCAGCCAGGGATCAACGGTCACCGAAGCCGGGTCAACTTTGAATTCCATCCGCTTCAATTCTTCGTCGGAAACTGTCGAAAGATCCAGCGGCGATTCCGCCTCCGGCGACGCGGCCTTTTCCTCCCCGGCTACGGGGGGCGAATCTAAGCCGGCATTTTTTTTGTCATCGGTGCCGGCAGACCCCCCATTGCTGGCCGGAACGGCTTTTTTAAAGCCGCCAAACGCCGAAGAAAAAGCCAAAAAAACTCCGAACACCAAAACCGGAACAGTGATCAAAATGATAATGGCTGTTTTTTTGGTCATGTCGTTAAAAAAACTAATTGCCGATCGCGACTTGCACCCATTGGTAAGAATCGTCCGACTTCTTCAGACACACCTTAAGGATGTCAGCCGATCCCGATCCTACTTGATCCACCCGGATCGTGCCCCGGTTGCTCGCGTCGCAAGTGGCGCTGGAAGTGCCGACCGTCACCCCTCCTTCCGCGACGATATTGCCGTTGCCGCTGGGCGTGATGCTGGGACAACCACCGCCCGAACAGGCCCAAAAATTCTCGTCAAGGAGCCTGACGTCGCCGCCCGTTGCCGAGATCCGCAGATCTCCCGACGAATCGGTGTAAAGCTCCGAATACACCGAACCGGAATAACTCACCCTTAACTGCGCTTCCGATACCGCTTCCAGAACATCCAGCCGTTTGGCCGGTGCGGTCGTGCCAATACCGACGTCGCCACCGTTAATAATCAGCGCGTAGTTGGTTGATGCGCCGCTGGCAGATAGCAACAAACCGATGTTGGTGGAACTGACACCGGAATGCGTATTGGCGATCTGGGAAGCGTAGGTAGTCTGGCCAGCGGTACCGTTGACACCGGAAAGCGCCAGGTTCAACAAGGTCTGGGTATTGCTCGTCGCGGCAGTGGAAGTGGACGCAATGTTGACCAGATTGCCGGTTGTCAACGCGTTGCCGGAAATTGATAAGGCATTGCCGGTGGTAACCGAATTGGCATTAAGCGCCATGGCAATACCGGTGGCGGTCAGATCGTCGATCTGGAAACCATTGCCGGTGTGGGCGGCATTGAAGTTGAAACGGACCAAGCCATTTGTTACCGCGCCGGTGGAACCGGTGGTAACCGACAAGGCATTGCCGGTCAATCCCGCCGCGGTGGCGGAAATTGCCAAGGCATTGCCCGTGGTCAGCGAATTGGCATTAATGGCCATGGTCGTGGCTAGAGTCGTTGAGATGTCATCGATCTGGAATGCGTTTCCGGCCGCGGTGCGGATACCGTTGAAGTTGAAACGGACCAGGCCGTTGGCAATCGTTCCGGTGGAAACGCTGGTCAGCGACATTAGGCTCGTGGTATTGGTGGTGCTGCTGGAATTCATGGTCAGCAGCTTGGTCAGGTTTAAGGCGCCCGCGTCATTGATATTTAACAGACTGCCGGTATTACCCGAGGCCGATGCTCCGGCCATGGAAATGTTGGCCAGATTGCCGGTAAATCCGGTAATGGCGCCGGAAGTGTTAACGTTGAACAGCGAACCGACATTGGCGCCGGCGGTGGTAAGACCGGTAGACGAAGACGAGATGGTCAAACCCTTGCCGGTGGACAAAGCGTTGTAGCTTTGCGCCTCTCCGATGCCACTGGTCAGCGAATTGGCATTGATCGCCATGGTCGTCGCCAACGTGGTCGAAATATCATCGATCTGGAACCCGGTTCCCGCCGCGGTGCGCGCGCCGGTAAAGTTGAAACGCACCATGCCGTTGGTCGTGGCACCCGTGGAAGCATCGGTTACAAGAAGAGGCTGGGTTATCTGGGCCGCGCCGGAGGCGTTGATGTTGAGCAACGCGCCGGTGTTGGCCACCGCGGTGCCGGCGAAGTTGATGTTGGCCAGCGAGCCGGTGAACGCGGTCGTGGCGCCGGAAGCGTTAACGTTCAGGAGCGAACCGGTGTTGCTGCCGGCCGTGGTAATTCCCGTGCCGGTGTTAAGGATCGACAATCCCAGGCCCGTGGTCAGCGAATTGGCATTGATTGCCATGGTCGTGGCCAGCGTGGTCGAGATATCATCGATCTGGAAGCCGGTCCCCGCCGCGGTGCGCGCACCGTTGAAATTCAAACGCACCAAGCCCGCAGTTGGCACACCGGTAGAACCAGTGGTAACCGATAACGCGTTGCCGGTCAATCCAGCGGCCGTGGAACCGATAGCCAAACCGGTGCCGCTGGTCAAAGAGTTGGCTGTGATATTGGCAGCCGTACCCGTGGTCGCAGCGCTTTGCACATCCAACAACGCACCCGGTCCTGCCGTCCCTATGCCAACGTTGCCCGCATTGTCGATAGTCAGACGGCTGGCAAGCACCGGATCGGCCTGTGAGGCGGCGGTGCCATACGAAACCACAGCATATACTTGTGTACACCAATTATTATGCCAACCAGTTGCATAGATCTCAACGCCGATATGAAGGGCATTAATTTCGGCCCAAGTCCACGCGGCACTGGTGTTGGGATTTAAATCATAAGAAGTACTGTAATTTGTATAGGCATAGGGGGGCGTATGAGTAGTCCCGCGATACTCCGCTGAATGAGTCTTTATTACGGTTCTCAATGAACCATCACCGCTGTCGGTACTGCCACGAATCCAAACAGTAACATTAGTTATTGTCCCCGTTAATGCCTGATCGGGAACATTATAAAGATCATAACCGGTCGCCGGATTACCCTCCTCGGCTACTCCAGTAGCGCCATCATCCGGCGAAACGACCGGATCGTCAACTTTATCCCAGTGATTAGTGCTTGAGGGATTTTGATTACTAAGCCCGGTAATCTCCCCGGCCGCATTTGGAATAAGATTTACAGTAGTGACTACTGGCGGAGTATAAACTCCGGCAGGCGCGGTGCGGAAAATGAATTTGCCTGATGAACCCGAACCCGTTCCGTTGGACGCGTCAAAGTACATATCCGCGCCGGTGATGTTGGTTCCGCTGGCCGCCGCGCCGCGCAAAGTTACCGTTGATGGCGTTCCCGCTTCGCCCGCGCCAAAGATCGCGGTGGGCGCGTCAACCCACAGGCCGTAATTGTTCGTGCCGCCGGAGACGCTGGTTTTCAAACCAACATTGGTGCCAGTACCCGCGTGCGTGTTGGAAATCTGCGCGCCGTAAGTTGTTTGACCGGTAGTACCGTTGGAACCGGAAAGCGAGAGGTTCAACAATGTCTGGGTGTTGCTGGCCGCGGCCGTGGAAGTGGACGCGATATTGACCAGATTGCCAGTGGTTAACGCATTGCCGGAAACTGATAATCCTGTGCCCGTGGTCAACGAATTGGCGTTGATCGCCATGGTCGTACCGGCCGTGGCAACATCATCGATCTGGAAACCGTTTCCGGTGTGAGCGCCGCTGAAATTAAATCTCACCAGGCCGTTGGTCGGTGCGCCCGTGGAGGCCACGGCTACATCAAGCGCTTTGGCAATACTGTTGGCACCGGAACTGTTGAGGTAGAGCAGGTCGCCGGTATTGCCAACATTACTGCCCGATAACGTAATACTTTGCAGACTGCCGGTCATGTTGTTGCCGGTGGATGAGGAGGCAATGGCCAGGCCCGTTCCCGCGGCCAAGGCATTGGCATTCAAGGCCATGGCTGTGCCGGCGGTTGTTACATCGTCAAACTGGAAACCGGTGTTGGTATGGGCGCCGCTGAAATTAAATCTCACCAGGCCGTTGGTCGGTGCGCCCGTTGAGGCCACGGCCACATCGAGCGCTTTGGCTATGCTGTTGGCGCCGGAACTGTTCAAATACAGCAGGTCGCCGATGTTGTTGACGTTGTTGCCGGACAAGGTAATACTTTGCAGAGCGCCGTTGGTGGTCAAGCCCGCGGCTGACGAGGCCAAGGTTAAACCGGTGCCGGTGGTCAAACCATTGAAATTCATGGTCATCGGGTTCTGAGTGCTTGCCGTTGACCAGTTCCAGGTCTGGGCATTGGTAAGGCTGTCGATGGTATTGGTTCCCGTAGCCGCGGTGAGAGCAGAAAGCGCCATTCCGGCGGTAAGCTGCTGGTCCAGCTGGTAGCGATTGCTGCCATCCTTGCTCCAATAAATGTGGTTGGCATCCATTTCAACGGCGCCGGCCTCCGGCGTACCCAACAATGTTCCGGCAGTAAGTTTCAATGGCGCGGTGTTGGCTGTGGCTGTCCCGGCTTTGAGCTGCAAGGCGGCGGTTGGGCTGATCGTGCCGATGCCGACGTTGCCGTTGCTGTCAAAAATCACCTTTGCCGTGCTTGAGCTGTCGTACGAAGTATTAAAATATAATTTTCCGGCACCAGAATCATTGCCGCTATCAGTACTCCCGAGATACCAGCCTATTCCTCCGGAAGCAGTGTTTACCAAACCGATTTGGGCATCTGAACCAGACAAACTAGAATTAACTTGAAACTTTACATTCGGTACCGTTGTCCCGATGCCGACATTGCCGCCCTGAAGAATGGTCATCCTCTCCGCTAAAGTAACGGTCACATCAGGATTATTTTCTTCACCGACTTGCGAGGTTAAAAATTTAACCGCACCGTCACCGCCAAGAGCCATTACGCTTGGTGGAATCCAACCGTTTCCCTTGTAATAAGTCAAATAATCTTGCCCCTCAACATGCTTCGCATTATTTCCTATGTAAGTGTAATAACTCGATCCGGAACCCACATCTCCGTTATCTTGGAATCTACCAAAGAGGCCCTGCGTTGAATTAGGATTTACATCCCCGACAGTGATAGTCCCCTCCTTGGATAAATATCCGGTGGTAGCCGCATTTTTAACATGCAACTCTGAATTAGGCGCCGTCGTCCCGATGCCGACGTTGCCGTTGGCTAAGACACTGAATCTCGTCCCGCCGGCGAAAGTATAAGCCGAATCAGCGGTGTTGGTGGCGGCGGCGATAGTCATGACCGTGTCGGAGGCTATCGCTGAAATAACTTTGGTTTCAGCGGTCTTTGTTATGATAATGCTGTCTCCCACCTTGAAAGTATTGAGGAATTGAGTGCCCGTTCCCGTACAAACCGTGGTCTCGGTTATGGTTACCGTGCCAACTCCGGCCGTCCCTTGGGCCACTTGAAAAGCCGCAGTAGGACTAATCGTCCCAATACCGACGTTGCCGGTACTTTTAATCACTAACGCCCTTGAATCTCCGACGCAAAAATTCAACGAATTCTGCTCCTTTCGATTTGTCTGCATATGCCTTTACGCCAGTACCAGTTTGAAATTCTTTTTCTGTTGCAAATGGCGGATCAATGTAAATCAATTTTACTTTACCCTTGATTTTATCCTTAACGAGCAAGTCTTTGTTTTCATTAAAAGTTTTGAGGATTTGTAGGTTGTCACCAAAAACTAAAAGATTGTGCCAATCTTTAGAATAGAGCGGATATTTTTTGCCATTAAAAATTTTTTCGATCTGAAGCGGTACTGGCTTGGCTTCCTCGGTATCCGCCAGCACATCTTCCTTTCGCATTTTTCCGGCATAGACAAGCTCATATTCTTTTTGCTTGGTCGGAAAAATTGCATATTTATAAACTTCCGGAATCTCCTTTCCGGTTTTAAGGCACTCTATTAAAAATTCTATGTCTTCTTTATTCAAATCACCCATAAAAACTGATCAATTTATATAATAAACATTAACTCTTTTAAAGCGTTTTTACAATTCTAAAATTTTAAAAAATTCGCGAAGCCTGCTGGCTTCGATTTATATTATTTTATATCTAAAATGCTATTTTTACCCCCCACCTGCGGCTAAAATGCGTTGGCCTGCCCCAATTCGAGCCCGGCTGCCCCTTTGCGAGCGTAGCCCTGGAAAACAGCAGTTTGGAAGGGCAAGCGAAGCTCAGTCGGGGGTCAGCTACTGGCTCTCTGCCTCAAAATCTGGTATTGTTTCATTGCACGAATGAGCTTGATAGTAAGTCCTAACTTCATTCAGTAAATCCCGCATAACTTGATAAGTGAAAATTTCGCGACGCGCCCCGCCTTCGGCGGGGCTTTGTTTTGGCCGGATTTCCCCCCGATTTGCGATTAAATTCCACGGCGGATTGAATTCCACGGCGAGCTGGCGGTCTAAAATTTTGCTAAATACTAATGAGTTTTAGTGCTTCAAGAATCTTTCGGTTTTTCGCAATAGCAAAACTATCGCACGATTTTAAAATAGAATTATTTATTTCCTGTAATTTTCCGCCTGTAAGGATTATTCTTTCGTTGAGCGGTTTATCTTTCATTGGCACTAAACAAATATTGGGATTGAGTGGGAAAAACCCAAAATGATTTATATCTCCCGTAATAAAATGATCGGCTTCTAAAAACATCCAGTAATGATTATTAATAAAAGAAGCCCATCGGGGAATGTTTTCCCCTCCAACGAATGTCAAAAGTTTCTTATTTTTAGTTAGCTCGACTTTTAAATGAGCTTTATCGACATTTCGAATCGCTTTTTTCATTTCCCCAATCGAAACATCTCGTCCAGTTTCTTTTTTTGCTTCTTCGCATAAA
>CAINCQ010000035.1 GCA_903847095.1 uncultured bacterium
CCCCGGTATTTGAGATTAAAATGGTGAATGTTTCGGGAGATGGGGCGGAGAAAAGCGGGGAATACCAGAAAATAATCGAGGGTTTGACGGAAAAAAAGATCGCTTTCCTGTCCAGTAAAAGTATTTTTTTGTTCGACTTGGATAAAGCAAATAAAGAGATTTTGAATAAGTTTCCGCAAATCCAAAATATCAGCATCCAGCGGAAGTTTCCCGCCCAGATTTACGCCTCCGTGCAGGAAAGGAAGCCGGCTGCGGTTTTTCATTGGCGGGGCGAAAAATATTTTTTGATCGATGAAACCGGTGTTATTTTTGAAGAGGTCGGGCAGCCTAACGGTTTTTTTGAGATATTGAAAAGTGATGAGCCAAATGACGCGAAACTGGGAAGCAGAATTTTTGACACCGCGTTTTTGGTCAAAATATTAAGATTCAAAGCCGATCTTGAAAATAAGATGCCGGTAAAGATAAGCCGGGGACTGGTTGTTACCGATGAACGCGTTAATTTTACGACGACCGAAGGCTGGGAAATATTCGTAAACCCCCAAAAGGACATGGATTGGCAGTTCACGAAGCTGGAAGCGGTTGTCAATGACGCGTCTTTCGCCCAAAAAAGGGGAAATCTCGAATACGTCGATCTCAGGTTTACCAGGGTTTACCTGAAATCAAAACAGGCGGCGCAAACCATAGAGGTCGATCCTGGTCCGGGCAAAGTGCAAACGGAAATAAAACAAACTCCGGTAGCTCCCGGCGCGCCTCTTAATTGAAAATACCGGTCCAAGCTTGATAGTAAGAAAAAACGGACAAATGTCCGTTTTTTCATAAATGTATTTGGACGAAGCGGCCAAAGATCAATCGATGCGATAAACGAAGATCGAATGGCCGATCACGGCGATAGGTGTGTAAGCATCAAGCCAGTTGTAATATCCGTGCTCGATGTCGGACCCCGGTTTTACAAAGCCGCGCCCGCCTTGAAGAAGTGTTGCCGAAACAGCCAGATAACTTCCTTTGGGCAGGTCGCTTTCAGGGCGGGTGCCCCACCAAGGCTGGAATTTTTCTTTCAGATAATATTTAGCGTCAGCTCCGCCGAAATAATCGAGATAGATCTTATCGATCCTGTTCTCGTCGGTCCAGACTGTCAGGCGTTTCAAATCTTGGCCCCAATCCAGATTGGAATCAACCGAGTAAAGATAGCCGCGGCTCGGACCGCCGGCAAGTTCGTTGAAATAGGCTAAAAAGCTCGGATAAACGGCGATGACGGAAACGACTTGCGAGGCGCAAAGGAGCGAGATGATCAAGGTCCTTATCTTGGCCGTGCCGATGAAAGCGGAAACTCCGGCTCCAGCCAGAATCATGGTAAGTGGAAGGACGGGAAGAAGGTGCCTGACGCCAATATTCAAATTTCCGGCCAAGCTGGTCGTCCAATATACGGCGATAAAAAGGAGCATGGCGACGATCGCAAAATGGTCTTTAGCCAGGTTTTTGGTTTTAGGCCAGGTTTTTTTCCAAATTTCCGATTGATAAATTACATACCAGGCTCCGGAAAAAAACGCGATCAAAGAAAACAAATGGAAAGCAATCGTTTCTTTGATCAGGTAAACCGTGGGAAAGTAATCTTTCCAGGCGCTGGACGAAACTTCGCCCATAAAGTAAGTAGTGTTGCCGCCCGATACGCGCTGGGTTACCATTAAAACGCCCAGGAAATATTGCGCGTAAGCGCGGATGACGGGTTTATCGGCTGCCCAAACCACGGTGTTGGCCAAAAACCGGCTTCCATAGCTCGAAAGGATATATTGGGAATCGCTTACTTGCCGTTCCGGCGGGTAATTCCAAGTATGGAATAAATAAACTGGTCCGATCACAAGAAAACAGATTACAAATACGCAAAATAATATCTTAAACACCGTTTTAAAATCAGCGGCTTTGATGATCCACCATATTCCGGCCAGCAGAATGAACAGCGGAAACAGAAGAACCATGGAAAATTTGAGGCATTCGGCGATACCAAGGGCGATCCCGGAATACAAGATATTGGCAATCGATGGATTTTTTAAAGCCTTGGTGAAATAATAAATTCCGATCAGGGCGCCGAAAGCCGCCCCGACATCGGTTGTGACAAGCCGTCCATGGGCGAGAATTGTGGGAGAAAAAGTAAATAAAAATGTGCTCAAAACCGCGGCGGTATTTCCGAAAAGTTCTTTAGCCCACTTGAATACAAAAAAACCGGCCGCGAGCGTTAGTAGGATCATGGGGATCCTTCCCCAAAAGATCATAGTATCGGCCGGATTATCGGAATTGAAAAGCAAGCTCCAGCCAAAATCCCATTGGCCGTTTACGTCCTGCGTCCAAGCTTTGGCGTCATAAGGAAAATTGATCCCGTTAAGAAAAAGAAGGGGAAAGCCGGCCAGGTCTTTGACCAGGGGCGGGTGTTCCGGATTGATCCGCATATCCTGCTGCGTCAGATACGAATAGCCGGCGGGAAGATGGGCTTTTTCGTCCATAGTCAACGAATCGCCTTTCATGGAAAAAAGCATCAGTAAAAACATTACAAAAAACATGAAACCGGCCAGGATATTGGTGGTGCGGTTAGTCAATTTCATAATATTGGATATTGTCCTCAGCTTTTAAATTCCCGTCGGGGAATCGCTGTTTTAAAGATTCCAATAATGCCGGATCGTATTTCACCGGCATTATTACCGTCTTTTTATCTATTGTAATTTCATTTAATTGGTCTGGCAAGATGAATTGCGAGTAGGGAAGTCCGCAGCCTGGGTTATTAAATCCTTTCTGTCTGAAACAATCGGCCCGTTCCACAAATATGATCGTTTGAGCGGGCATAGGGATTCCGTCCGGATAGGGCACGTTAACGCCCGATTCGTTGACGATGACCACGGTTTTTGAATCGGTAGATAATAATGAAAGCAACTTTCCTTCATCGAAAAAAATCTGGGTAAAGGCGCCGGGAACGTTTTTATTCTGGGCCCATTGCGTGAAATATTTGTAATATTCATGGCTGGCCACAACCGCCAAAAAAAGAAAACAAAGTACGGCCGCGGTTTTATCGTTAGACCGGGCCTTTAACCAATCATAAGCCGCTTGAGCCCCGATTCCGGCCAAAAGAAAAACCGCCGGAATGACTCCGATTACTCTTAGGGCGTGCGGTATGCCTTCCTGCGTAAGCGCGCCGGGCAGGATCATAAAAATTAACCAGGCCAGCAACAACAGGTAAGAATTGAATTCCGGCCCGAAATCCTTGGCCCTGAATTGCGCGGCCAGTTGTTTAACGGCCAAGAATAAGCCAACCAAGAACAAAATGCCGACCGGCCAGAAAAGCTCGGGCGACCCCGGATAATTATGACGCCAGTTTCCATCGCCGTAAAAGTTGAACATGGCAAGATGAAGGCCAAGAGATTGTCCGAAAGCCAAGAGGGGATTATCCGCCGAAAAAACCGAGGTTTGGCCCGCTCGCCCGATAAAATCGCCGGGATGGCCGAGGAAATAGAGGCCGATAGGAAGGGCTATAACGAAAATAGTGGTTAGTATTATGGCGGCGGTGCGCAAAAAATTTATTGGCAGTTTTCCCCGCCAATAATAAAGAAACCAACCTAGCAACGCGACAAAAAGCAGTGGAACAGCTAGGCGGTAGCTGATGTAGGTGTAGAAACCTGCGCCAAAAAAAATTCCGGCCGGTATTTGCCAGGCATTTTTTTTGGTTTTGAAGCCTTTCGTGAAAAAATAGAAGGCGAAAACCAAAAAAAACGGGACCAGAATCGCCCGGAAACCGATGCGGGAAAAATTCACGTGCCAAAAAGAAGTGGCCAAAAAAAAGCTGGCCAGAAGAGCGGCACATTCGCCCTTTTTTCCGAAAAGTTCTTTTCCCAAAAAATAAAGACCGATGACCGTTAAAACTCCGGCCAAAGCCGCCGGAAATTTAAGCGCGTAAACACCGGCGCCAAACAGATAAATAGATAAAGCGTCCAGCCAGACGATCATTCCTTCACGCCCGTTATTTTCCGGATAGAAGAGTTTGAATTGGCCGGTTTTGAGGCTATCGAGGGCGTCGTTGCCGTTAATGGCCACATCTGGATAAAGCCCGGGCGGGATCCGGTCAAGCCGGTAAAAGCGGAAAAAAACGGCGATGCCGAGGATCGTGAGTAACAGTAAAAAGGTTATTGTTGATTTAGACATAAAAAAGGCGGGATTTTTGGCCATTAAGTAATTTTACCGCAAGGAAAGCCAAAAAGAAACTATTGACAAAATAAACATAGTATGTTATTAAGTATCATTGGGAAATAAAGTGAAAAAAACGAAGAGTGATTGATGATGCAAGCAGGTTTGCCTATAATTTTGTTCATCAGCGCCATAGTCTTGCTGATGATTGTTGCTCCTTGCGGGGCGGAAAATTCGGATGGAACGGTAGCAATAGGTAGCTCGACAATCCTCGCAATCGCCGTCGCGTTCATTGGGGCCGTGTTGTTCATTGCCAGCCGGGACTCAATTTTTATGCAGGCAATTGGCGCAGCTCTGGTATTAATAGGAATGTGGGGCTTTTTTCTCAGCTTCTTTTTGAGAGCGTAAAACGCTCTCTTTTTGCTTGACTAATCATAATAAATATGCTACAATATATATTAACAAAGATAAATAAAAAACGGTTAGGATGGGGGAATTTGGCAATGAAGGGAATGGCGATATTGGGGATATTGATAATGCTTCTGGTAAACCAGGCTTTAGCGTCCGGTGTCTATATCGGTAGCGATGGACAACAGGTCGCGTTAGGCGGTTTCCCAAAGGTTATGGTAAGCGACGGAAAGATCAGTGGAAGCGATTTGACCGCGATTTTGGAGGCTAACTTCAAGACCGGTAAAAAAATCGTTTCGAACTCGACCAAGGTCGGGCTTCCGACTTTCAATGAGTTCGAAGGATTGGTAGAAAATCTTTCGGCGGGATCTCAAGGAAAGGATCTGGCCGAAAAGTCAAAACAAGAAGCGCAAAGCAGAGGATGGGGTTCGTTGAGAGTGGGCCAAAAAGACGGCGATTACTATTCCGTGGCCGTGGTAATCCACGACGGAAAAGCCGAAGCCGCCGAGATCATCTGCAACTCGCAGTTGATGCTCACCAGCACCGGACCGGACAAAGCAATGGATATTGAATGAGATGAGAGCGTACGCGCTCTCTTTTATTTATTTTTTTGGCTTGACACCGTCCTGTACTATTATATAAACAACTTAGCAACCAGAGGAGGATGGAAAAATGAGAGTGGAAAGTACGTTAAATTTGATAAAGGCGGACTTGGCGGTTGTCGAAGAACTATTGACCGAAAATCGTATTTCAAGTCTTTTAAAAGTTTCGGAGTTGCTTTGGCGGATTGAGCGGATACTGGAATACCAGGCACTTCCGTTTACCGGCGAAAGTTTAAAGGAAATTGAAGATAAGCTAGCGGAGCTTTCGGCGGATTACCTGGCACACGCCCAGGTATGGTCAAATATAGGCGGTGAATGAAAGACAGCTGCCGGGAAGAGAGTTTTTTGGAGAGCGTACGCGCTCTCTTTTGTTTTCAGATATTATTGACAAAGTCAAAAAATATTATAATATGAACGCAGCTTTTTTAAAGCCAGGAGGAAAAAGAATGAGCGGAAAAGAAAACGCCGATACTCGCCGGTTCCACGAAGATAGCCAGGTCGAGTTAAACTTTGCGATAGGCGATCTGGCTATTGCCGAAGAACTGATGCGGAAGGGCAGCGTATTCGGGATGGTTGAAGCGTCAAGGCTTCTGCGAAACGTTTGGGGCGTTGTCAAAGATGGGGTAATGCCGGCCGGGCAAGAAGAATGGAAGGCGGTAGCGAAGAGCTTTTTCGAACTTTCGGCCGAGTATAGAAAGAGGGCGCAACAAGTTAGCCACAAAATCATTGTTAAAGGCGTTGTTGAAAGCGATTATTTTCAGGAACAAAACGGTTAAGTGCGGCGAAAAGCCGCCAAAAATACTTCAAGCCTTGGTAAAGGCTTGTTCTTTTATACGGTTTAAATCCATTTTTTGTGCTTGAAGTACGTGAACATTCCGATGAAAGTCAGGAGCATGATCAAAACCACGTATTCGAAGTCGCGGTCGGTTTTCTGGAAGGGCAGAAAATTAGTGTTCATTCCCCAGATACTGGCTAAAAGGGTTAGGGGCAAGAAAATCACCGAGAACAGCGTGAGGATCTTCATGATCTCATTCATTCTCAAGCTTACCAGAATTTGATTGGTTTCTTCCAGCGCTTCCACGGTTTCCTTGGCTCCTTTCAAGCCGTTTTCGATGCGGCGGTGGGTGCGGTTAAGGATCCCGAAATAGTGTTTGTAATCCGGTCCGAAGAAATTCACGCCCGTGGCGCGCAATGATTCAAAGATCATTCTTTGGGGTTCCACGATCCGCCAGATGTCGATGATCTGCATTTTCAGTGTCGAGATTTCCCTGATCATCTCCCGTTCCTGCCCGGCGAAAAGGCTCGATTCCAATTTATCGATATCGGTTGCTACAACGTTGATTTTTTCCAGGACGTCCTTTAAAAAAGCGCTGAGGACCGCGAACAGCAGGTAGCCCGCGCCTTTGGCCATGGTTTCGTCCTTTTTTGCTTTTGAGGCGCGGCAGGTGTCGAACAGTGTTTGCAAAGGAGCGATCTCCTCGTAATGATTGGTAATGAAAAAATCCCGGCCGACGATAATATCAAACTCAAGAATCTTGATTTCCTTGTTTTCCTTGTAATGGGGGTAATGGAGTATCAAAAAAAGGTAGTTGCGAAAAGGATCGAGATCCGGGTAGTGAATAGCCGGAATCAGGGTCTTGGCCGTCAACGAGTGTATCTTGAAACGGTCTTTCAGAAACCGGATATCTTCCTCGGAGGGTTTTTCGATGTCAACCCAGACCAAATTGTTTTGTTCGATGATTTTTTTCACAGCAGGATCGTTTTTTTTGGCGGCGGTCCGTTAAAAAAAGCGGAGAGTTATTCCATTAATATCAACTTATCCTTTTTTGAAGCAGTTTGTCAAAGAAAATTTTGGAGTCTCTAAGCCTTTTCTTTTTTGGGATCTGTGGTATGATATTTTTTTAAGCCGTTTGGCACCTTAAAAATAAAAGAGGGAAAAATGAAAGACATTGCGCCGCTTATCTTCGTGGAGAGAACGAATTTCCACGAAGCATGGGTGATCGTTTTAAGGAACATCTTGGGCCAGGGAGTTCAAGTTATCTTGGTGGACAACAGAGGAGAAAAAAATGTGATTGATTCCAGCCAGACGATTGTCTTTTCGGGATACGCGCTGGAGCAAATCAGAGCCGGAGAGACCCATAAAGATTATCCGTATCTTTCCACGCCGACATATTGCAAAGAATGGACACACGGGTACTTGGCGAAATACCAAGACCTGCCAAAAAAAAACAAGCCGGTATATCTGGCGTTCGAACGTCTGGCTGGTTATCCGGCCAGCGAAGGTCTTGCCGTTGACCAACTGATTTTTATGAGGGATTCGCTTAAGCGCCAAATGGATGAAGGCATCGTAAAAAATAATTGCCAGGCGATAACCTGGAATCCGGAAACCGATCTTGAAAGCGAAGCTTCGCCTTTTTTACAGCGGATCTGGGCGAGGGTTTACAAGGAAGGGAAAATAGATGCCCACTTTTATTGGCGGGCTACGGATGCGTATAACCATTTCCAATCGCGGTTGATTTGCATTCTGAACATGTTTGACCGCGAGGTAGTGAAGCCGAATTCCTGCCGCATGGTCCGCGCCGTCTGCCATTACGATAGCCTGTATGTGAACAGGTGCGATGCAAGCTCGGCGGAGGCGGTGGGATTTCCCGTGACCGATCCGCGCCTCAATTACCGCTAAAGCGGTATGATCCGGAATTATTTCCGGATTTTTTGTAAAAAAAACTCACCGTTCGGTGAGCGTTGTCATGCGTTTTGCTTAAATCTTCTTTTATTCGTTTGATGCCCAGCAAGTAGCCGGTTTTTTTGTTATTGGCAAACCCGTCGGCAATATTGATTTCGTTTGATCCGCCGAATTGATCGGACACGATGAAGCGGCCGTCCGTGATATTGTCAGCGTCGATGAACATTTCTCCGGCTTGACTGTCTTCGCCGGTAAAATTTACCGCGAAAGTGGTTTTTCCGATGCCGGCAGTTTTATAGCCGGATATTTCAAAAGCTTGCCGGAAATCATTGGTGGCGGCGACGGTGTTTGTATGTTGGGTTTCATGATCGGCGTAAACAAGAAAACCACCGCCCAAAAGACCTAACACCAGAATACCGATAACTGTCAACCAAGCCTGTGATTCCTTATCGATCATCTTCTTCTCCTGGGAACTGGTAGGATCATAAATTAATTAATCAATATTGTCAACGGCTTGGCCATTTGACTAATCGGAAAATATTGGTATAATACATTAAAAGCGAAATAAGGTGAGTTCTTTGGGAGAAAACAGTTTATTGGTTCAGCAATTGATCGATCGGGCATCGGATAATCCGGACTACGGAACAGCTATGGTCGATTTGATCGAGGCGCGGCGGATCATGGATACGGTCGGTATTCGCAACGGGTCTATCCGGACGCAGTGGGAGGTTGTCTATAGCGCGGTTTTAGCCCGCGAAACACCGGACAGCTTGCCCAGCCTCGTGATCCGATGTTTAACTTAGTTCTTTTTTTTTGGCAACCGTTCGGTTGCTTTTTTTTTAAAAAGCCGTTTCCGCGAAGCAGCGATCCATTGGGAAGATGGTTTTAGCCCGGATAAAAAGGATGATGCCCCCGGAGCAAGAAGCAAGGCAGAGCGCTCTTAAAAAAAAGAGCGCTTTTTTGTTGGGACCGGATAAATACGGCTAGTTAAAGCGAAAATTAGCACTCTTGACAAGTGAGTGCTAACCGCTTAAGATTAAGTTGGGAGGCAAAAAATCGGTTGATAAAACCGTTTCATGAGACTAACAGATAAACAAAAAGAAATATTGGATTATGTCGTCCGCGACTATATCGACTATGCCCAGCCGATCTCTTCGGAATTTTTAAAGGAGAAGCACCGGCTTGATATCGCTCCGGCGACTATACGGTTAAAAATGCAGGACCTTACCGAGCAGGGTTATCTTTGCCAGCCGCACACGTCTTCGGGCCGGGTTCCGACCGACAAAGGATACCGGTATTTCGTGGACGAGATCGTAGACGCGGGCAACCAGGGTATTCCAAGCCTCGAGATCGATTTCGAAATGGAGATCAAGGAGGAATTCGAGGATATTTTCCGTCTTGCCCAGGCCCTGACCAGGAATTTGGCCACCGCTTCGTCGTCGCTGGTCTTGAGCTATATGGTTGAGGAGGATGTAATGCTGAAAGATGGTTGGGAGCAGGCTTTGAAGAATCCCGAACTGCAGGAAAAAGAATCCATCTCCAATTTCATTGATTTTTTGAAATATCTGGAGACCAACGCGGAAGGTTTGAAGCCGGAATCCGGATTTAAGGTCCATATCGGCAAGGAAAACCTTTTTCCCAAGGCGTCCGACTTTTCGATGATCACTTTCAAATACGAACCAAAGGATTTCGACGAGATAATCCTGACGATCGTGGGGCCTAAGCGCATGGCTTACGAGAAAAACATCGGTTTGATCAATAACGTAATAAAATTATTCGAGTCGGATTAAACATCGGTCATCCGATGTGAATTAGGACCCGATAATCCATAAACATGGAAAACAACGAAGAAAAAGAACAACAAACGACGGGCGGCGAAGGCTGCCAATGCGGGAAGGACTGTTCCTGCCAGGAAGTAAAAAACGACGACATCGTAATGGAATTGGAGAAAAAATTGGAGGAATTGAAAACCCAGAACGAAGAATATCTGAACGGTTGGAAAAGGGCGCGCGCCGATTACCTAAATTTCCGTAACGAAGAATCCGACCGTATAGCGAGCTTGGCTAATCTGGCGCGCGAGGAGATGGCCGCCGAGATTCTGCCGTTGCTCGATAATTTTAATCTGGTGGAAGCAAAACTGCCCGACAATTTGAAAAGCGACGCCAATGTAGCCGGGATAATCCAGCTTAAGAGTCAGTTGCGCGACTTGCTTAAATCCTATGGCGTCGAAGAGATCGTCTCCCTTGGTGAAAAGTTCGATCCTAACGCGCATGAAGTGGTTTTGGAGGTTGAAGCAAAAGGAAAAGAGTCCGGGGTCGTGGTCGAAGAAATAAAGAAAGGTTATAAGATTAATGGCCGCCTGCTCCGTCCCGCGAAAGTTAAAATTGCCAAGTAACCGAAGGAGATCTTTAATCGAACAAAAGATAGGCAATTTTAATCCAGGCTTCTCTAAGGGATAAGCCGGTTAAATAGGCAATAGAAATCCCGGTTTATAGGAGAATGGCTTAGATATATTTTAAAATTAATTAAAAATATGGCCCAAGAACAACAAAAAATCAATATTAAAGTCAAAGATGACGATTTGAAAGGTAAATATTCGAACCTGATGCAGATCACTCATGCCAAGGAAGAGTTTGTAATGGATTTTTTCCTGAATCTTCCGCCTGAAGGCATAATGGTTTCCCGTGTTTTAGTGAGTCCGGGGCATGCCAAGCGCATCCAGGCCGCTTTACAGGAAAACATCAAAAGATACGAGGATAAGTTCGGTAAGATCCAGGAAACAGAGAATCCGGAAGCGCAATTAGGGTTCGTGAAATAGTATTCCGCAAGTTTAGCGTCAATAAAAGAAAATTTTTCAGTTAACCAAATAAATAATCAATAAAACTATGGCAAAAACAGTAGGTATTGATCTGGGCACGACTTTATCGGAGGTTGCGTCGATCGTCAACGGCGAACCTAAGATTTTGGAGAATCGCGAGGGTTCGAAACTGACCCCTTCGGTGGTCGCGGTCACGAAAACCGGTGAGCGCTTGGTTGGGGTTTTGGCCAAGCGACAGCAAATAACCAATCCCAAAAACACCTTGTTTTCCGTAAAGCGTTTGATTGGAAGGCGTTTTTCCGATCCCGAGATTCAGCGCGATAGAAAACTCCTGCCTTACGAGATTAAGGAAAGGACTCAGGATGGCGGAGTGGAGGTGAAAATGGGCGATAAATGGTACACGCCGACGGAGATCTCGGCAATGGTGCTTCAGAAGCTGAAGCAGGATGCCGAGGAAAAATTGGGCGAGCCCGTTACCGATGTAATTATCACCGTTCCGGCGTATTTTGACGATTCCCAAAGGAAAGCGACCAAGCTGGCCGGGGAGATCGCCGGTTTTAACGTAAAACGCATTATCAACGAGCCGACCGCGGCCGCCTTGGCTTACGGTTTGACCAAAAAGAAGAACGAACAAGTATTGGTTTATGATTTTGGCGGCGGAACGTTCGATATTTCCGTTCTTGATATCAACGAAGATACGGTTGAAGTAAAAGCTACCGGAGGCGATACGCACTTGGGTGGAGACGATGTTGACCAACGGATAATCGACTGGTTGATCGGCGAGTTTAGAAAAGACCAGGGTATTGATTTGTCCAAAGACGAATTGGCGCTGCAGCGGTTAAAGGAAGCGGGAGAAAAGGCCAAGATTGAATTATCGACTGCCATGGAATCGGAGATTAACCTTCCTTTTATTACTTCCGATGCGGCCGGGCCAAAACATCTGCTTTTAAAACTCACGCGCGCTAAACTGGAAGATCTTGTCCGTGATCTGATCGGAAAATCAATCAGCCTTGTGAGCCAGACGTTGAGCGATGCCAAGCTTACGGTCAAAGATATCGAAGAAATAGTCTTGGTTGGAGGGCAGACCCGGATGCCGATGATAGCCGAGGAGATCAAAAAATTATTCGGCAAAGAACCCAACAAATCCATCAATCCCGACGAAGTGGTGGCGCTGGGAGCGGCCATCCAAGCCGGTATTATGCAAGGAGAGGTTAAAGACGTGTTGCTCTTGGACGTGACACCTCTTTCTTTGGGAATCGAAACTTATGGCGGCGTGAATACGGTCCTTATTCAAAAAAACACGACCGTTCCTACGGCCAAAACGCAAATATTTTCCACGGCGGCCGACAATCAGACTTCGGTCGAGATTCACGTTTTGCAGGGAGAGCGCCCGATGTCGGCCGACAACAAAAGCCTGGGTAAATTTATTCTCGACGGGATTATGCCCGCGCCGCGCGGGATACCGCAAGTGGAGGTCACTTTCGACATTGACGCTAATGGCATTTTGAGCGTTACGGCCAAAGATAAGGCGGCTAACCGCGTCCAGACGATCAGGATCGAAGGATCCACCGGTATCTCAAAAGACGAGGCGGAGCGCATGAAACGCGAGGCGGAGGTGAATGCCGAGGCCGACAAAAGAAAACAGGAAGCGGTGATGGTCAAAAACAATGCCGACAACCTGATCTATACGACCGAAAAGACTTTGCGCGATATTGGTCCAAAGATTCCGGAAGCGTCCAAGAAAGAGTTGGAAGTTTTGATTGAAGGCTTGAAAAAAGCCAAAGATACGGATAATATAGAAGACGTGAAGACCAAGACCGATCAGCTATCCCAAGCCGTGCAAAAGATCGGGGCTGAATTTTACCAAAAAAACCAGCCGCAACAACCGGCTCAGGAGTCGCAGGGAAGCGGACCGGAACAGGCAAAAAAGGAGGGCGGGCCGGATGAGGCCGATTTCAAAGAAGCTTAATCGAATTTTGAAACTGCGCCCGTCAAGCTGTGAGGCGAGGCGGGCGCTTAGACTTTCCTTTGCGATTGATGTATTAGAAACAATAAGATGGCAAAAGATTATTACAAAATTTTAGGCGTGGCGCGCGATGCCAATGTCAACGAAATTAAAAGCGCTTATCGAAAACTGGCGCATAAATTCCATCCTGACAAGGGCGGAGACGCGGAAAAATTCAAGGAGATCAATGAGGCTTACCAAGTCCTGTCCAACCAGGAAAAGAGGTCTCAATACGACCGTTTCGGCCAGGCTTTTGAGGCGCGCACCGGCGGCGGCCAGGGCGCCGCGGGATTTGGCGGCCAAGACGGGTGGTTTTGGGGCCGGCCGGACACCAACTTTGATGTCGATTTTGGCGATTTGGGGGACATGATGGAGGAAATGTTCGGCTTCAACGAGCCCAAAAGGAAAAAAGACATCAAGAAGGGGAAGGATATCCGGCTCGATGTGGAAATATCGCTGGAGGAATCTTATAGCGGGGTCGAAAAGGAATTCAACCTGGTTCGTAACGGCCAGTGCGTCCGTTGCGGAGGGTTGGGTGCCGAACCCGGTACCAAGATCAACGAGTGTTTTTCTTGCCGCGGGACCGGTCAGGTCCAGCAGATAAAAAAGACGTTTTTAGGGTCGTTCACTCGTTACGCGGTTTGTCCCGAATGCGGCGGAGAAGGTTACAAGCCCGAAAAGCCCTGCAATGTGTGCAAAGGCGAGGGTAGGGTTAAAGAGGAGAAAAAAATGAAGATCAACATTCCCGCCGGCGTTGATTCCAACCAGACCATCAGGGTTGAAGGAGGCGGTGAAGCGGGAAAGAAAGCCGGCCGGTCGGGAGATCTTTATTTGCGCATCTTTATAAAAACGCACCGGTTGTTCGAAAGGAAAGGCGATGACTTATTTGTCCCAATGACGATCAATATGACCGATGCCGCGCTGGGCGCGGAAATTAAAGTTCCCACGATCGAAGGCAAGGATATTCTTTTGAATGTTCCGGCCGGATCTCCGGCGAAAAAAGTTTTCCGAGTAACGGGCAAGGGGATGCCGCATTTTAGAAGTTACGGCCGCGGCGATATGTATGTGGACCTGGAAGTGGGAATTCCCAAGAAACTTTCGCGAAAACAAAAGGAACTTCTCGAAAACCTGAAGGAGGAAGGCTTGTAATATCGCTAAAATTGGTTATACTGGACTTTGTGTTTCAAAAAATTTAGATATGCCGCCGCGAGAGCGGCGGATCCCGCCCCCATAACTCAATGGTAGAGTAACTGCCTTTTAAGCAGTGAGTTGCAGGTTCGAGTCCTGCTGGGGGCACAAATTAGACAATACCACAGAAATGTGGTATTGTTTTGTTTAAGGTGAAGTTATGAAAGACTTGGCTAAGCCTGCGGGATATTTAATAAGAAGTATTCTTTCCGCTGTTCATTCCGTCTTTAGGGCAGGGAGCAATTTTGGAATTTCGTTTTGCCCGGGATGCGGAGGAATGATAATGTTCCCTTTAAATAGGCGCTTTCATTGTCCATATTGTTGTATGGTCCTCTCGACCAACCCATACCAATGAAATGAGAGCATTTGCCTATTTTTTTTGCAAAATAGCTATTTAAAGTAAATTTATTTTTGCCGCTTTGCAATTTTTAATATTGATATTTCTTTTCCGAACTCATTCCATAGGCGCAATTCCTCCAAGATTCGGTTCCATACCGTTCTACAGTAGTGCACAAAAAATTAAAGTCGCTTAAAGAGCGGCTTTTTGGTATAATAAATAATCGATAATTTCGAAAAATGGAGATAATTTTTATAGATTTATTGAAATTGGCTTATTTATCGACCGGAGTGGCCACTGTCTACGGGTATTGGCCGACAATAAAAGAGCTGTCCAAAAACAAGCCGAGCGCCAGCGCGACTTCTTATAAGGTCTGGACCATTGAATCCGGAGTCGGTTTTCTGTATGTAATGTTGCTGACAAAAGATATTATTTTGCAATTATCGATGGGCATAACATTTATTTGCTGCGCCATAATATTGATCTTGCGCCTGAGAATCAAAAGCTTCAGGGAGAGAATCTTAAAAGCAATCTTTAGGAAACAATAATCACTGAACCAAAATTAAATCTGTGGCCGTATCGTTACACACGAAAAAACCGGTTTTAAAACCGGTTTTTAATTTTTGATTGCCAATTTTCCCGCCTCGGGCGGGATTTTGCCAAGCAAGACATTATTACGGTGCCCGTCGCCGAGGCGGTTTTAATGAAGGTGAAAGTAATGATGTTGACATATATTTATATTAAATTAGTATTTTTATAGGCGAGGTGATTTTATGCTGGTGCAGAATACGGACATAGAGAACGAATTTGCAAAGTATGGACTGAAATGGCCTATTCGCGAAGGCAAGCCGGTTTATATCGATACCGAGGTCCGGGAGAAAATGGAGGAATCGGTGTTGCGCGAGGTCCGGGATATTTTAATGCGGGCGGCGCAGACGATAATCGGATACGGCAAAGAAAAATGCGTACGTCCTGCTTCAACAGAACATTTACAACCAGTTGGCCAAGGTATTGCCGCAAAATTGGTTAATGAGACTATTTTTGCAAATAGGTGTCAATTAAGCGTTGATGCGGGTACGGTTGCGATAAAATACAAAGAAGATTATTCCCGCGGCGGATTCGGATACCCGAGGCTGAATCGTATTGCTTTCATTTGGCTGGACGGAAAGCTGCTGTTCGATTCCGGATACGATCTCGCGGGGCCTCCTTATCTTGTCGATATTGTGATCAATCCGGGCGCCGCTAAGGTTTTTGCGGCCGTGAAAGAAAAAGCCGATGAAATTTATAGTCTTAAAGGTTGAAAAACCTTTTTATTTTACGGCGGGCCTATATTCCAGGCTTGACCTATATTCAATAATGCTGTATCAAAATTGATAAACGAAGGAGGTTTATGAATGGCGATCTCGGATTGTCCGAATTGCGAAAAAGCGGTTGACATAGACGGTTATGTCGAACACCACCCTGCTTTGTTTTATTGCAGCTGCGGGGCCGTATTGGATATGATAAAGTTTGGTACGTTGATTCAAGTCCCGAGACTCGAGGTTAATTTAGCGGGTCTCGACGGGCAAGTCCCGATTCCCCGGCCATATGATTGGTTGAGTGGAGGCATTTTCATAAAGAAAAGCCGCTGGAATCCAAGGAAAAAGTTTGTAAAAGGCGAATCAGAGCTTTAAAAAAAGAATGCAAAGGCTGGACTGATTTTTTAACATTAACCGCTAGAGCGGTTTTTCTTTTTCTTGGGGACTGCCGGGTATTTTCACTTTAAAAAAATTTGTTATCGTGTAATATTTCAATAACCAGCATGGAAAAAAAATCCACCATAAAACTCATATTAATAATTGCCGTTCTGGCTGTTTTGGGCGCAGGGCTGTTTTCTTATTTTTCCAAAAACAAGGAGATGAGACCGGAATCAACGGGAAACCCTGAAGTGAACGCCGAAAATCCGGTTGATTCGGCGGAAACAAAAGATGCGCCAAGCGTCACGTCCTTGGTGAATGAAGATCAAAAAGAGCCTGTGGCCGAAGATCAGGAACCGGTTCAAAAAAAAGAGACCGCTAAGGAAGAGCCGGATTATCCGGAAACCCTGGAACGGTTCGTGGTGCCGTTGCCGGATGAAAAAATCGAACAAACAGCGAAAAATCTTTTTGACCAGGGTTTTATCAAAGACGAGGCGGAATTTTTAGCGATTTTTAGCGGGCAAAAAATAACAGTGGTTGCGCCCGGGGGTTATAAAATTTCCAAGGAAATGAACGCGTCTCAGATCGAAAAAATTCTGGGCGCCAAACCTTATATGGAATGGGTGGTGATTCCCGAAGGATTGCGCAAGGAGGAAACCGCCGATACTTTGGCGTACGCTCTCGGCTGGGATGCGGTAAAAAAAGCGCAATGGATCAGTGCTTATCAGGATTTGCCGAAATATACCGAAGGGGTCTATTTCCCCGAGACTTATCTGATTCCGGTTGATGAAAAACCGGTTGTGGTGGCCAAACGGTTTATCGACAAATTCAATGAAAAGTTCGAACCGTATTTAACGCAGTTCAATGCCCAGAATATCAAATGGACCACGGGTCTTACCCTGGCTTCGATCGTCCAGCGTGAAGCGGCTAATGCCGCCGACATGCCGCTGATCGCCCGGATCCTTTGGAACCGGTTGGAGCGGGAAATGCCGCTTAACGTTGACGCGACTCTCCAGTACGCGCGCGGCGATAAAGGTAATGGCTGGTGGGCTCCTATCGCGGTCGCGGACAAACAGTTAAAGTCTCCTTACAATACCTATTTGAATAAAGGATTGCCTCCTTTTCCAATCTGCAATCCCGGCTTGGCCGCGATCAAGGCGGTAATAAGTCCGGCGGAATCGGATTGTCTTTATTATCTCCACGACAGCGACCACACTACCCATTGCGCAATCACTTATGAAGAGCATTTGGCTAATATCGAAACTTATTTAAAGGCACAATAGCGGTCTTGACTAATCGATTTTGTTTGTTAGTGTACTTTAAAGCACATTAACAAGGAGGTTAAGAGATGTGGTATATGCAGGAATTGGTTTTAGGGTTGAAACCAGAGGCTCAGCCGTTTTTGCGGGTAAGGCCGAATGTGAAAATCGTTTGGGGATTGAAGGTCGAAACCGGAGCCGATGGAGAGATTGTTAATATCGAAGCCGAAGATATCAGGAATGAGCCGGTGGTAAGAAGCCATTGGGAAGCGGTTCACACCAGGGATATGCAGCATTTTGATCTGCAGGTTTGGGGTTTTCCGTTCCGGATGAAAGATAAGTATCGCGACGAATATTATCGGACAATTTGCCGCCGGGTGGAATATCCGTCTCGTATCTTGCGTACTTCTACCGTAATTGTTGTGGAGGTGGTTGACGGCGATGATGAAAGGGTTATGCCCGAATCGGTTTGGAGCGACGAAGACATTAAAATTGCGGTCGAAAAGATTGAGCAAGCCAGCCCGTTCGCTTTGGTTGCCGAGTGGGCAGATCTTTGCCGGTATATCTGGAAGCAGATCTGGGACGATAACGGGCTCGTTTGCCAAGACCTGGAAATCGCCAGCTACCAAAAAATGATCGGTCCCGGTGATTTGCGCCGCTCGCTTAAACGATATTTTTATTACGGATTGGGTGTGGTGTCTGGCAGTTGCGCGGTGAAAGAGCGCATGGCCAAACTGGAAGCGGATCATGGTGCCTGGAACCGGTTGTTGATGAACTATTTGGAGTGGACAATGGATTACATCCTGGGACATGCCTATTCCGGAGATCTGGAGAGGGTTGAGAGCTTGATATTTAACGATAAGCCGCTGGACCCGATCTATCATATTCTGGCCGGGAACAAAATGCCCAAAAGGATCAAATCGTTGCAACGTTATATCGAAGAAAAAAACCGGGAGAATATCCAGAATCTTTATTCTTACGCAAGGGACAAACCCTTGCTTTTTTGTTGACAAAATATCCAATTGTGTTATTTTTAGGGCGGCAAATTAAAAAAAGGAGGAATTAATACAATGGCAAGCGTTGTTGAAGAGTGTATTGCCGGCGGCCGGGATCTTTTGGAAAGAATATTTCCACCGGGAAATGGCGCATCTGAAAAAAAAGGCGAAACGGTAAGAGACCGTCAGTCCGAAGACCAAAGGGAAGGTGGCCGATCGGACGGTTGCGGTTGCGCGAGCAGTGCACGGTCGTGCGGTCAGGAACCATGGGTGCCTGCCCCGATCAAAGCGGAAACTACGGAAGAAGCCGTGGAACTTAGCCTTAAGGCTTTTGTCAAACAGCTTGGCGCCGAGTTTTCCGATTCCGAATTTTTAACCGAAAGGATCTTGGAGCTGGTTGCGCCAAGCGTCGCGCCCGATGTCATTAATGAAGTTGTCGGCGCTTATTTGAAACGCCGCGACTGGCAGTCGGCTATGGCGGTAGCCAGGAAAGCCGGCCGGGAATTTACCGATGACGAAATCCAAAACGGGTTTTCCGTTCTGGCAAACGGCGCGAAACTTGAGGGGTTTATGGGGCTGGCTGAAGCTACCGGCAAAAAACCGGAGCCCGATGCATATATCCGGCTCATTTCCCAAGTTTCAAGACGTTCCGGCAGCGATATCGATTGGTCCAAATTGGTCCAGGTTCTTGACGCCGGAGCGCCCCAAAAAGCGATAGATCAGGCAGTGATCCTGTGCGCCCGGTCCAATAGTACGGAGGAGGAAGCGGACAGGCTGGCCGGTTTCGAGATCATATCCAGCCATGCGGTTTCGGATGATGCCCGGCAAGTTTTCCTTGATGCATTTATTGACACCGGATCGGTTCAGCAAGCCCAAATGGCCGCTCAAAAGATCTTTGGCCGCCCATTATCGACCGATGAATTTTGCAGAGTTACGACCGCGGCGTCTCAAATCGCGGAAGCGAAGCGCGCTCAAACCCAGCAAAGCTACGAATCGTCAGATGATTAGAAGGACTAAAAGAGTCCTTTTTTATTATTTTGAAGGCCATAAGACAAGCCTTGGAAACATAAAAAGTAGTCAGAGAGACTACTCATTCTTTCAGAATAAAAAAACCCTTGGTTTTTTCCGCGTTCTGCCGGGGAGGATACTTTCGCTGAGCTCTCGGGATGCGGGAAATAACACGGGAAAATATATAATCGATTTGACAGAAAGTAAGGGTTTGTTATGGTAATTTTAAACCAAAAACGTTCTTTAAAAAAAATAGAGGAAGGTAAAGAGAATGAGCAAAAGGATGGAATATCGAAAAAAATTGGCGAAGCTTCCAATGAAGGTGGATGAAGAGATATTCGGCTGCCTGGCCGCGGATCTTTTCCCTCATGAGCCCGGCGCATTTTTGAGTCCCGAAGGACTGTACTCGGCTTTAAAGAAGCGAATAGCCATAGCGGTTCCCAGCTTGGTATTCAGGGGCGAGAATCTCTCATTGGAGTTGCGCGACGGAATTCTCGATGTATCGACCTTTGAAGGCACTTTTTCCGATGAAGCGAAAAATTACGCCGAACATGAATGGCATGACGAACTTAAGTCGGGCCAGAAGATGCAGGGGGTCAAAATCTATCTGATGGATCCAAGGTCCTTGGCCGTGGAAAAATGTTTTTACGTGATCCTGGACCGGCTCTGGACGATCTTGAAAAAAGATACGTCCAAGCCGAGAAGCGTGATCGTCAACGAAGCAATAGTGGAAGCATCTTTTGATAAGCTCGCTTTTCTGGAACTGAAGAAGCTTAGGCGTTTCGTCAGGGTCCCGGTTTTTTATCATTGCAGTTATTGCGGATGCGGTTTCGACGACCGACTTACGTGCAAGGGGTGTGGCGAGCGATTCGCTTTCGACCAAGAAGATTTTTGGCAAGCACCGCCCAGCCTTGGCTGTGCTTTGCCCGGCAAGGTTGTCGATCTTTTGAATGATGGCCTAGGGGATGGATATTTCGTTATCGATCCCATGGTTTTCCGGAACGAGGAAATAGAAAAATGGGCTGAAGCCCATTCGCCGTCGGTAGCCGAAGCTAAAAAGTAGCTGGTATTTTACCAGCTTTTTTGTTGACTTACAGAGCAATAATGTTAAAGTAAAAATCTCAATCGCAGAACTTTAAAAAAAGACAAAAGGTGGTAATGGTGAAAAAAGAGGCAGAAGAGATAAAAGAAATGGGGCTGGATCAAAAAAGTTACCTGAAAATTTTATCAACGCTTCCTGTCGAGATGAAAGCCAGGTCTAAAGAATGGCGGAAATTTTTTCCGCATCTGTCCGGGATTGCTTTGAGCCGGTTGCTTAAAGACGGCTCGATCGCTTGTCCGGCGATTCTGGTTAGAGATACCGTTCATATTTTGTCGATCAAGCGAGCCAGCGATCAAACTATCGAGATCAGTTATGATTGGCCGGATCGTATTCATCGAAAGGCCGGTAATCATGATTATCCGTATTCCGCGATTGCCTGGCAATACGCCGAAAATAACTGGCCAACCGGTAGGTTCAACCCTGACGGTTGGCGGGAGGTCCACCGGATATTTTTACAGGATCCTTACGACCTGAAAGTGCTGGACTATAATTTCTGGATAGCGTTGAAGTGGCCGTTTTCGCGAGATTTTGGCGCCATGACTAAAGATTTTTCCGCGCCTCTCTATGAACAATACGACAAAAATACGGTTCATATTACCGACAATTGGGTGCTCGCGAAAGAATTAACGTGCGGCAAACATCGATTTCACTACGCGCGGTGCGCCCGGTGCGGTTCGGGTTTTTGTTCTTTTCCGTGCCAGGGCTGTCAAACCGATTTCAAATATCCGTTGGTTGACCACGGCCATATCGGGAATTGTTGTCTGGAAGGCGCGATGCCGTCAAAGACCGAAGCCAAGTTCAAAGACCTGGGTCATAAATTCATCACAGACCCATCAAAAATAAGGGAAAGGGAAGAGAAGGGCTGGCTTAATGACGCAAAAAAGCGGCGGCGGAAGGCCGAGCAAACCGACTAATCGGCAAGGGCCGATCAATGAGGAAATTTTTTAATCCCATATTTTACGGGCCATCGGCGACACGCCGATTTTTTTTCTTTCCATGCTATTGACATAATAATATCAACATGTTATTATATTCCATTAAGCAATTACGCAAGGTAGTTACTTATTGTAAGAGGCGCCCGTCGAAGCGCCTCTTTACGTTTTTCTGGCGGCGGACCGTTCTGGCTTGCAAGACTTGTGAATAATCCCTAGAATGTAATTGCGATCAAATTATAATAAAAAACTTAATGGTACCGACAAAAATTTTCTTTACCAAAGGCGTGGGAGTATCCAAAGACCGTTTGTCGTCTTTCGAGCTTGCTTTAAGGTGCGCGGGTATCGAGAAGTGCAATCTGGTTTATGTATCCAGTATTTTTCCGCCGAATTGCGAGATCGTTTCAAAAGATCGGGGTATGAAAATGTTAAGCCCCGGCCAGATCACGTTTTGCGTTATGGCCCGGATCGAGACCAATGAGCCTAACCGTCTCGTTTCGGCGGCGATCGGGTTGGCGGTTCCGGCCGACAAAAATCACTATGGCTATTTGTCGGAACACCATGGATTTGGGGAAAAAGGAGATGTTTCCGGTGAATACGCCGAAGACCTGGCGGCGACCATGCTGGCTACGACCTTGGGGGTGCCCTTCGATCCAAACAAGGCTTGGGACGAAAGGAAGCAAATCTATAAGACCAGCGGCCATATTTTCAAAACAACGCATATTTGCCAATCAACAGAAGGCAATAAAGACGGCATGTGGACGACCGTTATCGCCGCCGCGGTGTTCGCGGAAGGGCAATAGCCGTTTTCATTTTTTAGGAACGGAAAGAAATCCGGGTTTATCCGGAAATTTTAGCTTAGAATAACCGGTTGTAATGGTCTTGTGACAAAAAAAGAACAAAAAATTCAAGGATTCCTGGATCTGGTCCAAAAGATCGGCGCCGGTTCCAGGGTTTACGATCGTCAATGGTTGCTTTGGTGCAAAAAAAACAAGAATGAACAGGAGCGCGAAGAAGTGATTATCGGGTCGGTCTTAACCCAGCAAGCCAATTGGCAGAACGTCGAATCCGCGATCGCCATACTGAAGGCCCGCGATCTTTGCGGTCTTAGAGAAATCGCGGTGGCCGACGAAAAGATTCTGGCGGAAGCGATCAAACCAGCCGGATGTTACCGGTCAAAATCGCGGTATTTAAAAAAACTGGCGGAGTGCGTTATCGATAGATACGGCGGTGTTTTCGCGATGATGGAGTGGGAGTTGGTATTGCTCCGCCAAAGTTTGCTTTCGGTCAAAGGCGTCGGTTTTGAAACTGCCGACAGCATTCTTTTATACGCCTTGGACAAGCCGACTTTCTTGGTTGACGAATATACGCGTCGCCTGGCGTGCGAGCTTTGGTCCGACGATGCTTTTCCGAAAAGGGAAAAACCGGCCTTGGTGGATAAAAAAACCTATCTTTTCCTGAAAAACTTTTTCGAGGATTATCTGGAAAAAGATTTCAGGTCGTATCAGGATTTTCACGCCAAAATCGTAATTTATGGAAAAAAAGAAGGAAGTAAAAAGCGATCTTCCCAAAGAATATAAAAAAGGAAGCGTTAAGTTTCTGGGTTGCAAGATAGACTTGTCGCTCAGGACTTTCATTCCGCGTCCGGAAACCGGGTTTTGGGCGGAGGCGGCCATAAATGAATTGAAGTCAAGGCCCGCTTTAGCGGTGCTTGATTTGTTTTCCGGTTCGGGTTGCGTCGGGATAGCTGTTTTAAAAAAGATCAAGAATAGTTCGGTCGATTTTTGCGATATCGAGCTCCGGGCCGTCAGGCAGATCAAAAAAAACCTGAAGATCAACAAAATAGACAAAAAAAGATATCGCGTTTACTGTTCCGATATTTTCGAAAAACTTCCCGAAGAAAAGCTTTATGACGCCATCCTGGCCAATCCGCCCTACGTTGACCCGGATCGCGTAAGCGAGGTCCAGGCTACGGTCTTTGATCATGAGCCGCACGTGGCGCTGTTTTCGAAAAAAAACGGAATGGCCGCGATCGAAAAATTTTTGGCGCAAGCCAAAAAACACCTGGGCAAAAGCGGAGTTATGTATATGGAATTCGACGGCGCGCAGGCCGGCTTGGTCGAGGCCATACTGAAAAAAGAAAAATATTCTTCCTGGCGGATATTTTGCGATCAATTTGAGCAAAAAAGATTTGTCCGGATCGAAATATAAACCATCCGATATTGATAGCGGGATATTGCCAACAGTCGCGAAATTTGCTACTCATAAAGGGTAAGTGGAAAAAATTAGCGATTTGCGGTTTTGGAGGGAAAGCTTCCAATTCCGGGTATTTACAATGAAAAAAATCATTTTAGTCGAAAACGATCCGGTTGCGATCGAGGTATATCGCGAAATCTTTCAAAAGACCGATTTTGACGTTGAGATCGCGGAATCCTGCGAGGAAATGACGCAAGAACTTAATTTGATAAAAAGCGGGAATTCAACCCGTCCCGATCTGATTCTCCTCGATATGATGCGTCCGGGCGCCGGAGGGACCAAGATTCTTGAGCAGGCGAAAAGAGACGCGAAATTGCGCGGGATTCCGGTTTTTATCTTCACTAACTACGAAAATCCGGATATGGAAAAAGATCTGCAAAGGAATAATATTTGGCCGGAAAGATATCTGATCAAAGCAAACCATACGCCCGCCGAATTATTGGGTATTATAAACAAATATTTTCGCGTAAAGCCAAAAGAAAAGACGAGGTTGGCTTAGAGTCTAAATCAAAATATGGGAATCATCCGACGGCAGAAATGCCGTTTTTGGTTTGGAAACGTTGGTTTTTCACCGTGGTCAACAGGCGGGGAAAAAAAGTAATAAAAACTTTTCTGGTGGGGCAAAGTGTATAATTCGCCAGTTTTTTTACGCGGCATAATGTCAAAAAGCGTTAAATGTTCCGACTGGCTATGTGGATGACCAGTGGAAAAACCGGAAATTCAGCTTCATTTTTAAATAGAGCGAAAAAATTGACGTCATCATTGCTGTGAGATAAAGTGAACATGGGTGGGAGAAAGTGGAAATGATTGGAAAAAAGTATCAAGAGGTGTAAGGCCAGCAACACGACAATGTTCATCGGCGAATATTCATATTCAATAGACGAAAAAAAACGCTTGGGCGTACCGCCGAAGTTCCGAAAGCTTTTGGAAGAGGGCGGCGTGATCACCAGGGGTTTGGATAATTGCCTATTTTTATATTCGAACGAGGAATGGGCCAAACTGGCCAAGAAGCTCAGTGAACTTCCGCTTTCGCGCGCCGATGCCCGCGGTTTCTCGAGGATAATGCTGTCGGGTGCCATGGAAGTTAATTTTGATAATTTGGGACGCATTTTGATCCCTGATTATTTGAAAGATTACGCCCAATTGAAAAAGAAAGTCATTGTCGCCGGATTGTACAACCGTATTGAGATCTGGGACGAGGATACCTGGATCGGGTACAAGGAAAAGACCGAAAAGGAAGCCGGAAACATCGCTGAACGTTTGAACGAAATGGGGGGAGTATAAACAAATGCATAAATCAGTTCTTCCAAAAGAAGTAATCGAATATCTGCGCCCGTTGCCCGGTGAGAACTTCATCGATTGCACTTTGGGCCAGGGTGGACACTCGTTCTCAATATTGGACTTGACCGGACCCAGCGGCCTGGTCCTCGGAATAGACTGGGATAAAGATAGCTTACAAAGGTTCTGCGCCCAACACCCTGATCTTAAAGGACAGCGATTGGTTATCGCCAACGGGAATTTTTCCCAAATCAAAGCGATTGCCGAGAAATCCGGTTTGAGTCCGATTAACGGGATTTTGATGGATATCGGGTTATCGTCATGGCATTTTGAAGAAAGCGGCCGGGGATTCGGCTTCACGAAAAACGAGGAATTGGACATGCGCTACGATACCGATGTTAAGGAAAGCGCTAAAGATCTCCTTAACCGTTTGGACCAAAAAGAGATCGAGAACATTTTAAGGGAATTTGGCGAGGAAAGGTTCGCTGGCTCGATTGCCAGGAGGATAGTTGCGGATCGGAGGAAAAAACCGTTTCAAACGACCTTGGATCTGGTCGAGACTATAAAAAAGAGCGTTCCTACCCGATACCATAACCACCGCCCTCACTTTGCCACCAGAACGTTCCAAGCATTGAGGATCGCCGTGAATCATGAGCTTGATAATTTGAAAACAGCCCTGCCGGAAGCGTTCGAAATTCTGGCTCCGGGAGGACGGCTGGTTGTAATATCCTTTCATTCGCTGGAAGACCGGATCGTAAAAAACCGTTTCCGCGAACTTAAGGCAAGCGCTAACGCGATAATTTTAACGAAGAAACCGATTACGCCGGGTGAGGAAGAGTTAACCGTTAATCCAAGGTCAAGGTCCGCTAAACTGCGGGCAATAATGAAACCCGAAACAAAGTCGAACGACTGAAGATCCGGGAAGATCAAAAAAATGAGCCGCCGCCGAACAATAAAAATAAAGAAAAACCTGAAAACATTTTGGATCGTTTCCCTGTCCGGAGTTTTTTGCCTTTTGGGGGCGGCGATTTTGCAGCTGAACGATTATATCCATCAAAATTCCGTTTTGCGCGATTACGAAAAACAATCGGTGGCGCTTTCCGTGGATTCCGACGAATTGAAGGTTAAGCTTTCCACGAAAAATTCTTTGGAAAATTTCAACAAAGATGTGATAGGTCAGGCCGCGAATTTCGAGAAAGTCGAAGTCGAAAAGATAAAATATATCAAAGCCCCTGAAGAGCAGTTAGCAAAAAAATAACCGGGGACTGGCGGCGCGAAATTAAGTTAAATGACATTATCCAGTATGCGCGAGCTTGCCAACAAGATTAAAACAGGCCGCCTGAATTTCGTGCTTGCGTGCTTGATCCTGGCAAATCTTGGGATTGTTTGCCGCTTGTATTATGTCCAGATCATAAAGGGGGAGCATTACAAGGTTTGGGCCCAGGGCCTTCAGGTTTTTTCAAAAGAACCCGCCATCGAAAGGGGGGAGATTTTTTTTAAAGACGGTCAGCCCTTGGCTATCAACAAGAACTTCACTTTTATTTACGCTTCCCCTCCCGACGTTCACGACGCGGCGCTTACCGCTAAAAAACTGGCCTCAATCCTTAACCTTGGCGAAAAAGACGTTTTGGATCGGCTAAAAAAAGACGCTCTTTATTCGCCGCTCAAGGAAAGACTTAGCGATGACGAGATCAAAGCCGTCAAAGAAGCCGGTTTTTCCGGGATCTATTTAAGGGACAAAAAAGAACGTTTTTATCCCCAGGGATCCTTGGCGGCGCAAGTGGTCGGTTTTGTCAGCGACGATGGCAAGGGACAATACGGGCTTGAGGAATATTATAATGATGAATTGGCCCAAGGGAAAAGTCTGGTATTGAATCTCGATTACAACATCCAATACAGCGCCGAACAGCTGATCGCGTCCGCTAACGAGAATTTGCATTGTCAGGAAGCGGAAGCGGTGGTGCTTGATCCTCGCAATGGGAACGTTTTGGCGATGGCCAAAAATCCCGATTTCGATCCGAACAACTATAAAGAATATGCGAAGAAGCCGGAAACCATCAGGCTATTCAATGACGATTCAACTCAAGAGCTGTTCGAGCCCGGATCGGTTTTCAAGCCGTTTACGATGTCTTCGGCCATTAACGAAGGCAAGGTTACGCCCGACATGAAATATATCGATTACGGAATAGTCCAAATCGGGGGCTACAAAGTTCTTAATTACGGGGAGCGGTCTTACGGAGAGCAGACAATGACACAAGTTTTGGAGAAATCCATCAATACCGGCGCGGTTTTTGCCAAGAATCAATTGGGCGATGAAAAGTTCGCGCAATATTTGGATGAATTCGGTTTTTTTGAACCGACCGGCATCGATATAGCCGAAAATTATTCCGAGAACAATGAATTTAAAAAAGGATATGAGATCAATTACGCGACTGCCTCGTTTGGGCAGGGTGTGCAGGTAACCTCAATGCAGTTGTTGCGCGGATATTCCGCTTTGGTGAACGGCGGGTGGCTTGTCCAGCCAAGTATCGTGCAAAGCGAACGCGCACCTCGCGATCCGACCAAGCTGCGCCAAGTCATCAAAAGCGAAACATCCGACACTATTAAGAAAATGCTGGTGAGCGTTATCGAGAATGGGTACAGCAAAAAAGCCAAAATTCCCGGATATTATATAGCCGGCAAAACCGGGACAGCCCAGCTTACTTGGGGGTTTTTCGGGATAGACAGGAAAGGATATTCCGACCAGACGATGCAAAGTTTTGTTGGTTTTTTTCCCGCCTATGATCCTCAGTTTTTGGTTTTAATCAAGCTCAAGGCTCCGGCAGCCAAGACCGCCGAATATTCGGCTCTTCCGGTCTTCCATGAATTATCCAAGCAAATCTTGTATTTATACCAGGTTCCTCCCGATTTTGACGTAAGTGAGGCCAAAAGCCAGAATAAATAGGATCGAGGGAGCGAGCGTAACTACCGACCACGTAAAAAAATAAAAATCGCAACGATGGATCAAATTTTGCCAAAAATATTTTATTGGTTAAAAAAACCCAAAACCGTGATAATCTTGGGTGATAAACGGGCGAGTGCCGCGGAAGCCGTTTTTTTTGTTCTTTCGAAACACGGAAAGGCAAAAAAGATCGGTTCAACTTGGCCTTTTTTCGTTGCTCGCGACGAAACGATCATCGCCGAAAAAGATATAACCGTGGATCGGGATTTTAAAGAAGCGATATTTTTGGCCGGAAATTCCAGCTTGTTGGCTATTGTGTTGACGAGTTTCGGCAGTTTTGACGGTAAAGATCGGCTGGACGGCTTGAAAAGCTTCTTGGCTAAAATCGATAGTCAGGCAAAAATTGCCCATAAGGAGATTTATATGGTCTATAACGCGGATCAACCTGACCTGAAAAAAATGCTTGGGCCGATCGCGGCGGGTAATAAAACCGGTTTCGGTTTTTCGCCGGAAGCCGATTTCCGGGCGTCGGATGTTCACATCGCCAAGGCTTTGAATTTCAAGGCCAATGTCAAAGGCAATATCATTCCGGTTTGGTTAAACCGCGCGACAACCGAAGAACCGGTTTTTTCGGCTCTGGCGGCTCTGGCGGTCGGCCGGATTTTTGGATTGAATCTTATCCAAACCACCCAGGCCATAAAAGACTTTTGTCCCGCACTTTAAAGAGGGGCCCGATGTTTAATGATTTGGTTTTCGATCAAATTAGGCCGGAGTGGCCGGAGTATCTGGAAAAAATCCGGTAATTTGCTACAATTGACGGCGTGGTCGGGGTATCGGCCAAAATGATCGACACAAAAAACTTGATTGAGAAAAATAGCCGCGTCATGAAGAATTTAATCGGGATCAAGATCGTGCCGTTAAATTAATTCGAATGACAGGGGGCCCCATCGTCTAGCGGTTAGGACATTTGGTTCTCAACCAAAGAACACCGGTTCGACTCCGGTTGGGGCCGCATAACTTGATAAGTGAAAATTTCGCGATGCGCCCCGCCTTCGGCGGGGCTTTGGTTTGGCCGGATTTCCCTTTGATTTGCGATTAAATTCCACGGCGGATTGAATTCCACGGCGAGCTGGCGGTCTAAAATTTTGCGGTTCGAACCATGCTTTTTAAGAAAATTTCGCATTTCGGCGAAATTTTCGCCGGATGCCCATTTTTGCGCTTCATTTGCGTCTAAAATAATATTTTGGGTGAGTTCTAACCATCGGTTGCCGTTCGCCTTAAAATCGGTCAATTTTTCCTCAATATCGCGCTTTTGCTCGACGAGTTTGTTTTTCTTTTCCTTGTATTCATCGATCTCAAACGCGCCCTCAAGATAAGCATCGCTTAAGCGGTCGATTTTTGCTTTTACGCTCGAAAGCGCGGTCTTCAAATTTTGATCCATTTCGTTGGATGGTTGCCGATTTTCGTTTTCCCATTCGGCAACAACCGAAAGGCAAAAATCGCGCTGGCTATCAGTTAAAGAAACTTTTTGAACAGATTCTTTTATTTGTTCCGCAAGGTCGTTTTCTGGCAAATAATAACGCTGGCCGCATCTTCGCTTGGGGCTTTTATGACTGCAACGGTAATAAACATATCTTAGACCGGATTCCTTGGTTTTCTGTTCGGCGATTATGGAATAGCCGCACTCGCCGCAAACCAAGAAATGGCGGAAAGCAAAATCTTTTGTGATTTTTTCCTTGCGCGGTTTGCCGTTATCGGCCAGCGTTATTTGCACTTGGTCAAAAATTTTCTTTGAGATCATCGGCCGGTGGTTTCCTTGGAAAAGCTCGCCGTGATAAACAAACATTCCGTAATAAAAAGGATTGGTTAAAATCCATTGGATCGTTGAAAGCGTCAATGGCTTTCCGGTTTTACCGGCGAAGC
>CAINCQ010000036.1 GCA_903847095.1 uncultured bacterium
CAACAATTTTGTTTAGCGTTAGTCAACAATTTTGTTTAGCGTTAGTCAACAATTTTGTTTAGCGTTAGTCAACAATTTTGTTTAGCGTTAGTCAACAATTTTGTTATAATCAACTAATATCCGCGGATTAAAAAAAGGGGAGGAAATTTTGCTTCCATGAAAATAACAAAAATCGGTATCGGAACGAAAAATGAGGTCAAGGTCAATGCTTTGAAGGAAACGATCAAGGATTACCCGTTTTTGGCTTTTGCCTCCATCGTACCTCGCGAGGTTCCTTCGGAAGTGGCCGAGCAACCAAAGAGTCTCGAGGAAACGATCCGAGGGGCTAAAAAACGGGCCAAAAACGCGTTTATCGGCTGCGATCTCAGTTTCGGGATAGAGGATGGTTTGATAAAAGTGCCTGAAACCAAGACCGGATATCTGAATATTTGCGTTTGTGCCGTGTACGATGTTGAAAACTACTATCTTGGGATGTCTTCAGCTTTTGAGTATCCCGAAAAAATCGTTAAAATCCTTTTTCGGGAAGGTTTGGACGTTAACCAAGCTTTTTTCGAATCAGGGTTGACCAAAAACAAAAAAATCGGATCTTTTGAAGGAGCGGTTGGTATTCTTACCAAAGGCCGTTGGCTAAGAGCCGATACCGTTAAACAATCGATAATAAGCGCGTTGGTGGCTTTGGACAACAAAGAGCTCTATTCGTCAAATTTAAAATCATGAGAAGAATCCTGATAATTTTACTTTTTCTTTCCGCAATTTCATTTTTGACCAGCGTTTTGATGGCCGAAAAGAACGGTTTAAAAGCAGCTAGCCTGGACCGATCTTTGGAAAAAACAAGCCAAGTAAAGCAAACAGGGTCGGCGGATGCGGATAAAGAGCCGGAAAATCCGGGACAGAAAACCTGCGATCCGGCCGCTTACGGCATGGATTGCGATATCGTGCGATATTTGGAAAAAAATTTGACGCAGACCGTAAAGGATGGGGTTGTTTTTTGTTCCTATGAGGAATTGGTTGATTCGGGTAACGGGGATACCCGGTTTTTATACGCGGCGTGCCAGGAATTTTATCTTAAAAACGGAAAAATCTATATGGGCAGCGGGATTTCAACGCCGGTCAAATTGATCGTTTCCAACGGTGTTTTTTCGCATTGGGTTCCCCGCGACGGAAGTTATTTTGCCAACGACATTAAAACGATATTTCCGGAAAGCCTTCAGGAAGAAGCGATCAACTACCGGAATTATGAGATTTTGCGGAAGATCGATATTTTACGGGCGGAAAATTATTTTAACGCTACTATCGAATATTCGGTTCAGGAATCGTTGGATCAAGATTGTGTTGAAAGCATTGATTGTGCGACGCCCGGAAAATACCAAATGCGTTCCGACTGCCAGTATGAAGCAAGATGCATCGCGGGGAAATGTGCCGTGATTTGTCCTAACTATTACTTTCCCGCACCATGATCTATCCCGTTGGAAAAATAAATAATTGATATTTATGAAAGGAAACGAAATTGCCGATTTTGTGGTTTTTCTGGCGAAGAGGGCGGGCAGGATCCTGTTGGATTCTCCTCGTCGGATTCAATCCATCAAGGGTAATCCCGGAAACTTTGCCACGGTCGCCGATATGAAAAGCGAACGTTTTTTGATCGCCTCCATTTCAAAAAAATTTAGCAGCCACGCGATAATGTCGGAAGAAACCCGGAACGAAATAAAAGATCCGGAAACTATTCCTTCACTGTGGATCCTCGATCCGCTTGACGGGACATCCAATTTTTTTTACGGGATACCGTTTTTCTGCGTTTCAATCGCGTACGCCGAATTCGGACAAGTGGTTGCCGGGGCGGTTTACGATCCGAGCCGTGATGAATTATTTTCCGCCGTGGCCAAAAGAGGCGCTTATTTGAACGGAAAAAAAATACACGTGCAAAAAAGCGCGATTTCGGGAACTCTCGCCAATATCGGGTCGCCCTACAAACAGGCTGATTTTAAGAGGTGCAAGCCGTTGTCCGACGAATGTTACGCCAAAGGGGCAAGGACCAGGAATTTAGGGTCCGCTGCTTTACAAATCGCGTATGTCGCTTGTGGTCGCTTTTCCTATTATTTTGATTGGGGTCCAAAGCCTTGGGATGTGGCGGCCGGCTCGCTGATCATTTTGGAGGCGGGGGGAAAAACGGAATATTTGGCGGGAAAGACCATTTTTGACGCCAAGGGTTTCGCTTTTTCAACAAAAGATACAGTTATGAAATCGAAGGGTTCGATCAAAAACAAGCAATCCAATGGCTAATATCGGTAAAACAAAATATTTTTTACCCCTATGCGGTTTGGCCTTTTTTTTGGGTTCATTGTTGGCGGCCATTTCCAGTAAAAATCATGACAATGGATTCGGCGGATCGAATATTTTCTGGATCGTCGTTATTGCCGGTTTTTGGCTTTCGGCCGTGTTTTTTTTCCGTTCGATCAAGAAGTCGGAAAGAGAAAGAGTTTCCGGTATTCTGAGGGAGGCTCAAGTGATGGATTCGGCTTGGGAAGAGGAGAAGATGGCCAGAAGGATCGCGGAAGTTTTTTTCAAGTTCCAAGAGGCTTGGGGACATTTTGACATTTACGCTTTGAGATCCTGCGTTACCGAGAATTATTACCAGTTGCTGGTGATGGAGATGGGCGTGCTTAAAAGATGCCAGCGGCAGAATTTCGCGTTGGTTCCCCAAGTTCGAAATATCTCGATATTACGGGCTCGCGACGAATCCGATAATGATCAGGATCTGGTTGTGGCCGAGATATTGGCGCGAATGGATAATGTGTTGATCGACACGGAGAATAGCGAAATGCTTCTGGCCAAGTATGATTATTTCCGGCAATATTGGGTGTTTCGCAGAGAGAATGACATTTGGAAGGTTGACGCGGTCCGAAGCGACCTGGAAAGGTCGCCGGTTGTGGAAAACTCGGTGAAGGGCTTTGCCCAACGGAACGGTTTTTTTTACGATCCCGATTTCGGCCAGATCGTGATGCCGGACAAAGGGGTATTGTTTCGCAAGACAAAATTCAACAGATCCAGGGTTGATAACCATGTTATCGGCAGTCTGTCGGGGAGGATAGTGGAGTTTTTTACCTACAATGCCAATCCGAAGAAAAAACGGCGCTTGATGTCAGGGACCGACGAAAAAAGAAGAATGCTCGAAGAACTGGAGAACCCTTACGGTGGTACCAAGAACGCGATAATGCCCGAGATAAGGTACCGTTCCGGTTACGTCGTTGCCCAAGCTATCCTTCAGATAAGATATTATAATATCCTGATAAAGCGTCGCGGAGATTTCATTGACCTTGCGCCTCGCGGCTTGAAAAGATATAAAGGTAAGGAATGCCGGTTCGGCGGATTTTTTTCGCTCTTTGCCGATCCTCGCGACGACATCGGCTCTTTCCCGCTGGCCACGGATAAATTTTTAGAGCAACTCCAGAAATTTTCCTTTAGTCTCAATATTGAGGTGGTGGGAAGCTTCCTCTATGTTTACGCGAAAAGCCAAGCGCAAGTGACATACGAGAGAATGATCGATATTCTAAAGCTGGCTTTAGACGAGATCGGTTCGGGTTTAGGATAAAAAAACGTCCGACTTTTTCGAGTATTTCGTGGATATTGATGGTTTGTGGAACACAAAAGGTAACCAAAGGCTGCTTATTCCTTCAGAATAAAAAATCTTTCAGCTTTTTGTTCTCCCGGAACAGAAGTGAGGAGAACTAGAACGGAATTTATGCCGTTCCCTTAAAAAAATATTTTCGGAGGCACCGGTACTCCGCCCCGCATCCTGCGGGCAAGGATATTTTCTCCGGTTCCGTATTCTGCGGGGACAACATTTGAAAAATATAAAATAAATTTTAGATATTCGAGACCGGTTCGTTTTTTTGTGTTTTTAAAAGAAGATGATAATGTGAATTCGCAAAAAGAATGCAAAGTTTTACGTTCATAACATTAATGGCCGTTTTCGCGGTTAGCGCCGTTTTTTTGAGTTACGGCTTTTTTGAAGCCCATTGGATGAAAATATCCTATTTTACCTTCTCGCACCGCGACATCCCGGAAAATTTTTCGCAGAAAAGGATCGTTTTCGTTTCCGATTTTCATTGCGGTTTTGGTTTTGGCGCCGATCGCGTTTCGCAGATCGTTAAAAAGATCAATGAACTTAACCCGGATATCGTGGTTTTGGGAGGGGACTACGTCGACAGTTCGAAAAATTACATAGACATCTGTTTTGGGGAACTAAAAAATTTAAGATCCAAATATGGAGTTTATGGCGTGCTTGGAAACCATGATTATCTTGTGGGCGACGGTGCCATCAAGGAAGCGATGGTTAAAGCCTCGATCATCGTTTTGGATAACGATTCCCGTTGGCTGGAAATTTCCGGACAAAAGATTAAGATCGGAGGCGTTGGCGATTTTTTGAAGGGCACCGCCATATTGCAACCGACGATCCGGGATGTGGAAAAAAAAGATTTTGTCGTTCTGGTCGTCCATAATCCGAGTTTTTTCGATAAAATTTCCGAAAAGATCGATCTTGTTCTTTCGGGCCATACCCATGGAGGACAAATAACGTTTTTCGGTTTTTGGCGTCCGTTCTTCGAGTTGAAATACGGAAGCAAATACATATCGGGAGTATACCGGTCAAAAAATTCAACACTGCTTGTTTCCAACGGGGTGGGAACGACGATATTGCCGATCCGTTTTTTCGCCAGGCCCGAGATTAACGTCATTACTTTGGAAAGATCAAACCAATAACCGATAAATGATCGCTTATGATAAACCTACTAATTAACTATTATGATCGGCGGGTTCGGAGCGCGCTACCACCAGGCCGGTGATCGTTCGCGCTCCGTTTTTCAACAGAATCCTGGCGCATTCTTCCATTGTCGCCCCGGTGGTAAAAATGTCGTCGATCAACAGGATTTTTTTTCCCATGATTTGGCCGGATTTTTTGCAACGTATGGTGTTTTTGATGTTTTCCTTCCGTTCCTGGGCCGAAAGGGTTGCTTGCGGAGCGGAATTTCCCGTTTTTTCCAATAAGCCTAAAAGCACCGGGATACCAAGCGAGGCCGAGATCTCCTTGGCCAGTTCTTCGGCTTGATTGAACCCCCGCCAGCGCATTCTGTTTCTCGCAAGAGGTACCGCTACCAGCGTATAATCGGAAAAATCCGGTTTTTTTTCGATAAGATCAAGATGGTCGCGGATAACTCCGGCTAAAGGGGTTTTCAGGCATTTTAAAAAAGGTTCGTATTTGAATTGGGCGATGGATCCTTTGACGAAGCGGTTTTGATAAGAAGTTGCCGCGTAAAGATCGCGAAGCGATCTTCCGCGATACGGTTTATGAGTCGAAAAGATGTCTAAAAGAGATCGGCAATCACTACAAAGCAGGTTTTTAGGTGACGCGCAAAAAATGCATTCCTCCGGAAAGATAAGATCGGTCAAATATTTTACGGTTTTTTTTAGCATTTGGTTTGTCGCCGGGTGTCGATGGCGCGATCGTTTTTTTGGCGTAATTACGGTTAAAGGGACTGGCCGCCAAAGTCGAAAGCAATTTTGACAGCGGTATATTTTTTCTTCTTTTTTTGATATGTGATATTATTATTTATAGAACCCCGAATTCCTTGGGGTAATATGTGGTTTTGCGAAATGCGGGCAATAAAAAATAACGAGGAGTCCGGAGGATACTTCCTCTGGCCCGCGGAATGCGGGAATTCCATTAGAAGAATATATAATTGATATTTACGATTGTCAAAAGGCAAATTTATGGCTCTGCCAAAATTGTTCACCAAGCGATTTTTGGGAATAGATATCGGAACTTCCGCGGTAAGGATCGTGGAGCTTTCAAAGCAAGCGCAAAAACTGGAACTTAGCAACTACGGAGAGATAAGGAACGAGTCGTTCCAGGAAGAGGCGTCTAAAGTGGCTAAAAAAGGGATGGTTTTCTTTTCCGCGAAAGATATCGGAGAGATCATCCGGGCGATCCTTGAAGAGGCCAGGATAAAAACGAGGGCTTGCGCTTTTTCCGTTCCCGACTTTTCCACTTTTTTCACTAATTTCAAACTTCCCCCGATGACCAAAAAAGAACTGGGGGAAGCGGTCATTTTTGAGGCAAGGCAGCACATACCTTTGCCATTGGACAGCGTAACGATCGACTGGAACCTGGTTGGCGGCAGTTTTGACAAGCCCTCGGAATTGGAAGTGATCCTCGCCGCCATTCCCAACGAGATTATTGACCAATACAAGGAAATCGCCACTTTCGCCCATTTGGAAATCGCCGCGCTTGAAGCCGAGGTTTTTGGTTTGTCGCATTCGCTTACGCGCGAAAAAGACGACGGTCTGGTTTGCGTCGTGGACATTGGAACTCAAAGTACAACTTGTAGTATAATAGAAAAGAGGATGTTGAAGACTTCATACAGTTTTGATATCGCCGGGAATCGTTTGATCGATGATATTTGCGACAAAATGTCTTTGGGGTCGAAGATGGGCCAGGAAATAAAAATGAAATACGGAGTCAGGTTTTTTTCGATGCTCGATCCACGGTTGAGGGAAAAATTCCAGAAAGCAATCACGGATTCTTTAGATCCGATTTTAAAGGAGGTCAAACAGGCGATTCAAAATTTTTATCAAGAAGAGAACAAGGAGGTCAAGAAGATCATAATCGCCGGTGGAACATCGATTTTGCCGGGAGTGAAAGAATATTTCAAAAGTTATTTCAACAAAGAAACCGAGATCGCCAATCCGTTCCAGGATCTTATTTACCCCGATGTGCTGGAAAAGGAATTGAAAGAAATGGGGCCATTTTTTTCCGTTGCCGTTGGAATGGCAAAGAAAGGTTTGGAGTTGAAGAATAAACAGCATTAACGGTATTTAAAAGGAGGATCGGAATTTATCTTGCTTTCTCAAAAATTTTCGGAGGGTTAGGTGTTTTTCCCGCAGGATGCGGGGGAATTATATTCGGAAAATAAACAATAGATATGACTCCAAATAAATTAAAAAAGGGTTTTCATTACGAGAGCGTGCTTTTTTATCTATCGGTTATCTTTCTTGTATCCGTGGCTGGTTTTTATTTCTATCTTGTGTACACCAGCCAAAAAATGGAGGAAGAAACAGTTGCTTTAGAGGCAACGTTGGCAAAACAAACGACCCCCCAGCAGAAGGCTTTGGAGCAAGAGGTTCTTTCCAACCAGCAACGGATGCAGGATTTCCCCGTTTTGCTTTCCGCGCACCGGGTGGGGTCGGAATTTTTCCGGAGATTGGAGGCTTTGACGCATCCTAACGTTGTTTTCAGCCTGGTCAAAGTAAGTCCGATTATCGGGGATGCGTCGATATCGGGAACCGCGGACAATTTCGAATCGCTCGCCCAACAATTGATAATTTTCAACGGGGCGGAGGGTTTTGCCAATAGCATAGATTTGTCAAAAATAGTTTTGAACAGTGAGGGCCGGGTCGATTTCACTTTTTCAATGACACTTAACCCGCAATTATTGGCCTTTTGACCGGAAGGCGGATCCAGGTGGATAAACCGCTGGAAAATATATAATTGATTTTCATCGTTAATATTGTCGCGTTCGCTCCGCAAGGAGCAGCGCTTAAATAAAATGCCACGAAATGTTCTGGAATCATTAATAATCGTTCTGATCGCCCTGACCTTTGGGATGGTTTTGGTCTTACCCCAATACGAATCAAACCTCGCTTCAAAGGAAAAGGTTGAAATTAAAAGGGTTGATTTGAAAAATCGCGAAAACTATTTCAACGAATTGGCAAAAATAGCCGCTGATTTCAAAAATTACAGCGCGAACCTCGATAAAATAAAAACCGCTTTGCCTATAGGGCCGATGGCTCCTTCTTTGGCTAATTTCATTCAATCGGTGTCTTCTCAGTCCGGCCTCATCCTGAAGAATTTTACCTATGGTTCAAATAAAGCAAGTGTAGCTGCCGGAGCGGTCCAGGAGTACGAGATCAGTCTTACTTTGTCCGGTTCTTACGTAGCGTTCAAGGATTTTCTTAACAAGATCGAAAAATCAAGTCGTTTGATCGAGATCGAGGATATCAATTTTATAGTAAGCGATATTTCCAAAAAGACCTCTGGTTTGGCTTTGCTGCCGGCGGTTAACAATGCGACTAATGGCGCGGAATCCGGCGGAGAAACGAAAAAAACCGACGATAGGATCTACGAATTCAATTTAAAGCTAAAGGCCCATTACTATTAAAAATCATCTTTTGTTCTTGGCCGGCCGGCAGCCCGTCCGCTCCTTAGCCAGGTAAAAAAATATTATGGTTATCACATTCGAAGAAGAACAAGGTAATCCGATCGTTAAATATGTAATTATCGTCGCCGTAGTGGCGATCATCGGCGCCGCCGGTTATTTTGGATACCAGTATTTTAAAAATCTCAATGATTCGGCCACGGAAGTCGCGCCTACGCAGATCACGATCAATTGGGCGACTTTAAAAGACCAGAGGCTTGATAAACTCGATATTTTTCCGAGTATTTCCCCGATCGAAGGCGATGTCGGGAAAGAGAATCCATTCAACTAAACATGGGTTTTGGCTTTTCCGCTTTTTTGTGACCGATCGTTCCCGCGTGCCTCCCGAGAGCAGGGAGCATTATGCGGTTCTATCCGTAAAAGTGGTTAATGGTTAAAAGCGTGAATTTATCTCCCGCAGTTTTCATATGACATTTTTGATCGACCAATTGCTCAAAAAAAACATCATTTCCCAGGAACAAGCCACCGCCTTGGAGGCTGATTTAAGGAAGAGCAATGCAAAGCCCGAGGAATTGATAATGGAAAGGGGTTTGCTTGAAGAAGAAAAACTGTTTGATTTGAAAAGCGAATTCCTTAAAATACCGTTGGTCAAAACGCTTCCCGAAGATATCAAACTCGAAATCCTGGAAACGATTCCCGAAGAAACCGCGAAATTTTATCATGCCATCCCTTTAGGAAAAAGAAAAAGCGAGATTTTTATCGGGATGGTTTATCCCGATGACCTGAGGGCCCAGGAAGCTATAAAATTTTTGTCCCGGAAGACCAACTTTCCCTACCAGATTTTTTTAATCACTCCTACCGTTTTTTCTTTACTTTTGAAAAAGTACCGCGACCTGAAGAAGGAGGTTGGCGTAGCGTTGGATGAACTGAAAGAAGAGCAAAAAATCGAGTCAGGAGACAAAAAGATCGAGGTGGTTGGCAGTGGAGCGAAGATTGAAGATGCTCCGATAGCCAAGATTGTCAACGTAATTTTAAGAAACGCCATTGATGGGGGAGCGTCCGATATTCACATCGAGCCTGGTCGCGAGAACCTCAGAGTCAGGTTCAGGGTGATGGGGGAATTGTACTCGTCGATTTTTTTGCCTTTGAACATTCATCAAGCGATCGTAGCGCGGATCAAGATCTTGTCCAATATGAAGATCGATGAAAACCGGGTTCCCCAAGACGGCCGTTTTTCGATCAAATTGGAGCATAAGAGCATTGATTTCCGCGTATCCACCCTTCCGACTGCTCTGGGAGAGAAGGTCGTAATGAGAATATTGGATCCGGACGTCGGGTTAAAAACTTTCGAAGACCTGGGTTTGGAAGGGCGCAATCTGGAATTGATGAGAAAAGCCATTGACCAGCCTTTCGGGCTCATTCTGGTCACGGGTCCGACCGGTTCGGGTAAAAGCACGACATTGTATGCCGTTCTTCAAGCCATTAACAACGATAAAATAAACATCATCAGCCTTGAAGATCCGGTAGAGTATTTCATCGAGGGTGTTAACCAGTCCCAGGTTCGTCCCGAGATCGGGTTCGATTTCGGATCCGGCTTGCGGAGTATTTTGCGCCAAGACCCGGATGTGATCATGGTCGGGGAAATCCGCGATGAGGAAACCGCGCTCCTTACCATCCATTCATCGCTCACCGGCCATTTGGTATTATCGACTCTCCATACCAACGATGCTCTCGGGGTGATTTCGCGCTTGATTGACTTGAAAGTCCAGAATTATCTTATACCTTCGACGTTGGTTTTGGCCTTATCCCAGCGTCTTGTGAGGCGCTTGTGTCCTGATTGCAAAAAGAAAGTGGAAGCGGTTGGACGCATCAAAGAGAAGATTATTTCCGAGTACGATTCCCTGCCCGACGCCGAAAAGAAAAAATTCCCGCTACTGGACCCTATATACATTTGGGAACCGGTTGGATGTCCCAAATGCAACCGGCAGGGTTTTTCCGGGAGGGTTGGTATTTTCGAAACCTTGGAAATGACACCGGAACTGGCCGATTTGGTGTTAAAGGATCTGTCCGAGACAAAGATGGCTCAAGAAGGAAAGAGGCAGGGAATGACCTCGATGAGGCAGGATGGGATATTAAAGGTATTGAGGGGTTCTACGACCTTTGAAGAGGTGCTTAAGGCGACGGAAGAGGAGGTTGAAGACGTCGATAAGAAAAAAAACAAAGAAATAGACAAAGAAAGAGAAAGAAGCCGGGAGAAGGAAAAGAAAGAAAAAACCAGCAGTCAGATAAAAGCGGATTCTTTCGACTCCATTATCAAAAAATACGGAATTTAGAACGGATAGTTCAAAAAAAGGAGGTTGGCAACAGGATTGCGCGGGCGGAAGATGTTTTTCCCGTGTTCCGCGATGGTCCGCGAAGCAATCAACATGTATTTTTACTTTGTTTGCGTTATAATACATAAAGCACATCGAAGTATGGTCGCGGTGAAGGCCAAGAATGTTTGGCTTACAACCTGCGGTAAGTGTATTCAAACTCACGAATAATGAATAAAAAAAACGAAAACAAAGAAAAAAAGAGAATACTTGTGGTCGAGGACGACCCTTTTTTAAGTGATATTTATTGTACCAAGCTCAAGGAGACCGATTTTGAAACCGATTTGGCGTCGACCGGAGACGAATGCTGGGAAAAACTGAAAGACAAAAAATACGATCTTATGATTTTGGATATTGTTTTACCCGGTATGGACGGGTGGGAAATCATGGGAAAGATCCGCGACCTCAGAGAAAAAGGGGGTAGCGAAGGGGAATATATGGAAAACCTCAAAGTCATGATCCTTTCCAACCTTGGTTTAAAAGAAGAAATCCAGAAGGGTTTGCGCCTTGGGGCGGACAGTTTTTTACTGAAGGCCCATTTTACGCCGGCCCAGATCGTGGAAGAGATTAAAAAATTAATCGAATAAAATGGTAAGCTATCAGCAGCTTTTAAAAAAGTATTTGGAAACCACGGCGAGAAAGGAAGCGTCCGACCTTCACATTTCGGTCGGATATTCTCCGATGATCAGGGTGAACGACGCTCTTTTTGCGATGCCGGGCGAGCCAAAGCTTACGCCGCGCGATACGCAAGGCTTGTGTCTGGCCTTGATGACCTTGGAACAACAAGAAAAATTTTTAAGAGAAAAGGAAATAGATTTTTCCTACGCATTTGAAAATAACTTTCGTTTCAGGGTGAATATTTTTTTTCAAAGGGGTTTTATTTCCGCCGCCTTGCGTTTCATTCCGACGACCATTCGGACGATAGATGAGCTTGGAATGCCTCAAATCATCCATAATTTTACCGAAATAAACCAGGGTTTCGTGCTTGTGACCGGTCCGGCTTCCCATGGCAAATCGACTACTCTCGCCGCGTTGATCGACGAAATCAACCAAAAACGCTGCGACCATATTGTAACCATCGAGGATCCGATAGAATACATTTTCAAGGCGGGAAATTCGGTCATTGAACAGCGCGAGGTGAATTCCGATACTTGCAGTTTCAGCGCCGCGTTGAAATCGATTTTCCGGCAGGACCCCGACGTTATCATGATCGGGGAAATGCGCGATTTGGAGACGGTTGGTACGGCAATAACCGCGGCTGAGACCGGTCATTTGGTATTCGCCACCCTGCATACCAACTCGGCTGCCCAGACGATCCACCGTATCGTGGATTCTTTTCCGGCGGAACAACAGAACCAGATTCGAGCGCAGATATCCGTTTGCTTGATGGGTGTTATTTCCCAAAGGTTATTACCTAAGATCGGGGGCGGGCTGGTTCCGGCTTGTGAAGTGATGTTCAACAATTCCGCGACAGCCAATTTAATCCGCGAGAACAAGATTCATGAGATTCCGATGATAATAGAAACATCCGCTAAAATGGGAATGATATCTCTCAATAAATCCCTGGCCCAGCTGGTAAAGAACAAATTGGTGGCGCTGGACACGGCTTTTTCTTATTCAACTAATCCGCACGAACTGGAAATTTTGATATAAATTTAGGAGAAAAGACTATGAGATTTACCTATCAAGCCAGAACAAAAATTGGAGATGTAAAGATCGGCGTGATCGACGCTTCTTCCAAAAAAGCGGCAATCGACATGTTGCAGCACGATGGTTTGTTCGTTACCCAGCTTAGAAAGGAGAGTGAGAGTTTCTCGAAAAGATACAAGATCTTGGAAAGGATCAGCGGAAAGGACGTGGCCGTTTTTTCGCGCCAGCTGGCAGTGATGTTTAAGGCGAACGTATCATTGGTGGAATCATTGAGGACGATCGGAGGGCAGTTTACCAATCAAAGTTTCCGTGAAAAGATACTAAGGATTTCCCAGGATGTGGAAGCGGGTACTTCTTTGTCTAACGCTTTCGCTAAATATCCCGATATTTTTTCCACGTTTTTCGTTGCTATGATCAAAGCCGGGGAGGTTTCGGGTAACCTTTCGGAACAACTCACTTATTTGGCCGACTATTTGGAAAAAAATTATTATCTTTCGGGAAAGATCAAAGGGGCGATGGTTTATCCGGCCATGATCATTATCGTTGTTGTCGCCGTGCTTTTTTTACTCAGTTATTTTGTTCTTCCGAATTTGTTAAGCATGTTGGAAACAAGCGGCACCGAATTGCCTTTGATGACGCAGGTCGTGATTGCCGTTACTAATTTCATCCGGGGACCCGGGGGAATATTGATGATCTTGGGCATGGTATTGGTTTCGGTATTCGGTTTTCGTTACTATAAGAGCGATGCGGGTAAAGTTTTTTTCGATAAGCTTTTTCTCCAGATACCGGTTTTCAGGTCTCTTTTAAAAATGGTTTATTTAAGCCGTTTTGCCGACAATCTTTCGACGCTTATCTCGGGCGGCATACCGATCACGCAATCACTGGAGATCACGGGGAATATCGTAGGGAATGTGGTTTACAAGGAAGTGATTCTTAAAACCCGCGATGGCGTAAGACGCGGCCAGACGATCTCCTCGATTCTTTATAATTATCCGGATATTTTTCCTCCCATGTTTACCCAGATGATTTTGGTTGGTGAACAGACCGGGTCGCTTGATAAAAGTTTGCTGACACTGGTTTCTTTTTACCAAAAAGAGAGCGAATCCGCGATCGATGGGTTGCTGGTTCTCATCGAGCCGGTCTTGATCATCTTTTTGGGCGTGATCGTCGGAGGGATCGTGGCGTCCGTTATGATACCGATGTATCAGTCGCTGGGAAATATGTAAGAAGAGACAGGGATAAATCAGGTGGTCATCGATTGGAAAAAAATATTTAATTTTCAATTCTTTTAATAAGATATAATAATACGTGTTTTAAACCAATTAACGATAATTCCGACGGAACAATATGAAAATAAATCTAAAAAACGGAAAGCAAGGTTTTACCCTTATTGAACTGTTGATCGTAATCGCGATCATCGGTATTTTGGCGGGACTGATTCTTGTATCAATGGGAGGTTCCCGCGAAAAAGCGCGTGATGCCAGGCGCTATAGCGATCTGCGGCAAATATCCAACGCCATCGAATCGGTTAACAACGACGATACCCTGTATTTTAAGAATGCTTTGAGCATCGGGCTGATTCCGGCCATCAAAAATTCCGCCAATTTCCAATACTTGTCCGAAATGAAAGACCCTCTTAACGACGCGGACTTTAAATACATGTGGATTGGAAATACCGGAACCGGGAAGTGTGGTAATTTGTTTGAAGGTCATTACTTTTGCGCCTTCGGGAAAATGGAGCTGTCCGGTTCCTGCGGAAACGACAACCGATATTACATAATCAACCAGAACGGACAAAAGGAAAAATGCGACAGTACTAATTTTGTCGCCAATCCGCCAAGTATTTGCACTTGTTCGGCTTGGTAATTTGAAGGTATAATAAAAGCGACACTACAGAGATCTATGGAAAAACAAACGGGGTTCACCTTGATAGAATTATTGGTAGTGATCGCGGTGATCGTGATACTGGCGTCGATGATCGGTTTGACGACGAGCGGATCGAGGATCAAGGCGCGCGACGCCAGAAGGCTTACGGACATGAGATCTTTGGTTACTGCGCAAGAGCTTTATTATTCGGACATGACCCGTTATTTCACCTGTTCGGCTACGGCCGGGGATTGTAATCCCCGCAGTGCCCGTAATTATCCGTCATCGCTTGATACACGTATGCCCAAAACCCCGGAGGATCCGAGGAATTATGGGTCAACATGCACGGGAGACAGTTATATTTATTGTGGCTTGGATAATACGGTGGATAATCAGCAATACTGTTATTTCGCGAAATTGGAGGAAAATAACGCTTCATACATTACAGCATCGCCCAAGGGTTATATGAGAAAAGACGCTATTCCGATTAGTTTTAGCGATTGCGGAGTAGCCGGATAAGTCCGGAGTAAAACCGAAAAAAGGAGTATTGGTTTATCGGCGAAATCTTCACGTACTATGCATCGGGGTTTGGGCCGAGAGGATTCCGGTTTCCAGGCCGATAATAACTTATCGTACGGGATATTTCCTTTTTACCAGAAGATATATTCGATTGATATTTGATAAAAAAGGTCGGTATAATTAAGCGTAATAATAATAAAGTATTTTATGGTCAAGCAAAAGAAAGAAGGTTTTACTCTAATTGAATTGTTGGTCGTGATCGCTATCATCGGCATTTTAGCCGGAATGGTTTTGGTTTCGATGGGCGGAGCCCGCGCCAAAGCTCGCGACGCGCGCCGGATGGCCGACATGAGGCAGATGGTTTCGGCCCAGGAAATGTATTACGGGGACAATGACCAGTATCTTACGTCGGCGACCTTACCGGCCGCGATCAGCACCTACTTGAATCCGTTGCCGGCTGATCCGGGCGGCGGAACCGTGGTGGCTTGTACGCAGGCGGCCCCGGCGTTTATTTACTGCACGATCGATAATACGGCTAGCGTTCAGAAATTCTGCTACTATGCCAGGTTGGAGCAAAACGCCACCCTGCCTTATTTCACGTCCTCTAATGGCGGTAATTTCAAGAAAGCGGCAAAACCTACCAGTATCGATGATTGTGCCACTGGTTCATAAGGGTTGGTTTGTTTTAAGGAACGTAAAAACCGGCGGATCGATCTGCCGGTTTTTTGTTTTAAGACTTTTCTTTTGTTAGGGCGTCTTTCAGGGATTTCGCTTTTTTTTTAATATGATAGAATATAATATTCGATCAAAAAAGGTCGGTATAATTAAGCGTAATAATAATAAAGTATTTTATGGTCAAGCAAAAGAAAGAAGGTTTCACTCTAATTGAATTGTTGGTCGTGATCGCTATCATCGGCATTTTAGCCGGAATGGTTTTGGTTTCGATGGGCGGAGCCCGCGCCAAAGCTCGCGACGCG
>CAINCQ010000037.1 GCA_903847095.1 uncultured bacterium
CTTGCGTTCTTTTCTCTTTGAACTCAAGCCAAGGAGTCGCTCCAATCCACTCGATCGCTTGTTGGACGCTTTCGACGCCCGGAAGCTCCACGATCAAACGGTTCTGGCCCGATGTCTGGATTTGCGGTTCGGCAACGCCATATACATTAATACGCCTATCAATCAAATCCTTTAAGCCTTGCATCACTTCGCTGCGTTTGCTTTCTTCTATTTTGCTGAGATCCGCCTGGTATTCCAAACGAACACCCCCTTTAACGTCCAATCCCAGCTTGAACTCCGGGGCAGGGATCTGAGGTAATTTCCAATTATATTTGGAGTTTATCGAACTTATTCCGCCATTAACATACTGGGGAACACAGTAAATACCCGAAACAACGGCCAACAAAACAATTAAAATCAGCGACACAAGGTGTTTTTTAAGCATATTTTTAGAATAACGGACAACGGCTCGAAAAAAAAGAAATTATTCAACAACAAAAAAGGATCTCGATCTTGTTCTTTGCCGCCGTTTCGCGTATTTACGCATTTAAATTCTTTACCTATATATGATTTATCGTTTATACTTTAACTTCGATCGAACCTCCGTTCGAAAGTACAATACCACGATAAATCGTAAAAGTAAAGTCGCGGCCCGCGGCCGTTATTATTCGCTTTTAGCGGCATTCTTCCAGCGGATAAATATCCAAAGCCACCTCTTCGTAAGGGTGGACGATCTTAACCGCCGCGACCACCTTCGCCAAAATGTCACGTCCGCACACAACCTCTATTCTATCCTCTGGAACCGATTCCAGCCTCCCCACCTCGCCGATTGCCGGATGCGCGCCGGCTCCAGGTTTGAAACGCCCGACACCCTTTGAAGAAAAACTGCAGTGCGTATAATTTCCAATCTTTCCCGCTCCGGCCTCGGCCAAAGCAAGACGTACCGCGTCCGCATGAGATTCAGGCACAAAGATTACGATCTTTACGTTATTTGATCTTTCCATTTTTTTTCGCGTCTTCCGGCGCGCTAGGTTTTAATCGTTGGCCCATTGCCAACAAGGCAAAATTCATAAAATAGCGATCAAGCGACTCCAAGTCACTGTTATAAACCTCGCCACCCAAAACCGCGTCGCAAAAAACTTCATACGCCCGACTGATTTCTTTGCGCCGCTCTCCCCAGCGCGAATCGCGCAACGTTAAATTGAATAACTCCAATCCGCGCTCGACCGCGCCCCAAAACCGCGCGTCATTCTTCCCTTGACTCAAGCGCGCACGGCTTACTTCGCTGCCGATATTCCCCATTTGCTCGGCTAGCGTAAGCTCGTACCACCTGCCCTCCGCCAAGGTTTTATGTTGGATTTGTCCGCTCATCATTTTACTAATTTTTTAACGACTTCAACTATCTTCTTTTTCGTTTCTGGATCATCAATGCCGCGCGTCCGGTTTCCGAATGCCGGTTTTAAATTGATCATCGAATCAAATTCAATGAAATCATCCCCTGTAATTTCCGGGTATAAATTTATCCCCCACACAAATTCCTGCTTGGAATTTTCTTGTTCGATCAACAACATTTGTTCATCCATGTGCATTTCCCCACCCACGGCCATCATTTCCTGTTCAATGTCTACCACGCCCTTAACCATTTCGCCAAATCCCTCCCTTGCTATCTTAATCAATTCAATCCTAGTAATGGCATTTTTTATGACTTTTATTTTCATGGTAATTTATTTAATTTCTAAAATTTCTTTTGCTTTCTCAAAATCGGCAACTGCCACAAATAAATCCGCGCCGTCGCCGTCGGCTCTTAAAACATCGACATATCTTTTTTGAATCATGTTTTTGATTCCCTGTTCTTTCAGCAAATTACTCGCTAATTCCGCCTCCGCCACCGAATTAAAGAAATGTAATTTTACCACAAATTTAATACCTCAACATAAACTCCTTGATTTTTTCCAATACGACCGGCAATTCAAAACAACCGGCTTCCGTGTTCAAATGCCCCCCATTTTTTATAATTATCAATTCCGCGCCCAGTCTGTCTCTTAATATTTCTCCGCCTTCTTTCGGAACATGAGGATCGTTATCGGAAGCAATGGCCACAAAACGTTTGGCCGATCTTTTTACTTTCCCGTATTCGAGGGGAATCTTAAAAAAACTGCTCAACTCGTCGTACCCGATCAGTTCCGAAAATCCCGCGACCGATATCACGCCGCCAACCGTCTTTCCTTCTTCCAAAGTTTCCAGATATCTCAAAATCGCTATAACCCCCAAGCTATGGCCGACAAAGTAGGTATGTTCATCGGCCCGGCCAATCGTTTTTTCGAGAAATTCCAACCACTCCGGCAGCCTGGGATGGTCGGCATTTGGCATTAAAGGAGCTAAAACCTCGCAACCCGCTTTTTCAAGTTCTTTTGAGAGCCAGGGAAACCAATTCCGTTGCGGCGAACTTTCCCAGCCATGGATTACAACTATTCGCTCTTTGTTCATGTTTAAAAATTATTTAGAAATGATGCCGCCATGGTATTTTACCTCGTGCACTTTCTCCTTATGAAAATAAATTGTCTCTATTCCATCGAATTTATCAATCGTACCAACACTCTTATCGCTATAACCCCATTCGCCTTCTTGAAAAACCGACGGCCCTCTAAACGGTCTTTCTATTTTCACCAACTTCATCGCTTTTTTGAGAAAATGGTAGATATGGTTCGCGCCTGCCTTATCAGACACAATTCCGCCATAGTAATTCATACCCCAAACGACCAAACCATCTTTTGAAACAATTTCTTCGCCAATAAACGGCTCAAATCCAAAATAGCGGTCGCGGTACTTCCAGCCATCCTCTTTAAAAATCAATTCTTTTCCGCCATCGGGCAAACCAATTTCTCCGCCCTCGCCGCTGCCGGCATAAGTATTGATTTTAGCTTTAACCAAAAATTCATTGATTTCCATATTTTGAATTATATTGTATTAAAAATGTATTAAAAATGGGAAAAAGCGGGATTATACCAGAACAGCGAACAATCGGGCGTCGCGATAATCGCGTCCAAGATCTTTGACTATCTCAAGTAGACGGCCGGGGAAACGAATGTTTCCCTTTTCTTTTTTTTGGGCGATGATTTTAATTGTTTGCCTACCAGGTTTTCAGCCCCTCTTTGATGATATTTTCCACGTTCGGCAGCAAATCATATTTATCAAGGCTATCAATATTTATCCATTCCGGCATCGTTTCAACGTTTCCTCTGATCTGCCCTTTAAATTTATCGGCCAAAAAAACTGTTAAAGCGAATTGTTTCGCTCCATCTTTTCTTTCTATGGCGGCAAACCATTCTCCGGGCAGCAAAATCAAGCCATCGGAATCCGCGACAAGCCCTGTTTCTTCTTTCAATTCCCGCTGCGCCGCCTCTTTCGCGCTTTCATTATCCTGTATTCTGCCGGCAGGCAAGCCATACTTGCCGTTCAAGTGTCCCGCGGTTTCGCCATGCTTAACCAGTAAAACTTTTTTGTTTTTTACGATCAGCACTCCTGCTGTTGGAATAATATTATTTTCCATGGCATTTCTGCTTGTTAGATACCATTGCGCGGGAATTTTTCTTTACTTTTTTTCACTCTATGTTATATTCTGGCCAAAACCCATCAATGGAGGTATCTAATGGTAAAGCTCTTTGCAGCCGAATTTCTGACGGAAAAAGGTCTTGAATGCGACTGTTGTGTATCGGTCGTAAGAATAAAAGCGAATGTCTACGCCGGAAATGAAACGCAAGCTCGGGAATTAATCAAGGAATCTTATTCTGACATTCGGATCCAGTCGCTGGAGGATGAGGGAGAAGTTAACAGAGATTGCGGCATAAATGTCGTCACTGCCGATGAAGTTTTCAGGGGTTATTATCGGAGTTCTCCGTTATACGCCTTCTAGACGCTCATTTTTCTGCCACCAATTAGGTGGCTTTTTCATTCCTTAGCCCCATGGCGTTTCCTTGGATTTATTTCCACAACCGCAACGAGCCAGTGAGTTCTTTCAGCCTATCGTTGGGTCCAAATATTCCGATTCCAAGGATATTCATCTCTTTTGAGCTTATAGAGCTTAACGCCTTTGCCAGCTTCTCATCATCGGCCATATCTATCATTTCCCGCACATATACGATCCAGTTTAAACCGGTGCCTCGCAGTTTAACGGCCAAATCTTTTAACTGGCCGCTGGCCGCTTTCAGGACCACGATCGGGAATTGGGAATTTCTGGGAAAATTTATCCCGTCCTTTGACACAAAATATTCTCCAGTATCGAACGGCTCAGACATTTTATTGCCCAAATAGGCCGCTATGTGGCCAATCGTATTGGTAAGCTGCCAAGAAGCAACATCATCCTTTAACACAATGGTCATTTTTTTAGAGAAATCCTGCATATGGCTGTTCCCTATTTACCATGGCACTTCTTGTACTTTTTTCCCGAACCGCAAGGACAAGGATCGTTGCGGTTTACTTCCTCGCCGCCCGGAAGCACCAATTTTTTTTCCGGCGCGGTTTGCGGCGCGGCCTGGTTGGTGTTGGCGGATAATTTCATCATATTTTGGACTACGTTGCCTTCGATCACTTCCAGAAGCTGGCGGAATAACTTATGGCCTTCGTTCTTGTATTCGACCAGCGGATCTTGTTGGCCATAGGCGCGCAAACGCACCGAGTCGCGGACATGCTCCATCTCCTCGAGATGTTCCTGCCAAAAATGGTCGATGGTCTTTAAATAGACATAGCGTCCGGCTTGAAGCAAAACCGCCCGCCCGATCTCTTTTTCCTTGGCTTCGAAATCGGCTTCGGGTAAATTGAATTTTTTAACCAGGTCTAAAAGCAGCAGACGGAGATCGTCTTCGTTCTTTTCCAAAATGTCCAGCCTTTTTTTATAAATAACTTCACGGTGTTTGTTCAATACGCTGTCATAGTCGAGAAGGTGTTTCCTGACATCGAAATTCGCGCCCTCGATCTTCGTCTGGGCATCCTCGATGGCTTTGCTTAGAAACCCGTGTTCAATGGGCTGGTCCTCGGGAATTTTAAGCGCGTCCATCATGGATTTCATTTTATCGCCGCCAAAGATCCTCAAAAGATCGTCCTCAAGGGAAATAAAAAATTGGGTCGTGCCCGGGTCCCCCTGCCGGCCCCCGCGGCCGCGCAACTGGTTATCAATGCGGCGGGCATCATGCCGTTCGGTTCCCATAATGAATAATCCTCCCAAATCCTTCACTTTTTGAGCATCGATGGGATCGCTTGGCGTCCCTCCAAGAATGATGTCCACTCCGCGGCCCGCCATATTGGTCGCGATCGTCACGGCGCCTTTTTTCCCGGCCTGGGCAATGATCTCTCCTTCCCGTTCATGGTTTTTAGCATTCAAGATCTCGTGGCGGATGCCTTCTCTTTCGAGCAGCTTTCCAAGATATTCGTTTTTGTCAACCGACCGCGTTCCAACCAGGACCGGCTGGCCGTTTTTGTTCTTTTCTTGCACTTCCCTTACTACAGCGTCGAATTTGGCTTTTTCGTTCTTAAAAACCTTGTCCGCCAAGTCCGTCCGCGCCAATTTTTTGTTGGTCGGTATCGGAACGCAATCAAGGCCATAAACTTTGTCGAATTCCTCTGACGACGTCATCGCCGTACCCGTCATACCCGACAGTTTTTTATACATGCGGAAATAATTCTGGAACGTGATTGACGCAAGCGTCAAAGACTCGGGCTGGACCGCCACGCCTTCTTTGGCCTCGACAGCCTGGTGCAACCCCCCTGACCAGCGCCGTCCCGGCATCAGACGGCCCGTAAATTCGTCGATAATGATTATCTCGTTGTTTTTCACAACGTAATCGCGATCCAATTTGTACATAACTTGCGCCCGCAAAGCTTGCTCCATATGGTGCAGGTATTTGATCCCCTTCTCTTCGTAAATATTTCCCACATCAAGGATCTTCTCTATTTTATTGATGCCTTCCTCGGTAAGAGTAACAGCCTTCATTTTTTCATCGATCTCGTAATCGCCTTCCTTTGAAAGCCTTGGCATGATGCGGGCGAAATCCAGATACCATTTCGAGCTTTCCTGGTCCGGAGCGGAAATGATCAACGGAGTCCTGGCTTCATCGATCAAAATCGAATCAACCTCGTCAACGATCGCGTAATGATATCCGCGCTGGACGCGGCCCTCAAGCGAATAAGCCATATTATCCCGTAGATAATCGAACCCGAACTCGTTGTTCGTCCCGTAAGTGATGTCGGCGGCATAGGCTTCCTTGCGCGTGCAGGGCCGCAAATAATCCTGGACCACATGGAAAGAGCCCAGGCGGTCGCGTATCATATCGGCCTCCGAATCCGTTTTTTTATAATCGGGGTCATAAATGAACGATTGCTCGTGGTTAATGCATCCCGTACTCAAGCCCAGGGCGTAATAGATTTGGCCCATCCAAACCGCGTCGCGCCGAGCCAGATAATCGTTCACCGTTACTAGGTGACAACCCTTGCCCTCCAGGGCGTTCAAATAAACCGGAAGGGTGGCGGTAAGGGTTTTTCCTTCACCGGTTTTCATTTCGGCAATCATCCCTTTATGCAAAACGACCCCTCCCATCAGTTGTACGTCAAAATGCCGCTGTTTCAAATTTCTTTTAGCGGATTCGCGGACTAAAGCAAACGCCCGGGGCATTAAATCATCCAAGGTTTCGCCTTTCTCCAGCCTTTCTTTGAACTCCTTGGTTTTTTCCTTCAATAATCCGTCCGACAGGCTTTCGTATTCCTCCTGATGGCTGTTGATAGCGTCAACATCGGGTTGCAGTTTTTTAAAATATCCGGCATTGGTCTCGCCGAATATCCGGGTTAATATAGACATTGGTTTTCTTTAAACGTAAACCAACCGCGAAGCGGCTTGGTTTCATCATACCAGTATTCTAGCTAAGTTTGGAAAAAAGAAAAGGCCGTCCCGCGGACTTTGCCGCGCTCGTCTTTGGCGGCCTTTCTTCTCGGCGCCCCGTTTCCCTGCTCTCCGTGGCCAATATCGAAAATTCCAAAGGTATTACCTTTGGAATTTTACGGCACCCTGCGGCTAAAAAAATAGAATAATTTCGGCTACCTGCTTAGCCAAAGCTTAGGCGGCCGGATCGGAACCAAAACAACACTAAGGCTTTCTCGAAAGCTCGATCATTTTATCCTTGTAATCGGTTATCTGCCTTTGCAATTCCTCGCGGACCTCGATGATCGATGATTTAAAATCCTCGCTGGCCGCGCTGGCCGTAAGCGTCTTCCTGGGAAAGACCAGATGGCACTCGGCGAAATAATTATCCCCTTTGCGGTGGTGCAAGGTTGACTTGCCTATTTCGACGATCGCTTCAACCTTCGCCTTTTGCTTTACCGGATCGTGGTCAGCATCCTCCTGGAACATTACTGAATATTTTTCCAACGACCCGATCTTTTCTTCAATGAACTCTTTAAAAGTAGGGGTCAACTCGCAATCTTTGGTTCTGATTATAATATTCATATTTGTTCGCTTGTTTTTTTATCCGGCAAAATATTCCGGGGTTAATCGGTTCAAGTACGAACCGCCCCGCACCCGGGGTAATTTATTCAGCTTTTGGCTGCGTCCGACGATCGCGCCAAGTGGCAATTCAAAGCATAACATTTTTTTCAAGGCGCGCAACAAAAAAAATTCTCATAGCGCGTCTTTCTAAAAAAACAACCTGCGCTAGCAGGAAGTCAAAAAGTTAAATTAATTTTTGATGCGGCATCATTGTTAAACATTTACCTACCACCCTCCCTTGCCTTCAACAGAAGACAAGGGACGAAATTAGGTTGTTTAGACTTTATTCCGTCTTTGATAAATAAGGCAAAAACTATTTCTTCTTCTTTGTCTTCGGTTTTGCCTTTGCTTTTTTTTTGGCGGCCATGTTAGTTGATTTGAAAATTTTATATATTTTTTTTTCAAATAGTCGACCGCTATTTGTACTCGTTGTTTGAGAGAATTTCTAAAATTCAATTCTCTTTACTTTATTTTTTCACGTTGCGAATGTTTGTCAAGTGTTGATAACTAAAAAAAATTATTGATAAAAAATATTCTTCGGAAAAAAAGAAAAAAATATTTTTAAAAACGTTTTTCGTGGAAAAAATACGCCCGCGACCGGCAAACCAATGCTTTTTACCCGACAATCTCTATTTCCTCCTCCAGTTTTACGTTAAATTTTTTAAACACTTCTTTTTTTGCCAAAGCAATCAATTTTTTTACATCGGATGATGTTGCTCCGCCGGCATTGATAATAAAATTCGCGTGCTTATCGGAAATTATCGCGCCTCCGATCTTTCTCCCCTTCAAGCCGCATTCATCGATCAGCTTTGCCGCGAACATATCTTTGGGATTTTTAAAGATCGAACCCGCGCTTGGCAGATCGTACGGCTGGCTTTTCAATTTTTGAGCCAGATATTCCCCCATTTTCTTTTTTATGTCCCCGGCCTTGCCCTTTTTTCCCTTAATCTCGCAGGAAACAACGACCAGGTTGATTTTGTTTTTAAAAATACTATCGCGATACGAAAAACGGCATTCCTCCTTTGAAAAAGACCGAACGCCCGCCGCGAGGTCATTAACGTCAAAAAAATTAACACTGCTTACAATATCCGCCATTGAGCCCGACATCGCGCCCGCATTGCCTCTTATGGCCCCTCCAACGGTCCCGGGAATACCGGCCGCCCATTCCATTCCAGCTAGGGAGCTCTCGGAAAAAAATCCGGCCAGATCGCTCAAGCGCGTCCCGGAGCCAACGGTTATTGTTTTACCTTGGCCAATTTTATTAACAGCAATCCCGGAATTTTTGGTCCTTACAACCAAACCGCGGAAACCTTTATCGCTTACCAGAATGTTTGATCCGCCTCCCAGCACAAAAAACGGCAGTCCGCATTCCTTCGCCGCGGCCACTGCCCTGATCAAATCTTTTTCATTCTTTGCCTCAAAGTAAAAATCGGCCGGCCCTCCTATCCCATAGCTTGTAAGCGGAACCAATACCTTGTTTTCGATGATCCCGGGTAAATTCTTTACGGCCGTTACTATTGTTTTTGTTTTGTTTGTAATGGTTTTGTTTATAATAATCTTTTCGGTCATGATTCAATCAAAGACCGGAAGAGTTAACCCCCAAAAATAATTTCACGGGTGCATCCTTCCGGTCCAATAGAATTTTATCAAGTTTGGAATTCACTGTCAAAGGTAATGCGACCAACGTCAAACTTTTACTTTTTTTCGGACGGAACCGCGGCCGCGTCCCTGATCGCTTTTATTTTTTCCATGATCGTTACCGAACTCAAGTTGTCCGGATCAAGATCGTAAGCCTTTTTTGCCAGATCATAAGCTTCGTTAATCCGGTTCTGATAAAGACGGACTTGCGCCAACAGCCAATAGCCTTTCTGGTTGGTGGGCGAAAGCGCGATCATTTTCTCCGACGCGGCTTCCGCCAGCACCGTCTTAGAATTGTCAAAGGATGCCCAATCATTATAAAGCTGGCTTAGCATAAAAAAGGACTTATAATCCAACGGCACTTCGCTTACGCTTTTTTGAAGCTCGCCGGTCAGCAATTCCAGCTCTTTGATTTTAGTTTCCGCGGTCATTTCTCCTTTTTTCTCCTCGTTTATGAATGTCTGGGCGAAAAATTGGCGGATCTGGTAGCGGCCCATCGGAGAAAGTTCGATAGTCGTCCGGTAATTATTGAGCCGGGCAACCGAACCAAACGGAGAATTAACCGCGACGATCACCGAGTGCCCCGCGCTCGCTGGATTAACAATGAACTGGAAGAAACAAACAAGAAAAGCGGCAACGATCGAAAAAATGAAAACATTACCGGAAGTTCCTTCTTTTTTTTCTTTGTTCTTATCCGCGAGCATTGATTCAATGAAAGCCAGGACCAGCGCTAAAAGCATCAAGCTGGCCACCATATCGAAAACCGTAAGATTCTGGACAAAATAGGCGACGAATAGCGAGGTAATTACCCCGGCTTCCGCAAAACCGATTTTGTCACGGAAAAAACCCTTCCAAAGGAAGAAAATGGCGGCAACAAAAATTGCCAGATAAGATAACAGCCCCAATACTCCCGTCTCGACCAGAGTATCAAGAATTATATTATGAGCCCGGTCAAACCAAACCGACTCACCACATTTTCCACTGGCCCTTCCAAAACAAGGATCGTAATGCTTGATAAAAGCGTATTCAAAATTCTCCGGGCCAGAACCAAGCCAGGGCCGGTCCAAAAAACCCCCATAAGCTACTTTCCAAACAACAAGACGGGTATTTAGCGTACTTTCGCCGAATTTATCCACCATTTTTTGGTAAACCGGATTCCCGGCTCTCGTTGCCAGTATTACGATCGAAAACGTTCCCAAAAATAATAACAGTAAAAGGGTTGAACCAATAATTCTTCTGGCGATATTTTTGCCCGCGGCCAGCCAAAGGATCCCCAATAGCAACATTCCCGCCAAAAAAGATATTTTGGCGGCTCGCGCTCCGCTCCCAAAAACATCCCCCAACAATCCAATTTGCGGCAGGGGCGCGCCGGTAGCTATGCTCTGCATAAACTGGGTTCCTTCAAGTAGAAGACAAAGTGCCAACATAAAAAAAGCCACAGCGGCAAAAATTTTTAACGGTTTGTTTTCCGGCCATTTTTGGGAAATAAACAGATAAGCCGCGAAAAAAATATTAAAAAGCAGATAAGTGCCCAAAAAAGAATCGTTTCCAATGGTCCCTGCCCCGCCCATAGTCGGATCTTTATCCATGAGCGCAAGCAGCCCCATTAGAACGCCGAGTCCCGCGCTTACGCCAAAAAGCCACGACCAATCTTTTTTTCGCATGACCGACGACGCGACCAAATAAAAAACGAACAAGTGCAACCACATCAAAACCCCGGTCATCCGTTCGAATTTCGACCAAAAACTTAACGAAGGATTAACGCCAAACAGCGCGCTCAACGACATTACGGCCAAAAACAAAAACAGGAACAACGTCATTCCTTTGAAACGCGGCCGGTATTCGGGATATTTTTTGGCCAAGACTATCCAAGCGAAAAAAACTATCTCGGCCACGCCCAGGAAATACAAGCTTTTGGGCCCGACGTAGGGAAAATAGAAATTTTTATAAAAAACAAAGGGGGTGAATAAGGCCAAAAACAAACCGATCTTAATAATTTTTATCAAGAACTTTTTCATTTCGAAATTACTGCTTAAACTTTCCACCGCGGATAAGGTTAGGTCTTTTGTTTCTTAACGGCTTCCTTAAAAAAAGCCAGCACCGATCCGGCGCCAAAACCCAAAATCGCCGCGAGCACAGTGTATAAAACGATCCTGGGACTAACCGGGTTTTCCGAAACCGAAGGTGCCTTGACCATGACGGTAGGCCGACTGGCATCTATTTTAAGCTGAAGCGCGTTAATCTCTTTTTCCAAAGAATTGGTCTGTAAAAAATTACTTTCTATTTCCTGCTTCTTCGCTTCAAGAGTTGCCTTAGCCTCCAAAAGAGAATATTGAATGCTTAAATCCCGATTTTGAATGGAAACGGCCTCCAAGGTATTTACTTTATCATCGAAGATCTTTTTTTCCTCTTCCAGCGCTGTTATTTTGTTTTTTATCCGTTCAACATCCTTCTTGTCCGTATCAATACTGTTTTGGAAATCCTTATTCGCTTCGTCGATCTTTTTTTGATGGTCGCTGATAATAATATTATTAATCTCTTCCAAAATCTGTTTGGCGCGCTCGGTTTCGGAGGATTTGGTGGAAAGATCGAATATCAGCGTTTTATCGGAATTTTGCGCGATTAACTTGGGAAAATCTTTTTCCGAAATATTCAATTTCTCCCTGACCGCCTGGCCGTAAATATCTTTGTCGATCTTGTCTTTTAGCTGCGCGGTGTCTTCGATCGCTACCGGCTTATCGGCTTCGCCTACCACCCCAACCTCCAAAGCACTGTCGATCTTATAAACCTTGGGCATCGCGAAACTTACAACAAACGCCAAAACAGCCGCCAAAACAGCAATCTTTAAAATAAAAAACATATTCCTGGTAAAAAAAACCACTATCTCGCGCAAATCAATTTCTTCGTAATCTTCCGTTTTGTTGATATTTTGGCCATCCATATAGCTCCATTGTAATTATTTTCCCCCTCAAGTCAACGGACCCGCCGCCGACATTACCCAATGTCGCGGAATATCCCCTAGAAAAGTTAGCCCGCGGTTTCTCGCTATCGGCCGGCTAAAAAGTATCCATGGCAAATTTGCCTCGGTTAAACCTCTGCAAATCTAATTACTAGATCATTCCAAACGTTGATGCCAAAATAAAATAAAGTAACATATATTCAAAAAGCCCCAACACCGATAGAATTATTCCCGTCCGCGCCAACATCTTCTCCTCCAACTTCAGACCCTTAATCCCAAAAAAAATACCCAAAACATCAAAAATCCAAGCCGTATAGAAAATAAATATAAATATGTAATCAACGATGATTACGGAATACCATGAAACTGCATATTTCATGACGATTAATCTACCGATAAAAAGTAAAAAAGAAACTAAACCAATAGTTCCAAAAACTACGCTTGCTTTACCTATTTGCTTGTTATCCATTTTTTTATTGCTTAGCCTCAAAGTTAAACCAAACCTTTAATTGTTTCCCCTGCCATTCGTTGCCAATGGATTCCAGAAATTTGAATTTATAAACCAGCTTTTTTGTTTGCCAAGGCAAAAGGATTTTTTTAATTTCGGGCAGGTATTTTGTTAAATTAATTTTATCTTGTTTAAGCTCCGATAACAATAACGGCGGATTTTTGTCGCCAAGGTCGGCCGCAACCTTATCAAGCATATTTTCTCCGTCGTATTCAAGTTTGGTTACCGCGATTTGCTCCTCAAGATTTTTGTTAATAACCGAATTCAATTCTCCCCCGCCGGTTCCGGTAATACCGTAAACCCGGTAATACGGCTGGCCAAGGTAGACAATTTGGCTAACGGTCATGCCATTTTTGGTTTCGCCCACGGTTAAGATGGTGGCATCCTGGCAATTAGGTTGAACTTTAGCCAAAGAATCGGCTTGGGGGCAAATATATACCTGGCCTTTGCCGGTGGAAGGAATGTAGAGGATTTTATTGTTTTCGATTACATCCGGCCAATTATCCATATGCATAAACGATTTATTTTCTTTTGTATCGGTATCGGCAACTAAATCGGAAAGATCAATATCGGTCTGGGATAACTCAAAATGCGTATTTACCATTCCAATTAGCTTTAAGTCGTTTTTAGAGATTGTTACCCATTCATTAGTATTTTGAGCGTATTTTGGATCACGTAAGTCAACTCCGGTGTACAACATTGGTATAAACGTTCCGTTAATCATAATCATTTTCCGACCCAGCCTTGTGTCCTCCTTAACTTCGAAATTCCAGCTTATTGATTCTTCGCGGCCATAAATATCTTTTACCGTTAATTTCATTTTTCGATTTCCCTGCTTGGAAAACCATTTAGCCAAATCAACATTATTGGTAACGATTGGTTCGTCGTCGTCAAACTGCCAAGTGTAAGTCAATATTTCTTCTTTGCTTCGATTTTTCGCGCCTGCCTGAAAGTTAACCGGCTGGTTGACGCCGATCGAACCCGGAAAAATGGTAAAGAACGGATTGATCGCGCTAGGCAAGCCATCGGCAAAATTATCAACATCAATCATTTGAACATCGTTATTTTTTTTCACATTAACCAGTCTCAAATATTGATTTTTATTTTCATAAGAAGGATCAAGCGCCACCTGAGAAAGGGCTTCGGTTTCTACAACATCGTATTTATTATTCCAGTTTTGTTTATTTTCACTATGAGTATGTCCAGCCATATTTAATGTTTGGCAACTTGAATTATTGACAAATAAATTTTCAATCGGAGGAAAGGCGCCTATGAAAAATCCGCCCAGAACATCCCTTAATGGATAGTGGGTTAAAAGCACAACTTTCTTTCCCTCACAATCATTTAATTCGTCTCGCAACCAAGTATGAGTATCAACCGGGTCAATCGCGTTGGTCGGCCAAAAAAGCTGCAAATCTTCTTCGCGCGAAGCAAAATCAAGCGAAACAAATTTGATATTATCATAGGTAAAAGCATAATTTTGGTGGTAATTTGTCCCCTTTGCCTGCCGATTGAAGGTGGGAAAAAGATTAACCAATTTTTGTTCGTTTACCGCATTATCGTCCCAAAAAACCTGGTTGAAATACTGATCGCCTAATGGTTCTCCATTCTTCCATTGATCCCCTATCCCAAGAGTTACAAAAGCGGCTGATCGCGCGTTGGGATCCCACATGGGCCGGGAAACGTACGGAATAATATCGTGGTTTCCGATTATTGGAATATAGGGAACGACAAGCTGGTTTAAAATTTGGCGGGCCTTGAGGAATTCGGAGTATTCGGCAGTGTCAGCAATATCGCCAAGGATAACCACGAATTTGATGTTATTGCTTACCGTGTGCGCGTTAATCCATTCGATCGAACGGTTAAGCCTATCGGTCATAAAATAATCTTGACCGGGTTCGTTATCGGTTTCACCGTAGCCGGGTTTCCCATAGTCGGGGATGCCCCATCCGATGTGAAGATCGGTAATGACAGCGAAGGTCCAATCCGGTTTTTCGGTTAGGATTTTGTAATTAGAGGGTGGCTTAATTAACGGATAATTATCGGTTTCACCGTTTAATGCTTGAGGTTTCTCGCCAACACCATCGCCGTTATCGTCGGTTCCATCATAATAAAGGTAGTAATTTCCCAGTCGGTTTTTGTGATACCCTCCGGAATATTGGTAATTGATTTCTTCGCCGGTTTTCCAGAAATTGTAGTAGGGCCAGCCGGATCCGGCAAAGATCTTGGAATAAAAATCGTTGAGGTAAATATTGTTGGCCGAGCTTTTTCTTGTCGCGCCCGAACCGGAATCGAATGCTTCTTGGAGATATAATCCGTAATCATTGGTTTCTTTGAAAATATTCCCGGTCATTTCGTTGAGATAAGAATACAAACTGATATGGATCCCATATTCGTTCCCGGCAAATTCATTGTTGGTTATTTTATTTTCGGTGCTAAAGTATTTGATCGCGATCCCCGACGCGTTGGTTGCGCCTTCGATCGTTAAACCCGAAATCGTTGTCCGATTCCGGTTCAATTCAAAAACATTCTTATTGGGATCGGTGGCAGAAATAAAAACATGGCCTGACCCGTTTTGCGACTTGATCGTCAAATCACTCGTATTTACCAAAATATTCTCCGTATAGCACCCATCGCGGACAATAATGATATCGCCGGAATTAACGGACTCAACGGCTTGTTGGATCGTGGAATAATTGTCGGGCACATAAACCGTATTCGCCGCGCCCGCGCGTTCCGCGCCAAAAAACATCAAAACCGCGGCAACGACCGCGACAATTATTCTTATTGTTTTTTTATACTTTGGCGATAAAAATAAATACATTGAACCAATCGCGCCCCGATAGGCGGCACTTAAAGGCTTCTTTTTATCGAAAATCAAACCGGTTGTCAAGAAGTCGTAAAAAAACGCAGGAGCCTTGCTCCTGCGGGAATATTCTGGAATAATTTTAAATTTGCCTGGTTAAACCTATGCAAATCTAACCAGGTTAGAAAGCCGTTATTATAAAATCACCAACGAATTTGCTCAAAGCGATAACAACAACCGCAATGCAGAGATGTTCCAATATCGGAAATACCGGTTTCCTATTTTGGCTGATGGCGATGAAATAGCTGAAAATCGCCAACGTGGCAAGACCATAGGCAATGGCGATATAGGTTGCCAACGCCAACGGAAAAACCGCGATAATAGCGATAAATCCAAATGAAACGATCAGTCGCGTAAAAAAATTAGTACCGGTTTTCAACCAGACTTTTCGCGCCGTCATTCCTTCCGATTCCTGGTAAATGTGGATTCCCAGCGAATCGGAAATATTATCGGCCAGCGCGATGACCAGCAAACTTCCGATAATCGCCAACCTTGGATTTTCCGAGGCGTTAAGCCCGGTAATAATAGCTAGGCTGGTGACAATTGCCGATGTACCGCCAAAAATGTAGTTAGTGATCTCAATTTCTTTACCCCGGAAAAATTTTAATAATTTCTTGATTTTCATTTTTGGATTATACCATCTTTTTCCGATACCCGCCGTGGAGATCCAATCTCCACAAGCTTCAGGCCTAAACAAGGCTTACGCAGTTGGCACAGATTCAAGGCAAAGCGCGAGGGTGCGCCGAAGCCGTACGATTTGTACGGCGACCGGTGCTACATTAATTTAATTTTGTCGATTTAGCAGAATCTATTTAGCCTGAATTCTAGGCGCGAGGAGCGTAATGTACCCTGTGCGGTACATTAGCGACGAGCAACAACGAAGGCAGGCTAAATAGATTCTGCCCTGCGGGAACATTGAAATTCGGCCATTTTCCGCTTCACTCCTCCTCAATGTACCGCACAGGGTACAATTTCGTCGTCGTTCATTGAAACTGACCGGACTTGAATGTTCTAAATCGACGAAATTAAGTTAATGGGGCACCAACACCCAAACACTTTAACGCAGAAGATGGGGCAACTTCGTAAGCCTTGCCTAAGGTTTTAATGAAGATGAGTTGTACGAAGGAATAGCCAGTTTGAAAATTACCGCGATCTTTTCAAAATCGCGATCTTTGGCGGCGATTTCCAAATCGGCAAGAATTTCGGCCATTTTCTTTTCGTCGGCAAGCGCGAGCTTGGCCACAAAGATCTTTTGATTTTTGGTTGCGCGCGTTCCTTCTTCGGCTTTGGTCAAGGTTTCCTCGATGATTTTTTCCCCGGGCCGCATACCGATATAAACGATCGGAATTTGCTTGTCGGGTTCAAAACCGGACAAGCGGATCATTTCACGCGCCAGATCCAAGATTTTTACCGGCTTGCCCATATCAAGCACGAACACCTCTCCGCCCTCGCCCATGGCTCCGGCCTGCATTACCAAAAGGCAGGCTTCGGAGGTAAGCATAAAATAACGCTGCATGTCTTTGTGTGTCACTTCCACCGGGCCGCCCAGCTTGATCTGCTCGCGAAAGATCGGGATCACGCTGCCCCGGCTGTTTAAAACGTTGCCAAACCTCACCGAAACAAATTTGGTAAAATCTTTACGGTTCAGATCCTGGCAGACCATTTCGCAAATCCTTTTTGACGCACCCATCGCCGAAGTCGGATTAACCGCCTTGTCGGTGGAGATCATAATAAATTTTTCGGCTTTATATTCAACCGCTGCATCCCCCACAGCCTTAGTCCCGAAAATATTATTTTTTACCGCCTCGTCGGGCTGTTCCTCCATCAGCGGCACATGTTTGTAAGCCGCGGCGTGAAAAACGATAGCGGGTTTAAACTGACTGAATATTTTTCCGATCTTATCCTTGTCGGTGATATCGGCAACCAACGCTTTAATATCAAGATCGGGAAAATTTTTCTTCAGCTCTTTGGCAATATTGAATATCCCGGTTTCATCCTGATCGATTATCAGCAAAAGGCTGGGCGAAAATTTAGCCACCTGGCGGCATAACTCGCTCCCAATGGAACCGGCTCCGCCGGTAATCAAAATCTTTTTTCCTTTAACGAACGCTTCGATCGAAATTGTATCAAGCTCAACCGGTTCCCGCTCCAACAGATCCTCAACCTCCACCTCGCGCACACTGGCAATGGTAATCTGGCCATCGATCAACTCGGTAATGGAAGGCAACACCTTTAAATTTTTAACTCCAGCTTTCCGGGAAAGCTCCACTGCCCGCTTGATCGATTTTGAGCCTGCCGAAGGTAAGGCGATAATGATCGATTCGGCGCCTTGAGCCTTTACGATCTCGGGCAGATTTTCAACCGGCCCGAATACTTTAACCCCGTGGATCAAATTACCCAGCTTGGTCAAATTATCATCAACAAAACCAACCGGCAAATAAGCGCCTTTTTTAGCCAAAATGCTGCGCAACAACTGCTCCCCTGCGTCCCCGGCTCCCACGATCAACGTCCGAGACATCCCTCCCATCGCGTAATTCCGCCGCGAAAACGAAAGATAAGCGCGCTTGGAAAACCGAGCCCCACCACAAAACAGAAAAATAAAAAAATAAGCAATGAAAATCGTAGACCGGGGAAATCCCGAGAATAAGCGGTAATCGCGTAACAGGAATAACGCACCAAGCACCAATAATAAAGAATAGACGGTTGCCCGTAAAAGCTGCACCAATTCCTGGACGCTAACATAGGCCCAAGTAAACGAATAAAGTTTCTGCCAATAAAATATTGGCAAACAGATAAGAATATTGATAACCGAAAGCATTACAATACTCTCAAAATACCGCTTCGGAATCGCCCCCTCGAAGCGGATAAAAAAAGCCAAATAAACTGATGCAAAAAAAATGAAGACATCCAAAACCATAAAAATAACCGCTTTATGTCTGCCTGCAAATTGCCTCATTTTTTTAAATTGATCTTTATTCACTTATTTATTCAAAGTATTATTAGCTAATCGGTTTCCGGATTAAACTTTAATTATTTTTTTTATACAATCCTTCCCCTCTCAAAATAATTCTCCAAAACGAAAGCAGCAAAATTTTGGCATCTAGCCAAAGAGAAAAGTTTTCCGTATACCACACATCATATTTAACTCTTTCGTCCCAGGAAATCCAGTTTCCTCCGTTTAGTTGCGCCCAGCCGGCAAGACCAGGCTTCATTAAAAATCTTCTCTTTTCTAATTCATTTTCAGTATTGACTTGGTTTAAAAGCGGCGGACGCGGACCGACAAAACTCATCTCTCCCCTCAAGACATTAATAAGCTGCGGCATTTCGTCCAAATGCCAACGCCTTAAAAATTTACCAATACCAATAATCTGCGGATTATTTTCTCCCATATTCAAACCAAGCTTTTCCGAACCTTGCTTCATTGTTCTAAATTTCAGGATTGAGAACATTTTCAAGTTCAGTCCTGGCCTCATCTGTTTAAAAATCACAGGGCCGGGTGATACAAAAAAAATTAAAAGGGAGATTAATAAATAAAATGGCGCCAAAAAAACAAGCATCACCAAAGAAAAAAAAATATCGAGATAGCACTTGATTAATATTTGTAATTTTTTTCCCTTATATGTCTGTTTCATTGCAAAGGCGATATTTGATTTTTGGCCAAATGTATTTGTTTTTACATCAAACCTTCCAAACGATCAACGAGGATTGGGATCGTACAATTCTTTTCTGCATATTCTCGACCCCTTGCCCCAAGCAATCCCCTTTCTGCCGCACTCATTTTGTACACCTTCAGAATGGCAGCAGCAATTGACTCGGGATTTCCCGGTATGGCATACACACCGCAGCCTATTCCATCGAGCATTTTTTTTACAAAATCACTCGCATACACGATTGGTTTACCCGCCGCCAAATAATCATATATTTTGTTCGGGCTACCTCCAAAATTAGAATATGCAAAATTCAAATCAATATCCATAAGGACATCCGCCGAAAGAAGTACACGCGGTATCATGTCTTTCGAGACGCTAGCTGGAAACGAAACAGAATCAAGCGCCAACGAATCGGTCAATTTCAACAAGTTTTCTTTTTCTGCACCATTCCCGTATACGAAAATATGAATATCGTGATAACCTCGCTTACGAATCAATTCGGCCGCCTCGATTAAATACTTGAGGCCATTAGATTCAATCACGCTTCCAGTAAACAAGACTTTGAACTCCTGATTATGTCGATTGCTAATTTCCAACCCGGAAAATCTAGACAAATCCACACCATTGGGAATCAAAGCGGTTTTCTTCTCATCAATACCTAGCGAAATAAGATATTTTTTTACTTCCGGAGTAAAAAAAATAACTTTGTCCGCTTTCTTATACAAAAATCGCTCCAACGACCCAAGAATCCGCACAACCATGCTCCCTTTTTTCATAATTCCCATATCGACAAATACCTGAGGCCAAACATCACGTATCTCCATAAAGAACTTCGCCTTATACCGAAGGGAAAAAAAATATGCCGACAGCCCCGCAATCAAATGCGGAGAAGATCCGATGACCACATCTGGCTTGGCAGTTTGAGCCCCCTTACGCAAAAACACTTCTCCCAGAAACAAAACACGCCAAGAATAAGAAACCATATTTAATGACCTACGCCAATCATTAGCCTGATATGGGAACGTCCGCACCCAAACGAAATCAATACCTTCGTGCTGCTCGATTTTATAATATTTACCATTTTCCAACCTTGTCTCTTTCTTCTCTCCGTAATGCGGAAAGCTTGAAGCGAAAATAACTACGCGATGTCCCCGTCGTACAAGTTCCTTGCCAAAATCATAGTGCCGCGTTCCTCCCGGTGTATCCGGTGTAATCGCATAATGATTAATTATCCAAATAGTTGCCATATAAATCTATTTTCCTATTTACGCCGGAAAAATACACCGCTTTCGGGTCCACAATTAAAAAGCAAATCAATAATAGACAAACCTTCCGCAAATACCCCCCATTGCTGAGGATATACCGGATGATTAAAGTCGCTGTATTCCAGCTTGATTCCAACACTCTTAAATTGAAACTCGTCTTGATAATTTTTCCCCCCCCTGCCGGATAAGTACGTGTCAGCCTGAAGCAAGACACATAAATTCAACAACCGCTCGGTTGATTCTCCGTTAACTGACCTACTAGAAGCAATTTCTAAACGTGTTTTAATCCCCAATTTTTTCTTGACGAGATGAATCAGTGCTATGTTCAAATCGGAAAGTAACCTCCAATCCCCATTTATAATTTGTTCTAACTCTGGAAAAAAATAATCAAAATAAGGCGCCTTTTTATAATTAAAATAAATGGTTTTTAAACACTTTAACCGTTCATTCGGATAGTCAGCCAACTCCGCCACATTAATGGCCTGTGGAAAATGCGATTGTGTAGGAATGGTCAGCCACTTTCCCCCCTGGGGAGTTTTTATCTTGACCCGATTTAAAAAGCCATTTTTCTCATATTGAGCGTCGTCCAAAATTACAAAAACATCAGCATTGGCCATTTTGTAAAAATAACCAAGCCACGGAATAAAATTGGGCTGATGTATCGCTACCTTCATTGTTGCTCAGCAAGACACTTATAAATATACATAGTAAAATCATTCGGCCAATAATCTTGCCGTAGAACGGATCGGAAATTTAAATTACTATTCGCGAATTTCAACAATTCGCACGGATCAGTATAATGAGATCCTTCGCTTTTCGGCAGAATGGTTTGTGCATTCAAAAAATTTATTCCGACCGCATTCTTGCATACCCGGTACATTTCTAATAATGACGCATAAGTATATTGTTGCCAATGGGGTATTTCAATGTTAAAAACGCCTGACGCGACAACATAATCGAATGATCCCTCGGGAAACTCTTTCAAAGCTAGGTAATCACCTACTCTAAATTCAACCCCTTGATACTTTTGCCTTGCTTTTTCGATTGCAAACGGATTCATATCAACGCCGACATACCGACCCAAATTTTTTTTTCCATTTTCTGTGAAAAACCCGTACAAATCGCCGAAGCCGCACCCAAAATCTAGTATGTTTTTCCCATTTAAATTACCGATTTCACAAAGAATGCGAAATCGGATTTTTTGAGATGTCTCGCTACCCCACCCCAACGCCTTTGGCCCACTTTCATGATCCTGTAGCGCCCGGACAAAAAAACTGTTAAGAATTATGCTATCTTCAGAAAAATTATCCATAAAAATATTAACGTGTGATCCACCGTATCACCTCGAATGACTCCGCATATTCGCTACTAATCTGAATTCCCCGCGTCTTTGCCAAACTTTTAATAAATTCCGTCGACATATAAGGCCGATTCGTTTGGGAACGATAGCAAGAAAGAGCTGTAATCTTTTTATCCACATGCCTTGCCTGCAGAGAAACAAACGCTTCCGTTGAAAACGTAAGATTATTCCACGGTAGTTCATAACCCAAAATACTTGATTGCTTAAACGCACGGAATCCCTCCTGAGCAATAACTTGGTGATCCTGGTGCGTATCAAAATTAGAGGGAAGATACACAAGATCTGGATTCCACCGGTGATTTAATTCAACCATTTTTTCCAAAATTTCCTGCCGATAACGAGGGAACTCTCTAACGGGAAAATGAAACACGGCAAGATTGCTATCCGCCAGATTATATTCTTTGGCTGACTCTTTTAACTCCAATTCATGAATATCTTTTGGCTCGCCTTCACGAACAGATCCCTCCGCCACACTAAACACCGCGCATGCCAGACTTTTTCCCTCTTCAATAAACCGCGCCATGGTACCGCCACAACCAAACTCGACATCATCTGCATGAGGCCCTAATACCAATATTTTTTTAAATTGATTCATAACCTTTTTTTGCTTAAAATTTTACCGTATTATTGCTATTATAAGCTTATTTTTTTGAAAATCGCAACTGTCTCCCTTACCGCAAAATGAATTTTCTGCCCCAAAGCTCGGCGATATAGAAGCGGGAAAGTATTTCCCCGGTTAATGTGCCATGTCCATTCAAATAATTATCGAATGCTTTTCTCCATTTCTTGGAATCAGCGTATGAGGGCAGAAAAACCGCCTGTTCGATTGTTTCTTTCATATGTGTTGACAGTTTTCCTCTTAGCCACTCGTCTTCCGGCGTCGAAAATCCCAATTTGCTTTTTCTTAGGCGCACCGGTTCCGGTAAAATTCCTTTCATCGCCTCCCGCAACACTGCTTTTGTCCAACCATTTTTCATCTTCTCATCCAAGGGAAAAGAAGCAATTTTTTCAACCACCCGGTAATCCAAAAAGGGCAATCGCGATTCGAGTGAATGAGCCATGGAATTTTTATCTTCATACCGCAATAGAACGGGAAGGCTCCATTTGGTAATGTCTTCTTTTATTCTTTTTCCTAGGTCGCGGCGATAACCAAAATCGGCAGTTCTGTTCGAAAAATCGGCGGAAAACCCCGGTGCCAGCAATTCGCGAGCGCCTAAAATTGTTTTACCTATTTTAAAATACCTCAGCCCGCTTTTGAAATCCGTCGTTTTTAATATTTGGGGGGAAAGAAAAAATCTTAACGCTTCATCGCATGCCGCCGTCCAATGGCCATTTTGTATTAATTTTCTGAGATAGAAAATGTAAAACTTCCTATATCCGCACAACAATTCGTCACTACCTTGGCCATCAAGCAATATCTTAACCTTTTTACTGGCACCCTCCATCACAAACCATTGCGCCGCCATGCCCGTGCCGCTGAACGGCTCCTCTTGATGCCATATTATCGAATCAAGCGCGCTCAGGTACTGACCCGGGTCGGGAAAAATGAAATTTTTTTCTGCGCCTGTTTTTCCAATCACATCTTCGATATAATCACGTTCATCGAAACGGCGGTTCTCAAAACAAGAGGAAAAAGTTTTTTGGATGGCACCGACACTCGAAATATTTTCATGTTCAAGCAATCTGCTTACCAGGCAGACTATCGACGAAGAATCAAGACCTCCGGAAAGACATGACCCGACCGGAACATCGCTTCGAAGACGGATTTTCACCGCGTCTGTTAATAAACCCTTTAAATCATCTGCCGAAGATTGGAAAGATACCGCCGGATCGTGCACGCAATCTGAAACATCAAAATCCCAAAAGTTGTCGCTCTTTGACCCGCCGCGCTCATCGACAACAATCCATGAGGCAGGGGTAAGTTTTTTTATACCCTTAAAAAATGTCTCATCGGTATGGTCTAGGATTCCATCAGCCAAAAAATCATACATTAATCCAGGATTTACAACCCTTGGCAAGTCAAGTTCAAGTAGCGCTTTAATCTCGGACGCGAACGCGAAAATTTTTTCATCGTGCCAAAAATAAAACGGTTTTATTCCAAACCTGTCACGAGAACAAAACAATCGCCGTTTTTTTTCATCCCAAATCGCGAAAGCCCACATCCCGTTAAATTTTGGCAAGCATTTCTCGCCCCACTGCTCATATGCGTGCAAAATGACTTCGGTATCCGTGTGGGAACGAAAAACATGGCCCAGCGATTTCAGCTCCCTCCTCAACTCAATAAAATTGTAAATCTCGCCATTGAACACTATCCACAAAGAATTATCTTCATTGGCCAAGGGCTGGCGTCCGTTCCCACTCAGATCAAGAATCGATAGTCGGCACTGACCAAGCGCGATATTTTTTTGCGCGTAAAAACCCCTATCGTTTGGTCCTCGATACTTGATGGTTTCGACCATCCGCTCCACATCTTTTTGTTCGGCTTTCTTGCCGTTAAAATTAAATATTCCTGCAATGCCACACATTTTTTATTATAGCAATTTATGATATATCCTTAGCAATTTTTTGCTTTCTAAATTCCAGTTATAGATCGTATCGACGGCTTTTTTACCATTTTCCCCCATACGATCAGCAATGTCTTTATGCGACAATAAATAGCTGATTGCCTCTGCCATCTCGTGAGGATTGGTCGAATCCACGCATATTCCACATTTATTCCCCTCCACAATTGCACGCAAATTGGGAAAATCCGTAGCGATGACCGGTAAGCCCGCACCCATGTATTCAAACAATTTATTTGACCCGAAACCAGAATTTATATAATTTGAAAGCGGTGGAAAACAAATGATCCCGATATCGGAATCTTCAAGCAGTTCGGCAATTCTGTGGTAAGGCACTCTACCCATGAATTTTACATTTTTAACGTTACGGCTTTTAATCTCCCGCTCAAAAAACAAATCTTCGAAACAACCCACAATCACAAGCTCCACATTATGATTTAAAATTTCCATCGCATCAACCATTTCTTTGATTCCGTATTCTCGAGAAAGGCTGCCAACATAAATTACTCTTAAGGTATTCTTTATAATTGGGTCTGTTTTTCTCTTTTTTGAAAAATCAACTATTGGAAAATTAGAAATAACCTTAACATTTTTAATAGAAACCGAGGAAAAACTTTTTTTAATTGTTTCGTTTACCACAATAATAAAATCAAAATACCTTGCCGCTGTTTTTTCGAAAAAATTGAATATTCGCGAAACAACAGGTCTTATTAAGCTTGGAATCCAACGCCTGGTCAAAATATCGGCAGGCACATTCTCGTGGACATCATAAATAACCTTTGCGCGAGTTATTATTTTCAATACAACCATGGAAAACAACAATTCTGGGTCGTGAAAATGATACACATCCGCTTTTTCCATAAATGCAGCACAAAATGCTTTCCACGGTAAAATAAAAAACCGAGAAAAACGCCCTGTTTCCATTGATAAAGGAATGATCCGAATGCCTTGCATCTCCTCCGCTTGCCTGTGCCTAACTATAAAAACTACTTGCCAACCTGTTTGGGCAAGGGATTTCGCTTCCTTGTGAAATATTCTGGTATCATCGGCTAGGTGGCTCGTGGTTAAAATGCAAATTTTTTTCATAATCAGATGGAAGTAAATATACCAAAATAAGTCCAACCAATAAACCATCGGTAAAAAGGGCTGTTAGAAAAGGAACATTTGTCAATACAATCGTTACCATTCCCACCGCGGCTATAACCAAATTACGATCTTTATTTTTAGCAAACGAATCTAATAATTTTAGAAAAACTGCGAAACCTACTCCCCAAATCAAAAAACCCAAAAAACCGAAGTTCATAAATGCATCTCCAAAAAGACCATTGTTGGCGCTATTTGCAGGATCGCCAAAATACTGCGCTCCAATAAGATATTGTGGCTGAACTCCGTAGGGATATCTTGCAAAAATCTTAAACAAACTGTGCTGGGACAAATAGGTTATATCGTGAGTGGAGAAAAAATCGTAATAATCAAAAGATATTAATGCGGGCAAGAGAACCGTTCTGTTGGTAAAAAAGCTTGAAATCCACAGATTACCTGACAGAGAATATAATACCATACCCAACATTATAATACCCGAAAGGCATAGAGATACCCACATAAGTGGATTTTTCGATTTTACAACAACAATCAATCCCACCACAAATGGCAATACAAAGAGGTAAAGCCTGTTTCCGGTGACCGAAAAAAGAACAAGCTCGAGCAAAGCAACAAATAAGACATAAGCAATTTTTTTCTGTTTAGCAAACATCACAAAAAAAATAGGGTTAAACACAATCGCTAGCCAATTGAATAGATGGCTCGCAAAGGGAATATTGTAACTTACGAATTGTGCGCGGATATCGTAAACCTTCGATAAATCAAGGTTGATTAAAAAACCAACGGTTTTATACACAACGTAGATCGCCAACAATGCCAAAGTAAAAAAAAATATATTACATAGTACGTAAGCCTGATTTCTTTTAATAAAACGAACAGATATCCTGCTAAAAAAATTGAACAAAAAGAAAATAAACATAATGCATCCGGTTACCCCATACATATACGCAACGGATCCATTCGTTAATGCAAATAAAGTCAGCACGGGAACATATGCGAGCAGGAAAAAGAGCCATCCAGTAATACCCCCAACCGTTTCTTTCGTTTTCGGCATTATGATGAACACGACCACGAATAGTAAAAATGCTTGAATAAATTTAGAAATGTTAAGATCCAAGGTAAAAGATTGGTACGCCCAGATACTGGAAATATGAAAATAGTACACCGCGTTGAGCATCATCCAATAAAACAATGTTGCCGTAAACGAAGCGATTGAATTTTTTTTAATTCTAATAGTTCGATATCTAAACATGTTATTTCCCTCACTAAAAAAGACGAATTGCTTCCGTAACCCATTTTACCCTCAAACGATAAAGAATCGCCAAATAAATTAGTGCGGTAATGGCTTCATATGGAATCAACAAGTAAATATGCCCTCCAATCAACGATTTTACAGAAAAAGTCGCCCCAGCGATCAGCGCGTTTATTAGAACTGCTGTTTTAAGACCGGCCACATCCCTATCCACGCCCTCCGGATAGATCTTTCTTACCGAATAATACGTCAATAGGCCCAAGCAGACAAGTGCTAAGGAAAACGCGACACTCATTCCAATAAGGATTGAAAACCCCTTCAGTGATATCGCCAAGAAACTCAACCCAACAAAAACAGCCAACGCAATGCCAAGGTTTATTGTGTTTATCGGAGTAATTTTAACCGCGTCCAATATACTCCTAAACGCCACATAAAAACAATAGAATAAAAGCGCCAAAAACGTAATTCGTATAATCGGAACGGCTTCGATAAAATCCAGCCCTAGCCAATATAAAACAATCGTGTCGGAAAAAAAAATCATCTGAATACATAAGAAAACAGAACATTGTATAATTGCTTCTGTTAGTAAATTTATGTTTTTTTTGATTTCATTTTCCCTACCCTCTGCCATCAGCTTGCTAACTTTCGGAAGAAGCACAAGCCCTAAAGGCGCGATAACCGCCCCAACGCTGGAAAGCAAACTTTGGCTGATAGAAAGATAACCAACATCCCTAATAGCCATTACGTGAGCTGCCAAAATCGGACCAAATGAAAATAATCCGGCCAATACCATATCTCCAGCAAATCGCGGCAAACTATATGCCATCAATTCCTTAAAATGTCTCGTTATACCCACAACCGGGGCTATAATATCTTTTATAAAATATAAAGAAAAAAAAGTTCCCCCGATAAAAGTCCACAAACCTGTAGTAAAAATTAGCACTTCAATACTTTTCCCCTGCACTACAAAAATCACGATAATCGGTACCAACCCCATATTAATAATTTGCAACAGATTAAAACTTTTTACTTTCAGCGCGCCCCTAAAAAACGAATAAACCAGCCCGTGCAAAACAAGCCCAACCAACAACATCGAAAAAGAGATTACCAATCGCTCATAGCTTGGCGATCCAAAAACAAACGAAGCAAAGCTTTCTCGAAATAAATTAACAACGACGACAAAAAATAACGTAAAAATAAATATCGCATATCCCCCCGCCTGTAGATACCCCCTTCTCTGCGCTACATCTTTGGCCACAGCCAAGTATCTAGACAATCCAACTCCGAGCCCTAAAAAAAGGAACGGCTGAAACAATCCTATCGCACGCCGTATTAGAGAATAAACCCCCACCCCATCTGGACCCCAAAAAAACGCTAGTAAGCGATATGTGATAAAAAAACCGAACAAAACGGCTATTTCGACAACCGAAGTCAACATAACGTCGCCATAGAACCCAGAAAATTTTAATTTCATTTTATTCTGCCGTTATTTTAAAACACAACTAAGATTTTGGCTCGTTGACTTGACAATTAATCGTTTATTCAGCAAAAAACCAACAATCTTTTTGGCAGCATGGCCATTGCCATAATAACTTTTTTGACGTGAACGCGGATACGCCAGGTTAATTGCCAAAGTAATCGCTTCGCTGTCGGTTCCCACAAGGACATTCCATCCTTCAACCAACGTTTCCGTCCATTCAGTTGTTTTCCGTAAAGTTAAACAAGGAATCGTAAGCCAGTACGCCTCTTTTTGAACGCCGCCGCTGTCAGTTAAGATTTTTTTGGCGTTTTTCTCAAGCGCAAGCATGTCCATATAGCCGACCGGCTTAATAAAAAGCATATTAGTCGGTCCATTAAGCATATTAAGCTGATTAGGTTTGTTAAGTAAATCGGATTTGTTGAGTTGCTTAAAGGGCTTAAAAGACTTAATTATCTTAATTAGCTGAGTCTTAGTCCTCGGATGGACAGGAAAAATTACTTTTTCCTTTATTTTTAGAATCGCTTCGATAATCTTTTTTAAATTTTCCAGATCATCGGTATTGGAAGCCCGGTGAATAGTCAAAAGCAGGTATTCTTTTGGTTTTACGCCTAACTTATCCAAAATTTCCGTTTTAAGATTTTTTTCCTTTATTTTCAAAATATCGTACATTGTGTCTCCGACATTGAAAACATTTTTAACAATCCCCTCTTTTTTCAGATTCGATACCGCTGTTTTGGTCGGACAAAACAAATAATCCGAGATGTGATCGGTTAAGACGCGATTCACCTCTTCAGGCATGTTCATATCGTAGCTTCGCAAACCTGCCTCAATGTGCGCTACGGGAACATGTAATTTTTTTGCCACCAACGCCCCGGCCAGCGTGGAATTAACGTCCCCGACAACAATAACAATATCGGGAACTTCTTTCGTAACGATCTTTTCAAATTCGATCATTGTAAGGCCGGTCTGAGTGCTATGCGAACCTGATCCGATTCCCAGATTATATTCTGGTTTCGGAATATCCAAATCCTGAAAAAAAGCTTGTGACATTTCAAAATCATAATGCTGACCGGTATGGACCAGAACCGGCTTGATTTCGGGATGATTCCTTAATTCCCAAAATAACGGCGCAACCTTGATAAAATTGGGCCGAGCGCCAACAAGGACAAGCAGTTTAAGAGGGTTAAGTTGGCTAGGTTTTTTAGGCTTGGTTTCCATAAAAATCTTTGATCGCTTTAACAACCGATTCCTGTTCTTTTTTATCTAGCTCCGGATACATCGGCAAACTCAACACTTTTTTGGCGGCACATTCCGCTTCCGAAAAATCCCCAACCTTGTATTTTAAATATTCGAAAGCCGGCTGTAAATGCAGTGGTATGGGATAATAAACCATGGTTGGAACACCCTTTTCCTTCAAAAATTTTTGCAGCTGCTCACGCCGAGCCACCCTGATCGTATATTGATGATAAACATGAGTATTACCGAAGTTCACCGCGGGCGCAATAAGGCCATCAATATCTTTTAATCCTTCATTGTAATATTCGGCGATATCGGTTCTCTTCTTGTTCCACTCGTTCAAATGTTTTATCTTCACGTTCAAAATAGCAGCTTGGATCGAATCCAAGCGCGAGTTGACGCCCAAAGATAAATGACGGTATTTGTCCTGGGACGAAGAACCATGCGATTTCAGCAATCTTATTTTTTCATATATCCCGTCATCATTGGTCGCAACCATTCCTCCATCTCCGTAAGCACCTAGATTCTTGGTCGGAAAAAACGAAAAACATCCAGTATCGCCTATCGTCCCTGCTTTAACCGAAGTTTCAACGGTCGCACATGTCTCCAAATAACTTTTCTTTCTCTCATTTTTACTCTTCCCCCTGTTTTCGCTCTTCTCGCCTTCTTGCTGTTCCCGCTTTCTCGCTTTCTCGCTTACTTGCTCTTCTTGCTGTTCCCAGCTTACACGCTGCTCCGCTCCCAGCGATTGGGCGCAATCTTCAACAACCTTTAAATCAAACTTTTTCGCCACTTCCATGATCGCGGCCATATCGGCCATTTGGCCAAACAGGTGGACGGGAATGACGGCTTTCAACTTGCTAAGCTTACCAAGCTTACTAAGTGAATCAAGCTTAATAAGCAAATCAGCGGGGTCAAGGTTAAAGGTTTTGGAATCGATGTCAACGAAAATTGGTTTCGCGCCACAAGCAGCGATGGCTTCAGCGGTAGCAATAAATGTAAAGGGTGCCGTAATAACCTCGTCGCCTTCCTTAATCCCCAAGGCTTTCAAGGAAAGAAACAGCGCATCGGTCCCGGAGTTCAAACTGATGGCATGCTTAACACCCAGATAATCCACCATAGACTTTTCAAAATTTTCGACTTCTTCGCCACCGATAAAAACTCCGTTCTCTAAAACCCGGCTTACCGCTTCATCTATCTCAATCTTTAAATTATGGTATTGGGCTTGCAAATTAAAAAAATGCATATTAAATTATTTCTTGTTCGCTCACGTCACGAACGACACGAGCCGGAACACCCATGACAATCTTCCTGTCTGGCACATCACGAGTAACAACCGATCCGGCCGCTACAACCGCGTTCTCCCCTATCACCACGCCCGGCAAAAGGGTAGCGTTCGAACCGATGCGCGCACCCCGTTTAATGGTCGGGCCCTTACATTCCGACATGCCTCGCCCCATACTATTATCATTGGCCGTACTCACTTCATCGCCGAAAAATACATTTTCCTCAATAATCGCGTTTGCGGTAATATGCGATCCGGTCTGGATCCGCGATCCGTTGCCAATCTTGGTATCGGGTTCTATCATAACCAGCCTTCCAATCACAACCCGTTCTCCAATTACATTGTTCTCCCTAATCGACGCTAAATCCCCCACCATCCCCTTATCGCCAATAGTAGTTCCTTCGTATATGATTGCTTGAACGCCAATCACGCAGTCGTTGCCTATGGTAAGGGGACTAAAATCCTGTGCCACCTTCATGCGCATTGAAAATCCGGTTTTCGGTTTTCTTCCCAAAACAGCTCCATCATCGATATAAGCGTTATTTCCGATATTAACGTTCTTGTGAACTATGACGTTATGACCAAAATAGGCGTTATCCCCGATATTAACACCATCTTCTATAACAACATTATTACCAAAAACGTAGCCCTTTCCGATTTTAGCATCTTCGGAAATCATTTGTTTTTGGGTATTTTTTTCCATTATTTTTCAATATTTTAATAAAACCGCACAAATTATATCGGCACGACGAATTCTTTTTCTTGGCGAAAAGATCGGGAACACACGCCACACACAGCTTTGTTTTCCTTAAATGAAAGTCTATTGCCACACTCGCAAACCCAACCGATAAACTTTGCCGGAACACCCACAAACAACGCGTAGTCAGGAATATCTTTAGTCACTACCGAACCGCCTCCCACCATAGCCCATTTGCCTATTTTATTTCCGCAAATAATCGTGGCATTCACTCCCAGCGAAGCCCCTTCTTGCACGCAGGTCGGAAGCCATTTTCCGTATTTTGGAAATTCAGATTTAGGATACTTCGCCCTTGGTATCAAATCGTTAGTAAATGTAACCGACGGCCCAACAAAAACATAGTCTCCTAATACTACCAAATCCCAAACATCGATATTTGATTCTAATTTGACACCATTACCAAGAACCGCTTTCGACCCAATAAAACAATTATGGCCAATTGTACAATCTTCCCCGATAACCGCGCCTGCCAAAACTTGGCTGTTGTGCCAAATTTTTGTTCCTTGACCAATTTTAGCCTCGGGCGAAACTTCGGCGGTTTTATGAATGATAGGATCCATATAATTTTTCTATAAGCTGAATTACCGGCAAAACATCTTGAGGAATAACCCCTTGCTTCTTTTCCAGATCGCGATACACAAATTGATGCAAATTCTCTTCGGCCAGATTTTCTTTTGAAGAAAGATTGATCGCTTTGCCGTCGATGATGAATTCCCGTTTCCACGGATCGTTGATCGCCGCTCCTACCGACACGCGCCACGAACAGTCATAATTGGCACCTTTGATCGTGCCGACGCCGGTTTTTCCGTCAAATTGGTCCATTTTTACCTCCAAAGCCGGACCAAACAAATACAACAACAGCTCAAAGTAATGAACTCCCAAGGTGAACAGCGGCCCGCCCGATAATTCCCGATCGCCCTTCCAACCCTTGAAATAATGGTCATCCCGATAAACCGAAATGTCCATTTTTATATCGTAGTGTTTGGCTTTATCGATTTTTACCTCTAATCTTTTGACTTCGGGATGATAACGCAACTGCTGAACCACGAAAATATCTTTCCTTTTGGCCAGAGTCTCCACGTGTTCGGACTTCAAAGCCAGCGGTTTTTCGACCAACACCAACTTTCCGGCGTCGACTGCCGCTATGGCGATCGGATAATGGAGATAGTTCGGCGCCAAGATCACAACACAGTCCGTTTCCGGGTTTTTGACGATCTTTTTCCATTCTTCTCCCCGCCCGTGGGTAATATCGCACACATCAACAATCGTGCCTCCGGTTTCCAGGATGGCCTGCAGATGTTTGCGGAAAATGAATCCTGTTCCGATGATGGCAAATTTCATAGTAATAGCTAACTAAGCTTACTAAGTTAATCAAGCTAACTAAGTAAATTAAATTCCAAACAACACACCTAATTAATCAAATCTGCTAAGTTGAGTAAACTTGCTTAATTAGTATTTTTACTTAGTAAGCTTACTAACTTGATTAACTTAGTTAGCTTGTTCTTAAAAGCGGTATACATTCTCAAACTCGCGAGATTTGATCGCGTTGCGCGTATCGATCACCACTTTGGCATTTTGGGCCAGTGTCTCGTAGTCGAATCCGGAATGATCGCACAAAATAATTACCGCATCGTAATTTTTTACCGCTTCAAGTCCGTTTTCGATTGATTTCATTAAAATCGGCTCTTTATTTTCCAGCATGAAATTACCCGCCGCAATCCGCAATTCCGGTATCAGATGATCGAAATAATCAACTTCGGCACCCTTTCTCATTAAATTAGGGACAACGTCGTAAGCCGCGCCTTCGCGGGGATCGTTGATGTCTTTTTTGTAAGCTACTCCCCAAACCAGGATTTTCGACCCCTTAATCGCCTTTCCTTGGCGGTTTAAAGCCGTAATCGTGGAGGTAACGACATAATGGGGCATCTGTTCGTTGATCTCCCCGGCCAGCTCAATAAAATGGGCCCAAAAATTATATTCTTTCGCTTTCCAAGAAAGATAAAACGGATCAAGCGGAATGCAATGACCACCTACTTTGGGCGATGGATAGAACGCTTGAAAGCCGTAGGGCTTGGTTTTAGCCGCTTCGATCACTTCCCAGATGTCGATGTTCATTTTTCCGGCCAGCATCGCCAGTTCGTTGATCGCCGAAATATTGATCAGGCGGTAGGTGTTTTCCAGGATCTTGGTCATTTCGGCCGCGCGCGCGGAAGATACCGGATGGACGTGTTTTAAGAATTGGCCGTAAAACAAACCGGTGATCTTGGTACATTCCGGCGTAATCCCGCCCACCACTTTGGGCACTTCGTTAAAGGGTATCGTGTTCCCCGGATCGATGCGCTCCGGCGCGAAAGCCAGGTAAAAATCCTGACCGCACTTTAAGCCGGATTCTTCGAGCATCGGCAAGATCACCTCATCGGTCGTACCCGGATAAGTCGTGCTTTCCAGAATGATCAGCTGGCCCGGCCGCAAATGTTTTTTGATTTCCTTAACGGAATTCACGATATAGGATATGTCGGGGATCTTGTACTTATCCAGGGGGGTTGGCACGCAAATAATAATAACATCGGCTTGGTCCAGCTTGGAAAAATCCGTGAACGCTTCAAACTTTTTGGCATCAATAATTCCTTGAAGTTCGCTGTCTTTAACATCCTGGATGTAAGACTTCCCCGCATTCAACTGGTTTACCCTTTTTTCTTGGATATCGATGCCATAAACCTGCATTCCAACCCTCGCGATCTCTAAGGCGTGAGGCAATCCAACATAGCCCATTCCGATAATGGCAACTTTAGCTTTTTTCTCTTTGATCAGATCGTAAAGATTCATGTGATTAACCCTGTTTTACCCAGGGTCGCGCGTAATAGTTAATTATACTAAGGTGTTTTCCAGATTTATCAAGTCGTTCGCCGGCTTTTCTATCCAACCAGTAAACGATTGATAACCTGGCGCGTAGCCGAACCAACATAACCCGTGCCGGATTTTAAGCCCAAGGGATTCAAAACCTCGGAGGCGTATTTTTCTTGGAAGCGGATGACGGCGCTTTGGGTTAAAGAGAGGAAATTGCCGGACACAATGGCTTCCGGGTAGATTGAAGGACCCTGGGCTTTAAGAAATTCCTGGAGGCATTTTACTTCCGGGCCGCTCGCGCCCAAAGCCAAGTCCGCGGTTATCGATGAACAAGTTGTCTTAACGGCCTGGTTTTGGGAAGCCAAGATAGTCTGGATGCGCGCGATCTCCTTTTTCAAAGAACCGATCCGGGCCAGCAAATTCGCGATCTCCGCGTCCGAACTTGGGGGTCCAAGCTCTTCTTTTTTATCCTGGGTTAAAGAAATCGTGAACGAATAAGAAATTATCGGCTGGATCCCATCGAATCCACTTACTTTCCCTTTGACGAATTGAACAAGGGTCAAGGAAGAATAGTTGGTGTCGAAGTTAGCCAGAGAAATGCTTCCTTGGTTTTCGCTGTTGAGCGGAAAGGTTTTTATCGAACAAGTCCCACGGATGTCGCACAAAAAATAACGGATCGAGAATTGCTCGTTTTTTCCGCCGAAAACATCAAGCTTTAAATTGCCCTTCCCCCCGACAATCTTCTGCCAATTGCCCGCGTAATAAGTGGAATTGTAAAGCACCGAAAGAGTCGCTTCCCCGGATGTTGGAAGGTAATTGATCTTTGGCGGCACTTTCAGCTTTTTCAAATTTTCGTTTTTGTAGCAAAACTCGGGCCCGTAAGAACAATCGTTGATCGATACGGCCATCAGCCAGTTGGAGAAGATCTGGTTAAAATCCTCGGGCTGGCCATTTTTCTTCAAAAAGGAATTGATCGATCCGATTCCCGTTTCGTTCGAAGACATAGTCTCTGAAATGATATTAACCCCGTACTGCTCCACCAGATAATGAACAAAAAGACTGGCCGAAGCGTAATCGGGCTCTTCGTTAAGCCATTCGGTAACCGAATCCTGGGGATCCGCGAGAAAAACTTTCACCCGCTCTTCCAAATTACTACCGTGATAGGATTCATCGTAACCGAGCAAGGTCGAACTGAAATCGGCACGAGCCTCGTTTAACCAGTCATCTTCGGAAACGGAGCGGATAACATCCTTTTGGTTAAAATCGATCAGATGAGTGAATTCATGAGCCAAATAGATCTTTGTGTTCACGGAAAGCATTCGCCGGGCATTCAAATAGACCATTTCCCGCTCGTTGGAAGTGGGTACCTCCAGTTTTGAATAACCATCGGCCGCGCTGAAATACCCGCCGGCTTCCTTGATCATCGGATGGACCAGTATCGTGATCTTCCCGTCTTTATTGATATTGGAATTAAAATCACTGCCGTAGATATCGGTAAGCTTGGGATAAATATTATCGGAAAATTCCACGCCCAGATCCTCGAACGCTTTATTATAATTTCCCTGGTCTTTTTCGCTCAAAGTGGACCACCATAAATCGTCAACATAAAAATAAAGCTTGTCGGTCGATACCACCAATCGGGACGCTGTTTTGGTCCTTCCCTTGCTATCGTATGTTTTATCGATAGTGAAATTCTGGTTATCCCCGACAATATCGGCAAAAACCGCGATCGGAAACAGACCGAACGCCAAAATACAGCCGACCACGGCCAAAACCGATATGATCGCTTTTTTTATAATCACCTGATCCATAATTTCGTCTCTGGCTTTAACTTAGCCAAATTCCAGTCCTTGCCTTGGAAAAACCACTGAAAATTATATATTAAGTTTAACAGAATTTTCCCAAAAAAAAAGCCCGCCCATCCTGCCGCCATCAGCGCCAATCCCCTCCAATCTCGCAGCGTCCGGGACGCTGCGGGA
>CAINCQ010000038.1 GCA_903847095.1 uncultured bacterium
CCTATAAATGTTCTTTTTGCATTTAACCACGTAAGCCGCAAAAAGTAAATCCATAGGAGAGCCTATGGATTTTTGGTAAGCGCTTATCGGCAATTTGATACCACTTTAAAAACGAGACTCAACATTCTGATCAATAAAACGATGGTCGTACTGCTCGTGCCGTTGTAAACATCGGTCGCGTTATAAAGGGCGTCTGTTTCTATTTCCTGGATTCCTTTATCTTCGATCCAGTTTTTTACTTTGATTTCGGTTCTTTTGTTGAAAATAACCGTCGCTTTATTTCCTTCTATTTCCAAGATGATTACTTTTGCTCCCTTCGGGATCGGATAATAATCGCTATAAGCTACTTTGTCCGGTCCGTATCCGACTACCCGGTCTATCCTTTCCCTTAAGATATATACGTCTCCAACTTTTATTGCCATTTTTAGCCTCCAATAATGAACTTTAAGTATTTAAGCACGGTTTTATTAAAAAGTCAATCCATAGGTTGCGCTTTTTGATATGTTGGCCGATCACCTTTTTGTCGGCATTAAACCGCTATTTTCCCCCGGACTTATTGCAAAAATTCAACCGAGACCCTTTATAGCGCTCCGCCTCCATAATAACGTCCTTTTCCAACCACCACTACCATCAATCGGAAAACTCGTGCCTCTCAATGACCGACCGCTATGTTCTTAAAATGGGATATCTTAAGTTTTGGACCAAAAATCCAACGGATTATCTTTGGGCGGTCGTCTTTGAGCAACTCAACCGCGATGACATCGATCCGCCATTTAGAGTCCAAGGGTATTTTATGTTTTATCAGCCAGATCTCGGCCGCCATCGCGATCTTCCTTTCTTTTTCCGAATTAACCTTGTCTTGGGCCAAAAACGGCTGGCTCGATTTTTTGTTCGATGTTTTGACTTCAACAAACACAATACAATCTTTTTGCCTGGCGATGATATCAACCTCGGCGATCTTCGGTCCGTTCGCCCCTCTGAAGAAAAAATTCCTGTCCAGTATCTTATATCCCTCTCTCCCTAAATAACCAGCCGCGATTTTTTCCCCTTGTTTGCCGGTAAATTTCGTATTCATCGATTCTTTTGTTTGCGGCCGCTACCGTTTAACCGGCATCATTTTTGCTGGCCGCATCCGCTTTTTTATACTCTCTGTCGAGCTCGATCCTAACCTGCCTCCTTTTAAAAAATGCGGCTATGAAATAAATTAACAATCCCGACATTACCAGAAAAATAAAAAACGCCAGCCCCGTGTAGTTGTTGTAAGCCGTCCAGGGCGATTTGCCGAAAAAATCTTTTTTAACGGCCGGCATCGCGCGCAAAGCGGCGACGGTTTCCAATAATCCGAATTTTTCGGTTTTCCCCACCGCTAACGCGTATTTTCCGGTATTGCTTTGACTGTAAACCTTAATGGTATACGATCCCGGTTGCGCTTGGGATTCAAATTCCGGACCCTTTAAATAGTAGTCGTCGCCAAACGGCTCGTAGAAATCCATCCAGAAAAAGTCGGGTCCGTATAACCTTTGGATCGATACTCCGTCTTTTTCGATCTCAAGCGAAAAATCGGTTTTGGCGTTGCTAACATTGGACACCAGCAAATTAACGTAAAGCTCGAATGGTTTAACCGATTTAATGGTATAAATTGCGGGTTGGCCCGCGAGTACCCCATAATAAGCTTTCGATATCTCGGGATCCTTAACGTTTATCGCGGTATTCGTCCCCGCGATCACCGGTTGATGGGCATACGCATCGCCGCAGACGGCAAAAGAAAAAATAAATAAAAAAAACGATAATAATGTAAAAAACCCGATTTTTTCCGTCGATTTGGACATTTTTTCTGTTATACTTTAAGATAACTGAAAATCATCCGGCTGGCAATCGCAAACCAGTTCAAAAACCGATTTGCATTTATGCCTAATTAACGGTAAAAAAAGGTTAAGAGAAAATCATGAACAAAAAAATAATCATAGCCGCATTCTTATTCATATTCATATCGATCGCGACCGCCGCTGTTTTGGTGTTTGAAAAAAATCAAAACATTCAGACGGATCCTGCCACGCAAGAGCCCGGCCCAGTCGATAGCCCATCCATTGTCGACGGAAAGATAATCCTGTTTTACGGAGACGGCTGCCCCCATTGCCTTAAAGTTGAAGCCTTTTTGGAAGAAAAAAACGCTTCCCAAAAAATCAGCTTCGAAACAAAGGAAGTATGGAACGACAGCGCAAACCGCGGATTAATGATGGAAAAAGTAAAAGCCTGCCAAATGAACTCGGCCAACATCGGAGTTCCCTTCCTTTGGGATGGAGAAAACGGAAAATGCCTCATCGGAGAAGATCAAGTGATGGAGTTTTTCCAAAAAAAACTCGATGCGGCGAGTAAAGAATAATCCACTTAAATATGAATAAAGAACGATTGGCATTCATTGGCGTTTTATTTTCTTCCCTTTTTTTTGCGTTGCCGGCGTCTGCCGTCTGTCCCGTCTGCACCGTGGCGGTCGGCGCGGGACTTGGCCTTTCTAGATGGCTGGGCATAAACGATTCCATTTCTGGCGTCTGGATAGGCGGCTTGATCGTTTCATTCATCCTCTGGACAATCGATTGGCTTAATAAAAAGAATAAGCGCTTCCCTTTCCGAAACACGCTTGTAATTATTGGTTATTTCCTAGCCGTGATCGTTCCGCTTTACTATGCCAAGATCATCGCGCATCCTTACGCTTTCCTTTGTTCCTGCGCGGGCGACAAGTTGATCCTGGGAATCGCCGCGGGCGCAAGCGGTTTTTATTTCGGCGCGATCTTATATGAATACCTCAAAGAAAAAAATAACGGACACGCCCATTTCCCCTACGAAAAAGTCGTTATGCCGATAATTCCGCTGATTATCCTGTCATTATTATTTTATTTATTGACGAAGTGAACAAAAAGCCCGACCGCGACTTTAATTTAATATTAGACCTACTACTTAAATATTTCCTACTGCAATTTTCATATTCCGGCTACGCTAAATTCATCGCTCGTCGACATACTTAGCTTAAGTATGCCTCCTCGTTCTTCATTCGACTCGCTCGAAATCTGGAACTTTCGCTACGGAAATATTTGAGCAGTAAGTCTATTAAAACAAAACAATATGGACCAAGCCAACAATCCGATAAAAAACCTTGAGGAATTCGTGGCTAAAGTCGACGAGATGAAAAAGAAAGACAAAATGGACCTGTCCAGCGACCAGGACCTTTCCCTGGCCATAATGAATCTTGTTTCGATCGAAGAACACTTTTTTTTCACGGGCGCCAAAACCGGAAAAACCGAATATTATGATTTCATCCAGGAAGTCCGAGAAATACGCAAAGAGCTTTTGAAAAAAATCATCAAAGAATACGAAGGCGAAGTCTGGTGCATTTCAAAACACCTGCTTGCCGCCTCGATGCGCCTGATGGAAGTCGGAACGAAACAACTCAACATGGGCAACAAGGAAACCGCCTACGACCTTTTCAACAAAGCCTATAATCTCTATTCCCTGTTCTGGGGCCTGAATATGAAACTGGTAAAAACGGAAGATATTAAAAAAATCTCTGCCGACGCGATTAACAAGCACGACACGGATCCCGAACCCAAAGGATTATTCGCCCGCCTCGGCTCCGTAGTCAAAAAAGCCCTCAATTGCTGCATCGAGTAACCGTATTTTGGTTTCTTGTAAAAAACCGGGTCAAGCCCGGTTTTTTGGAATTTACTCATTGACAAAACAACGGATTCGCCTAAAATTCAGGCAAAAGAATAGGAAGGTGAAATTGTGACCAAATCTCAGGGATCGCCAAAGAAATGGGACGATCGAACACTCGCCCGCATAACGATATTGTCATGCGCCAAACAGGCTGGCGAAGCAAAGGGAAGCGACGCCAGATCAAAGCTCATCATATTAAGCTGCGGTCTGGTGAGAAAACCGGTCGGAATAATCTGCGCCAGAGAAAGGCAAACCGATCTTTTAAAACTCCTGGACGTGCTGGAAAAATGGGCCAGCGGACAAAAAGAAATCAACCTCTCGGATAAAGAATGGCTTAAATCTTATTTCGAATATTTTAGGAATAACTATTTTTATTTCGGAGACTTTCTGGAATACAACGCGCTGTTTGCCGCTTGGATACTGACCGGCAGTCTCGTTAATTCCTTATGTGGTTTCGATGCTGAGCTGCGCGACACCCTTGGAATTAATCCCGTTCCGTTCGGCAGACTGACATGCCTACTCACAGAACTAGCGCCGCGAGCCCAAGGATACGCGCAAACCGCGATAAAAAACGGCTCAAAAAATTCGTACGAGGACTTTGCCCGGATAATACTGGATTCCCTACCCCCATTTAACGCCGCAAACACTTGAATTTCTACGCCAAACAAGTTTTTAAACAAAAAATAAAGACGTCATGAGACGCCTTTTTTTATGGCCGGAACTCTCTGTCTCTCTTTTAGGCAAAGAATGTGTCCGCTATAGCTTATGGCAACGAATATTAATAACCCAATCGCAATTCCAACTCCATTAACCAGATTCACGGGGCAAATCACAGTCAATTTCGAAGCCGTTCCGTTCATAAAATACCAGGAGATAAAGGAAACGGCGAAAAATATGCCGCCCAAATATCCAACCAATCCGTACGTTTCATCCCAATCTTTTCTCAACCGATATTCCTCCGATCATATTTAAGTGAAATTATTTTAATATATTTATTTAGCTATGTAAATGGTAACCGGAAAAATATTTTCTCTCATCAACCAAAACTTGACACTGGAAACGTTAGGGATTATAATTACTTATTAACCTGTACCTAAGGTGTAGGTATACACTTATGACCACAAACTATAAAACCTCCGCCTTACTCAATTTCAAAAAAGCCCAGAGCCATTTGGCCAAAGTGATTTCGATGGTAGAAAAAGACGCCTACTGCGTCGACATCATGCAGCAAAACCTCGCCGTCATCGGCCTGCTCAAATCCGCCCATCAGATGATGATGGCCAACCATCTGACCACCTGTTTTAAAACGGCCATGGAATCGACCAACGAAAAAAAGAAGCAAACAATGATCGATGAAATCCTTAAAGTAACCAAAATCGCCAACAAATAATAAATGAACCGGTGGTGACCCGCTCCTGCCAAGATTAAAAAAATAATAAAAAATTTATGGAAGAAAATGTCGAAAAAAACATTATAGCCAAAGATCAAAATTCCTTGCCGCCCTGTTGCCGGCCGGTTAACAAGCCGGAAAGCCGGAAGGGATTTTTCTGGGGCGTCGTTTACGGGATCCTTCCCCATACGTTTTGCCTATTATTCATCGTTTTATCCGTCATTGGCGCGACCGCGGGTGCCGCTTTTTTTGAAAAATTCCTGGTTATCCGCTGGTTTTTCCCGGCCTTGATCGCGCTGTCTTTTTTGTTCGCGACGATATCGGCTACGATTTATTTATACCGGAACAAAAAAGCGTCTTTTCAAGGAATAAGAAACAGCTGGAAATATTTATCCATGCTTTATGGCACAACGATCGCCATAAGCTTGCTGTTCATTTACGTTGTTTTTCCGTACGCCGTAAGCAGCGCGTACAATAATGCGGAAAGCGTCCGCCAGGAACCAGACAGCGCCCAAATGACAATCGCCGTCGATATCCCCTGCTCCGGCCACGCCCCATTGATCATCGCGGAATTAAAAAAATTGGAAAACGTCCGGGACGTTAATTACCAAAGCCCCAATATATTCAAGATAGCCTACGACAAAACTAAAAATACAAAACAGGATATTTTATCTCTGGAAATATTTAAAACCTACAAAGCTACGGAAAAAAATCAATAACATGGTTAAAAAAAACTTTAAGCTCGTCGGGATGCACTGCGCTTCCTGCGCCAATACCGTAGAGAGCGCGATAAAAAAATTGCCGGGAGTAGTATCGGCTAACGTCAACTTCGCCAGTGAAACGCTTTACGTCGAATTTGACGAAAAAACGTCCGACGCCGAAAAGATCGTTGAAGCCGTGAAAAGATCCGGCTTCCGCGCTAATGCAGGAACCGAAAATAAAGACATCTTTACGGAAAGCAAAGAAACATCCGAAGGCCAAAAGTTGAAAAATCGATTCATTCTCTCCCTTCTGTTCGGGCTACCCGTCGTTTACCTGGCAACGGCCCCACTTTTTGGCCTTCCCTTACCGGAGCTTGGAATGAAAATGACGGCGCTCATCCAGCTCACCATCTCCACGATTATAATGGCTTTGAACGCCCCTCTTTATGTTTCCGGGCTGCGCGGGCTGGTCAACAGAAATCCAAACATGGACTCTTTGATCGAAATCGGCACCGTCGCCGCGTATTTTTACAGCTTGGTCATTTCCCTTTTGGTTTGGTTTTCACCCGGATATTCCGCCGACCATCTTTATTTTGAAAGTGCCGTAATGATCTTGATCTTTATAACTTTAGGCAAATACCTGGAAACCAAGGCAAAAGGAAAAACAAGCGATGCCATAAAAAAACTTATCGGCTTGCAGCCGAAAAATGCGACCTTGATCGTTGAAGGCCGGCAAAAAACGATCCCGATCTCGGACGTCAAGACCGGCGACCTGGTTTTCATCCGTCCGGGCCAAATGTTCCCGATCGACGGCATCGTTGTTGAAGGAATTTCTTCGGTTGACGAAAAAGCGATTACCGGAGAAAGTATGCCGGTGGTCAAAAAACCCGGGGACATGGTCATCGGATCAACAACCAACAAAGTAGGCGCCTTGACCGTCAGGGCAACGAAAGTAGGCAAAAATACCGTTCTAGCTCAAATCATCAAGATCGTTGAAGAAGCAATGGGATCAAAAGCGCCAATCCAGCTCATAGCCGATAAAGCCGCTTATTACTTCGTACCGGCTATCTTATCCATCGCGACCCTGGCTTTTGTGGTCTGGCTAATTCTCGGAGAACCCTTCACTTTCGCGCTCACGGTTTTTATTTCGGTTTTGATCATCGCCTGCCCCTGCTCTTTAGGGCTGGCAACGCCGACAGCCGTCATGGTCGGTTCGGGTCTGGCCGCCAAACGCGGCATCCTGGTTAAGAACGGCAAAGCCCTTGAGATCGCAAGCATCGTGGATACCGTAGTTTTCGACAAAACCGGAACCTTGACCGTCGGCGAACCAAAGGTGTGCGACATCATCGATGGAAAAAATACCGATAAAATCCTGAAATTGGCCGCCGCCCTTGAAATGAATTCCGAGCACCCTTTAGCCTCGGCTATCGTATCCCAAGCAAAACATAAAAAATTGGAAATTCCCAAAGTCCGGGATTTTATTGCGATTCCCGGCAAAGGAATATCGGCAACTTTCCGCGCCAAACCATTATTGTTTGGATCAAAAATTCTGATGGCGGATAACAAAATCGATATTGCCAATTTCAACAAAAGCCTATCCGATCTTGAAAACCAGGGAAAAACCGTTATGATTTTGGCTTATGACGGCAAAGCCGCCGGCCTGATCGCGGTTGCCGATGTTCTCAAAAAAAATTCCAAAGACGCGGTTTCGGCTCTGCAAAAAATGGGGAAAACCGTGATCATGATCTCGGGCGACAACGAAAAGGCGGCAAAAGCAATAGCCAAAAACGCCGGCATCGAAAATGTTTTTGCCGAAGTTTTACCGCAGGAAAAAGCAAGCAAGATAAAAAAACTGCAGAAAGAAGGCCACATTGTTGCCATGGTCGGCGACGGGATCAATGACGCGCCCGCCCTGGCCCAATCGGATCTTGGAATCGCCCTGGGTTCGGGAACCGATATAGCAATCGAAACCGGCGATATGGTTTTGATCAAAGATAACCTGAACGACGTGGTGGAAGCGATAAAGTTAAGCGCCTTTACCCTGAAAAAAATAAAGCAAAACCTATTTTGGGCTTTCTTCTACAACGCTTTGGGCGTACCGATTGCCGCCGGGATCCTCTACCCCTTTACCGGCTGGCTTTTGAACCCGATGTGGGCGGCCGGCGCAATGTCAATTTCTTCCATCAGTGTGGTCCTCAACTCTCTTTCGATAAAAAAATACAAAGGATAACCGCCAAACAAAAAAACCGCGGTGCGCTAGAAAAACAATTCTGGCAGTCTCGCGGTTTTAACTTTATTCGGGTTATGGTCGCAATTTGAACAAGGCGCGCCCTCTCCGGCTTTGGCCACAACGCCAGTTCCTATGTGGCAACAGGTATCGCAAACCAAAAATTCAACTATATTCAATTGCTTTTTTTCTTTCGTGGTTTTTGGAGGGAACAAAACTGTTTTCCGAGCCTCCAAAATACAATCTTCCCGATAACACGAAAAAATGGCCAGGCTCTCCGCCGAATTTATTATCTTAATAACCGGCCTCTTTTTATGGCAAGTAGCGCATATACCTACAGGCATTCTATTTTCCCCCTTGTGAATTTACTGACAAAATTCTAGCTTGTTTAGCCGTAAAGTCAACAAGGTCTTTTTATAAATTAAAATCAATTACATATTTTCCAAACGTTGTTTCCCGAAACCACGCCCGTGAAGCAACCAACGAAAACGATCTGAAATTGAGCGCGGAGCACGCCGAATTTAAATGGGTTTCAAAAAACGCTTTTCTGAAGCTGAAGATCGAAGACGACGGCGATTTAATCCAATCGATTTTGGAGCAATCCGATTAAATGATCACCCGCCACTTTTTCCAAAAAAAAGCTTCCTGGAATAAGGAAGTTATTTTTGTTTCGGCTTCGACCAAAGCCATCGATAAGCCGACGACTACTAGGGGGAATATCCTTGCCAGGTAAAATCCAAATGCAGCCACAACGATGATGCAAACGATCGCATTGTGCATAAAACCACTGCCCGGGATCAAAAAACTCCAGACGCCGGAAATACAGTAAGTCCACGAAAAACCTATCGCCGTAGCCATGGCCAGTATTAAAACCGCCTTCATAATCAACCCAAATCCAATTTCGGTATTTTTCATAGCAACCAACCCATTTTTATAATTATAATAACACTGATAAAATCATTTGTCAATACAGAACAAACGCCGACGAGTCCTTTTATCACTCTTACGAATTATAAAATTAAAGCTTCCTTACTCAGGAAGCTGTTTTGTTTTCTATTCTTTCCAATAACCGCACGGTTTCATCCATAATCCGGCACGCCGCATAATTTGTGTACACGGCATAAACCATAACCCCGGCCAGCATCATTAATAGCTGTTTAATTCCTCCCGTACCGGGCAAGACGGCCTTGACGGCCAATATTGCCGCAATCACTACTACCAAACAGCAAAGCGCGGCCGCGAGGAAAGCAAGCGCCTTTATCGTCCTACTATTCACGCAATCACCTACTCCGATAAGAGCTGGGCTACAATATACAACTTTTCCTCATCCTGTCAATCATTAAGTTTCTTCATTGATCATTGATACGGCTTCCTGGACTTTATAGGCCGGGATCTCGTACTCTTTTTTACCCGCGAACAACCCCTCTTCCCGAAGGGCTTTTAGCATCGGGTCGATCGTTCCCTTCTTGATTCCGGTCTTTTGATGCAACTCCAATGCGCTGATATTCTCATCGGCGATCAGATTGTTCCTTTTCAGCAACTTCTTGGCCAAACCATAAGCCAGCATTTTCCGCTTGGCCGAAAGCTTGGTTTCTTTGAAAAAAATCTCGTAATCCGGCTTCTGGATCACAATATGCGGCAAAAGGGCTCTCACGACCAGATCCTCGTCGAAAGGGCCGCTGTCCGAGAATAATGCTTCGATAGTAAGTTTTTCTTTGTTCATAACTTATATAAGTCTTACTTATAAAATCTTAAAACTTTATCCCCAATTCCGGCTGTTTTTCCACATAAGTATTTTGACTAATTACTTGCTTAACTTTATTTTATCCACATCTTCATCCACAGTCAACCAAAAAGAACCGGGAACGGCCAGCCAAATAAAAAAAGCTTTTTAAAAAGCTTTTCGGAATCATTCGATAATTCCCAATTTTTTAAGAGTGTCTGAGTCGATCCCCTTCGCAAATCGGCCAATCTGGCTTTCGTAGATCATCACAACCCTGAACCGAGCGTTGTTTTTTTTCATCTCCGCTGACAACTGGCGCATTGTAGCCAGCGGAAATATTGTCTCGTACAAGTCGTCTTCGGATACACCGCCCAAACATCCGATCGCTTCAAGCGGCCATTGACTGAAATCGGGGCAACCCCATTCTACTACTTCTTTGGATATATCCTTAAAGTCCCCATAAGTCTTGGTCTGGTCTTTTCCTTTAAATTCATAGCCGTCCCGCAACGGATAAGCGGTAAGACCTACCGCAACCTGCCTTTCTTTTTCCAAAAAAAGCCTATCCGGCGCTTCCCAAAACCGTAAATACAAGACAATCTCCTTTCCCTCTGCCGCGGCTTTTATTATGCTTATTTCCAGGGAACCCTTTGCCAGGAATCTGAAATACGTCTTGATGTATATGACCGGAATGGCCAAAAAGCTCGGAAGATTTTGGATCAAGGCGCTCCCATAGATGATGCTGGAAACAATCGTCTCCATTCGCGCCTTATTGATAAATTTCTTATCAGCCAAATTGATCGCCAATGCTTTTGTTTCTAATTGTTTGGCCTTGACAACCCATTGCCCGCAAAACCTGGCCGCGCTTTCGGCGTCATACGCTATCATGGGCAAGCCGATCGATATGCTGCCATCAACCGATCTTGTACTAACGACGGTATCACCGCCGGTCATTTCTTCCTGTTCTTCCATTTTCCACCTCTACTTTTTGAAGACTTTTTATTATATGTCTTTTTCCTAAAAAGTCAAATAAAAAACGCCTCCGGGGTAGACCAAAAAAACGGGCAAGACCAACCGACCCGAAGAACAGCAATCCTACGCTCTTTGTTTGGTTGTGAGTAATTTGTGCTTAGGGAACGAATTTTACCTTAATAGATACTCCCTGCCTTTCTCCTGGCTACACAATACTGATTACCAAATACTGCGAATTTTACGCAGTAAAATTTGTTGGTGGACCCGGCGAGAATCGAACTCGCGCTTCAGCAATGCGAATGCCGCGTCTTACCACTTGACTACGGGCCCGACTTCACTTCGTAATTTCCAATTAATGATTTATGATCGAAGAGTAAACTATAAATACTGCTTCAACTCTTTTAAACTGCTGATTTTAATAATGGAATTATCGCTTACTTTTCCTTCCCTGTCAATCATAATTCCCCTGATACCAAGGCTCACAGCCGGAAGAATATCTTTTTCCAAACTATCGCCTACCATCACTGCTTCCTCCGGTATCGACTTCATTTTTCTCAATACCTCCAAAAAAGCCCGCTTGTCCGGCTTTTTGAATTGGAGCTCCCTTTCGGTAAAAATATCGAAATCGGAAAGCTCGCGTATGCCTTCGACAAGAAACCGGCTGGCTAAAGTAAGGATCGCTTTTTTCTGGGGAAGATCAAAAATCTCGCTGGTATCGTCGTAGAGCTTGAAACTTAATTTTTTCTTAAAATATTTCGACAGTTCTTCTTTTTTTTCTTTTGAAAGACCGGATCCCGTTTTCTTTAATAACATTTCGGTAAATTCGGTCCAGCTATCGGCTTCGGAAAAAAGAGAAACTATAAGATCATGGAATTGTTGGGCTTGTTTCTCGTCTTGAACCACGATCCCGTACTCCTTTAGTCTGCCGAAGATTCCCTTTAGATTGGAACTTCCGGAATACGCCAAAGTCCGGGAAAAATCAAAAATTATTAATTTATACATTATTTGTTTTACTTATGCTTAAAATAGCAAATACCGGTAACCAACACAAGCAAAATGACGACAAAAGATTGGCCGGCAAACATAAGAAGCATACCCGATTAAAGAGTTCTAAGCAATCCTCTGGCGGCCAACAATCCCGTTGCCGAAGCTTTGACGATATCGCGGCTCAATCCGGTTCCGTCGCCGGCGGCAAATAGATTTTTCACACTGGTTTCCATTTTATCGTCAACCGCCACTTTCATAGAATAGAATTTGATTTCTGGAGCGTAGAGAAAAGTGGAATCGGTGGCAACGCCCGGTATGACCTCGTTTAATTTTTCCAATCCTTCCATGATATCGGTAAGGATCCTGTGAGTTAAGACCATGGCGATATTCCCGGGCGTAGCTTCCTTGAGGGTCGGGGAAAAAGTGCTTTTTTGCAGGCGCCAATCGTTTGACCGCCGGCCGCGCCTAAGATCGCCCAATCTCTGGATGATCGGCTTCCCTTGGCCAAGGATCGTAGCGATCTTGGCAATGGATTCACCATACAAAGTCGTATTTTCCAAAGGCTGGGTCAGAATGGTCCGCACCAAAAAAGCGAAATTGGTATTTTCCGACTTTCTATTCTGAAACGAATGACCATTGACCCCGATGAATTTTCCGTAGCTTTCTTTGACCACGAAACCCTCGTGATTCGTGCAAAAAGTCCTCACAAAATCTTCATATTTAGAACTCCAGATATGGAACTTCGGATCGCGATTTACCTCAATCACCGACTTCATAACCATCGAAGGAACCTCCACTCGCACCCCGATGTCTATTGGAGCGTGGCTTGCTTTAATTTTGTGCTTCGCGACCATCTCGTCAACCCAGATCGCACCAACCCTTCCGGGAGCAAATATGGTTTTTTGGGCCTGGATAACCTCGCCGTTTTGCATTAAAACCCCAAAACATTTCCCGTTTTCAATAATAAGGTCCTCAACGGTCTTTCCGGTCATAAAAACCGCTCCTTTTTGCTCCAGATAATCACTGAACTTTTTGATCAGCCGCGGGGTATTTTCACTTCCAAGATGCCGCTGGCGGATCTTGACGAATTTTATCCCAGCCGACATGGCCTTCAAAGACAAATCGGCTATTTTTTCATCATTCATGCCGTGAACATGCTCCGGCGCTCCGAACCGCAAAAAAACCTTATCGACCTCATCCACTATCTTCCAGGCCTCGCTTTCATCATTGATATAGTCGCTTAGATCGCCTCCGACCACGTCGGGGCGAAGGTTTAAAATCCCGTCGGAAAATATCCCGGCCCCGCCCACACCGCACATGATGTGGCAAGGGTCGCAAGAAAAACATTTGCCATTGTTGGTGACCGGACAAATCCTTTTGTCCGCTGCCGGCCCTTTATCGATCAAAAGGACTTTCAACTGTTCCGATTGCCCAAGAAGCTCATAAGCGGCAAATAGGCCGGCCGGGCCCGCCCCTATGATAACGACATCCCATTGTTTTGATTGTTCCATTTTTTTTAACGGGAAGTTATCTTTTTTCCACTATGGCAGAAGGCCTTAGAATTTAGCCCGATAATCAATTAAACCGTCGTGGTTAGCTTGATGATCTGGCTAAGAAAGGTGAAAATAAGCGCTCCAATCAGGGCAGATCCGGGTATCGTGAACAACCAGGCCCAAACAATGTTGAAAGTAACATTCCAGCGCACGGCCGAAACGCGCTCGGACGCCCCCACTCCCGAAATGGCACCCGTGATCACGTGTGTCGTGCTTACTGGAATTCCCAAGTGCGTTGCCAAAAAAATACTTAAAGCGCTGGCAGTCTCGGCGCAAACTCCGTCAATCGGTTTCAATTTGGTGATCTTTTGGCCCATGGTCCTTACTATCCGCCAGCCTCCGCTTAACGTACCCATGGCTATGGACGCATGAGCGCAAAGGACTACCCATAACGGAATGGAAAATTCGCTGCTTAACCCGGAGGCAAAAAGCAATCCGGCGATAATACCCATGGTTTTTTGGGCATCGTTGCCCCCATGCCCAAGACTATAAAGCGCGGCGGAAAAAAGCTGCAAAACTCTGGACCATTTGTTGACGCCTTCGGGAGAGTGTTTAAAAGCGATCCACGCCGAAATCACTTTTAATATATAGCCCAGAATCAAGCCGATGGTCGGAGCCAAAATTATAAAAATAAGGGTTTTGATCCACCCTCCGGGAATGATCACGCCAAATCCACCGTTAACTACGGCCGCCCCGGCATATGCCCCGATCAGCGCATGCGAAGAGCTTGTCGGCAACCCGCGATGCCAGGTAAATAAATTCCAGCAAATCGCTCCAAGCAACCCGCAAAAGATCACAAAAATCGTTACGGTCCCTACATCGATCATTCCCGATCCAATGGTTTTGGCAACCGCCGTACCGAACACCAAAAAAGCGATGAAATTAAAAAAAGCGGCCCAGACCACTGCTTGCTTCGGGGATAACACCCTGGTTGATACAATCGTTGAAACGGAATTGGCGGCATCGTGCATGCCGTTCGTAAAATCAAAGATTAAAGCGATGAAAATAACGAAAATAGTGAATAAAATAATCGGTTCCATGATTACTGCGTTATTCTTACCGAGCCATGTCGTGCAAGATAAAGTTGATTACTGATTTACGATTACCGATAAATAATTATTGGTTTTTGATCAAGATGGTTTCGAACATATTTCCCACATCCTCGCAACAATCAATGGCATTTTCCAAAGTTTCAAAAATTTCCTTGAGTTTTATTATTTCAATCACCTTTTCGCAATTAACCTGTGGCGCGTTCATCAAGGTGTTAAGGGCTTTCCGGTTTATCTCATCACCCGCATTTTCCAAATCATTAAGTTTTTTACAACGGTCGTGAAGCTGTTCATGGTATTTTCGCACGTTCTTAATCTCCTTTATCCCAAGGTAGATTTCCTGGATCGCCGACTGGATCACCCCCGAATAATCATTGATCGCTTGGACGAACGGTTGCGGAATCTTGTAAATCACCATGCGGTTCACCGCCTTTTCCAGATGATCAATAATGTCGTCCAAATTCTGCCTCAGAAGATCGATGTCCTCCCCTTCCAAAGGAGTAATAAAATTCCGGCGTAAATTATCCATCACCTCGTGGCCCAGATCATCGGCCTCTTCCTCTAATTTTTTTAATCTGACCGAACATGCCTCCAATTTCTGCGGGTCTTCAAGTATCTGCCTTAAAAGCACTCCCGCTTCGTTCAATTTTTCGGCTTGTTTTTCGAACAACTGATAAAAAATTCCATCTTTGGGAAATAGACTGAACATATTTTTGCTTTTTTGGTTAATCGTTATTATTATGGGCACAAAAAAAATGGCTCACGCCATTTTTTTTAAAACCTCAACTATTCAACCCGTCAGGTATTTAATTACTATAAAACACGTTTTTTTATCAAGCTTCATATTGGATCAAGCTAGTTAAAACCTCTTTGACAATATCACCATTTTCCCTTTTTCAAATTCCAATATCCCGCCTTCGATCTCGCGCGTAATGTCCTTATCGCTGGTCTTGATCGTAAGCTTGCCGGCTTTAAGAACCGAAATTATCGGCACGTGGTTTTCCAAAATCGAAATTTCCCCGCCCAAAGCCGGAGCGATCACTATTTTCGCTTCTATCTCCAACTCCAAACCTTTTGGGGTTAAAATTTCTACTTTCATACGGTGGTATTTATGCGTTAATAACCTCGTGAATATTGCCTTTCATATAAAACTCCTCTTCCCGTCTCGAATCAAGTTCGCCGGAAATTATTTTCTCGAACCCCTCGATCGTTTCTTCCACCTTAACGTACTTTCCGGGATGACCGGTGTAAGGCTCCGCCACAAAGAAAGGCTGGGATAAAAACTTCTGGACCTTTCTGGCGCGATTCACCACCAATTTATCTTCATCGGACAATTCTTCCACGCCCAGAATGGCGATAATATCCTGTAATTCCTTATACCGCTGCAGAATCCTGACGACTTCCGAAGCCACGCGATAATGCCTATCCCCCACGGTCCTCGGATTCAAAATCGAGGAAGACGATTCCAGCGGATCGACGGCCGGATAAATTCCAAGCGCCGCGATCTGGCGGGAAAGAACCAACGAAGAATCCAAATGCGAGAAAATAGCGACAATGGCAGGATCGGTAAGATCATCGGCCGGCACGTAAATGGCCTGGATGGAAGTTATGGAACCGTTTTTATTGGAAGTGATGCGCTCTTGAAGGCTTCCGATCTCGGAAAATAAAGTGGGTTGATAGCCGGTCTGGGAAGGAATCCTGCCAAGCAAGGCCGAAACCTCCGAACCCGCCAGGACAAAGCGGAAAACATTATCCACGAAAAGCAAAACATCTTTTTTCTCCTCATCCCGGAAATATTCCGCTGTCGCAAGCGCCGAAAAAGGAACACGGAAACGAACCCCGGGCGAAGCATCCATCTGGCCGAAATACAGAACGGTGTTGGCTAAGGTCCCGGAATCTTTCATGTCCAGATAAATATCGTTTCCCTCTCTCGTTCTTTCTCCCACTCCGGCAAAAACCGAAATTCCTTTATGAACCTTGGCGATATTCCGGATCAATTCCTGGATCAAAACCGTTTTTCCCGTACCCGCGCCGCCAAAAAGCCCGATCTTTCCGCCTTTCGGCAAAGGACATAAAAGATCAACCGCCTTTAACCCGGTTTCCAATATTTCCACATCGCCTTTTTCTTCGACAAAAGTCGGGGCGTCCTTGAATACCGAACGATATTGGTCGGCCTTCACTGGACCCATCTCGTCGGTGGGCTGACCTAAAACGTTCAAAAGACGGCCCGCTGATCCCATTCCGACCGGAACCATGATAGGTTTGCCGGTATCGGTCGCTTCATCACCCCTTTTCAAACCTTCGGTAGGTCCCATCGCCAGCGTTCTCACCACTCCGCCTCCGAGAAACTGCTGGATCTCCAAGATCAGATTTTTTTTCCGAACCTCGAGCGCGTTTCCCAGAGAAGGCATATTCTCCCCTTGGAATTCAATATCAACCACCGGTCCGATTATTTGTATTATCTTTGCCATAGAATTATTTAAACAATTTTCAATTTCTAATTTTCAATTTCCAAACATTGAAAATTAATCAATTGATTATTTGATGGAAATTAGAAATTAAAAATTAGACATTATTCATATTACTCTAACACTTCTTTCGCCGACGATATTTCCGTGACTTCCCTGGTAATCATTTCCTGCCTCGCTTTATTGTAATCGAGCATCAACTCCGAAACGCGTTTCTTGGCGTTATCGGATGCGTTCCTCATCGCTACCATCCGCGCCGAATGTTCGGAAGCATTGCTTTCAAGAATGCACTGATAGATCAAGTATTCGACCAGCTGGGGTATGATCTCGCGGGCAACGATCCCCAGGGACGGCTCCACAAGCGGCTCAGCCACATGTTTTTCCTCAATTGCTCCTTTGAAGAATTCCTTTAAAGATTCCCCGTCCAACGGCAAAAGCTGGATCATCCTCGGCTTCTGGGAAAAAGTCGACAAAAAATCGGTCCAAATGATATAAACTTTCTGGTATTCCCTTTCAATAAAAGCCCGGATGATGTAATCGGAGATCGGTTTAACCTCTTCAATCTCGCCGTAGTCGCCAATACCGAAAAAACTTTTCCCGATCTTTTCTTTTTTCTTTTTGAAATTCGCGGTGGACTTTTTACCGACGGAAAAGATTTCCACCTCTCCCTCTTCTTTCAACTTCTTGATCTTGGCATCAGCAAGCCGGGCAACATTCTGATTGAACGGCCCGCAAAATCCCCGGTCGGAAGCGATCACAACCGCCAAAATCTTCTTTACCTCGTCCTGGCGTAAAAATACGTCCTTTTGGGCTTTCAAAACGGGTTCCAGATGCTGGAGCAAGTGACCGACTTTTTGGGCGAAAGGCCGGGAATCCATAACGAATTTCTGCGATTTTTTCATCTTCAAAGCCGACAGCGTTTCCAGCGCGCCCGTGAGTTTCCTGATATTGGATACTGATTCGATCTTACGCCTAATTTCCTTAAGCTCCATAAGATTTTTTAACCCTTTTGATCACCTCTTCAAGTTCTCCTTCGGTTTTGGAATCCACCAGTTCTTTGTCGCGAATATTATCAAGGATCTCCAGCGAAGGCGCTTTCAGCTCCTCAATGAGATCAATTTTAAATTGCCGTATCTTCTCCAAAGGCAGATCGTCGAGATATCCCTTGGTTCCGGCGAAAATAACCGCGATTTCTTTTTCAAAAGACAAGGGTGCCAGATCTTCCTGTTTCAAAAGTTCCCTCATCCGCTTCCCGCGCTCCAGCATTTTCCGGGTTTGCGGATCCAATTCCTCGGTAAATTCGGAAAATCTTTCCAAATCCTGGAATTGCGCCAAATCCAGCTTGAGCGTTCCCGCGATCTTTTTCATTCCGGATACTTGCGCCTTTGAACCGACGCGAGACACCGAACGTCCGATATCAAGCGACGGCCTTTGCCCTTTGTAAAATAACGCGGAATCCAAAAAAATCTGACCATCGGTGATGGAAATGACATTGGTCGGAATATAACCGGAAATATCGCCCGCTTGCGTCTCAACGATCGGCAAAGCTGTGAGGGATCCGCCCCCTTTCTCTTTGGATAATTTAGCCGCCCGCTCCAGCAACCTAGAATGCAAATAAAAAATATCGCCCGGATAAGCCTCGCGCCCCGGCGGCCTTCTCAAAACCAGGGAAATTTCACGCCACGCCCATGATTGCTTGGTAAGATCATCGTAAACGATAACGGCGTCTTTTTTATTGTCACGGAAATATTCACCGATAGCGCAACCAGTGTAAGGAGCCAAATAAAGGAAGCTGGCCGGATCATCGGCGAACGCCGCCACCACAATAGTATATTCCATCGCCCCCTTCTCTTCCAAGGCCTTAACCAGCCGTTTCAGTTTTGATTTTTTCTGGCCGCAAGCGACATAAACGCAAACCGGCCGGTTCTTTTCTTCCTTCTGGTTCAAAATCATATCGAGGGCAATAGCCGTTTTCCCGATACCACGATCGCCAAGGATCAGCTCCCGCTGGCCTCTCCCGATCGGAATCAAAGCATCGATGGCTAAAATACCGGTATGAAGCGGTTTGTCCACGGGCGCTCTTTCGATGACCGAAGGAGCCAGCCTTTCGACCGGATAGCTGATCTTGGATTCGATCTTGCCCTTGCCATCAAGAGGTCTTCCTAGCGGATCGACCACTCTTCCGATCAAACCTTCACCCACCGGAACAGACAGCGTTCTTTTGGTCCGCTTCACCACATCGCCCTCCTTGATCGCGTTTCCTTTGCCCAAAACTATGATACCGGTCTCGTATTCTTCCAAATTCAAAGCCAATCCGAAGATCTGGCGCCCTTCAAATTCCACCAATTCGAAATTCTCGACATCCCTGAGGCCATTCGCCTTAACAACATTATCCCCGGATTCGATCACGGTTCCGATCTCGTCCATTTTAGGCTCGATCTCCTTTTCCTCTAATTGTCTTTTAAATTGTTCGATTTTATCCATAGTACTGCTTGGGCTTGAAAGGAAGCATTCTTCCTTGGTCGCCGATGAAGTTAGATTTCTTCAAGCGAAATCCTTTTTAATTGATTCAAATATTTTTTTACCGACGCGTCGATCAGGTAGTCCTCGGTCCGGGCGACAAACCCGCCGATGATGGAATCGTCTATTTTCGATTCGATCTTCTTTCCCTTTCCCAAAGATGCTATCAATTTTTGACCCAGCATCTCTTTGGTCGCGCTATCGGTTTCCCGCGCTAAAACAAGCGTTATTTTTTCGGCCTGCGCCAGGTATTTTTCCGCGGTTTCCAGGATCTTTGGCAAAAGATAATCCTTTTTTTTGCGCTTTAGCTGTTCCTGCAAACGGAGGATGATATTTTTTTTGGCGTTTTCGGACTGGCCTTTCGTAAGCAAAACCAGAACGCGGGCCCAAGTGGTGATGGTGGTTTTCGTTTTCATTGATTTTCCGAGTCTTTCTATCCCAATTCCTTGGCTAGTTTTTCGATGATTTTTTTATCCTTTTCCTTGTTTATCTCCTCTTTCAGTACTTTTTCGGCCAGGATAAAAGCGAGATCGATCGCCTCTTTGCCTTGCTGTTCCCGGGCCGCCGCCTTTTCCTGCTCGGCCGCAACCTTAGCGGCCGCCATTATCCTGGCTTTCTCTTCCTCGGCTCCGGACAATATCATTTTAGCTTTTTCTTGGGATCGTTTCTCGGCCTTGACCATTATATCTTTGGCTTTTTGTTCCCCCTTCTCCCTAATCTCGTCGCCCAAGACCCTGATTTTTTGCAAGGATGTTTCGGCCTCCTCGGATTTTTTTATTCCTTCTTCGATCCTGGCCCTTCTTTCTTCGAGCATACCCAAAACAGGCTTATATAAAAACTTCTTTAAAAGCAGAAGAAGAATGAAAAAGTTCACGATCTCCGCTATTAATAAATACCAATTTATTCCTAATCCTTCCATAGCTTTTTTGATGTGAATCTTCGCTCCTTCGGCTAAACAAACCTGATAATAAGGGCGATGACCAACGCGTAAATGGCAATGGCTTCCGTAAACACGATCGCCAAGATCATGTTGGTTTGGATCTTTGAGGCGGCTTCCGGATTCCTTCCCATTGCCTCCATCGCTCCCTTGCCGATCAAACCGACTCCCACGCCCGGCCCGACTGCTCCGGCTCCGATCGCGATCGCCGCTGCTAATTGTTTCATTGCTTCGAGTTCCATAATATTTTTACTTTTTTTATTTATTTATTTGACCTTTTATTTATTTGTTCGTTTATCGGAATTTTGGTCTTTATTGTCCTTGTCTTCTTTTATGTTGATTTGGTTTTTCTTTTCCAGGACCGGAAGGACGACATACCGCATTTCCAGGCCCGCTCCCGCAAAACCCATCACCACTCCCAATATCATGAATAATGGTTTGGTATCAAGCAATTTATCCAAATATACCCCCAAAACCAACAAACCCGCCATCGTCAACGCCACCATCAAACCCAATTGCATTCCCATTCCCAGGACATAAGCGAGTTTATCCCGTTGATCATCCATGCTCCATTTCAATGGTCGCTATCGAGTAAAACACCACGGTAAGGGTCGCGAACACCAGCGCCTGGATAAAAGTAACCAGCACTTCCAGCGCCAAAAAAGGCAAAGGCAGCAGATAAGCGCACAAACTCGAAATTATGATCAGAAGAACCTCACCGGCGAAAAGATTGCCGAACAACCTCATGGATAGCGAAATTACCTTGCTGAACTCGCCGACGAATTCCAGGATCCCGACGAAAAATTGGATCGGACTCTTGAAATTGAAAAATTTGCCCAAATATTTGCCCGCGCCCAAATGTTTTATCGAGTAGTAATTCACCGAAACGATCGAAATGATCGCCAGCGCGATTGTGAAATTCAGATCGGAACTGGGCGACCGCAAGATCGGAAATACTCCCAAACCGGGGATCAATTCCATCAAATTAACCGACCAGATCAGCAAGAACAGCGTCGCGGCCAGCGGAAAGATCTCATTGGTCTTTACGCCCGACCCGGTAATCGAGTCCACGAACCCCATCAGACTTTCAAGGATGAACTCAAAAAAATTCTGAACCCTGTTGGGAACCAAGCTAGGCTTCCGGAAAATAAAAGCCATGCTGACAACAAGCATGGCGGTAATAACCAGAGTCCAAAAGAAGGTATTGGTAATCACCAACCCCCCGACTTGAAAAATCTCTTTAGCGGCAACCGATATTTCCTCCATAAAATCATCCATTCAAAAAAAGCAACACCCACTATGGGTTCAAGAAAAATTTACCTCTTTTCCCTTTTTTTGTCAATTTTACGGCTATATCGCTCACAACCGACAAAAACTCCCGCAACGGCAAGAACGCTGCGGGATTGAAATTAAAATTGACTAGGATTGCTTTGGCAATTTCCTTGTAACAAAAAAGAAGCGTTTGCTTCTCTCGGAGCGGTTAACCGCTCGTAAGAGTCGCAATATACACTTCTTTGCCCGGAGTATTCTCGCTGGTCCAGATGAACCAGTTATTTTCCGGATCTGTGCTGGTGGCGCTAACCGCCGCTATCGCCGCTTTGCTCCCGGTCATAACCAGGACCAAAGCGTAGCTGTGGTCATTTCCCAGGTCATCCCGGGTAATCATGAAGCCGGCGCCGATCATATGGCGCGACCCCTGCGCATTCCCCCAAAAAGCGGTTTGCGTCGCCTCCATTGCTTTGGCAAATCCTATTTCCGCCTTATTGTTCTTTAAAGCGACCAGGAATTCGTCAAACTCGGCGCCGTTGGCCGCCCTCATGCTCCCCTTGGAGTATATATGGGCATTCGAGTCCGAGACCCTATCCTTAAGCAATTTTATTACCTGCTGCTCGGAATAGGACTGAACCTTGTCCGAAACATTGATCGTTCCGGGAACAACGATCCTTTCTTGGACTATCGTTACCTTTTTCTCTTCGCTAACGTTTGGCGGCGTCAGCTCTTTAGCAAGCTTCCCCGCCGTGTCTTCAACGGGCTGCTGCATTCGTGGCAGCACCACGGCCGCAAGGATCAGCAGTACTATTGCTACCGCGACATACATCAATGCTTTTTTCTGTCTTGCTTCCAATGAATCAAACATGAAATCACCTATTTCCCATTAATAATTGTCAATGCGCAGAAGTTGGAATTCCTTCTGTTTTCTGCCTTAATTATACACCTTTTCTACCATTTTGTCAAGTAAATTGGGGCCTAGGCCCCTTGGAAATTTTTATCGGGAAAAACCCTAAATCCTGTTTAGCAGGTTAAGTGGAACAAGCCTACCACCCGCTTCCCTTCCGCCGCGTTTTCGTTGAAAATCGAAACCGCCTTGCCGGTTTTATCGATAGCCAGGTTCAGTCCTTTTTCGATGATCGCTTTCGTCGCGTCTTCCGAAACATTGGCGATACCGTCGGCTCCCGTACCGATAACGATGATCTCGGGATTTTGGCTGATCGCCAATTCAACATCGGGGATATCCACGGTATGGGATTTTTTCCTCTGCCAATTCACTACGGTCCCGTTCCAGAATACCGCGATGTCCTTGCGATACTCCTTGCCATTAATGGCCATACAGCCGAATTCGTAATGGTTGACCATAAGATTATTAGACCTACTGATCAAATATTTTCGTAGCGAAATTTCCAGATTTGAGCGACGCGGTAATCCGCAAGTCCCGAGTACCCCCGAGGGGCGAGCCGAATGAAGAACGAGGAGGCATACTTAAGTTAAGAACCTTGATCTCTCTATGCTCGATAAAGCATGTCGATGAATGATGAATTCGGCGTAGCCGGTTCCCGCGGGCACCGCTAATGCGGGGATAATATGGAAATTGCAGTAGGAAATATTTGATCGGTAGGTCTATTAGTTGATCCGGGTTATTATTTCTTCTTTGGCCAGGTGTGCGGGAGAATCGGGATCTTCGGCCGCGTAACCCACCGGCACGAGAGCCACCGGACGAACATTTTCCGACAATCCGACAGCCTCTTTGACCACGCCTTCATCAAACGCACCCATCCAAAGGGTAGCCAAACCAAGCTCGACGGCCTGAAGCATCATGTTCTCGATCGACGCGGCAACATCGCAAACAGCGAATAGTTTTTTCCCGCGCTCCCCGTACTTGTCCGCGCTCTTTTCGTTAACGCAACAAACAATTACCAAAGGAGCGTCCCATAACGGCTGCTGCCGGTTGGCCGCCAACGCCAATTTTTTCCGAACCCCTTCGTTGAAAACAAAATAGAATTTCCTTGATTGCAAGTTTCCCGCCGATGGCGCCCAAATCAAAGCATCCGAAAGTTTTTCGATGATTTCGGGACTGATCGGTTTTGTTTGAAACTTCCTGACGCTTCTTCTTTTTTTTATCGCGATAGATACTTCCATAGCTATATTATAGCTGAATTATTGGTTTAGCGAAAAAGAAACTTAATTTTTATATCTGTTCCTTCAAGTAAAATCTGACGAAATTTAAATATCGAGTTTCATAGTAGACCATTTTCCGCAACGATCGCCCCAACGAGCCGCAACCTTGCCGTCGATCCGCGTTTCGATCACTTCGCAATTGTTCGGGCATCCCCCGCAATTAAACGACGAACAGCGGATATCGCGTTCGGTAATGTCAAAACCCAAAAATTTCGTCTTTTCCGGCGGCTTATCGCGCACCAGAAACGCCGCGCCCACCGCGCCCATCACCGTGTTGTAAGGCGGAATGATCACCTCTTCCTGGAGAGCGTCCTCGAACGCTTTCTTGATCCCTTTATTCTCCGAAACCCCTCCCTGGAAAACAATCTTTGATTTGATGTTCTTGCCCTTGGCGACGCTGGAAAGAAAATTCCGAACCAAGCCGTGGCAAAGACCCGCGACGATATCCTCGGTCGAGTGGCCGATCTGCTGTTTATGAATCATGTCGGATTCACAAAACACGGTACACCGGGCGCCAAGCTGGGTCGGCTTTTTCGACCTTAAAGCGATATCTCCGAAGTCCTCGATGGGAATTTTCAAACGGTTCGCCTGGGCATCCAAAAACGCACCGGTGCCAGCCGAACAAATAAGGTTCATAGCGAAATCAACGCTAGACCCATCCTCCAAAATGACGATTTTCGAATCTTGGCCGCCGATCTCCAGGATCGTGCGCAATCCCGGCACGAATTGGGACGCTCCCCGGGCATGAGCCGTTATCTCGTTTTTCATCAGATCAGCCCCCGTGATCGCGCCCACGAGGTAGCGCGCCGAACCGGTAGTTCCCACTCCGATAACCTCGACATCCATTTTTTTCTCGCTAAGATTTTGCTTAAGCATCGTCAGCCCGGCCTGCACGGCTTTGATTGGATTTCCTTCCGTCCGGATGTAAAGCGTATAGATAACTTCGCCCGCCTCATTGACCAAAACGAAGTTCGTGGAAATTGACCCGACATCGATTCCTAAATAGCATTTCATATTTTTTTTACGTTAAGGGTTCGCGCGTCTTTTTGCCGCTTAAGATCTTTTTGTTTTTTGAAGTGGTAATTTTTGACGACGTCGGCAAAAGCCTCAAGACGGGTATTTATCCCGGCTTCGGCCACTTGTTCGTCGAGCGATAAAGAAAGAAAAGGAATATTGTTTTCCTGCCTGATCTTTTCCAAAATCGGGCGCACGGTAACTTCGGGCATACAGCCGAACGGCAAAAGCTGGATCACGCCGTCGAAATCCTTTTCAATAAAAGTGAGCATTTCGCCGATCGCATCGCGGCCATGACCCCCAACCGTCGATTGAAGGTAGGAATAGATCCGGCGCTGAATCAGCCAGTCTATCCAGGGAAACGCCAATTTCTTTAAGTGATAGGTCAAATTCATCTCGCGATGAACCTCGATGCCATCCAACCCGAGCTTGGCTTCAAGATCGAAATTAATGGCCGGATCGGTCACCGTGTATATCTCGCCGATCATTCCGACCTTAAAAACTTCCCGGCTGTTATCAATCTCCACTTTTTTAAGTTTTGAAATTATTTGTTTCTTTAAGTTTAACAGTTCTTTTAAATTTTTGGTTTTTTCGATCGAGGCCAAACCCTCCCGAACGATTTTTTCCGTTCCACCTTTATTTATCTCGCGCGGCCGAATTTTCGCGGCCATTTTCTCGATCCTTTCGATAAGAGATAATTTTTGAAAAAACGTATAAAAAGCCGAAGCGACCTGCCAATCGGTCGCGCCGCTGTTCTTCTTCAGCGCTTTAAAAATATCGCGGGGCGTGGCGCGGAAATCGACAAACTTTACTTTGTATCCGCCATCCTTCAAGACTTTTTCCTGGATCAAGCCGTAATATTTCTGGCGGCAGGAACCGCCAACGTTCTGAATGCTTAAAATGGTATCGACTCCCTCCCTGATAACGGCGAGATATCCGCCAAGTGTTACCTTCATGGGAAAACAAAAAAGCTCCGGGGCTATCTTGGCTCCGTCGGCAATGATGGTCGAATTGGTTTTGGGCGGCAGGATGACCTTCATGCCAAGTTGCTCCAGCAATCCTTTTACGGCGATGGTGTAATTACCCCAACGCGCGAATGTCACTACCGATTTTTCGGTTTTATCCATAATTAACTTTTTTACCATATCAAAAAAGTTCTTACAAGGACAAATTCAAAAAAACAATCAAGATAATCTTACGCCCCAAGCTGTCTCCGAAATTGCCTATAAATATTTTTTATGTTATTGTGATTACGTTTTCCCCCGCTCTCCTTACCGATTCGCAATGAAGCGGAAAGCAACGCCCTCGTAGTTTAATGGATAAAATGCAAGGTTGCGGACCCTGCGACTACAGGTTCGATTCCTGTCGAGGGCACAAGAAACAAAAACGGCTCTAAGCCGTTTTTGTTCTTTTCACTTTTCAATTCGATAAAATACGAATAGCGTGTTTACTGTGACACCATGCTGCGCTAAATAAAAAAATAATCACCGAGAAAAACGTTCTCCCTCGATAGCTTACCCTTACTGCTTGCCATAGTGGCTTTTCTTTAACCATTATTGTCCTGCCCTTGCTCGACGCCAAAAAATTCTCTGCCAAGAAACCCATGGACGAAAAAGCTCAAACAGTTTCCACTTTTTTTGAGCAAAAACTCCGGAGCCACGCCGGAGTTTTTTCTTTACTGAAGTCTGTTTAAATTTGACTTCCCCACTCCGGAAACCCTCGCCGGAGCGACCGTTTTGCCCCAGTATTGCCTGAAAAACTATTGGGATTAGCTTGCATTTTTGATGGGCTCGGGTATATTTAAGAAAACTTAAATGGAGGAATCTTGAATGGACGATTGTGCGACCCTGGAACAACTATCGACGGTGTCGATAAAAAAAACCGAAGTAAAACCGGCGGTAGATTGGAAAGACGCGATAGTTCCTAAAAAAATTGGCGGAAAAATGATTTATACCTGTCCGACTTTTCCGATGTCGGCGACTATCGACCCCTGCGACTTAAACCAAATATTCTCCGACCATGACGAATGGAAAAATTTCCCCGCAAACGACGGAAGGGCCCCATTTGCCGGCGGACCGCAGCATCAGTCAACCGAACGGATCACGCGTTTTGGCGCCAAAATCAACAAGGCTGATTTTAATGCCCTGCTGCGGATATTGGAACTCAAACGCGACCGAAGCGCCGATGAAAAGTGGCAAAGGTGGTACGACAAAGGATACATGGTCACTTACCATGAAGCACTCTGCCCCAAAACGGCGGGATATCTCACACAGATGCGCGTCATAAGCGAAACGATACTGCCGTACAAATTCCATTTATCTAAAAACCTTTCTTCGATGCCGCGGCAACCAACCCCTATGGACGAAGTGCTGTGGCTTTTCATTGAAGAAGAAAAGAAAAAATGGGACAGATGGAATGGCGGCCAAAGCCTGAACGGCATATTCGCCGATTCGCATAATTGGGACGCGTCACTCCGCTTCGGCATTATGAAAGAGGACGCTTTCGGCAGCATTATTCGAATCTTCAGCGATGCCAGTCTGAGGTTAATAGATTTCTGCGACGAAGAATAAAAAATAGAGACGGAACAATTCCGCCTTTTTTCTTTGTCCAACAAAAAACGGCGTTGAATCGCCGTTATGTTTTTTGGGCCCAGAAATGGAAGATCGTTTCGCCGAATATTTTTTTCGGATAGCCGACCATTACTACAAATTCCAATTCCGCTTTCTCAAGCAAAACCATCATTTCCTCAATACCGTAATAGGCGTAATAACGCTCGCCACCACCAAAAGACCTTGGCTTTTCTTCCAGCCCCTCTCCTTCCCCTATTTTAAAGTTGAAAGAAAAAATACCGTTTTTTTTCAAGACCCGCCTTATTTCTAAAAGCACTTGAGGAAAATCGGCTTTGGGCACATGGTACACGCATCCATTAGCCCAAACGCCGGAAAACTTTCCCGCTCCAAAACCTAGTTTCCTCATATCCGCTTGGACAAACGGAATGCCGGCATTGCGCTCTCTGGCAACGTTAAGCATACCGCGCGAGAAATCGGCGCCGGTTACTTTCAAATTTTTTGATCCCAGGAAACCAGCGTCCTTGCCGTTTCCGCATCCGAGGTCGAGGACAGTCTCTCCGGGAAGCATCCCGACGAACATAGCAAGAAGCTTCTTCTCAAACTCCCCGACCCATCCGGCTATCGTTTCATCGACGCTGCCGGAATATTCCGCGGCGATGCCATCGTACGTCTTTTGTGTAGTTTTAACTGCTGTTCTTTCCATTAAACCACCTCTGTATTTTCCCAAAACAAAGTTACAACAAACTCAATTAAAAAACAATCCCTCGTGCTTCCAAAGCATGAAAAAAGCTCTTGGTTTTTCCAAGAGCTGAATATTGGTTTCAAAACTTTCCGCCACCTCCGCTTCCGCCGCTGTGGCCGCTACTGAAGGTGTGGCTGCTATTGCTACTGCTGCTACTATGCCCGCCATTAAATGAAGTGCTCTTATGCCTAGCCTCAGCCGCGAGAGCGTCTTTGTGCTCCTGCTCGATCCGCTGAATATGGGCTTTATGAGCGCGATCGGCTCCGTCGTTATGGCTGTTGATCGCGTTCAACATCATATATGTTGTCACCCAATCGGTTGAGTCCCTTCCGGAAGAAAGTTGCTGAACCTCCATGATCTTTTCACGGGCGGCCGCAATCTCGGCTTGAGCAGTTCTTGAATCCCGGTACGCGGTTTCTTTTTCGTCCAGCTGTCTCTTGATTTCATCCATTTGGGCCAGCATTTTCGGCCCTTCGGTTCGCGCCCGTTCCGCCAGCGCCTGATCTTCTCTGGCTTGGGTGACAGCGCCGGACACCGCATTGCTCATTTCCTGAAGCTCGGCATTGGCCCGGATCCAATCGATTTCCTTGGGATCCTTTCCCTCGTATTCCCCACTTAATGCGGAAAAACGTTCTGCGGCCGGACTAAGCATGCCCCTCGCTTTATCGGTGACATCCTTGCCCTTCAACGCCTCCTGCGCTGCAGCAATCCGCTCCGGTAAATGGGCCAAAGCGCTTTGGGCTTCCCCTTTCGCCTCATCGGCCTTCTTCAATAACTTCTCCGCGTCGGCGCATATCTTGACGTAGGAAGTTATTTTTTCACCGACCTCGCTCAGCTCTTCTTTGATCTTTTGATGCTCCTCATTCTTTTGAGCATCAGCCTCGGCTAGATCAAGCTCTAACCCGGCCGTTTGCAGGGCATTAGCGGTGATCTCATTAAAAGCGCTGGCCAACCCTCCCCAAAGAGTCTGAGGATAGCTTGCTTTGAGTTTATCCAGGCTTTTTTGAGCCGCTATCAGCATATTTCCCAGCGAATCAAGCTGGCCTCTTAGGTTTTTGACCGACGCGAGATTATTGGCTTTAAATTCCGCCTCTTCTCGCGCTTTTTCTTCAGCCGCCCGCTTGGCCCTGGCTCTCGACGAGAGCACAGACTTTGCGATCAACAAGACAATTATTATGGCGACTATAATCGCGATCAGGTAAAGAAATCCCGACCCGTCGCCGCTACTTGTTGCTGTTTGTCCGCCGGAAACCGGTACGCTGTTTGGCATTTGAGGCGAAGCTGTTGCCGCCGGCCAATTCGCGGGAAGCGCTTTTATTACCGCTTCGACGCCCGCATTCAATCCGGCAGACCATTCCTGATTTTTGAAGTACGGAATCATGTCATCATTGGCAATCGAATCGCCGTTGATGTCGCCGGCAACACCGTCGCCCGGCTGGATCCACACTCCCCGGTCAGCCGTATCCAGAGAAAGCAGGATAAGTACGCCGTTATTGACGTCGGCTCGCCCTACTCCCCATTCGTTGAACAGACCTTTGGCGTATTCATCCAAAGATTGCCCTTGGAGATCTTGTGTTGTCACAACCGCGATCTCGTTGGTCGTCTGCTGCTGATAGTCTATTAGCTTATTGTTCAAATCCTTAAATTCCTGCGCCGACAGTTTTCCCGCATTGTCGTACAAATACTTCCCCGCGACAGATTGGGGGTAACTAACCGCCAGCCCGATGCTTGTCATGATCAAAATTACAACAAGCGTCTTCAAGATATATCCATTGGCTTTCACAAGTCTTCACCTTACCTGATTTTAGATGAGCTGTTTTCGTTGTAATATTACAATATTTATTTAGTTCTGTCAATAGACAAACGACCGAGAATACTCTTGACTAATTGTGCTTATTATTTTATTATACAGCTTGCGGCAGTAAAGGTTTGCGCCGCAAACGATCATTTGCAATAGGAGGTATTTGATTGGATGAAACAAAACCGAGAAAATTCAGGTTGGTAAGCGTTTTAAACATAGCGGCTGGCGTGACTATCGGGCCACTGAAAAACGTGCTGGAAATAATAAACTCTATGCACGGACAAACGGTCCACTCGACCCGGATACCGGAAGCAATGGAATTGTGCCGGAAAAAGATCTGCCGCGAATATCCAGGGCTTGATGTTCTGCTTGGGCCTCAGATCGAACAGATGAAAGGGATAGTCCCGCCGGGAAGCAAAGAGGATATGGCATCAATATTCCTGCGCCATTGGCTGTCCGCGATGACAAATATATACGGGGAAGAAATCCTACTTTTTCCCCTCCCCTACAAATTGGATCTGGCCAACCCAAGAACCTGAGAATAATGAAAGGCGAAAAATTGGAAGTAATCCTTTTTTTCCGTACTTTCAGATCTCTCTCCAAAAACAAGCGATGGATAAACATCGCTTTTATTTTACTTGCCAACGTTCTCATCGTTTGATTAAATTTCAATTTTACGGTAAAAAGCATCCAGCAAAAGCTCTTTCAAATTGGGAGGTCGAAATATGGTAGAAATTCAAACCGGAACGATGAGGCTTAAAGGAGAAGGCATCGCGGACCTTCTGGAACATTTAAAAGACCAATTTTCTTCGCGCCTGGCCGTACCGGTAAAGATAAAATTTTCCGGCGAGATCAGCGGACCTATGGCTCCCTGGCCTTATTACTCCTTGGTCATTCCGAAGAAAAAGAAAATCGGACCGTTCGAATACGGAAAAAATGATCTGGTTCTGATGGCAATATATCCAAGTATCTACGGACGCGCCCGCGGTAGAAGCGAAATGTTTTGCAGCTTATTTTACGAAAAAATGGAAAACATAGTTACGGAAGAATTACAGCGATTCGGCGAGCTTTTCGATATCGACATAATTTATATCACCGAAATCTTCGATTGAAGCTTTAACAGGAATTCTAATTTCCTGTTTTTTGTTTCCCGGTTAGCCTTGACTAATCATTAACAATATGTATAATATTGCCAGTCAAACGCACCTTAAAAAGGAGGATTAAAAAATGAAGGAATATCATCCGGATTTTGTATTTCCGGTAGTAAAAGAAGGACAACAATATCCTTTCGATGGGATATGTGAACAAATAATCAGAGAGCTGGCGGTACGGAATTTCAACATACCCGATATGAAGATTGATTTCCACCGATTCGGCTCAGGCCGGGCAAAGTGCGTCAGCGCCAACATCATTGAGGGGAATGATTTCCGGCTGTGGTTCAGCCGCGGCCTTGGAAAAATAGGAAAAACCGGCGCGAGAAATTCTTCAGGAGTGTCCATCATCATAATTCCAGGCATGGAACTTCTTCTCTATTCCCCCAGCGACGGCTGCGGTCCAACCCTTTATAGATACGTTGGGTCAAATTGGGCGGAAGACTGCGAATCGTTTAAAAACGGAATGTTCAGGATCGACACAATGCCCCCCTATATAGTCTATACTGGGAAAGGGAATAAATCGCCTGGTAATTTCTGGCCTGCCGAACTTAACCTCGACAACGATTTCGACTGGCAAAACAAGCTAAGCCGAGGTCATCCCGCGTCCCTGAAAACGGATGAAATCTTCAACCTGACCCGAGATTGGCTCAATAAAAATGTTCTGGCAACCATCCAAGCCCAGCCTCGGGCAGCCAAGCTGATCGATTTTTTCGAGCCGGAACAGCCGATACCCGTCCCGTCCCGGATTGGTCCCCTGTTCACTCTCGCGGAAAGCCGCGACTGCACAAGGATCATTAAGGGACAAAAAGACATCAATCTTTTGGAGCGCGAAGATCAATTCGCCCTGCACATAGGAAGCAGATTTGTCTGGCTGGACGTTCCAAGCAACGACGGCGCCATCCCGGAAGCTGCTTACAACGGCTCCGTCTGGTGTGGCATAGGAGCCGTGGATCAAAACTCCCAAGCGGACGACCTGGATATTCCGGGATTCTTCCCTTCGATGGACCAGAAATACGTCGTGCGCGTAACTTTAAATCGGGCCAACGATGTATACATCGCCAACTTCTGGCCGTACGAGATGGTTCAAAAATCCCTCTTTGGAAAAAAGGAAGAAGGAGCCCATCTGACCAACAGCGAAGTCAACCTTTGCACACAGGCCAGCGGAAGAACCGTGATCCCTCTCGCGTCGTACACCGGCGGATATTGGCTTCCGGTTATCCTGGTTAACCGCGAGCTGGATTTCGACGAAGTCGAAATCTTAAGCGGTCCTCGCCTGGACAGCATAATCAAAAGAGCATTAGAGGTAGAAGCTTAGAGAAAATAATAAATCCCGCGGCAACGCCGGGATTTTTTCTTGCAAATTTTTCCCCGATGGATTAACTTTTAACCAAGCTTGCGGATGTCCGCAAGACGCACTTTAAAAAAGGAGGCAGAAAAAGTGTTAAAAGGAAGAAAAGTGGCGCCGAAAGACTGCGTGATCTTTCCGCTGGACGGAGTGGATCCGATCGGAGCGGCCAAGCTGATCGAGGAATTGAAGAACTATGTCGGATATTTCAAGATCGGGCTGGGTCTTAGTTCGGAAATGGGAACGCCTCAGGCCGTGCAAATGGTACACAGCCGCGGAGGAAAAGCGTTTGTCGACTTAAAAATAAACGACATTTCCAACACCGTGGCTGACGCCGTAAGAGCATTATCCGCGCAGAGCGTGGCCATGGTCAATATCCATGCCTCGGCAGAGATCGACGCCATGCTGGAAGTTGCTAAATATAAAGGCAACAGCCTTGCTTACGCCGTCACTGTGATTACTTCGCTGGACGAAGAAGAAGCGTTCCTCTCGTTCGGTATGCCGGTGAAAGCGAAGGTTCTCCAGTTCGCGCGCTTCGCGGCCCTGGCGAGAATGGACGGCATCATTTGTTCCGCTGAAGAACTGGCAATGCTGGCCAGCCATCATGAGCTGGACAAACTGTTGAGAATCGTTCCGGGCATACGGCCGAAATGGGCTCCGCCAAATGACCAGAGCCGGTATATGACGCCGACCGAAGCCATTAAAGCCGGAGGCCCCGACATCAAAATGGTGATTGGCAGACCCATCTCCAAACCGCCGAAAGAAATCGGATCGCGGGTTGACGCGGCGAAACTAATCCTTGAAGAAATCGCAAGCGCCCTCGAAGCCTGCGCCTAAATTTTTCGCGCCGCAACGATTAAGGAGGAAATATTCGTGAGAAAATCGGCAAAGGAAATATATTCGCAACAGCGCGATTATTTTGACATCGCACGGGCAAGACAAGCCCTTTATGAACAAAGTAAAGACGGATGGCTGGTTGGTTACGCCGGAAAATACCTAGGCGCGGACGGAAAAGAGCACGCTTACGTCGGCCGCACCTACCTGAATTTTGCCATCCTGGAAGAATGTCCTTCCGACGACCTCGACTTTATCGGCGAAGTCCTTGCCAAAAAAGCAAAAGAGGAGCTGGAAGAAACTCTGCCCTGGGACCGCCTGTCACTAAATATCGTACTTTGTGGAGCACCCATTGGAGGCTACTGTCTCTCAACAATTCTTGGCCAAAAGCTGGGTTGCCGGACAATTAAAGCCGAAAAAAAAGTACTGGTTGTGGGCACCAAAGGGCTAAGGGACGAAACCAAGCTCATCCTAGACCGCCATGAGCTCCACGAGGGAGACTTGGTAATTATCGTGGAGGACGTCTGTAACAACTTCAGCACAACGCAAAAACTGATCGAACTGATCGAAAGCTACGGCGCCATAGTGATCGCCATCGTCTGCTTCCTTAACCGGTCGCCCGATATCGACGAATGGTACACTTTCGATAACGGAAAACGCTCGATACCGGTTATCGCCCTGGTCCGAAAAAAAATCAAAGAATACCATCAGGATGATCCGGAGGTGGCCGAACAGATAGCACGCGGAGAAGTATACTGGAAACCGAAGAGAAAAGAACAATGGGCCGCTTTAATGGCCTCTATGAAATAAATCAGACAAGCGTAGATACCCTGCCTCAAGCGCAGGGTTTTTGTTAATTGCTTGTATTCTCTTATATTGCCCTTGACTAAAGCGATTTTAAGAGGTAAGGTATTGCATTATGGAATTAGCGGCACATTAAAAAAGGAGACAGTTTATGGATATCTTCGACGAAGCGACTTTCAGCAGGGAGGATATAGCAAATCCTTTGGCAACAGCTTTAAAAACAACATTTCTGGTAATCGGAATAACGGTAATATTAAGTACAATCCTTAATATCCCGATTTATCTGATTGCCGGACATCTGCCTTTATCGCAGTTCGGTTTTCCGGTCACCGGCTTTATGGACATCTTGCCGGTGTCTTACCTTGGAGTGAATATATTTTCAGTCCTGGCTTTAATGAAATACCTTTCGCTTTGCGGCAAACCCCTCGCCTGCGCGTGGTATCTAATGTAGGGATGTGAATGAATTACCTGGCTCTTTCCGATATGCTTAGCGTAATGCCGAGACATTACTACGCTATTTTTTACGCGCTGTGGGCCTTCGACCTTTTCAACGCTTTCCCGCCGGCGGAAGTTTATACCCTGAAAGGCCAGCTGATCTTTATGGCTATCAGCATGATCTTTGCCTTCGCCATCGGTTTCATCTTCGGAACCCGGATGAAAACGAGTCCGTATTAAAGTCCAATATTATTGGGCTTTTTTTGTTGTTGGTATTGACAATATGGGATATTTTATATATTATTTTCTCTAGTTCGTTTAAATAGGAGGACGTTATGACGGTTGAAATTGTCGATAACACCGAGGAAACTCTAGCGCAGAAGATCGAAACGTGGCTTAAGATAAATTTGCCGGATAATTTCGAAATCATCGGCGATACAAATGGCTATGGAATCATTGGAATCGGTTACGCGGATACATGCGACCTTAAGTTCTTAGGAATTACTCTGAAAAAAGCTGACCGCTATTATTTCGGAACTATCTTCACCCAGAGGGTCGGCATAACCCAGGCTTATGAATACACAGAAGAAGCCAACCCGGCCCATTGGGTCTTTACGGTCTGCGGCAAAAAAAATCTTGAGACCGCCAATATTTTAGCGGACAAGATGGCCGAAGACTTCAAAGTATCGATAAAGGTGATTCTTAAGTCAAAAGAGCCGCAAAAGCAACAACCGATGGATTCCGGATGTTGAGAGGTGAATGAATGAATTTTCCAGACTGGTTTCAAAAAAACAAGAAGCTTGTCGCGTTGAATTGTATCGCGCTAACCGTAGCGCCCTTATATACCTTGCTTGGCTTGCTGGCGAGCATCTTTTTAACAGGAGAAGCTTTGTGGCTAACCAGCCGGGCGATCGCAATAATTAAATCGGGGAATGGTCCGAATGATACCAACGCATTACGATTCGCCTCCATTAAACGGTCCTTACCTTACGTTTGTCTCTCCTGGACTTTTATCTGTGTCTCATTACTAATCCAGGCAGGAATCACCAACGGTAGTTTACCCCTTTTTAAATAAAGGGGTTTTTATTTATTTCGACATGGCACAATGTGCTAAAATATCTGAATATGAGCCTTTTGAATACCAGATCAAAATATCTGCAAATCGCGTTTAACCGATCTTTGGACGAAGTCAAAGAAATGGTAACGCTATTGCCGCCCTCGCCAAAAATCATCATCGAAGCGGGAACGCCTTTGATCGTACGCTATGGCAACAAAGCGATCTCCGACCTTAATTACTGGTGGGCTAAAATTATCGGCCGTCCGAGTTATATCGTCGCCGACCTGAAGACCATGGACCGGGGATCGACCGAAGTAAGGAACGCCGCTCTTTCCGGAGCATCGGCGGCCACCTGCCTGGGCTTGGCACCCATTGAAACAATCGATGAATTCATCAAAAACTGCCAAACGCAAAGGATCGACTCGATGATTGATATGATGAACGTCCCCTTCCCCTTCGAAGTATTACAAAAAATAAATAAACAACCCGACATCGTCGTTTTACACCGGGGAGTAGACGAACATTCCTTGAACCGGGAGAAACAAATCCCCCTGGACCAGATCACGCGCATCAAAGGAGCTTACGGAAATGTTTTGATCTCGGTCGCCGGAGGGGAAACAACCCGGGAAGTGGTAAGCGATTTTTTCAACGGCGCCGACATCGCGGTCATCTGGCGTTCATTCTATGAAAGCCCGAAAAACACCGCCGCGCTCGCAAGTGATTTTTTGAAATTGATCAAATAACCGGGAAAGATCCCGGATGATAACGTCGACACCATAATGCTCGAAAAAAGGAAAAAATATTTACAAATCGCGCTTAACGGAACCTTAAGCGACGCACGCCGGATCGTGGCTTCTTTGCCGCCCTCCCAAAATATTTTGATCGAAGCCGGAACCCCTTTATTAAAGGAACAAGGCGCTCAAGCGATCCAGGCGATCCGCAGCCTTGCCCCGGACGCCTATATTGTCGCCGATACGAAATGCGCCGACCTGGCCGATCGCATTGTTGAAATGATCTCGCAAAACCAACCCAAATCCACCTCCCTGGCCGGACCCTTGGCGCAACAAAACTCCTTTTTGGAAATAACGAAAAAGACCGCCGGCCAGATCGAAACAATACAAAAAACCGGACAACCAAACCCCGCCTTTCCGACAACGCTTGGCGGCGCCAATGCCGCCACGGTTTTAGGAGTGGCCCCGGTGGAAACGATCAACTTGTTTATCGAAGAGTGTAAGATTAGACAAATCGATTCAATGGTCGATATGATGAATGTCGGGAATCCGCTGTCGGTTTTGAAAAAATTAAAAACACCGCCCGATGTTGTCATCCTCCACCGCGGCGTAGACGAAACGGAATTTTCGCGTGATAAACTTATCCCCTATTACCAGATCAAACAGATCAAAGGCAATTTTAATGTACTGGTTTCCGTCGCCGGCGGCGACACGATCCGCGATGTCCAAAGCGCTTTTTTCAACGACGCCGACATCGTGGTAGTCTGGAAAAACTTTTATCAGGCGGACCAAGATACCGCCCGGCTCGCCGCGGATTTTTTGAAAGAAGTAAAATAAAAAGGCAAAAAAACGGCAAAAAAAAGGCTATGGATAGCCTTTTTTAAATTTTGCTTTGGGACAAGCATCCCAGACACGCATCCACGTATTTGGGGCTCACAAAAATGAAGCCGATAAAATCATCTTCATCGATGGATCGCACCGCGTAGCCTTCGTGGGGATAAGCCGCCGCGTTCTTGAAGAGACCGTGCAATTCCTGCGCCTGCGAAACCGACAGCGGTACTGCCCAACACTTACCCCGCTCCAAGGAATCGTCGAAAATAAGGGTATTTATAGCCACCTTCACGACAATACTTGTTCTATGATGATCCGCAGGAAAACGTTCGACAAAATCAAAACATTCGTAAGGCGCATCCCTCACCATCTTGCCTTTGAAACCAACAACTTTTCCTTTTTTATCCTCAAGTAAACTAATACTTAGAGGCAGGTTTGTCCTCGTACTATTTTTCGCCATACTTCAACTCACGCTCCTTAAAGTTCTGGCGTAAGACTATAAAGTATCGTCACGAAAGTCAAGACTTTACGGGGTATTTCCCAATAAAGGAAGAAGCCTTTTCTTAAAACAAAAATAGTGATAACTTGATAAAAAGAAAAATACGAGGTGATTATTTGAACCGGGGTTCTTTAAAAGAATTATATGGAACAACACCATTCTGCGTCTGGTTTCTGCTGGCGGGAATACTGCTGTTTTCCGCGGCTTCGGCTTTCTCCTTTTTTGGAGCCTTTCAGATAGAGCGCGGTTTAGTGATCGCGGCTCTTGCTTGCGGAGTACTGGCTTTCAGCGTCTTCTTCTGGCTGGCAAAACCATTATGGAAAAATAGCGCCGACAGAAAAAAATTGACCCTTTTGGAAAAATATAATCTTAAGCGATAATCCTATCGCTTTTTTGTTTCTGCTCTGGAAAAATAACCCGATAAATGATATCTATGCGGTTAAGCACGTTAACAAGGAGGTTTTGAAATTGTTTCGCCCCGGCTACGCGCATATTACCGGAGAGAACACGCCATGTTGGTATGAGATATTATGGATCAATGACCGGTTGCTGTTAAAAATCCGCGAAGAAGTCTTCATTCACTTCCAAGAATTCTTCGTTAGGCAGCCGGAAACTCCGCTTATTATCGATATGCAAGAAAGGTTTAAAAAAGATGGTTATCCGCTGGAAGCAATTTCCATGGATCCAAAAATCAGCTTGGGCTTCGGAAACCAAATCAGGTTTCTTTCCGAAAAAAAAGGTTTTTGGACCTATCTCGTTCCCCTGCCCAAAGCGGATACGGATGCCTTGCAGGTATCGGCAACATTGACGCTGGCGACCAGCCTGCTTAGATCATTCAACATGAAGGCGATGACTGAAAGCGAATCCATTCAACAACTTACTTTTGCGACCAATACCGATATCGGTTTTTACGGCGCGCCGATCGCGGGAGAAATCGGCATTCCTTTAAGAAATTTTTTGGCCCAATTGTACCGCGAAGAAAGAATGGAAGCAAAAGACTTCATTGATCTGGCGATGGTCAGGGCCTGGAAAAAGATGCACGGCAAAGTCAATTTCCACGAGAAAAACAAATTAAGTTTTAAGCTGGAAAAGGGCGGATTCTTCCACCTCGATTGCCCCGGTAACGCCTGCGGCCTGGACCCGTGCGATTATCCGGAGTCATTAGACAAAGGGTATGAATTCTGTCCTCATAACACTGACACTCCGAAACAACAACTAGCTCTGTTGACCGGCCTAGCCGCCATTTGCACTCTGGCCAAAAAAAGCTGATATAGTCCGCGGAAAACATCCGCGGTTTTTTATAATCCGGCAAATATCTTTTTTGGCTTAAGCAATCGACCACCGGACTTGGACCTGAACGTACACCCCCAACCAAAGCTGGGGTTTTTAGAAGAATCAAAAAACCGCCTTTCTGGCGGCTTTTTGTTATGTTCGTAAATAATCTTTTTAAACCGGATTTTCTCCCTTGGTCATGCATTGGTTTTTGGCTGGCAAAAATCCCTGCTTTTGAAAAAGTTCGGCCGCGGACGGTTCCACTTCCACGTTCCACTGAACGTTTGGGTATTTTTTGAAACAGCGGAAAAGCAATTCTTCCGCCACTCCCTGTCCTTGGTAGCGCGGATCAACCGCCAAGCCAAAAATCACGCCGTGGGCATATTTGTCGGTGATCACCCTCACCGCTCCCGCGAGCATATCCTTATCCCAAGCGCTAAAAACGGCGCTGGAATTAAAATACACCTTGGCTAACAATAAACCATGCTTCTTGGGATTTTTGTTTTCCGTAACCCAGCCAACCGCTTTATAAAGAGAGAATAATTTCGCGGCCGGCAAACTCTTTGTGGTTTTATAAATCATAGTTTTAAAACCTATTATTTACCTTCTATGATGACTTTATAGCGCACTTTAACCCTAATGGCCTTTTTTCAATTTAATCTATAGTCTACTTCCCGTTCACCTTCTTTACCAGCTCCTTGAAGCCCTCCAATACCTCCACGGGCAGGGCGAAAATTACGGTCTTGGACGGATCGGGATTGAGTTTTTCGATGGTCTGCAAAGTACGCATCGACAAACCGCCGGGCGTTCCCGCCAAAACGCCGGCCGCTTGGGCCAAACGCTGCGCCGCCTGCGCTTCTCCCTCGGCGCGGATGATCACCGCCCTCCTTTCTCTTTCCGATTCGGCCTGTTTGGCCATCACGCGCTTCATATCGGCCGGAAGCTCGATGTCCTGGATCTTGATATCGGTGACATTAATTCCCCAATTGTCGGTAGCGATATCGACGATCTTTTTTATCTCCTCGGAAATTTTTTCCCGTTCCGACAATAAAGGGTCAAGTTCAATCCCTCCGATCACGTCGCGCAAAGCCGCCTGGGCGTATTGCGAAACCGCCAAGGTGTAGTCCTGGATATTCAAAATCGCCCTCTCGGCCGACTCCACCTGGAAATAAACCACCGCGTTGATACCGACCGGCACATTGTCTTTGGTAATCACCTCCTGTTGGGGAATATCGGTCGTGGTAATGCGAAGGTCAACCTTGATCATTCTCTGGACGCCGATCATAATCCAGGTAAGACCGGGTTGCTTGGTTCCCGAATATTTTCCCAAAGTAAGAACGACGCCGCGCTCATACTGATCGATCACCCGCAAACCAATAATAACGACAATGAACACTTCCAAAATCAACGCAACCAAAACACCGAGCGCGCCAAAACTTAGATAAGCCATTACAAGCGCGAACAAAAAAAACGTGATAAGACTTATTAACCCCGCCAAAGGATTAACTTCCGGTGTTGTATATATTGGCATAATTTTTCGGTCATGCGTTTGGCTTGCCAAACGGATGATTATATTTTTTAGTTATTATTATGAAAACCTTTCTTAGTATTATATCATAGTACCATAAGGAAGCCGCTTTACAGACCATGCCCTCAAAATTATCACAAGAGATCAAAAATATCCCGAAGATCGGACCAGCTTACCAAGCGCGCCTGGAACATTTAGGCATCAAAACCGTTAAGGATTTGCTTTACCATTTTCCTACCCGATACGAGGATTTTTCGACACGGATCAATATCGCCGATCTTAAGGTTGAAGAAACCGCCTGCGTTCAAGGAATCGTTGAAAGTGTGAAAATGGTCCGCGTCTGGAAACGACATCTCACGATCACCGAGATCGTGATCAGCGACGAAACCGGGAAAGTTAAAGCCTTATGGTTCAACCAGCCTTATCTCGCCGGTTCTTTCAAAAAAGGAATGACTGTCTGTCTGGCGGGGAAATTGGTCGAGAGAAAAAGCAGCCGCTATCTTTCGAACCCAATGTACGAAAAAGTAAACGATTCCGCGGATGATGAGATTGATCTCACCCATACGGGCCGCCTGGTACCGATCTATCCGCAAACCGCAGGCTTGTCGAGCCGGTGGCTGCGATACGTGATCAAACCCCTGCTCGCAAACTACACTAACCTGCCCGACCCCCTGCCAAACGCAACCATAACCGCTTATGAATTCATGCCTTGGGGTGAAGCAGTCAAACAAATCCATTTTCCGGAAAGCTTGGACGCGGCGCGCGGCGCACGGAAACGTTTTGCTTTCGAAGAACTGTTTTTCATCCAGTTGTCGGTTTTACGCGAACGCATCAGACTCAACAACGAACGGGCGGACGCGATCGCCATGGATCTACCGCTAATCCAGGATTTTACCAAAAGCCTGCCCTTCCGGCTTACGGAAGCCCAACGCGTTTCATCCTACCGAATATTGAAAGACATGGAAAAAAACCAGCCGATGAACCGCTTGCTCCAAGGAGACGTTGGTTCGGGAAAAACTATAGTCGCCATGATGGCCGCCCTCAATGCCGCGAAAGCGGGATACCAAACCGCCTTTATGGTACCAACCGAGATCCTGGCCACCCAGCATTATGAAACATTCTCAAAAATCCTGAAACCTTTCGGAGTCGAGACCGGAATTCTGTGCGCCAAGCACACCGCGGTTTCTTCATTCGGGCAAGTTTCCAAATCTACGGTTTTGGAACTCGCGAAAAACGGAAAAATCGGAATCCTGATCGGGACCAACGCCCTGATCCAAAAAGGCGTTTCTTTCAAGAAATTGGCTTTTGTGATTCTCGACGAGCAACACCGTTTCGGCGTGGAACAGCGGGCAGCGCTGGCAAAAAACAACCAGACGAAGAAAAAAGAAAAACTCACCCCCCATCTGCTGTCGATGACCGCAACTCCCATTCCAAGAAGCTTGGCTTTGACCATCTATGGCGATCTTGATCTTACGTTGCTCGACGAGATGCCCAAGGGACGGAAAATCGTGGAAACAAAAATAATAAAACCGGACGGCCGAGCCGCCGCTTACGAATTTATCCGGAGTGAAATTAAAAACGGCCGGCAAGCCTTTATGGTTTGCCCGCGCATCGAGGGCGACGAGGAAGAAAAAAGGGATGCCATTTTATTCGACCCTAAAGCCGATTACTCGGGCGCCGAAGCGGTAAAAGCCGTAAAGGAAGAGTACGAAAAACTTTCCAAGGAAGTCTTCCCCGACCTTTGTGTCGGCATGCTTCACGGAAAAATGAAAGCCGGAGAAAAACAAGAGGTTATGGAAAAATTCAAACAAGGAGCCATAGATCTTTTGGTCTCCACTTCCGTTATCGAAGTTGGCATTGATATCCCCAATGCTTCGATTATGGCCATCGAAGGATCCCATAAATTCGGGTTGGCACAGCTCCACCAATTCCGCGGTCGCGTAGGCAGAGGCGAACACCAATCCTATTGCCTGTTGTTTTCCGACTACCCAACCCGCCGCCTTAGCGCCCTGCTCAAATACGATAACGGCTTCGAATTGGCCGAAAAGGATTTGGAGATCCGGGGACCGGGAGAGGTTTTCGGCAGCCAGCAATGGGGTATGCCCGACCTGGTAATGGCTTCGCTCGCCGACGTCTTTCTGGTGGAAAAGTCGCGCAACGCCGCCAAAGGAATTCTTTCCCGCGACCCAACGCTCGAAAACCATCCCCAACTTCTAGAACGAGTAAAGCAGATCAAACAACGAACGCATCTGGAGTAACGATTTTCCAACCAGGATCTTTAGCTCGGCGGTTTTTTAAACCGCCGTTTTGCTTCTTAATTTCATTGACAAATTTATATAAATATGATATAATCTAGTTACAAAAGGTGCCGCGCACCTGGAGGTTTGGGTAATGAAAGTTTACGTTGTGCGGCACGCAATGCCGCATGAAATAAGGTTGGAGCCCGGAGGGCTTAACCCCGGTTTGTGCGACCTAGGCGTTGCGCAAGCAAAAAAACTGGCTCTGGAAGTAAAGCTGCTTGGGTTCAAAAAAGCCTATTGCAGCCCGTCAGCCAGAACGATCGCAACGGCGAAAAACCTCGAAATCGAAATCGTAATTTGCGACGATTTGAATTATGTCCAGCTCAAAGAGGACAGGATTCGGGCTTTTGCCAAGGAGGTTGAGGAAAATCCCGACTACTGGAAGGAATTCTGGACCAGCCGAAATTTCCCGGGACTGGAAACGCCGGAAAAATTTCTCGCAAGGATAAAAAAGTGCCTTAAGGGAAATTATGAGGCAAAAAGAAAAAGTTTTGGTTGTAGCCCACACCGAGGTTATATTGGCAATGTTGGCTATCGCCAAAAAAAAGCCGCTCAAAGATGTGATCGGCGAAAAAGTCGAATACGCAACAATCTATGTATTCGAAATTGAAGAGGGCGCGATCTAGCGTCCTCTTTTTGCTAATATTTTTATAATACCGGTATTACCGTCAACCTCAACCAAATCGCCATCTTTTAAAACCCGGGTCGCTATTTTAACGCTAACGACCCCGGGAATCCCCAGCTCCCGGGAAATGATGGCGGCGTGGGAGTTGATCCCGCCTTCGTCGGCAATGATCGCGGCGGCCTTGCGGCAGGCCATAATGGTTTCGGGACCGGTGGTCCGGGAAACCAGTATCTCCCCTTTTTTCATTTCTTTGATCTTTTTTTTCAAAAGATCCTCCCCTCCCCGGTCAAAAACAACCGGAATAATTTTTACCTCGCCGCGCGCGACGCCGGCACTGGCCGGATCGCCGCGAAGCTCGGCAATGTTTTCCCCGGTTTTAGGCTCGATTTTTTCAATCATTTTTTCCGCCTTCGGGCCGGTATAAAAAATTATTTTCCCGCCGCTTTTTAAACCGATAAAACATTTTGTCCGCTTGTTTACTTCATCCATATCGATATTCTTTCCGTTTAACAACGCAAAAACTTCATCGCAGTCACAAGATCGCGCCTGTTCCAAAGAAAGATAAAACCTGGCGGCTATTTCGCCTAAAATTGCGATCAGGGAACCGTATATTTGATTAAGAACGGAACGGAAAAAAAGTTTTTTTACCCCGGTTTCGCGCGCCGACCAGCAGAGATCAATGATCGCTTTTGGCGCCGCGATCTTTTTTAGCGCCGCTTCTCTGTCCGAAATTATCCGCGCCTCTTTTGAGGAATTCAACATTAAACTGAAAATTTCCGCCGCCACGGTCTTGTCTTTTATTTTTTTAAAAACAAAAGTTCGAATGACCTGGCCGATCATATTGGAGTAGACCTCGTCGGCAAAACCATACATCGTAAAAAAGGGTATCGTCAACAAACGATATTCATTAAGTATCTCTTTGATTTCTTGGTTGTTTTTTTTCTTTAAAACAGCCTTGGAGATTCCGGCGGTCATTTTTAACAATCCGGACGATAATTCATCTCCCTCCGCAAGAATTTTTCTTATTTTTTTAACATTTTTATAAAGGCTTACCCCTTGCCTACCTACTCTCTTTTCGGCGGCACTACGGATATAAACGCTGCCCACACAAACATTGCCGGCTTTCTTCTGGTGGGTAAAAACCAAAAAATCATAATTACTCAACAATATCATTTCATCCATAAGAACAAAAAAATCGGCATCGGGCCAAATTATTTGGTAACGGTTTTTTTGCGGATCTTTCTTCATTATTTCTTCCTCAATTTATCCGTCACCCAAAACCCGAGCGGCTTTTTGATCATCATCCGGGTCTGGGACTCGATGGCCGGAATGGAACCGAAGAATATCAGCGTCACCGGCAACAACACCCATTGCAAAATCATCGACATGCTCCGCCACTGTCCGTATTTGGCGGGCTTGGGCGGCAGAATCAGCCAGCTGATCGCAGCCGAGATGATCATGCCGATCATGGCCATTGTCATAATCTGGGAAGTGATCCGCGGCAAATTATAAGAAATCAGTGTGGAACTGAACTCATCCCCTCCCAAGAGAAGCGGCAACCAACCAAGACAAAAAGTAAGAATGGAGCAAGTAGCCCAGGACCAAAAACCTTCCAGCATCGTAAGGCTGTGGGAAATTTTCTCGCTGGCGCTTATTTTTTTGCTGGCCGGGTTCATCAAAAAATTGAAAAAAACGTATGGCACGTTCTCCACTCCCCAAGACCAGCGCCGTTGCTGTTTGTATTGGTTGATCATGGTTTTCGGCAGCGACGGGGCCATCACCGCGTCCAGCGAAACCGGATAATGAAGAGGAACGACATGGTAAGCGCCTGAATTCTTAAAATAAGCGCGCCAGAATATTCTCGAATCGTCGGAAACGACATTTGACGGATAACCTGTCTCGAGCAATGTCTTAAGCGGCATGGAATGGGAAGAAAAAGTAACCAATTGTTCCGTCCTCTCCTGCTGCATCATTTGCCAAAACGTCGAAGAAGTCGCGATTATCCGGGCAACAACCGACGAATCCCAGATATTGTTGTTATAAACCGGAATGGGCTGGTAGCTTTTTTTTAACGGATCCTCGGTGCTCAAAAAAACCCACGTTAGACGTGAAAAGTAATGCGGGTACGGCTTGGTATCGATATCGAAAATCGAAGCCATGACATTTTCCGCCGGACCTCCGATTTTTGGCAAGACCTCATCCCTGATCTTTGCCAAAGCCCAATTGACGTTAGCTCCTTTCCCAGCCTGCTCCCCGGCTATCCCGCTAGGGTGGATGCTGACGGAAAAATCATAAAAGATCTTCCCGAATTCCTTTTTAAGCTCACCAGCCGCTTTGCGTGTTTTTTCGCCCCCCTTTTCTTCAATGGCCAGCACGATGGTCATTCTTTCTTTAGGATAAAGGACGGTAACCAATGAAGATATCGCGTCCCTCACTACGGCCTTCTCTTCGTTGGCCACCGGCAAAATGACCAAGTGATGGATCTTTCTCCATTCCCGGCTTTTTTCCTTTTTCAAACGCTTTAGCCAGTTAACCGCCGAATTAGCCTTTAATTTCCGGTAACTGGCAATCTGGTGCACGGAAAGATAAAGTACGCGAAAAAGCCAATAAAGATCAAAGGCGATAATGAAAAAAGCCACCCAAAAAGGAACGAGCCAGGAAAAAAGCAAAGCAAAAACCAAAGTAAACCAGGCTAAGGCGCCGGGTAAAATCTCAAAAAACCGGTAGAGGATCTTCTCCCCCATCGTTGAAAGATCGTCCGCTTTCGAAAGATTGGAATAGTCTGTTTTCATACCGCAAGAAGGCTGGCCTGCCAACCCGTAAATATTTAGAATGATTGATCTGCTGCGGTAAGTAAGCCAAAAACGGAAAATTCGCCGCAAAGCCACTACGTGTGGCGCTAACGGGAGTCGAACCCGTATTTTCGCCTTGAAAGGGCAACGTCCTAGCCGTTAGACGATAGCGCCAAAAATGCAAGAACGATTCATATTCTAACAAAAAAACCGGATTTGTCCAGCATCGGTATCGGTGTTCCATTATCGAAGTTCCCGCCTTTGGGAACGTTCCTTTTTGTTTTTCGCCACCGATACAAAAAATTCAAGCTCGGCGACCTCCTTTCGGTCAAGGCAATTCAACCAAAAATCATACGCTCACTTCCGTCTTTTTTGACGCAAGCCTACCAGCCAACATTTTTCCCGTCATTATCGACACCACTCCGAGCGGAATTCCCAAAAGCACATCAACCGCGTAATGCTGGGCCAGATAAACCGTGCCCAAGGCCATCAGTAAAAACCATGGCACGGAGATAAAAAGGGTTTTTCGGTTGTAGACCGCCCAAAAATAAACGATCTGCATACCCCAGTTAACATGGGAACTGGGAAAAGTAGAAATGGGCGGAATCTTTTTTTGGTGTTCCCTCACATCTTCTTCAAAAACCAAAACTGGGCGACCGGGAACGTAGCCGGGAATCGAACGATCGGTCGATAAATAGTAATTATTCGGACTGTTTGCCGGAACAGCCCACCAAAAAACCAATCCCATGCCCATGGTCATAAAAAAAGAAATAACGAAAGCCGGATAGATTTTTTTGTTCGGCGCAAAAAAAATCAGGGTCGCGCCGATCAATAAGCTCAACCCTTGAAAACATATGATTATTAAAGGAGCTAAAAAATCGAACAAAGGCTTCAAAGGATCGGATGCGGTGTGGAGCCAAATAAAAGGATATGCGCCAAAAATATTTTCATCCCAATTGAGAAGCGTCCCGCTTACCAGCCTTCCCTGCACATCGGCCGTGACTCCGCTTAGAGCGATTACCAAGCTGGAAAAACCTAAAAACAAGAAAAAAAACGGCCGTGCCAAACCGAAGGCCTTTTTGGCCAAACTTCTCATGCCAACAGGCTCTCCCCCTTTTTTCACGGCCAGTACGCCAGTAAGCTCCAAAAGTCTTTTAAGATAAAAATAAATGAAATATACCGCCGCAAGGATAACCGCCCCTTGAAAAAAAGAAAAACTCACCGTGAACGCATCCACTTCCAAAAGAAAAAAATCATAAAGTTTAGCCGGAACACGCGAGGAAAAATAAAAGGTTACCAAGGTCGCAAAAGAAAAGAACAACAAAAATTTTTCCTCGGCCTTTAATTTATACCATATTGTTTTAACCGTCATAATCCATCATCACCGCTCCTAAAGCGGTATTTCAAAAAAGTCGGAATAAAATTACAATACAAAGTAAGCCCGCGATTCCGCAGGTATTTCCCGAGGTATGTCATATTTATTATATATTCTGTTCGGTTTTATTCCCAGTATTGCCTGGCTTTTGTTTTATCTGAAAGCCGATGTTCATCCGGAACCAAAAAAAGAAATTCTTGCTGTTTTCCTTTTTGGCGCCCTGGCCACCATACCCGCGATTATCCTCGAGGTGGTTTTAGTCGACCTTTTCAATGAGTTACCGTTATCACCCCTGGCCACCGCGCTCCTGGTCAACGTCATCGGGGTGGCCCTAATCGAAGAACTGGTCAAATACGGGGCAGTGTGGTTAAAAGAACAAGAGCTAAACCAAAACTCCCAGCTTGACGAACCGGTAGATCTGGTAATTTATATGATAGTCTCGGCGCTTGGCTTTGCCGCCATTGAAAATCTTTTATTCCTGTTGCCGATCATCCAAATGAACTTAGCGATAATGACTTCTTTGTTCCGGGCCTTGAGCGCCATTCTTCTGCATACGCTTTGCTCTGGAACGATCGGCTATTATTTGGCTCTTTCCTTTTGCGACCCCAAGCGGAAAAAACGGCTTATTTTTAAAGGGATCCTGATAGCCAGCTCCTTGCACGGATTGTATAATTTATTTATAATTAAAAGCGAATCAAATGTTGCGTACTTATACATACCTCTTCTCATTTTGACTGGATTGGCCGTGTTCTTATACCGGGATTTCAAAAAGCTCAAGAAAATGGGAAGCGTCTGTAAAATTAAGGAAATCCTGGCGTAACGCCGGATCATAAACAAAAATATGTCTTCATTCTTGGAAAAACTCAAAAAAGGCACCAAAACAATCAACAAGATAAAACCCGAAGAAACGGAAAATACCCCAAAAGAGGAGGAAGAAAGTGACACTTTGACGGAAGACGATCGCGAAGAAGAGGAAGAAAGCGACCCGGAAGAAGCCCGGGCAGAAACAGCCTCTAACGAAGATGGGATAGACGAAGAAACGACGGTAAAAGGCCTTGTCAAGCCTAAGAAAACGCTAACTAAAAAAACAAAAACCTTGGAAAAAAAATTGGGAAATTTGGAAATCAAAAGCATTCCCGCCATCGAAGAAAAAACTACCAAGATCAACGAAACCCAAGACAAGGAGTGGCTTGAGACCGAGGGTCAATTAGGGGTAGACATGTATCAAACCGAGAATGAATTGGTGGTTCAATCGGCCATTGCCGGCATTAAGACGGAAGATCTGGATGTTTTGATCGAAGACGATGTTTTGACCATCAAGGGCAAAAGGAATAATCCCTATCGGATCGATTCAGCCGATTATTTCATTCAAGAATGCTATTGGGGAGCCTTCTCAAGAAGGATCATTCTTCCGGTCGAAGTCGATGCTTCAAAAACCGACGCTCAAATGAGAGACGGAGTTTTGACGATCAGAATCCCAAAGCTCCAAAGGGAATCAAAAAAAAGGATTGTCATCAAAGGATAATCTATTAAAACCTTCATCCAAAAAAGCCGCGTGGTAAGCGGTTTTTTTGGTAACAAATCAATCAATGAACAGCACGCGATAAACGGAACTCATTTGTGTCGAGGGGGAGACTTTCCTCCCAAGGCGGATGCGCCTCTGGCGCAGAACTCCCATAGGTTGCCCCACCCCACATTCTGCGGGGCGCGTTTTTGGTCGTGCCACGGGAGAGATTTGAACTCTCACCCCTTGCGAGACAGGATCCTAAATCCTGCGCGTCTGCCAATTCCGCCACCGTGGCTAATTACAAATACCGATTCTACCGTCATTTCCCCCGCTAACAATCACTATCTTACGCCGTCTTATAAATTTTGCCAAGCGTCCCGCTGCCAATATTACCCGCAACTGGAAAATTGTCTGCGTGTCGCTTTCTGCCGACGCAAAGGCCTGACCTTGGAAACATTAACTGCTGTTTTAAGTTGATCATCGCCGCCCTTTTTTTCGTTTCGATGCCAAGCATCAAAAAACCATCTTTTGACAAAAAGATGGTTTTTCTTCGCGATAAATCGTCTTTGATAAAACAACACATTACGCTGCCTTATCCGGTCTTCGACATCAGTCCCTGGACAAGCGACACGATACCTCTGGCCAGAACGGCCACTGCCACGCCTACCATCGCGTACATCACATTCTGCCTCGCCGAATTGACCTTGTCCGGGTCGCCTCCGGCCGTGATGAACAGGAA
>CAINCQ010000039.1 GCA_903847095.1 uncultured bacterium
CAGCATATATCATTCAATAAAGGTGGTGATTTACAAGCCTCTGGGTCTAATGAGGTGATGAGGATTGTGTTAGATAGCGGCAACGTCGGCATCGGGACGACGAGCCCCTCTTACAAATTGGATGTGAACGGCACATTGAACGCCAGTGCCACATCTACCTTTGCGGGAAGGGTGGGTATTGGGACAACCGCGCCGAACTATGCTCTTGAGGTAAATGGGGACGCATCTCTTTCAAGTGCAATATTCAGCGTATCAAATTCGCATACCGGAAGTAATGTATCTACGTTTCAAATGTTGGCTCCCAATCTTGAGACAAACAAAAATACCTTTTTTACAATAGGTAAAGCAGCGAGTGTTAACAATTCATTCACACCATTTTTTCAGTATGTTGGGGACGGGAGTGCAAGTAATTACTTTGGTTTTACCCCATACGGAAGTGGATCATTGGGACTGTTTGTACAAGCGAGCGGCAACGTCGGCATCGGGACGCCCAGTGCCGATGTTGCGAACCGGCCTTCTGGCTTAGTCCCGTTGGTACCCTCTGTTTCAACCGATGAGGGGTCGCGGGAACCAAAGGTACAAAAGGGACATGCCGCAATAGCGGGCAACGTCGGCAGCGGGACGTGTCCCTACTGCCAATCCAAAGATTTTGTAAAGCGGGGGACGCGCCAAAAGGCGAAGGAACGGGTACAGTTGTATCTTTGCCGAAATTGCCGCCGGACCTTCACGCCGTTCGCGATAAAGGGGAAAAGCTATTCTTTGCCGGTGATCATTGACGCGATCAGCTATTACAATATCGGGTTTTCTTTTGAGCAAACAGCCAAGGTTTTAAAAGAAAAACAAGCGGTGGATATCCAGCCGACCACCGTTGCCAACTGGTATGAAGAATACAGGGGAATGTGCGCGTACGCCCGCATGCGGCCGTTCGCGGTTAAGGAATATTCTCCTTATAACGTTGTGGAAACCGCGACTTTGGCGCACCGCCAGCTGTACCGTTTTCGCTTTCATAAAGCCAAAGCGAAGCTGATTATCAAAGAATCCTACCGGCACTATCATTTAAAACCGATGGCGGAATTTTTGGCCTTGGTTCCCAGCGAATGCCCGCACCAGTATTTTCAGGAGGGCTTGCGCGCGTCCGAAGCACCGCTGTTTTTTTCAAAAAAAGAAATGATCGTAAGAAGCAAGCAAAACTACGCCACCAAAATGGCGGGATTCGCGGTTCCGGCGGCCAGCGACAACAAGCAGCGCCACGAAACCTTGCAGAAATTCATGCTGTTCAACGATTCGGTCACGGTAGCCACCGAAGTCCCGGTTTATTTGACACGCGAGGATTTGGCGCACATGCGGACGCAATTGGGATTCGAGGTATATCGTCCCGCTGCCGATATTGAAGCCGCCCTTCTGGGGCAGTCCCAAAGTGACGCGGGACCAAAGAGACATGCTCCTAAAAGCTATCAACTTCTGCAGCGGGACGACGAGTTGCCAAAACTCATCACCGGTCACGTTGACTTTATCCAAATCCGCAACGGCTCCATTCATATTTTGGACTACAAGCCCAACGCCGCGAAAGAAAAGCCTATTGAACAGCTTACTTTATACGCGCTGGCGTTATCGCGCCTCACCGGCTTGCGGCTGTTTGAATTCAAATGCGCGTGGTTCGACGAAAAAAACTATTTTGAGTTTTTCCCCTTGCACGTCGTGTATAAACGCAAAAAAGGCAACCGGAAGAAGATACGCACGAAAGAGGGAATATACAGCATAAACGAGAGAATGGATAAGGTGGAGAATATGTGTACGATTGAAGTCTAATAAATCAGAATAATTTCTAATTTTCAATTTCTAATTTCTATTAAATTACCAATGAGTGAATTTTCAAACAAAAATCAAGCGTATAATTTGGAGGAACGGACTGCGAAATTCAGCGAGAATATGTTAGCGCTTGTCCGCACGATAAAAAAAGATGATATCAATCGGAACATTATTGTCCAGCTCGTGAGAGCGGCGACTTCAATTGGCGCTAATTATTGCGAGGCGAACGCATCAAGCTCAAAAAGAGATTTTAGGAACAAAATATATATTAGAAAAAAAGAAGCGAATGAAACGAAATATTGGTTGCGGATTTTGCTGGCGTATCATCCCGAGTTAAAAGAAACAATTTTGATTCTTTGGAAGGAAGCGCATGAATTTTATCTTATTTTCCAAAAAATTACCACTACGATCGACAAGGGGTCTAAAAATTGAATAAATAGAAATTTAATAGAAATTAAAAATTGAAAATTATTTTATGAGCACAGCTTTTGTTCCCAAAAAGCCGGTTAAGAGTTTTCTCGATTTGGAAGTGTACCAGAAGGCATTGGAATGCGCGGTTTTCGTGGCGAAGTATATTGCCGTCCCGCCGCCGGCGTTGTCCGCCGTCAGGAGCGAGTCCCAAGGGGACGCGGTACCGTCGGGATCAACGGGACATGCCGCAACATCGGGCAATTTCGGCAGCGGGACGTCCAGTGCCGACGTTGAAAGCCGGCCTTCTGGCCTGGTCCCGCGGCCGCCTTTTGTCTCGAAGGATGATGGTTCGCCGGAGCCAAAGGTACAAACGGGACATGCTCCTAACGGCGGGCAACGTTGGCAGGGTGACGCCGGGATGGCCAAGGAATTGATTTTCCACCAAATGCTTCCCTGCGCCCTTGGCCTCCCGCACCTTATCGCCGCGGCGCATTCGGTGCGTTTTGGCAGCCAAAAAGATTGTTTGATTTTGCTGGAGCGGGCGATGTTGCATTGCAACAAGATGGTTGTTTATCTGGAAGAAACGCGCGATATCGCCGATACCGGCGTTCCTTTTGAAAAATTCAGCGAACTTACCAAAAAATATTTATATCTGCGCCAAAAAATGCTCAATCTCCAGCGCTCTTGGAAAAAATACATGAGCGAAAAGTAATATGCCGTATATTACCGCTTCACGGCTTTATGATTTTCTCCAATGCCCTCATCGGGTTTGGAGGGACATTTACGGGCCGCTTGAGGAGAAATCCGAAGAAACCAATCCATTCGTCCGGCTTTTGTGGGATCGGGGCGTAAACCACGAAGACGCTATTCTGGCGAAACTGGGAGATTTCTTGAATTTGGAAGAAGGGTCGATCGACGAACGGTTCGGAGAAACAATGGAAGCGATGAAAAGCAAAGAACCTTTGATTTATCAAGGGGTTTTGAAATACGATAATTTGCTGGGAATACCCGATATTCTAAAAAGATCGCCCGATGGCGTTTATATACCCATTGATATCAAATCCGGCGCCGGGTTTGACGGTATCGACGAAAAGGAAGGCGGCGCGGGGAAACCGAAAAAACATTACGCGGTTCAGCTTTGTTTGTATGGCGATATTTTGAAAAAGCTTGGTTTTGCCGATTCCATTCGCGGGGGAATAATAGATATTCGCGGCAGTGAAATCGAGTACGACCTATTGTCGCCGATGGGCGGACGAACTACGGAAACCTGGCTTGATTATTATGAAAAGACAAAAGAACAAGTTGAATCTTTGGTAAACGATCGCGAAAAAACGTTGCCCGCCGTTTGCGGCGTTTGCAAATTATGTCCCTGGCACGATTCTTGCGAAAAGTGGTGTAAAGAATCAAAAGACCTAACCACTGTTTTTTGTCTTGGGAGAAGCTTTCGCGATAAAATAAATCAGGATTTGCTTATTGGCGGCATCGATGATTTTTTGAACATTGATGTTGGCGAAACAATGAAGCTAAAGGAAGCAACGAAATTATCAGGCGACCCTTTTTTTCTTCGCGGAATCGGCGAAAGCAGTCTTCAAAAATCGATCAATCGGGCGAAAATATTATATCAAACGAAAAAACCGGTAATTTACCGGCCAATTTATTTTCCGAAAACCCGATACGAACTGTTTTTTGACATCGAAGATGACCCGACGCGGGAATTCGTTTATTTGCACGGGGTTTACGAAAGAAACGGCGCCAAAGAAAGATTCCGGGATTTTTGCGCGAAAGAATTTTCCGCAGCGGCGGAAAAAAACGCGTGGCGCGATTTTTGGGAATATGTTAAATCGTTGCCCCAAAATGATTTTTCGGTTTACTATTATTCCGCCCACGAAGAAACAACTTACAAAAGATTGCAAAAGCGCTATTCCGACGTAATCACAGCCGAGGAACTGGAAAATTTTTTTAACAATCCAAACGTAATCGATCTTTACGGAATTATCCAAAAACAGACCGATTGGCCGTCCGGAAGTTATTCTTTGAAGGCATTGGCGTCATATTCGGGTTTTCATTGGAGAGACGAAACGCCGTCGGGATCTTTGTCGATCCAATGGTTCAATGATTATTTGGAAACAAAGAATGAATCAACATTAAAGAGGATTTTGGAATACAACGAAGATGATTGCAAGGCGACAATGGCGCTAAAGGACAAGCTAGAAAAAATGAGTGGTAAGATGTTCCCAAAGTCATCCCTTTGGCGAGGATGTTATCCGGCGACTCGCAGTGACCGCGGGAAACCAAGCTCCGCAGTGGCAAGACCACTGCTAAGCCAGCAGTGGTCTTGCCACTGCTGGCTTTTTTTGGTTCTTATGCTATTATTTTTTCAAAATTATAATTAGCAGTGGCCTTGCCACTGTTTGACTATTCTTATGTCTCAAAGAAAAGAAGAATTTATAATTGGGGAAATCTATCATATAACCGTTCGCGGGGTCGATGGGCGGCCGATTTTCATGGACGGAGAGGATGATTGGCGAATGGTTTTTTCGCTCTATGAATTTAACACAACGGAATTGGTAATAATTCGCAAACAAAGAGAAAAGAGGTTGAAATACAAAGAAATGATCCGCAGTGGTCTTGCCACTGCGGAGCTTGAAAGGCGGATGAAGGAAGACAATAGGGATAAGCTGGTGGAAATTTTGGCGTTTGTTTTTATGCCCAATCATGTCCATCTGTTGTTGCGGCAAATAAAGCCAGGAGGAATCAGCCTTTTTATGCAAAAATTAGGCTCGGGTTATCCGCGGTATTTTAACAGCCGGTATGAGCGAAAAGGACATTTGTTCCAAGATAAATTCGCCTCCAGCCATATTTCCGGAAATGATTATTTAAAGACGGTATTTGTGTATATTCACACCAATCCCATCTCGCTTGTTGAACCGCGATGGAAAGAAAAAGGCGTAGAAAATCCGGAAAATGCCATCACGTTTCTTGAGGGATATCGGTGGTCTAGTTATCTTGATTATCTGGGAAAAAATAATTTTCCCGCGCTGACAGAACGAAGTTTTTTAAACGGAGTATTTAGAGATCAAAAAACAATAAAAGAATTCGTTGATTCATGGATCAGATGTAAGTCTATAACTTGCATAAATAACAGATTCAAACAGGGATAAGTTGTTAATCCAGCAGTGGCAAGACCACTGCTAAGCCAGCAGTAGTCTTGCCACTGCTGGAGTGGGGCTAAGCGCGCGGTTTTGGCTATTGAAAAAGGGGCGGGGGGCAGCTATATTATTCATATGGCGTGTTGTGTGTTTTATTCCGGCCTCTGTCCGGGTGGTTTGGTATGAATTTTATTTTAAATCATTTTAAAAAACTGGATTGGGTTTTGATTTTTTCGGCTCTTGGTTTGGTTTTGATGGGATTTTTGTCGGTTTACAGCAGTTCCCTTCATTCCGGGAATTTCACCAATTTGGAAAAGAACATCGCCTTTTTCGCGGTTGGTTTTTTTCTGATGTTTCTTTTCAGCTTTTTCGACTGGCGGATATTCCGGGAGAATCCTTACTTGATTTTGATCCTCTATTTTTTTTCCATAGCGTTGTTGTTTGGCTTGTATTTTTTCGCGCCCGCGACCCGCGGCGTCAGGACCTGGTATAAACTTGGTCCGTTTTCCATCGATCCGATCGAAATAACGAAAATTTCACTCCTTATTCTGCTGGCAAAGTATTTTTCGTCCCGCCATGTCGAAATGTACCGGATCAAACATGTTTTTCTTTCAGGGGTATACGTTCTCATTCCGGTTGCTTTGATCTTTTTCCAGCCCAATCTTGGTTCCTGTCTGGTGATCCTTTCTCTCTGGCTCGGGATATTGGTGATCTCGGGTATTAAATTGCGGCATTTTTTGTTTTTGATGCTGGCTTTTATGATGGTTTTCGCTTCCGGATGGATTTTCTTTTTGAAGGATTACCAGAAAGCCCGGATAATGAGCTTTTTTATTCCCTATGACCCTTTGGGCATTTCCTGGAGCCAGAACCAGTCCAAGATCGCGGCTGGCATCGGCGGACTTTTCGGCAAGGGGATAGGCAACGGTTCCCAGACCCAGTACGGTTTTTTATCCGAACCTCAGACCGATTTTATTTTCGCGGCGGTCGCCGAGGAAATGGGGATCGCCGGCATAGCGGTATTGTTGATGCTTTTTTTGCTGGTAATTTGGAGGATAACCAAGATAGCCCAAGGCGCTCACGATAATTTTTCCAAACTATTCGTTCTTGGATTCGCTGTTTTGCTGGTTGCCCAGATAATAATCCATATCGGGATGAATATCGGGTTTTTACCGATCATCGGGCTGCCTCTGCCTTTCTTGAGCTATGGCGGATCGAACATGATAGCGACTTTCATGATCATCGGGATCCTGCAAAGCATCATGGTCAATCCCCATTCCGAATTGTTTTAAGAGGGGAGTAAAATCCCCTGGTTTTTCCACAGTTTTTAGGTTTGCATTCGAAATTTTTATTGTCTATAATTATTAGACCTACTGCTTAAATATTTCCTACTGCAATTTTCATATTCCGGCTACGCCAAATTCATCACTCGTCGACATACTTAGTTTAAGTATGTCTCCTCGTTCTTCATTCGGCTCGCTCGAAATATGAAACTTTCGCTACGGAAATATTTAAGCAGTAGGTCTAATAATAAAAGTCAAAAAAAGAAATATGTCCATATTAAAAGCGATCTCCAGGGGAAGTATTTATTTGCTGGTTTTTTTAACTCCATTGTTTTTTTCCCCGCTTACCCAAAATGTCCTTGATTTTCAGAAGCAGACGTTGTTCTTGGTAATCGCTTTATTGGGCCTGATGGGTTGGGCAAGCGACGCGCTGATCTCCAAAAAACTGGTTTTTAATTTTAACCTTGCCAGCGTGGCAGTGGTGGCGGTAATGCTGGCTACGCTTATTTCCAGCCTTTTCTCGCTTTACAGCTATGGCAGTCTATGGGGTTTGCCGCTGGATATCTCATCCAGTTTTCTGACCGTAACGGGGTTTGTGCTGTTTTATTTTCTGGTCATAAATCTTTTTTCCAAAGATGAGCTTGGTAAGTTGCTATTTACGCTCGTCGCGTCGTCTTTTGTAGCCGCGCTTTACGGGATTTTACAACTTTGCGGCCTGTTTTTGATCCCCTTTGACTTTGCCAAAGTGAATTCTTTCAATACGGTGGGGTCGGTCAACGGGTTGGGTCTGTTCCTGTCCGTTGTCTTGGTCGCGGTTTTTTCCCTGGTTTTTTCGGAAAAAGACAAGAAAAAAATGGGTCTTTTCGCCCTTTTTGGCGCCGTATTGTTCCTTTACCTGATCTTGATAAACTTTTTGGCGGCGTGGATCGTGTTGGTTATCGGATCGCTGGTCATTTTTATCCAAAGTTTTGTCGACCGGGATTCGTTTTTCCGCGGAAAGACTGTCGCGATCGCTTCGTTTTGCTTGCTGTTTTTGTCGCTGATCTTCGTCGCCGTTGACATTTTCGCGGGTGATTTCGTCGGCGATATCTATAAAAGTCTTCCCCAGACACCGGTGGAGATCTCGCTGACCAACAAGACTTCCTGGGACGTTACTGTCTCGACATTAAAATCTTCGGCAAAGAATTTGATCCTTGGCTCCGGTCCCGGAACCTTTGTTTACGACTATTCCAGATACAAGCCCGAGGTGATCAACCAGACGAATTTCTGGAGCGTTAGGTTTGGAACAGCTTCGGACGAGATATTGGGAAGATTGGCTACGGTCGGGATTCTGGGTATCCTTTTTTTGGCCGCGCTCATCGGTTTTATAGCCGTTAAAGGCTTTAAAATGCTGAACGAGGATCGGGAGGACAAGGAATTGGTTATCACTTGCTATGCTTCATGGCTGGCCATTGTGGCGGCATTGTTTTTCTATCCGTTCAATTTTGCCCTTACCTTCCTTTTCTGGCTGCTTTCCGCTTTAATCATCGGATTTGATGAAGAAAAAAAGAGGGTGATCGAATTTTCGCTTGGTTCCAAGGCCGCTTACGCCGCGCCGTTATTGCTGGTCGTTGTGCTGGCCTTACAACTTGGGATTATTGTCTGGGTGGGAAAACGTTATTTCGCCGAAGTAAAATATTTGCAGGCCATGCAAGCTTTGCGAAAGCCGGATTACCAAGGTGCCGTAAATGATCTTAGCCTGGCGATTAATAGCACGGGATCCGCTCAAGATAATTATTTGAGGGATCTTTCCCAGGTTTATCTTGCTTGGGTGAGCGATGAAATAGCTAAGAGCACCGATCAGAAGAAAACATTGGAAACGATTGCCCCGCTTATGGGCCAAGCGGTTGAAATAGCCAAGGTCAATACGGATTCGGTGAATGGGAATGACGCCAACAATTGGGCGGTAAGGGGTTATATTTACCGCGAGCTTATCGGAGCGGTGAAAGATGCCGATTCCTGGGCGGTAACGAGTTACAAGAGGGCTATCGATCTGGAGCCGGCCAGTTCGTATTTTTACGTGGAACTGGCCCAGGTTTACATATTAAAAGAAGATTTAGGCGCGGCAACAGAGAGTCTTTTGAAAGCGATAGAGCTGAATCCTAATTATTCCAATGCCCGTTATTACCTTGGCTTGATATACGACAAACAAAACAAAAAAGACGAGGCGATCGCGCAATTCGAAACTTTGACCCGGCTCAATCCCGATAACAAAGATATCGCAACCATTCTGGAAAATCTGAAAGCGGGAAAACCGGCATTCGGGGAACAGGCTCAAGCTCCGGCGCCGGATTTGAACGCTCCAACCGGTTCAAATGTCAGTACTTCTGTTCCCGCGGAGAACCCGGCTATATTGCTACCTAAAAATGGAGAGCCGGCGAACAATGTACCGGTCAAATAACCTAGCGTTATCCTTGGCTGAAACCCTGCCCGAAAAGGCGGGGTTTCAGCTTTAGCGGGCGAAGGGCGCGCGCGGTTTAAGGAATAAGGCAAGGACGCCTTTTTTGGCCGGATACGCGGCAAAAACAAATCCGATATTGACAAATTATAAAAGTTTTGATAAAATTAATATTTGTTAAGGTAATAACCATTAATCCTTGATTTCCTTCCTGTTTTCATAACAAAATACCAATAAAAAAACCCAAATATAAAAAAGGGTTTTTTTGGGTTTTATTCCGGATTTTGGTTATCGAGAGGCGGTATTCGCCAAAAGAAACAAACTTTTTTTAAAACTTCCTTCGCCGAAGGAAGCCAAGGGCTTGCTCCTAATGCTATCCATCGGCCGATGGACGGCGGGCCTTCAAGGCCGGGAATTTTCAATTATATTATCAAGAGGCAGTCTTAAAATACGGGTTTTCCGGCAAGGTTGGACTATTGCCAGAAAATGCGTTTTTGGAAGGCCTTTATAAATCCATGGCGCTTAAAATAAAGAATTTTACGAAAGCCAAAGTCTCCCTTTCCCTGCCTTATTTGCTGGTTTTGCAGAAGGAAAGCTGGGATGTTTTCTGGAAAAACGATCTAAAGGAGCTTTTTACGGAGATCTCTCCGATCCGCGACTATACGAGCAAGGAGTTGGAGCTTTGGATTTTAGATTATAAAGTTGATAAGCCCAAATACAAAAACGATCTTGAGGCGAGGATCAATAACGATTCTTACGAAGTGCCGATCAGGATCAAAACCAAACTAGTTAATCTGAAAACCAAAGACGCCAAAATCCAAGAGATCTTTTTGTGCGATTTTCCCTTAATGACCGAACGGGGAACTTTTATCGTTAACGGTGTTGAAAGGGTTTGTATTTCGCAGCTCATCCGCTCCGCCGGCGTGTTCTTCTCATCCGACGTTATCGGCGGCAAGAACCACTTCGGGACCAAGATCATCCCGAACCGGGGATCCTGGCTGGAATTCGAAACCACCCATACCGGTTTTATCGGCGTAAAAATCGACCGCAAGCGGCGCGTGCCTGCCACGACTTTGTTGCGGGCTTTTGGCATAGATAACGACCAGGCGATCAAAGAAATTTTTCAGGATGTGAATAACGGACCCGTTGATTTTATCGAAGAAACCTTGAAAAAGGATCCGACGCATAACCAGGCGGAGGCGCTGGTCGAAATTTACCAAAGACTCAGACCCGGCGATCTGGCTTCCGCCGATACGGCCAAGGAACTGATCGAGAATATGTTTTTTAACTTCGAACGCTACGATCTGTCCAAGGTGGGAAGATGGAAGATGTGGAAGAGGCTGCCGGATCTGAAGACAAAGAAAAAAGGAAAAGAGGAGGGTGATATCGTGGGGTTGCCCGATCGCGTTTTGAGCATCGATGATATTGTTTCGGTGATCAGGGAGATCATCCGGCTGAACAATGATCCGAATGGCCGGCCCGACGAGATCGATCATCTTGGCAACCGCCGCGTGAGGACTTTAAACGAGTTGCTCGTAAACCGCCTGAGAATAGGTTTTATGCGCATGGAAAGGATCGTTAAAGACCGGATGTCGACACTGGATGTTTTCAATCTGTCTCCGATGCAATTGGTCAATCCAAGGCCGGTGATGGCGGTAGTAAAAGAGTTCTTCTCTTCTTCCCAGCTTTCGCAATTCATGGACAACGAGAATCCGCTCTCGGAGCTCGAACATAAAAGAAGGCTGGCGGCTACCGGTCCGGGAGGTTTGACCCGCGAGAGGGCTGGCTTTGAAGTCCGCGACGTACAGCCTTCCCATTATGGCCGCATTTGCCCGATCCAAACACCTGAAGGTCCCAACGTCGGCTTGGTCGGATATCTGGCGTCTTTTACCAAGATCAATTCCTTTGGTTTCCTAGAAACCCCATATTTCAAAGTGGATAAAGGGGGACATGTTTCCGACGATCTGCAATATTTGACCGCCGACGAAGAAGAAAAACACAATATCGCGACCGCGGTCGTTCCTATCGACGAAAATAACAACATCATACCCAAAAAATTGGAAGCCAGGATTAAAGGAGAGCCTGGTATTTGTCCCAAAGAAGATATTGATTATATCGATGTTTCCCCCCAGCAAATTCTTTCGGTCGGTACTTCATTAATACCGTTTTTGCAGAATGATGACGCTAATCGCGCTCTGATGGGTTCCAATATGCAACGTCAGTCGACGCCGGTCATCAAACCCCAGGTTCCGCTGGTCATGACCGGTTCCGAAGAAAAAATAGCCCATGATTCCGGCCATATTCTTTTGGCCGAGGAAAATGGCGTTATTTCGTCCGTTGACGGTACCCGGATAGGATTGAAGTACGATGGCGAAAAAGAGGAAAAAAGTTACGACCTAAGAACCTTTATCCGGACCAACCAATATACTTGTTTCCACCAATGCCCGATCGTAAAACTGGGCCAGAAGGTGAAGAAAGGCCAGGCGCTGTGTGATGGCGGATCGATCGTTGACGGTCATTTGGCCCTGGGACAAAACATTCTTTGCGCTTTTGTTTCCTGGCGGGGCGGTAATTTTGAGGACGCGATCCTGATCTCGGAACGCTTGGTCGGGGATGACCGGTTTTCCTCGATCCATATGGAGAATTTCGTCTGCGACGTCCGGGAAACCAAACTCGGACCCGAAGTCACTACTTTCGATATTCCGAATGTTTCCGAAGAAAAACTTAAGGACCTTGATGAGGAAGGCGTGATCCGGATCGGTGCCGAAGTTAAACCTAACGATATCCTGGTGGGAAAGATCTCACCCAAGGGCGAGCAGGAACTTACGGCCGAAGAGCGTCTTTTACGCTCGATTTTCGGAGAGAAGGCCAAGGATGTCAAAGATACTTCGCTTTTGATGGAACATGGCAAACGCGGACGCGTGGTCGGCGTTAAGGTATTTTCGCGCGAACAGGGCCATAAGCTTGATCCGGGCGTGATCAAACGCATCGAGATCGAGATCGCGGAACTGCGGAAAGTCCAGGCTGGGGATAAGCTGGCCGGGCGCCACGGAAACAAAGGCGTGATCTCCAAAGTTCTGGCCGTTGAAGAAATGCCGTTTTTGGCCGATGGAACGCCGGTTGATATCGTTTTGAACCCGATGAGCGTGGCTTCCCGTATGAACCTGGGACAGATCCTGGAAACCCATCTTGGCTATGCGGCCCATGAACTTGGTTATCACGCTCAAACGCCTTCTCTTTCGGGCGCAACCGAAAAAGACATCAAGGAAGAGCTGAAAAAAGCTGGCCTTCCCGAAGATGGAAAAGTGGTGCTTTATGACGGAAGGACGGGTCTTGCTTTTCCCGATAAGATCACGGTGGGCTATATTTATATGATGAAGCTGATCCATATGGTGGAAGACAAGATTCATACCCGGAGCATCGGGCCCTATTCTTTGATCACCCAGCAGCCGTTGGGAGGAAAAGCCCAATTTGGCGGCCAGCGGTTTGGAGAAATGGAAGTTTGGGCTTTGGAAGGATATGGAGCGGCTTATACTTTGCAGGAAATGCTTACGATCAAATCGGATGACATCGTCGGAAGAGCTACCACTTATGAAACGATCCTCCGGGGAGAACAGATTAAAAACCCGAACATTCCCGCATCATTCAATCTCTTGGTGAGCGAGTTAAAGTCGTTGGGATTGAACGTCGAGGTAAGAGAAAAACCGGCCGAATAAATTAAACAAACTTAGTCCACTAAGTGAATCAAGTTTACTAAGTTAAAAAGCATTTTTGCTTGATTAACTTAATTAGCTTACTAGCTTGATTAACTTTTTAAAAAACTATGCGAGTAGAAGATTTACAATCAATAAGGATCAAACTGGCGTCGCCCGACGACGTTTTGGCTTGGTCCCACGGCGAAGTAACCAAGCCCGAAACCATCAATTACCGCACGCAAAGGGCGGAAAAGGACGGTCTTTTCTGCGAGCGTATTTTCGGACCGGAGAAGGATTATGAGTGCTACTGCGGAAAATACAAACGGGTTCGCTATAAGGGGATTATTTGCGACCGTTGCGGGGTTGAGGTCACGAAGAGTTCGGTCCGTCGCGATCGGATGGGTCATATCAAGCTTGCTTGTCCGGTTTCGCATATCTGGTTTTTAAGGGGCGTCCCATCCCGCATGGGACAGGTAGTGGACCTTCCGATGCAGCAACTCGAAAAAGTCATTTATTTCGCGTCATACGTCATAACGACCGTTGACGATGAGGAAAAAAAGAGGATAGCCGAAGAGATCGAGGCGGAATTCCAGGAAAAGACCAGAACCCAGAAAAAATTCTTCGATAAAGACGATAAGGCCGGCCAAAAGGAACTGGGCAAAGATTTGGAAGAGTTGAAAGGCGCCCGCGACCGGGCCAAGCAGGAGCTTAACAGTATCCAGTTATTAAAGATAATTTCGGAAGCCGAATATCGGAATTTAGCCCTGAAATACGGCCAATGTTTTTCGGCCGGCACCGGAGCGGAGACGGTTCGCAAGATCTTTGAAAAGATCGACATTAAAACTCAAATCGAAACCTTGAACGGTAAACTCCAGGATGCTACTCCCGAAGAGAAGAGAAAGATTTTCATCCGTTTGAAACTTTACCAGGGGATGCAACAAGCCGGGATCAGGCCCGAATGGATGTTATTGACGGCGTTGCCGGTTTTGCCGTCCGATTTGCGGCCTATCGTCCAACTGGACGGAGGACGTTACGCGTCGAGCGATTTGAACGATCTTTACCGCCGGGTGATCAACCGGAACAACCGTTTGAAGTATTTGATCGAGATCGGCGCTCCCGAAGTGATCGTTCGCAACGAGAAAAGGATGTTGCAGGAAGCAGTCGATTCTCTTATTGACAATGGCATGAGAAAGGGCACGACCACCCAGGCGACCACCGGGGGCCGCCGCCTGCTTAAATCCCTGGCTGATATGCTGAAGGGAAAACAAGGGCGTTTCAGGCAGAATTTACTGGGCAAGCGTGTTGATTATTCGGGACGTTCCGTGATTGTGGTCGGGCCGGAGCTTAAACTTGACGAGGTTGGCATTCCCAAGAAAATGGCGCTTGAGCTTTTTAAACCTTTTGTGATCAGGCGGATTCTTGAAAAAGAAATGGCTTTCAATGTGAGGGGCGCTTCGCGCTTGATCGAGACCGAGACCGATGAGATTTGGGCGATTCTCGAAGAAGTGGTGAAGAACAAACTGGTTCTGATCAATCGCGCCCCGACGCTTCATCGCTTGAGCATCCAGGCTTTCCACCCGATCTTGATCGAAGGCGAGGCCATCCAAGTCCACCCCATGGTTTGTAAGGCCTTTAACGCCGATTTTGACGGCGACCAGATGGCAGTGCATTTGCCTTTGTCGGATCTTGCCCAGAAAGAGGCTAGGGAGCGCATGCTTTCCACTTTAAATCTTTTGAAACCGGCCAAGGGAACCCCGGTAGTCACCGTTTACCAAGATATGGTGCTTGGCTGTTATTGGATGACCAAAATGATGGAAGGAACCAAGGGAGAGGGAAGTATCTTTGCCAATGCTAATGAAGCGATTTTGGTTCACGGCTTTGGGGAAGTTGACTTGCGCGCGAAAATAAAAGTCATGAATCCCAAGCCTTCAACCCAGGGTATGATCGAAACGACCGTTGGCCGGATTATATTCAACCAGGTTTTACCCGATGATTTTGCGTTCCAGAACCAATTGATCAAGGTACGCGACCTTGAACGTATCGCCGAAGACATCATCAGAAACTACGACGTCAAAACAACGCAAGAAACGCTCGACCGCATTAAAGAACTTGGTTTTGAGTATTCAACGCTTTCGGGCATTTCCTGGGGAATGGACGATTTACATGTCCCGGTCGAGAAGCCTGGCATCATCAAAGAAGCCGAAAAGGAAGTCGAAAAAACAGAAGACTATTTCCGTAAAGGGCTTTTGTCGAAAGAAGAGAAGAAGAACAAGATTATCGAGATCTGGTCGCGAGCCAAAACGACCATCGAAAATCTTGTGCCCAAGACCTTATCGGCCGACGGTTCGGTTTTTCAAATGATCGATGCGGGCGCGCGCGGTTCCTGGTCCCAGCCGGTCCAGATGGCGGGTATGAAAGGCTTGGTGGTGGATCCGTCCGGAGATATTATCGAATTACCCGTAAAAAATTCTTATAAAGAAGGCTTGGACGTTTTGGAATACTTTAATTCGACTCATGGCGCGCGAAAAGGCACGGTGGATACGGCTTTAAGGACTTCGACCGCCGGTTATTTGACGCGGAGACTTGTTGATGTCGCCCATGAAGTGATTGTTTCGGAAGTCGATTGCGGGGATGACGAAGGGATCGAAGCTTTTTTCAGAGAGAGCGAAGAGATCGGTCAGAATTTCCTGTATAAGATCGCGGGACGCGTTTCGCTTGATACCATAAAAAGCGAGAAGACCAAAGAAACCATTATTAAAAAAGGTGAATTGATCGACTGGGTCATCGGAAGAAGACTGATTGAGGAAGGTGTTGTGAGCGTAAAGATCAGGTCGCCCTTAAACTGCCGATGTATAAAAGGGGTTTGCCAGAAATGTTATGGTTGGGACCTTGGTAACAACAAACTGGTTCGCATGGGAGAAGCAGTGGGTATTATTGCCGCCCAGTCCATCGGGGAGCCGGGAACCCAGCTTACGATGAGAACTTTCCATACGGGCGGCGTAGCGGGTGGCGGCGATATCACTTCGGGTTTGCCGCGGGTGGAAGAGATTTTCGAGGCGAGAATGCCGGCGGGCAGGGCCGAGATGGCTCCAGCCGATGGTACGATCGAAGAGATCACGCCTGAACGCGTGATCAAGGTCAAGATAAAAACCAAGGACGCGGATAAGAACAAAACGGCTCAGATCGTCGAATTCGAGGTCCCATTGAACTCCGCGATCTTGGTGAAGAAGAATGATCAGGTAAAGAAAGGCCAATCGTTATGGGAAGGCAGTTTGGAATTGAAGGAATTATACAAATTGGCTGGAAAGGATGCGGCACAGTGTTATATACTAAAGGAGGTGCAGAGAATCTATAATTCCCAAGGTGCTACGATTCATGATAAGCACGTGGAAGTGATCATCCGCCAGATGTTTTCGCGCGTCAAAGTCAATGATCCGGGAGACAGCCTTTTTATACCCAAGGAAGTGGTGGAGAAAAAGAAAGCCATGATCGAAAACGAGAAATTGGCGAAAGAAAAGAAAAAATTAGTTGATTTTTCGCCCGTTTTGCTCGGCGTTTCGAAAGTTGCGCTTACCACGAGCTCTTGGTTGTCGTCGGCTTCTTTCCAGGAAACATCGAGGGTTTTGATCAAAGCCAGCTTGGAGCGGCAGGAGGACACGCTTGAAGGATTGAAGGAAAATGTGATCATCGGTAAATTGGTGCCGGCGGGAACCGGGTTCAAAATCGATTCCAAGGAAACTTTCGCGGAAGATTCCAAAAAAGGGTCAACACCCAAAGATCTAAAGGCATCCGATGAAAAAGAACAAAAAGAACAATAAAAATCAATCGTCAAAAAAATCAGATCCTAATTTCTCAAGCCTTGAGGAAAACGTTAAAAAATGGGGCGCGGGCATTATCATGCTGGTTTTGGCCTTTGTACTGACTCTCGGATTTTTTGACATGGCGGGCGTTGCGGGGAGGGCGCTTGTCGCTTTGATCGCCTATTTAGCAGGCAGCGCGGCTTTCGCGTTGCCTGTTATTTTATTGCTTGGGGGGGTCATCTTTTTTACCGCTCACCAAGAGAGAATCTCCGGTCAGCTTACGCTAGCCATGTTCATTTTGGTGCTCGGGATCTGCGGCATCCTCGCTGCTCTGAATCTTGAGAGTCTTGGCGGGGGGAAGCTTGGATATTTTATGGCCTTACCGCTTTTCAAGCTGTTCGGCTTTTGGGTGACGTTCATTATCTTTTCCGGTTTTATCGCGCTTTCATCTTTGATGTTTTGGTGGCTTCTTGGCAAGCCGATGCCGGATTTCAAGGCTTTAGACCTTGGGAAAGAAAAGGCATCGGCGTTGGTTCAAAAGAAGCCTTCGCTGATCAGAACCTTGATCACTGCTCCGGAAATGAAGATGAAGAGTATTTCCATTCAAAACGGACAGGGAAGCAAGGATGTCAAAAAATCTCAAAAAGAGATCTTGGGAGCGAAAAAAACAAGTCCCGGTCTTCGGCAGGAAATAAAATACGTGGCTCCGTCCATCGATCTTTTGGATACGATAAAGGGCGTGCCTTTGGCTGGTGATTTACGGCAGAATGCCCAAATCATTAAAAAAATGCTTGGTGATTTTGGTATTCCGGTGAATATGTACGATGCTAATGTCGGTCCGGCGGTCACTCAATACACTTTAAAGCCCGACGACGGGATCAAGCTGTCGAAAATCACCGCCCTTTCCAATGACCTGGCTCTGGCTCTGGCCAGCCAATCGATCAGGATCGAAGCTCCTATTCCCGGGAAGGCCTTGGTTGGCGTGGAAGTCCCGAATAAGGAACGGGCAGGAATCGGTCTGCGGGAGCTGTTATCTTCGCAAGAGTTTATCCAGTCGCAAGCTAATTTGCCAGTTTGCCTGGGCAAGGATGTTATCGGCAATCCGATCCTGGCGGATCTGGCCAGGATGCCTCATTTGATGGTTGCGGGCGCCACGGGTACCGGCAAAACGATTTTTCTTAACAGCTTGCTTACAACTTTACTTTTTAAGAATCCTCCGGAGCTTTTGAGGCTTATTCTTGTCGATCCAAAAAGGGTTGAAATGAGGGATTACAATGATTTGCCCCATTTGCTTTGTCCGGTTATCTTTGACGTTCATAAAACAGTCGCCGCGCTCAAATGGGCTATCTCGGAAATGGAGCGGCGCTTCGATCTCATCGGTTCCAAGGGGTCGCGGAACATCGGGAGTTATAACGAAAAGGCCTTAAAGGATGGTTTCGAGCCAATGCCTTTCATCGTGTTTGTTATCGATGAGCTGGCTGATCTGATGGCTTCGAAAGGTAAAGAGGTGGAAGCCGGTATCATCAGGCTGGCCCAGATGGCCAGGGCAGTGGGAATTCATTTGGTGGTGGCGACCCAGCGTCCTTCAGTGGAAGTTATCACCGGCCTGATCAAAGCCAATATAACTTGCCGCGTAGCTTTCCAGGTTGCTTCACAAATCGATTCCAGGACCATCCTTGACGTGTCCGGCGCGGAAAAACTGCTGGGTGCCGGCGATATGTTGTTTACTTCCTCGGAATATCCCAGGCCGAAACGCGTCCAGGGTCCTTATATCTCCGAAAAAGAAATGAAACGTGTGTTGGAATGGATCAAGGAAAAGAACGTAATGCCGGAATTCAGGATCGAAGAAGGCGTATTGGAAAGCATGGCGATCGGTAATGGTAATGGAAACAGCGATTATGTCGGTACTCCGGGGATGTTTGGCGCCAATGACGGATCCGAAGATATGGGCGACGACCCGCTTTATGAACAGGCAAAAAAAATAGTATTGGAATCCCGCCAGGCATCGGCTTCTTTTTTGCAGAGGCGTTTGCGGATTGGCTATGCCCGCGCCGCGCGGATCATTGACATTATGGAAGACAAGGGCATGGTTGGGCCAAAAGATGGCGCTCGGCCCCGGGAGATTCTTATTTCCGCGATCGGTGAAGGGAATAGCGATAGCGGAACCGATGACGGCTGGCAGAAAGTTTAAATATTTTTTGCTTGTATTCTGGCGGGGAATAAAATATATTGCATTTACACAAGGCGGTCTTTTTTGCTACATTTAATCTGCGGGGCACCATAGGTGCTGGCACGCCTACAAAAAATATGGCTAAAAAAACAAAAAACGCCCCAGAAGTCAAAGAAAAAAAGAATCTTCTGGCGGCTATTGAAGAGATCAAGCAAAAATTCGGAGAAGGGGCGATCATGAGGCTTAACGAAGTGAAGGCTGTTGACGTGGATGTGATACCGACGGGGTGTATTTCCCTCGACATAGCTTTGGGTGTGGGCGGGGTTCCGCGGGGCCGCGTTATTGAGATCTATGGGGGCGAATCGACCGGGAAGACCACTTTATCCCTTCATATCCTGGCGGAAGCCCAGCGGAAAGGAGGGGTAGGCGCGTTTGTCGACGCCGAGCATGCCTTGGATCCCGAATACGCGAAAAGGATCGGGGTCAATGTCGACGAGCTTTTGATATCCCAGCCGGATTCCGGGGAACAGGCTTTGCAGATCGTCGAAACCTTGATGAAATCGGAGCAGGTTGATGTGATTGTTGTCGATTCGGTGGCGGCTTTGACTCCCCAGGCCGAGATCAACGGCGAAGTGGGGGATCCGCATATCGCTCTTCAAGCCCGCCTGATGTCTTCGGCCTTAAGAAAATTTTCGGCTATCGCTGCCAAGACCAATACGATCATTATTTTTTTGAATCAGACAAGAATGAAGATTGGCGTGATGTGGGGAAATCCGGAAACCACGCCCGGGGGCATGGCGCTGAAGTTCTATTCTTCGGTGAGGATCGAGTTGAGAAGAGTGGGGCAGCTAAAACATGGCGAAGAGATCATCGGCAACCGGGTTAAAGCCAAGATCGTAAAGAACAAGGTTGCTGCGCCTTTCAAGGTTGTGGAGTACGATATTTATTACAATGAAGGAATTTCAAGGTTTTCCGATATTATCAATACGGGCATCAGTTTGGAAGTGATCAAAAAATCCGGAAGCTGGCTGGAATTCAACGGTGAAAAACTTGGCCAAGGCATGGAAGCCAGCAAAAAACTTTTGAAAGAGAATTCGGAACTTTTGGAAAGGATCAAGGTTGCTTTGAAGGAAAAGATGGATTCGACGTTTGTCGACGTCAACGCAGCTTAAGAAATCATTTTTCTTAAAAAAACGACCCCGCATTCAGCGGGGTGTTTTTTTCGAGAAAATATTTCTTAAGGAAGCAAGGAAAGCTGGCGGGCGCGCTTTATCGCTTCAGACAACCTTCGTTGATGGCTGGAGCAGACACCGGTCTTTTTTTTGGGCTTGATCTTTCCCATGCCCGACATGAACCGGTGCAAAAGGTCGGTTTCTTTGAAATTGATCTCTTTTAAGTTTCTTTGACAAAAATAACAAGCCATAATGATTAGTAGGTTAGTAAATGAGTTGATAGGTCGATGGAAATTCGGTGTTTCTAGAACGGTATATTTTTTATGTCGATCTCGTCGTTTTCTTCAATAATCGGGATTTCCGGTTCCGCTTGGTTTTGTCCGGCCGGGAGTTGTTCTTTGCGGCTGGGTTCCCCCATCTGCGTCGTGGCGGATTTGGGGCCGAGCTGAAGCATTTCGGCAATGATCTCGGTGCGATAGCGCTTGGTTTGCGTCGTAGCGTCCTGCCAGTTCCTGGTTTGAAGCCTCCCTTCAATCATGGCCAGAGATCCGGTCTTTAGGTACTGCGAAGCGATTTCCGCTATTTTTGCGAACGCCACGATGTTGTGGAATTCTGTTTTTTGTTGTTTTTGTCCGGACTTATCCGTATAAAAACGGTCGGTTGCCAGTCCAAACGACGCCACTTGTTGCCCGGACGGGAGTACTTTTACTTCCGGGTTCCGGGTTAGTCTTCCGACTAAAATTACTTTATTGAAATTCATTTTAGTTAGGAATTAATATTTACGATTAAGGGATGCTTCCGTTGGCTACTGAAGGATCTCATCAAGCTTTTCCGCGATTTCGTTCAGTTCGGCCTTCGGCCTTTCTTTCTTAACGGTTGTTTTTTTTGTCTCTTCCGCGATTTCTGAAGCGGGCGCGGGAGCCGTTTCGACGACGCGTTTTCGGCGCAAAGGCGTTCTGGGAGTGAAAGGAGCGTAAACAATCGTAAGGGAGCGCAATATGCGAGCCTCTTCTTTAAGCCCATTCGTGAAGTTTTCCAGGTCCTTTGGTTCCAAGCCGAAAATTACCGTATTAACGTAAGCTATCTCCCTTTTTTTAATGGGATAAGCCAACCTTTTTTTATAAGGTTTTTGAAATTCGGTCACTGTTCCGTTCGTGGCTTTGATCGCGGCTGCGAGCTTGTCTTGCAGGCTTTTGACCTCTTCTTCGGCCAAGTCCTGCGCGGTCAAATAGGTTAGTTCGTATTGTTTCATATTTTTTTCTTCGACATCTTTTTACGGGCCCCGTTTACGAGGGATGACAAAGTAGCATTATTGTATCAAAAATTGATTAAAAGTCAATCGAAAGCCCAAAAAGAAAACCTCTGGTTAAGAGGCTATTTGTGCTTTCGGGAATGCTTTTCCATCCGGCAGCACAGACAAAACATGTCATAATGTCCGCCGCGGCGGTGATAGATGATGATGCGTTCGTCGGCCGCATCCTTTTTAGGGACATACTGTTGGCTGTCCGGGCTTGTAGATAACGACTTGGCCGAGGCAAATATTGAATACCGGTTTTCCATGCTCTTAATAATAAAAGCATGAAGGGTTGTTCAGGGATATCATTTCCTTAATGAATTATCCTGAACATGTTTTCCCCCAGTAATCCAACTTTATCGAATTTGACTCGATCGCCTACACTTAAGGCCATGTTTTCAGGTATAGAGATCTTGCAGTTGCCCATACCTTGTTTGCTATCGGGAACAATCCATGCATAGCTTTTGTCTTTACATATCGCCTCAACAACGCCTGATCGCCTGATCGGCAGTTGTAGTTTCCAGTAAATGACTACTGGGACCAATATGACGACCATAGCTAATATAACTATGCAAATCGATCTAACAAGGATTATCCCTACGATAACGGCAAGAAACGGCCCGCCTATAATGAACGCAAATGCGGAAGATATAAGCAGGCACGCTAACAACGCAATCAACGGGGATATTACAATTTCAATCTTTATCTAAACTCCTCCAAGTTGTCGATCTTGGGTTGCTACTGTAGCCGACTATATTGTGGAACATAAATGAGTAAATGTCAATAAATTGTTCAATAATGTTGTTCGTTGTGATATAATTTACCTAAATTTAAAAATAAAAGAGTATGATCAAAGATAATATCTACCGCGCTTACGACATAAGGGGTATTTATCCCGTCGATCTCAATGAAATTGCCGTTTATTACACAACAAAGGCTTTCTGCGAGTTGCATCCCCATATGAACAAAGTGGTGCTGGCACGCGATCCAAGGCCGAGTTCGCCCGCCCTGGCCGAGGCGGCCACCAAGGCTTTTTTGGAGGCCGGCAAGGAGGTGATTGACCTTGGTATCGCACCCGACCCTTTATGGTATTTTTCCATATTCCATTATAACTACGACGGGGGATTGATGATCTCGGGGTCCCATAATCCCTCCCACCATAACGGACTCACTTACCACGCGCGAAAGGCCGCGGGCGTTCCCAGTGAAGAATTAATGGGCGAAGCTTTGCAGGATTTAAGAAAGCTTGCGCAGAAACTCGACGCCGAAAAAGCGACAGGGACTCCTTCGGGAAAGGTAATAGAAAACGACCCGTCGGAGGAGTATATCGATTATATAGTGTCGCGCGTAAAAATCTCCCGACCGTTAAAGATCGTTTTGGATACCGGGAACGGCGCTTGCGGTTATTTGCCGGAGCGTTTGTTCAAAAGGCTGGGCTGTGAAGTTTTGACCTTATACGGGGAGTTTGACGGCACCTTCCCAAACCATTTGCCCGATCCTTATAACGAAGCTAATCGCGTGGATCTCGAAAAGAAAGTTCTGGAAATAGGAGCCGATATGGGTTTTATTTACGATACCGATGGAGACCGGGTGGCGATCATCGATAACCGCGGAAGGTCGGTAAACGGCGACGATTCCTTGCTTATTTTGGCCCGCCAGGCGGTGGCGAAAAAGGTGGGAAGCGTTGTCCATTGTATGCGTACTTCCAAGGCTTTCATCGATGATATGGCCAAACGGGGGGCGACGACGCATTTTTCCGTTTCCCACCATAACGCGGTGAGAGATAAGGTAAAAAAGCTGGGAGCCGTTTTCGGCGGAGAGATCACTTTCCATTACGCTTTTCCGCTTGATTACTATTTGGTCGACGACGCGGTGTTCGCGTCGGTGGAATTGGCGATCGTGGCGGCGGAACAGCCGGATTTTGCCGCGTATGTCGATACTTTGCCTCATTATTTTGCCAGCCCGGAATTGTTCATAAATGCCGGAGATGACGTTAAATTCGGCATAATCGAGAAGCTGCAAAAGTATTTGCGGGAAAATAATTACAATTTCATCGATGTTGACGGTGCCAGGATCAATTTTGAGAATGGCTGGGCTTTGGCGCGCGTTTCCAATACCACGCCGATCATCAAGTGCCGTTTTGAAGGCAATACACCCGAGGCTTTGCGCGAGATAGAATTGAAAGCATTGGATATTTTTAAAAACGCAGGGATACCGATTACGGACAATGACTTGGAAAAGCTGGGATTAAAATAGGGGTTAAAACAAAAAAAGCGCTTAAAAAGGCGCTTTTTTTGCGGAATCGTTGTTTTTAAATTTCCAATCCCATAGCCGTTTTAACTTCCTGCATCGTTGATTGGGCGACCGTCAAAGCTTTTTGGGAGCCGCGTTTCAATATGTCGTTGACGTATACTTCGCGGGTCAAAAGTTCCGTTCTTTTTCTTCTGAAGGGTTCCAGGTATCCGGCAAGATATTCGGCCAGCGATTTTTTAAAATCGGAATATCGTTTTTTATCGAATTCTTTTTCAAGCTGGTCGATCGGTTTGCCCGAAGCAAGCGAGTAGATCGTCAGCAGATTGGAGATCCCCGGTTTTTTTGAAGGATTGTATCTGATCTCTTTGCCGGTGTCGGTAACGGCCGCCATGATTTTTAATTTTATGGATTCCGGTTCTTCGAATAATCCGATGCAACCTTTTTGATTGCCGGTTTTCGACATTTTCTTTTCCGGCTCGGCCAGGGACATGATCTTGTCTCCGATCTGGGGAAGAAGGGCGCGCGGTTCCTTAAAAACCTGTCCGAAACGGTTGTTGAAATCGCGGACGATCTCGCGCGTAAGCTCGACATGCTGTTGTTGGTCTTTGCCTATCGGCACGAGGTCGGTCTGATATAACAGAATATCGGCAGCCATCAATATCGGATAATTAAGCAGGCCGGCGTTTACGTATTCCGGATGTTGCTTTGATTTGTCTTTGAACTGCGTCATCCTTTTCAGTTCACCCAAAGGCGTCACGGTTCCCAAAAGCCAGGCCAGCTCCGTGTGTTCTTTTACGGTAGATTGGATGAATAAGATGCATTTTTCGGGATTAAGGCCGGCAGCCAGATAATCCACGGCCAACTCGAAGATGTTAGCCTTGAGCTGTTTTTGGTCATAGGGCGTGGTAATGGCGTGCAGGTCGACCACGCAAAAAACACAATCTTCTTTCTCTTGGATGGCGATCCATTGGCGCATCGCTCCAAGATAATTACCAAGATGCAGGCTGCCTGTCGGTCTAATACCGGAAAATACGCGCATAAGAATTTTAGTTAATCAAGCGAGTAAGCAAGTAAGTTAATCAAGCAAAATGCATTTTAACCCAGTAAGCTTAGTTAGCTTAATTCACTTGGTGAACTTATTAAATTTAAACTTCTATAACTACCGGCAAAACCATGGGTCGGCGTTCCGTTTTGGTAAATAAGAAATCGCCGATCTTGTTCCGGATATCATCTTTAACGTAGCTCCAGTTAACGGCGCCGCCCGAACTGGTGGCATGGTTGATTATATCGATCGTTTTTTTGCGGGTGTCTTGCAACAGTTCCTTGGATTCCCTCAAATAAACGAAGCCGCGGGAAATGATATCGGGAGATCCTTTTACTTTTCCCGTGGCCCGGTCAACCACCGTGACTATCACGAACATTCCGTCTTCGGCCAATACTTGGCGGTCCCGCAACACTACTTCCCCGATGTCTCCGACGCCAAGCCCGTCAACCATCACGTAAAATGCCGGGACCTTGTCTTTTTCGACGGTCATCGATTTTTGGTTGAGTGTTACGATTTGGCCGTTTTCCACGACAGCGATGTTTTCCTTTTTGATCCCGACCAATTCGGCCAATTCGGCGTTGGCGGCTTGCATCGAATACTGGCCGTGGATCGGCATGAAGAATTTGGGGTGCATCAGGCGCATCATTTCCATCAGTTCTTCCTGCTTGGCGTGCCCTCCGGCATGGATATCCATCATTTTATAATGGAAAACTTTCACGCCTTGCCGCAGGATATCGTCTTTCAAAAACTGGACCGTCCGTTCGTTTCCCGGGATTACCGAGGACGAAAAGATCACGGAATCACCCCTTTTAAAGCGGAGGAATTTATGAGTGCGGCTGGCGATTTTCATCAAGGCCGCATCGGATTCTCCCTGGGCGCCGGTACAGATCACCGTAACTTGGTTATCCGGATAGTTGTCCACCTCCTTTATCTGGATGAAGGTATTTTTTTCCGATTGAATGTATTTGAGCTGCCGGCAAACCTCGATGTTTATCTTCATGCTGTATCCCTCGACGGCGACCTTGCGGCCGTATTTTTCCGCCAGCATTATCAGCTGTTGGATACGGTTCAAAAGCGATCCGAAAGTAGCGGCAATGATCCGGCCCTTCGATTGCACGAATATTTTTTCCAGGTTCTCAAAGATCTCTTTTTCCGACAAGGAATGCCCGGGTTCTTCGGCGCCGGTGGAATCCGACATCAAAAGAAGAATGTTTCTGTTTCCGATTTCTTTCAGGCGCGCGAAATCGGCGGGCGGTTCGTTTACGGGGTTGTTATCGAATTTGAAATCGGAAGTATCGATAAGGTTGCCGACCGGCGTTTCGACAAATAGGCCGAAGTTGTCGGGAATATTGTGGTTAAGCCGGAAGAATTCGACGGTGAAAGGCCCGAGTTTAAAGCGAGATCCATCGTGGGCGTCTTCAATGTCGAGTTTTGGGAGGTTGGGAAAATCGTCCTGCCGGCGCAAAATTATTGCTTTGGTGAGATTGGCCGCAATCATTCTTAATCCGGGATGCCAGATCTTTTCGATGAGGTAAGGGACGGCTCCGATATGATCGTAGTGTCCATGAGTGAACACGACTCCCAGAATGTTCTTTTTTTTGTTTTTAAGATAATCGATATTGGGAATGATATAGTCGATTCCGGGCATGCTCTCTTCGGGCATGCGGAAACCCATATCCAATATCAGGATCGAATCCTGATATTCCACCAGGGTCATATTCCTTCCGACCTCTCCTAAGCCGCCAAGGGGGATAATGCGCAAATTTTTTCCCTGTCCGTGGTGTGGCTGGTCCCCGGATCTATTTGTCTCGATTTGAGGATTATTGCCCGGGCGCGGATTTGGCGCGCCGGGGGTATGGCCGCCGGGGGTATGGCTGCCGGGTGCGTTGACATTCGCGCGGTTAGGCGCGCCGGCATTTGAGCGGCGGGGCGGGTTTGCGCGAAAAGCCCTCGGATCGCGCGCCGGTTGCCGGAATTTTTTCACGTCTCGGAATTTCGGTTTTTCGGGTCCGAAAATATCCTTGATCACGTCATCGATCCTGTCTGATTTTCCTTTAGGATCAAAAGGATTCGTATTTTCCATAATCTTTCCAAGTAGTTTAAAATAAACAGAGTTCAAATAAACCAAAAAGTCGAAACCCGTCGGTTATTCGTACCTCTCTTTTTTTTCTACGTTTTTTAATAATCTCAAATGAGAATTTTACTGGTGCGGGCAAGAGGGGTTGAACCTCTATGGATCTCTCCACACGGCCCTGAACCGTGCGCGTCTGCCAATTCCGCCATGCCCGCAAAAATTTTGGCCCAAAATTTTTCCCTGACTACCGATTACTCTCCCAAACTACAATGGTTTTTTGTATTACCGATTTCCAAACGGTTTTGCCCTTGACAACGAATGTGTTTGCTGTTAAATTTTCGGCAGTTCCTTTTTAAGAGGTGAATCGAATGGATGTGCTGGATGAAATAATCAGTGAGATGGCCAAGAAATTTGACTGGGAATACCAAACTCGGAAATTAGCGCAAGTTTCGGCTAGGACTTTGGAAGGGAAGGCATTGCTGGAATTTTTGAATAAGTTCCACGAAGTCGCGTTCAACGTTTCCAAAAAGCTTGCTTTGACCCGGCGTTTTTCCTGCAAATCACGGCCCGTTTGGGAAAGATGCAATCGCATAACCACCGCTATCCTTCGCAATCTGCTGGTCAATCCGATGGTGATGGAATTGCTCGACCTTTACGCGGTTGAAACCGAGTTGCGTTGCAGTAATAACATACCTGAATCCGATAAAATTCCCTGGTTTTTATTTAACGGCCGGCAGTTCGAGCGCTGCTTAGACTACAAATTAGAATTTTTAGACGACTAGCTTCCAAGTACAACTTGGAATTTTTTTTAATCCAGTTTCAAATTTTTCAAGTAATCCTTGATCTCTTTGGAGAAATCAGGATGATTGAGGGCGAACTCGATCACGGTTTTTAAATATTCGGTTTTATTGCCCGTATCGTAATATTTTCCGTTCTGGATCTCGCAGCCGTAGACCGGATAGCCGGTTTTGATTAATTCGTTGATCGCGTCAACCAGCCAGACCTCGCCGTTGCGCGGTTTCAGATTCTCGATTATGCCGAAAATATCGGGCGGTAAAATGTAGGCGCCGTGCGTGGCCAGATTTGAAGGTGCTTCTTCGGGAAGCGGTTTTTCCACGATTTTTTTGATCCGGAAAATTCCTTTTTCGACTTGTTCCATGTCGGCGATGCCGTAGCGCGACACGTCATCCTTGGATTCGATCCTGACCGCCGAAATCACCGCGCCGCGATATTTTTTATAAACCTCCATGATCTGCGCCAACCGCGGCGGTTTGGCCATAATGAACTCATCTCCCCACATTACCGCGAAATCTTCATTTCCGATCGCCGGTTTGGCGGCTAAGACGGGCATGGCATTACCGTAGTGTTCGCTTTTTTGCCTGATGTAAATGAAATTGGCCAACTGGGCTATTTTTTTGATCAGCAGGAGCTCTTTTTCTTTTCCTTGGCTTTCAAGGTGTTTTTCCAGCTCGAACTGACGGTCGAAATGGTCTTCAATGGCGCGTTTCTGCCATCCGGTGATCATGACGACGTCCTGGATTCCCGAGGCCACCGCTTCTTCCACGACGTATTGGATTATCGGCTTATCGATGATCGGAAGCATTTCCTTGGGCATCGCTTTGGTCGCCGGAAGGAATCTGGTTCCCCAGCCAGCTGCCGGGATCACTACTTTTCGTATATCCATAATTTGTATTTAATAGACCTGCCGTTTAAATATCTTCTACCGCAACTTTCATAACTTACGCGGCAACGTTGCTAGAAAAAAAGCTACGTTAGTCGCGGGGAATCCCGCTACGCAAATATTTAAGTGGCATGTCCAATGTTTGTTTAAAACAGAAACGACAATTTCCGTTTTAAGGACGATTTTAATTAAATCGTCTGACGCAATTTGAGGAATTGTAGCGGGCGGTCGAACCTCGCCGATGTCGTTAAGCTTTGGCGATCAGGTTCTTGGCTGCAAAAGATTGCCTTGATACTAACATAATACTTGATTTTTGCAAGCGGCGTGATAATCGTTTTTACAATCGTATTCCAGGCTGGCACGTTTTTTGGGTCCGGTGCAAGGCTTGGCCGCGGAACATTACCAGACTTTGTTGAATTCCCAGCCCTGTTTTTTGGCATTTTCGAAATAATTTTGCAATATATTTTCCGAATCGCGGTCGGTTTGGTTTTTGCCGATGATATAGTGAAGGCAAAGCAATAATCCCAAATAAGAATCAATGTTCAGTTCGTAAGAATCACCCGGTCCGTCATATTTGCAATTCAGGCAGAATATTAAGCGGTCAGGGTTAGGCTGGATCAGCATGCCGTGCACCGCGTTGGAATAGCCGCAACCGTTGGCGCCTATACCAGCCAGTGTTTCGGCGACTTTTCTGGTTGCCATGCGGCCGAGGGGTTCGTATTTATCCTGGACCATGAAGAAAATAAACTTATATTTTCTTAGGTCGGGTATCTCTAAATTCTTGATTTTCTCTTGTATCTGACCCAGATCTTCCCTTAAGAGCCAATAGATCATCGCCGCGTAAGTACTGATGTTGTAGGTTGGCGGTTCGAGGTTGGCGCCAAAGACAAAAATGTCCGACGCCTTTAGAAATTTTCCCGCCGGCGGTTCCGGATTATTCGTCAACAGCTTAGGCTGCCAATTTTTTTTGGTTAACCATTCGGCCATTTTAAGCCCGTCTTTTCCGCCGGAAGCGTTTACGATATAAATATCGGAATCGCGCGCCGGCTCGTTTTCGAAAAAAATTTGATAATTGGAAACATTCAAGGCGCATCCGGAAAGATATTGCGCGAAAATCTTGCCGGTATTGGCGGCGTCGCCGCTTCCCAAAAAGATATTGCGGCCGCTTTTCGGGATTATTAGATCCGGAAATTTCCAGCCGGGTAAATTTTCCAGCGTCTTGAGCGCGTAATAATCCAATTTTTCGATTTTATCCGTTGCCATGAAAATCAAAAGTAATTTTTTATTGTTCTACGGGTAAGCCCCGGGAGCATAAAATGTAGCCAGAGGCTACCTTCCCGCATCCTGCGGGAAGAAATGAGGAGGACTTCCGCCCCGCAGGATGCGGGGGAGGATACTTCCTCTGGCCGACAGGCGTGGTTTAAGGCTACGTCGTTCGAAAAGCTTTTGGAAAATCAATATTTTATTTCCAGACCCGTTTTTCTTTTAAATACCAATTTTGGATGCTGGTAAAACGCTTCGAGGGATCAACGAGGATCCCGGTGCCGATTCCTTTTACTCCCGATGTCATATAGTTGTAATTTTGGTTATACAAGAATACCGCGGGAGAATCTTTGATGAGCAGGTCCTGGAAAGCTTCGAGCTTTTTGGCCCGTTCCGTTCCGTCGGTCGTTTCGCGAATCTCTTTTAAAAGTTTATCACAATCGCTGTTTTCGTACAAAGACAGGTTCAATCCCGGATCGACGACTTGGGTCGAATGCCAGAAGGGGTAGGGATCGGGGATCGAACCCAAAACTTCCCCGAACAAAAGGATCTGGTAGTTCCGGGGCTTGATTACATCCCGCTCCAAAGTGGAAATGTCATAACTTTGGACCTCGATTTTGACGCCAATCTTTTCCCATTGCGCTTTCAGGGAATTCGCGACACTCATCAGAACAGGTTGATTTACCGTGGCGATCGTGAATTGGAGCGGGGTATTTTCTTCGCCGGAGGGGAAACAGACGGCGTTAAGTTTGATCCGCGTCGTTTTGAGCGCTTCCCCGGTCGGTAGGGTCAGGTTGGCCGGGTCCAGGATCTCGGATCGGTATTTTTCTTGGAATTTGGAAACGGCTTCTTTGGTCTGCGGTCCGTAGGTTCCGCTTGCTTCAAGGTCGGGTGCCACTTCTTTCTGTAGGCATTTTTGCAACTCCTTGATATCGGCAGTGGCCGTACTTCCCGCTTTCAGGTCCTTATTGAATTGGAATGCCGGTTGTTTTTCCACGACTTTGACCCGCATACCGTCGTTTCCGGTTTTGTAGCCGGCATTGTCGAGTAATTCTTGGGCCTTGGCCGGGTCATAATTATAAACCGATTGAGGGTTTTGGTAATTAAACAGGAAGGGCAGGATTGGCGAATCCACGATCGTTCCCTTGCCATTCAAGTTTTTTTGCAGGATCTCGTTCTTGTCGGTGGCGTAATTCAGGGCCTGCCTGACAGCCGCTTCGCCCAAAGTTTTGGCGGTTTGGCTGTTGAGGAAAGCGGCGAAATAGCGCGGAAACAAGAAAACATTGGCCACGGATCCCTTGTAGCGGACGTCAGCGGTTGTTTCGTCCGCTAAATTCGGGGAGAATCCCTGGATAACGCCTCTCTTGAACGCGGCGACCAAGCTGTCGTAATCGTTAAAAAACATGAACGTGAATTGTTGCAAGTAAGGCTTTTTCGAATAATATCCGGGGTTCTTTACCAAGTCTATGGAGGTTATTTCTCCGTCCTTGGTTTTGTTAACGCTTTTCATCATGAACGGACCCGATCCCACCGGGTCGAGATTGAAAGGCGAGAGCGCGAAATTGTCGGCCGAAACATTCTCCCAGAGATGCCGGGGAATGATTTTTAAAGTGCAGTTTTCCAGAAAAGAAGAGTAAGGATTTTTCAATGTCAGGCGCAAGCTCGTATCGGATATTTTTTCCGCCGATACGCCCAGCCATCTTGCGCGCAGCGGGCTTTTGTAAGCCGGATCGGAAATCGTCTTGATGGTATAGATCACGTCGTCGGCCGTGATTTTTTGGCCATCGGACCAATAAATATTGTCTTTTAAAATAAATTCGTAGTTTTTTCCGTCATCGGTGATCTTATAATCCGAAGCGAGGTCGGACACTATCCGTCCTTTTTCGTCGTATTTCATGAGGCCGGAATATAAAAGTTCAACAATATCGCGGTCGATATCGTATGATTCGGAAAATACCGGATTCAAAAACCGCGGAGAGCCGATCTCCCCTTCGGTAAAAATGCCTTTTTCGTCCGGCATGGCAACAGTATTGTTAAGGTATAAATGGGTCGTAAGAACCGAAAAAGAGCCGATGGCGCCGATAGCGAGAGCAAGCAGGACCGCTTTTTCCTTTCGGGTGAGAATTTTAAAAAGTTGCTTCCACTGCGGGAAAGTTGGAAATGTCATTAGTTGGTTGGCGATATACCCCGTACGCCGTGCGTCGGGGTTTTAAGTCAAGAGGATACTTTCTTTGGCCCCGCAGGATGCGGGGAACAACATTCGGAAAATATATAATTGATTACTGCCAAACCAGATTCATCACGGCCAAGGCCAAGAATAATCCGGCTACCGCGATCGTTGCCCAAAATATTTTCTTTTGGATACCGCGCTGGGAGGTATAAGAACTGCTTTGGTCCTGTCCGAAGGCCGAGCCTAAAGCGGTGCCTCTTTGTTGGAGGAGAATGAGGATCATTAGAATCACAGAGACTACGATTTGAGCAATGGCGATATTATTATCCATAAAATTGCGTTTGTGATGTAAACAATGATCGTTGCCAGGAATAAGGCCATCAGGCCTTGAATATGGAATCCGGGCGTGGCCGCTTGGGTGATCCACACCATGGCCATATCTATTACTAGACCAAACAAATTTAAAGTCAAGAGACGGAGGGGGAAGGTGATGATTTTCAATAACGGGTCCAGAAAAGAGATGAGGGCTGCCAAGAATAAGCCAGCGAGAAAAAGGGAGTTTACGCTGCCTTCGATCTGGACGTCATTGATGTACCGCGCCGCCAAAGCGATACCCAGCGCGCAGCCTAGGATCCTGACTATGAATCTTTTTAACATGGGTTTTTGGCCTGTTAAAAAACCGGATTAGATTTTTCCTTTTGACGAAACTAAAATCCATTTTACCAGAAAAGACGATTTTGGCAACTTTTGAACTCCGTCAAAAAAGCGCGATGACCATATAAGTTGCCGGAAAGCCGCTATTTACAAATCAAGGATTTTGGTTGAACATAGGTTATCTGCACTTTAACAAGCAGGAGGATGGCAATGAAATTGAACATAAATCCGGTTAGAAAGCGGGGAATCCCGTTGACGAAAGCCGAATTCATAAGCGGGGATTTTCTGGTTTGCGGAAAAATACCCGAAAAAATCAAAGCCTTGATCATTGATGTCGACGGCACCCTTTTTGAGCTGGATGCCCCGTTCTTTAAAGCCAGGCGGACCGCGCAATTACGCTGGTTGAGCCAAAGGCTGGATCTTTCTTTGCCTGACCTGGAAAGAGCGGTCACGGCGAAAAGATCTTCGATGTCGGTGAAAGGAAAGCGCGTCGGTTTCAGCGAGATCGTTTATAGCCTTGACCCGACCATTGAGTGCGCGGAATGGCAAAAAGTAATGACGCAGTCGGCCTTGATTCACAATTTTAGCTGCCGGCTCCGGCAAAATCCGGATTTGGAAGACGCGATCTCCGACCTTACCGCTGACCGTATCGAAGGCGCAAAGATTATCTTCGCCACCAATGCCTCGGCCGGGACCGCGGAGCTTGTCCTTAAAATGCTTTTTGGCGCCCGGCTTTTTAATCACGGGATGTTCGGTGTAGTGGGACATGATAAAAAGATCTCCAAGCCCGATCCGGCGTTTTTTACCGAGTTGGTCGCTCCTTGCTTGCGCGCCAAGGGTGTCGCGTTGAAGCACGCGATTTCCATCGGCGACCGGCTGGGCGATGATTGTCTCGCCGCGGTTTCGGGCGGAGTAGGGGCGGCGATCAATGTGAGCGGGCCAAAAGAATTGGCCGTGGTTTTGCGCGCGGTGCGCGAATTGAGAAATGGAGCCTGACCCGGCTCCTTTTTGTTCGTCGTTTGCTTGACCGGATGGATAAAAAGATGAATGATCATCACGGTAATCGATCTTTAATAATATAAGCCAAGGGAGGTAATGGGAATGAGCTTCAGGCTGAAGATCGGAGACGAGATCCGCGAATACGGGACGATGAAAGGAAGTAACGAAAGCGATGGAGAAGGAGGTTATAGAGGGCCGGTTCCTTTGTACTGGGAAACGCCTTGCGGTCATTGGGATTACGAAGATGGCAATAAATACGAATACGGATGCGAACATCTCGAGTGCGCGCGCGAATGTTCGCGGTACGGTATTCAGCCCTACACTCGGGATCGGCTTTTGGTCTGGATCCCGGTAACTAAGCCGTTGGCGTTCATCATCCTTTTGTTCGTTCATCCGGCGTTGCCGTTCTTGTTGCTCATCAGCGACTTCATTGCTTGCTTTACGCTTGGATCTTTGGGAGAAAATCGGATCGAGAAGGAGCTGGACGAATTCAAGAAGAAACATACGGTAGGAGGGGTAAAAGCTGAACAGATAGTCCATCACACGGGAAGTAAAAACGACCATTTTATTCCAAAATGCGCGCTCTGGGTTCGTTTGTTGCCCGAGATGATCCGGACGGCCGATATGTTGTTCGTTTTTTACTTGCTTTTGGCTGTTATTTGTCTCGCGGGCCAGCAATATCCTCAAAATATAAGTTGGGACAAGGTATTTACCAATCTTTTTTTCCCGATGGTTTTCTTTGGTGTTCTGGCCTTGGCGTTGCGCCGGAGCATCCCTTTTAAATGGTTTTTCGATCCTTATTTGGAAACGGTCGTCGAGCCGGAAAAAAGACCCGGAAAAAGAGTCGTTCCGGCCTGCGCGCCCGCCGGAAAAAAGTACGGAGAGGAATATTTTACCCTCCATTATCCGCCGCCCGCGGTAAAGAATGGCGGGCAAGGGAAAACGAAAAGCGCGTCTAAAGTCGCGGAAACCCCCGATTCGCGGTTTATAAAGTAATTATGAAGCCGGCTTAAGCTGGCTTTTTTTGCGGATCGGGTGGCGCTTGACAACGGGTTGGTAAAAAGATAAATAAATAGTGTGATTAGCACTCAAGCGTCGAGATTGCTAAACTGACAAATAACCCAATAGACCTACTACTTAAATATTTTCTACTGCAAGCTTCAGATTATCCCCGCATTAGCGGTGCCCATAAAAACGGCTGCGCCAAATTCATCACTCGTCGACATACTTAGCTTAAGTATGCCTCCTCGTTCTTCGTTCGGCTCGCTCAAAATCTGAAACTTTCGCTACGGAAATATTTAAGTAGTAGGTCTAATTTAACAAATCGCGCGGCGTTTTTGTTTTTGCGAATAAACCTGTTCCCGAAAGCAGGGCGGCACGCGGTATTTAAATAAGCATGAAGATAAAACCATTGGCAGATTACGTGCTTATCGAGTCGATCAAGGGGGAGGAGAAGACCAAGTCGGGCATCCTTCTTCCCGATAGCGTCGAAAAGGAAAAACCCGAACAGGGAAAGATCGTCGCGGTAGGCCCGGGCCGGAAAAACAAGAAAGGGGAACTGATACCCATATCGGTGGAGCCGGGCCAAAAGGTCCTGTTTTCCAAATACGGACCCAACGAGATCAAGATCGACGGTAAGGAGTATCTTATCGCCAAGGAAGACGATTTGCTGGCAGTGATCGAAGACTAAATAAAAACGTAAAAATCAAAAGTCAAAATGACGGAGTAAGATGTGAAAATAACTGATTCGGTCGTTTTAAATTTTACATTATCATTATCGGTTCATCGGAACCGCCCGCCAAACTCATTTTGATCTTTTAATTTTACATAACTATCATGGCTAAACAAATATTATATTCGGAAACAGCCCGAAAAAAAATGAAAAACGGCGCCGACAAACTGGCGAATGCCGTTAAAGTCACCTTGGGCCCGAAAGGCCGGAATGTCGTTTTGGAAAAGGGTTATGGCTCCCCGATCATCACCAATGACGGGGTGACGATCGCCAAGGACATCGAGTTGGAGGATAAGGCCGAGAACATCGGCGCGCAGATCGTCAAAGAAGCCGCGGAGAAGACCAACGACATGGCCGGAGACGGTACTACGACCGCCTGCGTTCTCGCTCAGGCCTTGATCACCGAAGGATTGAAGAACGTAGCGGCCGGAGCCAATCCTCTGGCCGTGAAGCGGGGGATCGACAAAGGCGTGAAAGCCGTGGTCGAGCATTTAAAAACCATATCAAAAGAGATTTCCGTTACCAAGAAAGAGGAGATGGCGCAGGTGGCGACCATTTCGGCCGAATCCGCCGAGCTGGGCAATTTGATCGCCGAGATCATGATGGAGGTCGGCAAGGACGGGGTTGTTACAATAGAAGAATCGAAAAGTTTCGGGATCCAAAAAGAGATCGTCAAGGGTTTGCAGTTCGACCGGGGGTACGTTTCGCCTTATATGATCACCGATACTGAACGGATGGAAGCGGTCTTGGACGATCCTTATATTTTGGTCACCAGCCGCAAGATCACTTCTTTGCCCGAGATCCTGCCACTTTTGGAAAAAGTGGTCCAGACCGGGAAAAAAGAACTGGTGATAATTGCCGACGACTTGGAGGGCGACGCTTTAACGACCTTGGTGGTCAATAAACTTCGCGGTATTTTCACGGCTTTGGCGATCAAGTCTCCGGGATTTGGCGACCGCAAAAAAGAAATGCTTCAGGACATCGCTATTGTCACGGGAGCGCAAGTAATTTCCGACGAACTCGGGATGAAGCTTGAGAACGTGGAATTAAAGCAGTTGGGAAGGGCTCGCCGCGTCTTATCGATGAAAGAAAAGACGATCATCGTCGAAGGCAAGGGCGATCGCGACCAGATCGAGGCGCGCGTCAAGCAGATCAAAAACGAACTTAAAACAACCGAATCCGACTTCGATAAAGAAAAACTCCAGGAAAGACTGGCTAAATTGTCCGGAGGCGTGGCGGTGATCAAAGTTGGCGCCGCTACCGAAATCGAGCAAAAGGCGCGCCAACATAAGGCCGAAGACGCGCTGGCCGCGACCCGGGCCGCTATCGAAGAAGGGATTGTTCCCGGAGGCGGAGTGGCTTTGTTGAAATGTATCGCAGCGTTGAACAAGGTTGATGCCGATGGCGACGAAAAGACCGGTATCAATATTCTAAAGAGGGCTTTGGAAGAGCCGATCAGGCAGATCGCCCAGAACGCCGGGGTGGAAGGCGCGGTGGTGATCGAAAAGATCAAGGAATCGCAGGGAAACTACGGATTCAACGCCCAGAAAATGATTTATGAGGATATGATGGCGGCCGGGGTTGTTGATCCTACCAAAGTGGTTCGCAGTACCCTGGAGAACGCGGCCTCCGCGGCCTCGATGTTTTTAACCACCGAAGCGATGGTGGTGGATGAGCCCAAAAAGGATAATTGCTCCTGCAATTCTCCCGGAATGGGAGGTGGTATGCCCGGAATGGGAGGAATGGGCGAGTACTAACCTTGGACAGAAGCGACGCAAAACCCCTTGAATCCAAGGGGTTTTGTTTTGTGTTGCTCCTTGACACAAAGAAAGTTATAAGGTATAATAAGGAATTAACAAAAAAGAGGGAAAAAATGCCAAAACAAGCAGTAAATGGCCCTGAGATGGGTTGCCCCGAGCCAGGAAGAAAGTGTGAAGGTTGTAAGTTTCCTTGTGAGGGGGATTCCTGATGTGCGGATGCGACGGTAAGAAAGAGAAATCATGTGAATGCGAAGCCGGAAACGGCGGATGCAAGGATGGGAACTGCCAAGGCAAAAAGGAGGATCAAAAAAGGGTTCTAGAAAAAGAATAGATTATTTTTTATTATAGCGGGGACTTGATCCTCGTTTTGTTTTGTACTATCAAACGCCGACTTGGACGTTAAAACTTGGCGGAGCCGGCAGTTTAAAACCATCCTATTCTAATCATTCCTTTTTATTGCAACTTGCAGAGGTTAAACCTATGCAAGTCAGCTTCACGGTGAAACGGAGGCGCGGCGCTATATGTGAATGGCAGAACGAGGCGAATCCTTGAATTTTTCCCTGTTTGTTATACAATAATACTGTAATAGAGGCATAAACTATAACGGCCAGCCGCGTAAGAAGCGGTTTTGCCAAAATATTATCATATGGATTTTTTCTTAATTGTTATCATTGTGATTGTGGCGTTGGCCATTTGGGCGGTTCTTGATTATAACGGCTTCGTCGCTTTAAAAAACCGGGCCAAAGAAGCTTGGTCCGATATTGACGTTCAATTGAAACGCCGGTACGATTTGATTCCTAATTTGATCGAAACGGTTAAAGGCTACGCTTCCCACGAGAAAGAAGTTTTTGAGAAAGTGACGCTCGCCCGGACCGCGGCCATGGGAGCGCAAACGGCGACCGATCGCGCGCAGAAAGAAGACGCTTTGTCGGGTACGCTAAAAAGCCTTTTCGCGGTAGCCGAGAGTTACCCCGATTTGAAAGCATCGACGAACTTCTTGGAACTTCAACGCGACCTTACCGATACCGAAGACAAGATCCAGGCCGCTCGCCGGTTTTACAACACCAATGTCCGCGATTTAAACATCAAGATCGAAAGTTTTCCTTCCAGTATCATTGCCAATGCCTTCGGCTTTGCCAAGATGGATCTTTTTGAGATCGCGAACGCCGCCGAAAGGGAAGTGCCGAAAGTGAGTTTTGAGAAGAAGTAAATAATTTTTCTCGGTTTTTTGAAACACTTGCACCGGATAAATACGGTGCAAGTTTTCTCAAAAAGCAGAAAAGTTTACAATCTCTGCTTAAAATCCTAAGCTGAATATATGGCTTCTTTATATACTCAAGCCGCCAGCAATACTCAAAAAACCTGGATTTACCTTACCGGATTTTTTGGAGTGGTTATTTTTATCGGCTGGCTTGCTTCCTATCTATTGAACGACCCGGCGATAATATATTTCGCCGTGATCTTTGCCGTTGTCCAAAGTTTTGTCGCTTACTGGTTTTCCGACTCGATAGTGCTTTCGATGGCCAACGCGACGCCCATAGAGCAAAAAGATAATCCCCAGCTTTACCGGCTGGTCGAGAATCTTTGCATTACCGCGGGGTTGCCCTTGCCCAAAATCTATATTATTAATGAGCGCCAGCCCAATGCTTTTGCCACCGGCCGCGATAAAAACCATGCCGTTATAGCGGTGACTACCGGTCTATTGGAGCGGTTGGAAAAAACGGAATTGGAGGGCGTGATCGCGCATGAGCTTTCCCATATCGGGAATCGGGATATGCTTTTAGGTACGGTTGTGGTCGTGTTGGTCGGCGTTATCGCCATTCTCTCGAATATGTTTTTAAGGGTAAGTTTTTTTGGCGGCGGAAAGCGCGATAACGACCGGGGAAATTCGGGACTTTTGTTTTTTCTCGGGTTGGTGGCTATGGTTTTAGCGCCGGTAATCGCCCAATTGATCCAGCTGGCCATTTCGCGCAAACGCGAGTTTTTGGCTGATGCCGACGGGGCGCTTTTGACCAGATATCCCGAGGGTTTGGTCCGGGCCTTGGAAAAGATTTCCAGCGATCCGAATCCCATGGATTCGGCTCACAATACGACTGCCCATCTATATATTGCCAATCCTTTGCGCGGCCAACAACTCAACAATTGGATGACCAAGCTGTTTTCAACACATCCCCCGATCGAAGAGCGCATAAAGGCTTTAATGGATCTATCGGTATAATATGAGCGATTTCGTTGCTATCGGAAAAAATTGCGTTGCGTCGGCCATGAAGGAGTTGCAAAAACTGGAAACAGTGAAGGCTTTGAACAACGAGCGCAACATTAAAACCAATGCCGATATGGCTTCCCACAATGCGGTTGTAAGAGAGCTGGAAAGATCCGGCTTATCCTGTGTTTTGTATTCCGAAGAGTCCAAAGACGCGATCAAGATCAACGGAGGAGATGAAAAGATCCAGATCCTGCTCGATCCCATCGACGGGACCGTTTTTTATCTGCGCGGTGAGATTTACTTTTGCGGGGTTGGTATGCTTTTCTTGGTTAGCGGAAATCCGAGTTATTCGTTTGTTGGTGATATCGCGAGCGGCGATCTTTATCATTGCGATGAATTTAAGTCTTATAAAAACGACAAACCGCTGAAAATGCTCCGGCACATCGAAGGCAAACCGATCATCGCCGGATGGGCGCCCTATAGGCTTCGCGCCCGGCGTTTATTCGAGGGATTGGCGGATCCGATCGAAAAGGATTATTTAATGTTCAATTTTGGTGGTTTGCTCCAAGCCGCCAAGATTGCCGACGGCCGGTACGATGCTTGGCTGGAGGTTAAATCAACTTCATTGTATGAAATGGCGGGAGCTCTTATCGCCGTGAGGGCGGGCGCTATTTGTTCCAATCTCCAGGGTCAGCCCTTGGAATGGGATCCGGGAAAAAAACAAACGGCGCTGGTTTCCCGGAACGAAAAAATCCACAACGATATTTTAACTGGTTTTAAGGGAAAGAACTACGAAACCGATTAGCTTTATTCGATAAAAAAATACCGGGGTTTCCCCCGGTATTTTTTGATTTACGGGTTATTCGGAAACTTCGGTTTCCGCCTGCATAAAAATATCGTTGATCGTAAGGGTTCCGTCGTTTCGCAGAACGATCGCTTCTTCCAATTCGTCGCCGGGTTTCCAATTCTTGTTTAAGAGGGCATCCGGGCTTTTTACCGTTTCGTCCAGCGCCAGGTCGAACGTTCCGGCGCTGATCGTATTGTTTTGGGAGATTTCCCGGTCGGCAAAATAAGCATTCGTGGCCGTTATCATAGTGGCCAAGGCTAAAACAATAGTAAGGATAGATTTTTTGTTCATATGTTTTATGGGACATCATAATCATTTTTCTGAATTTATCAAGGGTTGATCCGGTTCCAACCAACAGTTGCTCCAAAATTTCCCTAAAACCTTGACTAAATATTATTATCGGGTATTTTATGATCAGCTCGTTTAATGGGAGTGTGTATATGTCGCTAAATTATCAGATCGACTATATCGTGAGCTGGGACGAACAGATGAAGGAAGATTTGGAAAAATTTTGCGCAAAGGTTCAGAAATTAGGTGATGCCAGGAAAGATCAGATTGAATTACCCCCGGCTATGAGTTGGTGGGAGATCAATGTTTCCTGGTTGCCCGGCGTAAGAAAAGACCGCGTCGAAAGATACCGCAAAGCGCTGGTTTTGGACGTCGAACTTCAAAAATCCATATTCGAACTTCGAATAAGAATTACTGAAAAACTTGATTTATTCGAGCAGGAATTTCAGGCAGCGGTAAAAAGTGCCGGTTGGGAAAGCGAGCCCGTTGAAGAAAAAGCGGCTATTCAGTCCGTATGGGACGCTTTCCGGGAATTCACGGACAAATTTAAGGATTACAATTGGTTTTTAAGGCTGGGCAGCGATCGGAAAAAAAGATCATTCCGCGAGCGGTATCCGGACGCGCATTATATTTATATCAACGCTTTATCCAATAGTTGACTTAGGAAGCAAGACGGAAAACCGTCTTTTTTTTGTTCCGGATTGCGTTAAAACTTTGACAATTTTTGATTAATAGGTATTATAACGGCAGTACATTTTAACGGAGGATAGATGTCTCAAGAGCATATTATTGACTTGGTTGCGAGCTATGACGACGAACTAAAAGATAATCTCGTGGAATATTGCCGCCAGGTCATAAGATTTTGGCAGGTAAAAGACCGGGGATTCGATCTTTTTATCACTATGGGATGGTGGGAGAGAAATATTACCTGGGTTCCTTTTGTCCGGAAGGACCGCTCCGAAGAATTTCGGGAATGCCGGAAGGAAGAAGCGAAATTATGCGCATCCATAACGATACTCGAGAATCGGATCAAGGGAAAACTGGACGATTTTAAAGGAATACTCCACAGCGCGCTTGAACGTCTGAACGTTCAACAAAAGGACGGAAAAGAATTTCAGGCCGTTGGCGCCGTTTTACAGGCGTTCCAGGAATTTTCGAAAAAATTCTCGGGTTATAACTGGTTTTTGCGCTTTGAAAAAAATGAAACGAGCCTGTCTTTCAGCCAACGGTATCCGGATGCTCGGGCTATCTACCGGAGCGTCTTAGCCAAGCCGGACAGCTGAAATTTTTATGTTAGATCGAGACGGTAAAAACCGTCTTTTTTTGTTGCGTAATTTAGCCTTGACATTTTATAAATTTATGCTAGAATAAGGATAGTATTTTGTCAGAATGGAGGATTAATGCCAGACACATTGGAAGTGGTAACGCGAGTTAACGAGGACAACAAACGCATCGTAAAAAAGATAAGGCAATATTTTGTCGCGTTCTTTGACGCCCATAAGCTGCAAACAGAGATCCAGGCCATGGAGGATTCCATGAAAATACTGGAGCTGAAAGTCGGCGGTATTGAGTTTTTCGCCATGTATGTAGTTGGGAGAAACCAGCCGGGATTTATCAACGATATGAAAGAGCAGTTAAGAGACAATCACGATTCTCTGGCCCATGAGCGCGACAGTATCGTGGCAGATCTTGACTTCAATATCCGGCAGCTCGATTTTGCGCGCACAGGGCTGGAGTCTGATACTCCGGAATTGATTGCACTGAATGTAGCGATCGAGAAGCTGGGCGCGTTTGCTTGGGCCTTCAAAGATTCGCGGGCCGATATGATGGACCTTTTCGCGGTCCCCGACGTGCTAAAGATCTTTAACGAGAAAGCGGCAGAGGTTTCCACAAAAGGAGGAAAAGCTTAAAGAGGCGATTCAAACGCCTCTTTTGTTTTTGGGCCGGGGGAATTGACAAAAAGGCCGGGTTGTATAATATGGAAATAGCTCTTTGCCGCTCTTAGCCGGCGGAATGAAGCGCATAGTCCGATTATCCGATTCATTCCACCGGCCAGGAGTCAGGAACATTAGCGTCACTCAAACCAACTTCCCTCCAAGGAAAGGTTTCCAAGAATGTTCTTGGAGAAAGGCCGGGAGTCAATTCATGACGAGCCGCGTTTACGCGGCGGAAACCTTTCCCCACTATCCATAGGAGGAGCTTAACGCTCCTTTTTTGCTTCTATTGACAGGTTTCAAGCAATATTTTATTATCCAGCCAGTATCTTTAAAAACAAAAGGTGTTAAATTGACTGATGAAATCGAATGGGATGAGATTTTTGTGGAAGAAATCGTTTCCAAGATCGTGGAGCTGGATAAGGGCATTAAACAACAATTTACGGAAATAGGTACGGCAATGCGCCAGATCATGGTAAGCGACCGGCGAATGAACGATGCCTTGAGCCAATCTAACGTTCTGGAGCGTTTTATCTGGGATCTTAATCATGAACTTGCCGGTCTTGTAGGCAGGTCTATTCCGGGGAATTTGGCCTTGCAACGGTCGTACGCTCTTTACCGGAAAAGGATTCAGGCGGAGAAGGATATCGAGAACGGTATCGACAGTATTGGTTCTTTTATCCGGCACCTGATCGAAGCGCTGAACGATACGGTTTTAAGAGAATATCTGCCCCCCGAATATCTTCACCACGTTGATTCGTTATCCGGGGATTTTGATATTTTTCGGCTGCAGGTCGCGCAATTGGAACAGTATACTTCAAGGGGTTCAAAAATAGTGCCGAGCGAAGCGGATATGGCTGTGTTTATGAATCTAAGGAAAGAAAATCCTTCCAATAGCCCGGCTTTTCTCGATTTGGCCGCCTACCTTAAGATGGAAGGCCGGCACATCGATTCCAGTGTTAAAGAAAATGCGGAACAAAAAAGGCGGCGTTTTAAAGAAGAGCAGAACTCCATCAGTCAGCGATTCGCGAAAGGAGTTAGCGATGCGGCTTTAAGCGCGGCGTTCAACAATGTCGGTATCGATCCGTTTAAAGCGATTGATTTCTAAGGCGCATAAAACGCCTTTTTCTTTTACCGATTAGTTGACAAATTTACTAAATAGTGTATTGTATATGACAGTTCTTAAAAGGCGAGGTTTGATATGAGATGAGGCTGAAAAACGCAGATGATCCGGATTTCGATTCGGAACTGGAAAAGGCAAAGCTCGAAGCGGTAAAGATCGAGCACCTGGTTTACCGGCTGCTTCGTTCGATCAAGGACTTGAATACCGAGGCCCGCCATGCGTATCTGGTCTATCGCATTAGACATATCGAGCATTTATTTTCGGATACGGAAGGTAAAAAGTGGGGGGAATTATCCGAAAAAGGAACGAGCGAGGCAGTGAAGGCATACAAATTAATGGCTGGCCTTATGCCGGAACTCGACGGGATTCTCAAGGTTTTCGGGGAAAGATTCGAATCTCAGGACCGCGATGATTATGCCAGCATGTCTCTGGTGGTTGCCGAGGTGATTAAGAATTTCGGCCAATGGAAATGGTGGCGTATTTTTTCCAAAGTTCTCCGCGATGAAGAATTGGCCGAACTGGGGACCTACTTGCTCCTGAAAGCCGTTGAGAGCGGCTATGTCTACGGCGACAAGATTCCGATGGAAAAACGCCAAAATCATATCCGTTTATTTCTTGGATTGAAAACCGCCAACCTACCGGCTTCATGCCCCATATCTTCGGCAGGAACCTGATCAAAAAAACAACACGCATAAATTGCGTGTTTTTTCTTTGGCGGAAATTACCAATAAAGTTCATTTGGACCTCAAATTCATTTCTATGGCCTTCAACTGGTTTTCAAACCCATTATCCATGTTAAAAATTTCCAACCCGTATTTTTTTGCTTCCTTTTCGAAATAATGAGAATATTCGGCTATCATCGTTGCGATTAGTCCGAAAGTGGCCTCATTCTTTGTTTTCCGTATTATCCAATCAGCCGGTGTTGTTGATTTGTGAATGTCTCGGATAAACTTTTGTTCGTCAGATTTTATCAGGAAAACCGCTTTGACGTATTCCTTGCCTAATTTTTTTAAGATGCGATCCGCTATCTCAGGAGTGACCTGATACCCTTCGACAATAAAATCATCTTTGTCGGCCAGGTACGTTTCGGCTATCATGCTAATGGCGTCATAAGAGGTTTTTCCCTGAGCGATATAATTTTTAATAATTTGTCGCGGAGAGTGTTTTGAATAAAATTCGTCATTGCTCTCTCCTCGCGAATAGCTATGGGGAAAAAGCGAAGCGTGGTCGTTCTTCGGCGAATATGCCCAGACTATATTTTGAAGCGTATCAGCCGAAATCCAAGAGATCCGATACTCTTGGGCTAATTTTTTGGCTAGAGTTGTTTTGCCGCATTTGGGCGGGCCACCTATCAAATAGATCAAATTATTTAAATGGATCTTTTATAGAAACTGTTCTTGGCGGAGGGGGCGAGATTTGAACTCGCGATACCTTTCGGCATACCCCGCATCCTGCGGGGCGCACTCGGCCGCTATGCGACCCCATTCAAGGGTATTGTATGGCAACTGTTCTTGGCGGAGGGGGCGAGATTTGAACTCGCGATACCTTTCGGCATACACGCTTTCCAAGCGTGCGCACTCGGCCGCTATGCGACCCCTCCGCAGAGAACAGTTAGCGTTTTGAAATTAGATTTTTAAAAGCGATGCCGCCCTTATACGATTTAATTTCTTTTTCTCTCTTCATTGACGCCTTTTTATTATTGAATTCTTCGCTGTAAATCAATTTCCAGGGTCTTCCTAATTTCGTTGAGCGACTGGAACCGCGACTATGAGCTTCCAGCCTGTTGGCGATGTTGGATGTGTAGCCGATATAGTATCTATTGCTTTTTTGGCTTTGTAAAATGTATATATAATACATTATCGCGATTCTCTCCAATAATGTACGTATCATAGTAAAATATGGGTAATTTTTCAAGGTTTTTGAGGAATTTAGCGGATTTTGTTTTTGTTTGAAATCTTGTCATCCGGCTCAATTTGATTTAAAACTAAGGAATGATGGCAATAATATCCGAGGCGTTCAACGATACGGCGAAAATTGTGCCGCTTCTTTTGGCGATATACGTCGGTATCGAGCTTTTCGAATATAAGTTCGGGAGCGCTATTATTGGCAAGGTAAAGAAAGCGGGAGCGTATGGTCCGTTGATCGGAGCGTTGGCGGGTATTTTTCCCCAGTGCGGGTTTTCGGTGATCGCTACCGCCCTTTATACCCAAAGGCTGGCCACGATCGGGACTTTGCTGGCGATATATTTGTCCACTTCCGATGAAGCGTTGCCGATACTTCTTTCGCGCCCGGATAAGGTTGCTATCGTTTTGCCGCTGATCGCGACCAAATTGCTTATCGCTTTGATCGCCGGATACGCGATCGATCTTGCTTTTCGGAAATACAATAAAAAAACCCTGGCGCATATCTATGATTACGCTCAAGGCGCCGATGATTTGACCCACCACCACGAAGCGGCGCTTGAAACCCAGGCTTGTTGCGGCCATAGCGCCAATGCCGCGTCAAAAAAATTCAACACGACCGAAATCCTGCTTCATCCGGTATTGCATACCCTAAAAATCTTTGTTTTCATCTTCGCGATAACTTTGGCCATAAATTTTTCCGTCCAGCGGATCGGAGAAGACACGATAGGCGGATTTTTATCCGCGAACGCGTTTTTGGGACCGTTTTTGGCCGCGTTGATCGGCCTGATACCGAATTGCGCGGCATCGGTTGCCATAACCGAGTTTTATCTCAAGGGATTGATTACTTATGGTACGGCAGTAGCCGGATTGAGTGCCAGCGCCGGCTTGGGGATTTTGGTACTGATCAAGGAAGAAAAAGACAAGAGAAATGTTATGGTGGTTATAGGATTGCTTTTTGGCGTCAGCGTGATCGCGGGACTATTGATCCAATATTTGTAGGGTAAGCAGAGGGGGAAATTCTTATGCCGCGAGGGTTTTTGTTCCAAAAAGGCTTTCTGGGAACATCAGCGACCAAAGGATTTCTGACCTGGTGGCGCTTTTTGTTTGGGCTTCGTCTATGTTTGGCAAACCAAATTTCAGCAACTGTCGCGGCCAACGATCGAAGCTTTGCTTCGGTCTTTTTTTGACATTTTATCTATTAGGATTAAGATACAAATGCGGTTTTCCGCGAGGGATAGTCGTGAAAATAAGATTACTGGTGTGTTTGGTTCTGATCGTTTTGATGATCGGGTCCGGGGCGGCTTTGGAATTGGAATATAAACAAGCGCCGGTCCGCTCGGAAAAGATTCAGATTTGGGATGAAGGAAACGGCTATTATCTGTTCGATTTGGGCGGTGTTCAATACTTAAGGATGACAGGCTTTGACGCCAGCTCGATTTTTCTACAGGCGTTGGTGAAGTTTGAAAATGACCACCCCGAATGGGACGTTGTTTCGAGCGAGCCGTTTATTTACGATGGCGAAGGGGGTTGTTATTACTACTACATAAAATGCGTGCCTAAAGCCGTTTAAAACCGATCGAAAAGCGTTCGGTTTTTTTGTAAAAAGCCCAGTTTTTGCTATCGTGAAAAGTGAGATTAAAAAATGATCTTATACAGGTCAAATTTATATATAAAAATGAATGCAATCGAACAAATAAAGAAAAAAGCGGAAGGATATTTCGATAAAGCCAAAGGAAGTCATGGCTGGGACCATACTTTAAGGGTTTATAAGCTTTGTCTTCATATCGGAAAGAAGGAAAAGGCGGATTTGGAAATTTTAGAAATTGCCTCTTTGCTGCACGATATCGGACGGCCTTTGGAGGACGAAGGCAAGGGGCAGGTTTGCCACGCCAAAATAGGCGCGCTAATGGCGCGTGAATTGCTTGATTCGTTGGGTATCGAAAAAGAAAAGATAAGCAGGGTCGTTCATTGTATCGAGACTCACCGTTTTCGCGACCAGAAAATCCCGGAAACTCTGGAGGCCAGGATCCTTTTTGATGCCGATAAACTTGATTCGATCGGAGCCGTCGGGATCGGCCGCGCCTTTTTATTCGCCGGAGAGATTGGTGCCAAATTATATAACAAGGGAGTGGATATCGAAAAAACAAAACCTTACACCGAAGAGGACACGGCTTACCGCGAATATATGGTCAAGCTGCAAAAGATCAAAGACCGGATGTTGACGTCGGAAGGCCAAAGGATTGCCGTCGGCCGCCACGAGTATATGGCCGGATTTTTTGATAGAATAGATAAAGAAGCGGACGGTATTTTATAAAAAAAAGATCGCTAAGATGGAAGATGTTTACGATAAAATTTGGGAAAAAGCTTTTTCGTATCAGGACAAGCGGGGTGACCGCGGCCACGCCCGGGTTACTTTGGAATACGCAAAAACTCTTTTGGCGTCGGAAAAAGGAGATGAAAAAATAATTATTCCCTCGATCATTCTTCACGATATCGGTTGGAGCCGGGTGGCGTCGGATAAAGCGATGATCATCTTTGACCAAAAAGCTTCTCCGGAAGAAAAAAGGGCGGCGCGATTGGAACATCAAAATAAAGGCGTGGAATTGGCAACGAGAATTCTTGATGAGTTAGGTTATCCCGAAGATTTGTCTAAAGAAATTTTGGACATTATCTTCCAACATGATACCCGCCAGGGTTTTATTTCCAAGAATGAAGGATTGACGCGCGACGCGGATAAACTTTGGCGATTCTCGGCTATTGGTTTTGACTTGGATATTGAGCGCTTCAAAATTACGCCTCAACAAAATTACGTGCGGATGGATAAAAGAATCGCGGAACCCGGTTTTTTCTTTTCCGCATCGGCGAAACAGATCGCAAGAACCGAACTGGAAAAAAGAAAACAGGAATATAGCTTAAATAATTAACTTGTTATTTATGGCCAAGAAAAAATACTACGCTTATAGTTTCGGTAAAGAGCAGGGTGTGACCGATAACTGGCCCGAGTGCCAGGATATAGTGAGTCGCGCGCCCAATGCCAAATATAAGGGTTTTGAGACCCGGGACGCGGCCGAGCGCTGGCTGGCCGCGGGAGCTGACTACAAGATCAAACACATCGCAGGCGAGGCCGGCGTATATTTCGATGCCGGAACCGGCGCGGGTAATGGCGTTGAGATCAATGTATCCGACGCGCGCGGGAGCGGTTTGCTTTGGAAGGTTTTACCCGAAAAGGAGTTGAATGAATCAGGCCATTATCCGATTCCCGGAACGACCAATAATTTCGGTGAGCTTTCGGCCTGCAAATACGCTTTGATGATCGCCATGCGCGCGGGTATCCAAAAAGTTTTCGGCGACAGCTCCTTGATCCTTGATTATTGGTCCAAAGGGTTTATTAAGAAAGAGATGAACGAGGAAACGCAGGAGCTGGCCCGGGAAGTAAAAAAACTGCGTTTTCTCTTCGAGCAAAACGGAGGCCAGTTGGTAAAAATCTCGGGTGGTTCCAATCCCGCGGATTTGGGGTTCCATAAAGGCTGATTAAAAAAATGATCTTTCCCGATTATAAAAACAGCATCGTTAATGTCTCAAGCTCGATCATCGCGGCTTTGGGCGGCCGCGCCCAGTATCCACCGCTTAAGAAGCTGGCTTTTTTGAAGCAAAATAAAAAGATCGTGCTTCTGGTGGTGGATGGTTTGGGTTACGAATTTCTGAAAAAATACGGGCAAGATTCTTTTTTGGAAAAAAATTGCGTCGATAAAATCACTTCCGTTTTTCCGACGACCACGGCGAGCGCGGAGACATCATTGGAAACCGGCGTGGCGCCAAAGCAGCATGCCATAACGGGATTTACGATGTGGCTGAAAGAGCTTGGCGTAGTTTCCAAAATTCTGTTGTTTAACGTGAGGGGAGGCGGATCATTAATGGAAATGGGCGTCAGCCGGGACGATATTTATACCGAAAAGGTGATCATGGAAAAAGTTTCTGTCCCTTCGGTAATGGTGATGCCGCGAATCACGGCCGCCCGGTTTGGCTCGAGCCGCTGGGCCGCGGCTTTTGACGATCTGCCCGGGATGATCGACCAGATTAAAAAAGCGGTTTCCCGGTCCGATAACCGGTTTGTTTATTCTTATTGGATAGACTTGGATAAGACTTGCCATAAATACGGATGCGCGAGCAATCAGGCCAAAAATCATCTTATCGAGATCGACCGGGCTATTGAAGATTTGGCCGGATTTTTAAAAAAAAGAGAAGCGATTTTGGTGGTTACCGCCGATCATGGTTTATGCGATGTGCTTGATAAAAACCGGATTATTCTTCAGGATTATCCCGATATCTACGATTGCCTGGCTTTGCCGCTTTGCGGCGATAGCCGCGCTTCGTTCTGTTATGTCAGGCCGGAGCGCGATCGGGAATTCAGGCGATTGGTCAAAAAAAAGCTCGATTTCTGTTGTACCTTGCATAAGGGATCCGATTTTATCAAAAAGGGGGTGTTTGGTTTGGGAGTCGCCAATCCCAGACTTTATGAGCGGGTCGGCGATTATATCCTGGTGGCCAAAGATGGTTATACGATCCGCGATTTTCTTTTTCGCGAAGCAAAACCGGAAAGGAAAGGTCATCATGGGGGTTTAAGCGAAGAAGAGATATATGTTCCTTTGATAGTTTCACGCTAAACGCAAAACGTCCCGGTTTCCGGGATAAAAAAATGGAAAACCAAAAAAAGATTCTTGTAGTTTATTATTCCAAAACCGGCAACACCGAACGCGCAGCCAAAGATATCGCGTCCGGACTTGGGGCCGATTTGGAAAAGATCATTGACCAAAAAGACCGTTCGGGTATTTTTGGTTTTATTTTGGGCGGACGGGACGCGATGAAAAAAAGAGGCACAAAGATCGGCATCTTGAATTACGATCCGGCCGGCTATGACCTGATTGTCGTGGGTACTCCCGTCTGGGGCTCAAATATAGCTCCGGCAGTGAGGACCTATCTTGACGCGAACAGAGGCAAAATCAAAAGTCTTGCTTGCTTTGAAACCTCGGGCGGAACGCCCATAGAAAAGATCGGAGCGTTTGTCGAAGAGGCGGCGGGAAAGAAAATCGTTGCCAAGGCCGGATTTGAGCAAAAGGATTTGCGTGAAGAGAAAACATACAAAGAGAAAGTGTCTTTTTTCGTTGAAGCGATAAAAAAATTATAAGATTATGAAAAAGATTTTAATCGTTATTGCCGTTTTGATTGTTTTGGTTCTGGGCCTGCTGGCGTATTTAGGCTATGTTCCGGGACTGTCGTCTGTTTTCGGAGCGGATAAGCCTCGGGATCTTGGCATAAAATATACCCAAGCCGATTTTGATTCGGCGTTTGCCAAAAGCCAGGTTGTTTACGAGGCTTTGCCGGCCGGAACACCCGACGAGTTAAGCCTTCAACGGCGCGGATCGCGGCCGGTTAATATTTCTTTTACTGCCGCCGAGGCTACTTCGTTAATGAATGACCGGCCTTTTAAATATTGGCCATATAAGCAAGTCCAGTTGAAATTCAACGCCGACGGTTCGGCGGAGATTTCGGGCGTCCTGGTCAAAGAGCGGGTGTCCGGGTATTGCGCGGCTATCGGAATTCCGAAAGCGGTAGCGGAAGCGGTCGTAAAGTTTTTGCCCAATAACCCGGTTTTTTACGTAAAGGGAAAGGGGGAGTTGGTTGACAATATGGTTACTGGTTTTGAGCCTCAGGCGCTGGAAGTGGGAAGAATGCCGTTGCCGCTGGGGATGATTTTAGCCTTTAACGGTTTTGATAATCAGGCGGTTTACGCGGCTGACGCGAATATTACGGAATTGCTTTCAAAGGCGACTAACAAACGCCAGATCATTATCGATTACATCAACCGACGGCTCGCGTCGATTACCGGTTTCTACGCGAAAAACGCGAAATTCGAAGAAAACAAACTGATCTTTGAAGGAAGTTTGCCGGAAGTGGAAGCGACGGCAAGATAATACGAAACATTGGAAACGAAAAAGAAGTTTTGTTTTTTGACCGGAAATCGTTATTTGTGATAAAATACGGAACAGATTAAAAAGCTTTTTTTTGAGCTATGATTTCAAGCGGGGATACTCCGGACACCGGATATTACTCAAACAAGAAGAAGCAAAAATACCTTGATCTTTCCATCGGTTTTTTCGGCACCGCTTTTATTTGGTATTGTACGTTCCAGCCTTTTTGGTATTTTGCTCCGCTCGTCATTTGCTCATTGTCGGGAATGGCGTTGAAACGAAAAACCAAAAGGAAGTATATTCCAATCGGCGCCTTGAGCCTTTTTGCCTTGCCGTTCATCGTGTGGTGGTCAAGTATTTTGTTTTCCATGGGTATCACTGCCGAAGATTGATTCGTTTAACGATTATAGTTAAATGACCGGTATGCTTATGCATCGGGGTATTTATCCGGTATGCAGGTTAATAATTAATTGTCTAGCGGCGCTCCTTTTAGCCTCAGGATCGGGGTTTAATACCCCGATCGCGGACTCAACATGAAAAGGACAATCGTTCTAATTTTTGTTCTGTTGGCGATCGGACTTTTTTTGATTTTAGCCCGAACAATAAACGATAATATCGACAAAGGTTTAATGATGTCAAATGGCAATAACAAAGGACCATCGATTATGAAAATATCAAGTGATGCTTTTTCGACTGGCAGCTATATACCCTCAAAATTCACGGCCGATGGCGAAAAGATCAACCCAAAGCTGGTGATCGAAGGCATACCTCAAAACGCCAAGACCTTGGCGTTGATTGTTGACGATCCGGACGCGCCTTCAGGTACGTTCATTCATTGGACGGTTTGGAACATCGATCCGGCGATTTCCGTGATTGGCGAAAATTCCGTTCCGAATGGCGCGGTCCAAGGGATTACAAGTGCGGGGGTTTCCGGTTATGTACCGCCCGCGCCGCCGAGCGGGGTCCATCGTTATTATTTCAAGGTTTACGCCTTGGACGCAAAACTTAATTTGACGAGCAGCGCGAAAATATCCGATTTGGTTTTGGCCATGGAGGGACATATTCTTGATAAGGCCGAGTTGATGGGCTTATACACGAGGTAGGTATTCGATGTATAGAACGTTCTATGGTAATTCGAACGGCAAGATCGGCGATTAAAACCATGCTAAAAAAAGTAAAACAATCGTTGGCCGTGGAAAAAGTTTTTTTCCGGGAATCATTGTCCCGGATTTTTTCCATTTTGGCGTTTCTTTTTTTTCTGTTTGCTGTGGCCGGATTTGTCGTTTCGATCCAGAATCCGGAACTGGCAGGACGGGCTTTTGACAGCCTTAGGCAAAGTTATGAGAGCAAGGGATTTTTTAACACCACTTCGAATTTTGATCTTTTTATCCTCATTTTGCTCAACAATATTGTGGCCGCTTTTTTCAGCTTGGCCGCGGGCGTCATTCCTTTCTTTTTTCTTTCCGCCCTGGCGGTCATTGCCAACGGTTTTTTTCTTGGGGTGATCGGGGCAGTGGTTCTTGCCCAGGGGAAAGGAGTATCGACGGTCATTTTGTCGCTTCTGCCACACGGTATCGTAGAGTTGCCGGCTTTTTTCTATGCCTCGTCGCTGGGCATTTATTTAATGCAAAATATCTCAAGGAAAATAATGGGCCGGCCGGTTAAGCTCTGGACCGTTTTTAAAAATTCGCTTCGGTCATTTATCGTCATAGTGCTTCCGTTATTGTTTCTGGCCGCCTTTTTGGAGGTCTATGTTACGTATGCTATCGTAAAAAATTAAATACCAATTCCATGGAATTCAACAATTATCAAAAAGAAGCGAGAAAAACCGCGATGTATCCGGACCTGGGGAACAATTTCGTTTATCCAACACTTGGCCTGGCCGGGGAGGCTGGCGAGGTTGCTGAAAAGATAAAAAAAGTAATCCGCGACGGCAATGGCATAGTGACCGATGAAAAAAAAGAAGAGCTTTCCAAGGAACTCGGCGATGTTTTATGGTATGTAGCCAATTTGGCGGAGGAATTGGGTTTAGGGCTTGATCTTATCGCCCAAAAAAATCTCGAGAAATTGCGGTCGCGCCAAGACCGGGGAAAGTTGAAAGGCGACGGCGATAACCGCTGAAAAATGGTTTCAATACCGAAAAATCTGCTTGTTTACGGGGGGGCGCACGCGGTGGTTGATTTGGCTTCGGCCATAACCATGTACAGTATTTTCAGGACGGGTGTCGTATCGGCCGAGACATTTTTTTTCTTTCTTCTGGCTTATGATTTCCTTGCTTTTGCGGGGCAAGCGGTTTTGGGTTGGTTTGTCGACAAAGTGCGCGCGCCGCGCGCGGCAGCGATGGTTGGATGCTTGCTGGTTGCCATCAGCTTGTTTACTTGGCAAATTTTTCCCATGCTTTCCGTAATTCTGGCTGGGCTGGGCAACGCGCTGTTTCACTTGGGAGGTGGGGCGATCAGCTTGAATTTGATGCCAGGCCGCGCCGCCGCTCCTGGCCTTTTTGTGGCTCCCGGCGCGGTTGGTTTGGCCACAGGCATTTTGGCCGGGCAGAAAGGCGACTGGAGTCTTTTTTGGGTAGCCGCCTTACTGGTTTTAAGCACCGGGTTAATTTTTTTAACCAAGTCTCCGACTATCGATTACGAGAAAAAACCGGCGGTTGCCAGCCGAAAAATGTTTACGGTAATTTTTATCCTTCTTTTTTCTTCGATCATCATAAGGTCTTTTGTCGGTTCAATTGTCGCTTATCCTTGGAAAAAGGATGCCGCGTTGTTCTGGACGCTGATCTTGGCTGTTTTTTTGGGGAAAGCTTTGGGGGGCGTTCTGGCCGACAAGTTTGGTTGGATCAGGGTATCGGTCGGCGCTTTGATGATTTCGGCCGTTCTGATTCCTTTCGGTTTTAAGATTCCGATCCTGGGAATAGCCGGAATGTTTTTTTTCCAGTTCGTAATGGCGGTTATTTTGGCAGCACTGGCCTTTTTGATCCCGGGCCGTTCGGCGCTGATATTCGGCCTGAATTGTTTGGCTCTTTTCTTCGGTCTTTTTCCGTTTTTCTTTCCGGAGTCCTCGGTAATTTTTCTGCCTCATTGGCAAGGGCTGGCTTTCGGGGCGACGCTATGTTCTTCGGTTGCAATCTATTTCAGCCTTGTTTATTTAGAGGCAAGGCGGCCTCGTGATATAATTAAAAATACTTTTTGATAAATAATAAAAAAATGAAGAAAACCATTTTTATGTTTGTCGGTTTGTTTCTTTTTAGCGCCGGATCTGTTTTTGCCGATGTCTTGCCTCCCAACGGCCATGGTATCACCGTTTGCGACAAAATAGTGAACACCGGTGCTTTTCCGGACACCGTATTTATAGGCTCTTTATATGATTATAGGGGAGAGGGGGCGGTTGGAGAGGAAAATTACGTTATTTCAACGGATGAATGCCTGAAGACCGGTGGAAAACAAGGAAGATTTTATTTGAATTTCGTGGTGTTCGCGATCGAAAAAAACTATTATAACAGCCTTGTCCGGAACGGAACGCTCGATCAGGAGATAGTCTTGATGAACCGGAGCGACGGCGGGAAGAACTATGTCGCGCGTTTTACCTGGTTATGGGATACCGACAATATCAGCTATACTTCCAACGAAAAAAGTAAAACCAGGGAGATCATGGTTGCCGGTTTCAACGGCCAGCGGCTGGAGCTTTTCGAGTCGGCCGAAATTCATGAGTATGTCGACGGAAGCAAGCAAACCAGCGAATTCCAAAAACCGGATTACAAAAATCTGAAATCGTCCTGGATTATCGATCCTGCCCAGCCGAAAATCGACGGCGGTTGGTCCGAATGGTCTGTTTGTTCAAAATCCTGCGGTGGCGGTAGCCAGACAAGGACGTGTTCCAATCCCGCTTCGGCCAATGGCGGCGCGGTTTGTATAGGCGATTCTACTCAGGCTTGCAATGTACAGGTTTGCGATGTTGGGTTAGGTGGGTTGACCAGACCTGTTGGTTTTTGGGATAAGGTTAAATGTTTTTTTGCCAAACTATTCGGGATGGCATGCCTCTAACCATGATTTCTTACGGAGTTTTATTCATTGAGGCTCTGGTTTTTACGATATTGCTCGAAATGGCCGCGTTCTTTATTTTTAAGGAGTTATTGTTGGGGCGGAGCAGTGACATTCCGGTAAAAGATATCGTTTTTTCGGTTATTTTTTGTTCGTTTACAACCTTGCCTTATGTCTGGTTTTTGTTTCCCGAAATATTAGGCGCTACCGTTGTTTGCCCGGTTGTAAGCGAATTTTTTGCCGTGACCGTCGAAGCGTTCATTTATTTTTTCGTTTTAAAGATAGGCTTAGGAAGATCATTGGCGGTTTCATTGATTTGTAATGCCTTTTCGCTACTGGCCGGCTTATTGGCAGCCCGTTATATCTGGAGTGGATAAATCATAAAGAAGAAAGAAAACAGAACAATCGATTTGAAGGGGTGGGAAATCGCTTACTTACCGATAACCAGTCAAGATCCTTGCCGGTATCGGGAACGCCTTGGCGGAGCCATACTCTCTTCTAAAATACCGCTTTAAAACAGGCCTGATTGTCCCGGATTCTTGTGCTATAATTATCCTACTATAGCGATCAACAAGTTATGAAAAAAAACTTATTTCTTAGCGGGTGCTTGCTGGTCCTTTTATCCGGTCCGGCAGTGAATGCCGATATTTTACCGCCGGATTCCCATGGCATCACGAGCTGCAGCAAGATTGTTAATGTTGGCGGATTCCCCGATACGGTGTTTGTCGGAGCAGTTTATGGTCCGAGCGGACAGGACGAAGGAGCTTTGGGAAAAAATTACGTAATTTCTTCCAATGAATGTTTGAACACGGGAGGAAAATCCGGAAGTTTTTTTTACGGTTTCGCGGTTTTCGGCATCGAGAAAAACTATTACGACGATTTGATCAAAAATGGAACGCTCGATTCGGAAATCGACAAAATGGTCCATAACAACGGAACCAACAGCCACATTGCGCGGGCTGATTGGGAAAACGGCTGGATCGCTTCGGATACCGGCTTTGACCAGGGACAGACCGGCCGTACCGTGGAAACATCGATAATCGGATTTTTGGGCCCAAAATTGCTCATTTACGAGTCAAAGACGATCGATGAATTTACCGACGCGGCTCCACGGGTGAAAACGTTTCCTAAACCCGGATCCGATAACGTGAAACTGTCGTGGAATGAAGGGATTTCAAATAACAGCTTGGATAAAAAAACAGTGGATGACCAAGTTGTTCCCGATATGAGTCCGAGGACGATTTTAACTTCTATCGTTTGCTTCTTCGCTAAAATATTCGGGAAGGCTTGCCGATAATTTCATTCACTGATAATGCCGCTTCTGTTCCGGCTGGACCATTGCTTACCCGCTTCATAGCGGTTCATGAAAATGAGAAAAAAAGAAAAAAGAACGATCAATTTCCAGGGACGGGAAGTCGCTTATTTATTGATAACCAGTCCGGTTGCCAATAAGGTGAGGATAGCGATCAGGCGCGGGGGAGCAATGACGGTCACAAAACCCGGGCGCGTGGCCGAATCGGTTGTGAACGGATTTTTACAGGATAAATCGGAATGGATTATAAAAAAAATCGCTTATTTAAAAACCATCGAAGAAACCCCGGCTTTAAAATCGGGAAGGAAAGAATATTTGAAATATAAAACGGCCGCGAAGGGTTTGGTTTGCGAGAAAGTGAAACATTTCAACGTTTTTTATCAATACGGCGTGAAAAAGATCACGGTGAGGAACCAGAAAAGCCGGTGGGGAAGCTGCTCCCGAAGCGGGAACCTGAATTTTAATTTCCGGATTGTTTATCTGCCCGATTACCTGGTCGATTACATTGTGGTCCATGAGTTGTGCCATTTGGGCGAGTTGAATCATTCCAAAAAATTCTGGGATCTGGTCGCGCTGGTTGTTCCCAAACACCGTGAGTTAAGAAAAGAATTAAGGAAATATTTTTAATAAAAAATGGAAAAAGAAATTATTTCAAAAGAGATATTCGACCAGGAAACCAAGATTTGTCGGGAAATGTTTAAAGAAAAAAGCGGTTGCGCCTGGGGGAAATGCGATTCTTGCGGCGTTATTCCGATGTTGCATAAATTGCATAAAGGCGAGTTGCTGGAGCGCAAGGCCGAGATCGAAGCAGTTAAGAGCCGCGTTTTTGGCCAGTAATTTTTTGTCTGGTTTCTTGACAAAAGATCCGGTTTCGGTTAAAAAAAGTTAGGCTTGAAAACGAGCTAGTTATTACACAAGGAGGCAGGAATGGCCGATAAATTGGAATACCCTTTGATCATTGAGGCGTATGGACCCGAAAGTCTAAAAGAAAATGTCGAAGCTGGACCTAAAAGATTGGGCTGGCCGCGTAACTTGTTTGGTATCGAATTGCATTGTATTGGCGAAGCCGATTGCAAATTGGAAATTATCATTACGGATCAAACCAATGATGAAAACAGTATGCGGTTCTACGCCGATTTCGAATCGTTTGGCCGCGGCGAGTTTATTCGACAGGCGCGCAAATGGCAAGCCAAGGACGCGCGGCTATCGATCAGGATCCATAATGCGTTCTTTTTCACCGGGCCCAAGGAAGGGTATTCGAAAAAATACAAATTTCTGATAAAGCATTGATAAGCGGAAAGATCCGCTTTTTTTGTTGCCTGATCTTTGATCAGACCATGGAGAAGGATAAACCGGATGTGCTTTGTCGGAATCAATTTTACGTTTTCCAAAAGTACTTTGGTTCGGTATAAAAGGTATTTCGCCAAAGAAAAACCCTGAAATAGTTCAGGGTAATGATCTGCGGATTAATTTATTCGGGGATATTGAAGGGGCTGATTGGAGGATTGCCGACCGGTACTCTTTTTTTGGCGAGCCATCCTTGGTCGGATCCTTGGATCCTGGTTGGCCAGATCGCTTCGAATTCCGATCGGGAAACCCAGTAGGCGTAAAGAATGCCCCGGGGTTTCTTTTCCCAGTAGGTAATGGGATTGTTATCCCGTTCGACCCTTTGGGCGATTTTGGCTCCGGCGGCGATTTCAAAGCTCGGTTCTTCGTCTCGGCCCAGCAATATTCCTTTTTCTCCTCCTCCGCGCATTACGGGTTCTAGCGAGCGTCCATAGCTTTTAGCTCTGCTGAATCCAAGGACATCGTCACCGCCGGACCAGGAAGACTCAGGGACAAATTCACGTCTGACCGGTTCCGGTCTGGGTCTCGGCTGGCTGGAGATATAAAAGGCCATCCCTGCGGCAAAGACTCTTTTTTGGCCGATGATGTTGGCGGCGACACCTCGCGCGGTGTCTTGGGTGAATACCCATTGCCGGACATCTTTTCCATCCCTGAATCCATCGATCCAGAAACGTCCACCTTGGACGCTTCCGGCCAAATAGTTTTGGGGCGGCCATTCGTAGCCACAGACCTTGCAGAAGCCGCTCGAGGTGAGCGGAGTGCTGTCGAGGGGGCATTTTTGGCGGTATTGTTCCAGATGGAAATGGCTGGTTGGCTGTCCGGTGAGGGGATTAATGCCCTGGACCGACATAACCACG
>CAINCQ010000040.1 GCA_903847095.1 uncultured bacterium
TGTGGTGTTTGCTGGAAAAAGTCTGTATCTATTTTCAAGAAAATCCTGAATGAGTTAAGGATACCAAAAGCCAGCCCCAAATGACAGTTTCCGACCCCCGACTGAGCGTCGCTTGCCCTTCCAGATTGCTATCTTCCAGGGCGGCGCTCGCAAAGGGGCAGCCGGGCTCGAATTGGGGCAGGCCAACGCATTTTAGCCGCAGGTGGGGGGGTAAGGGGAGAATTTAAAATATAAAATAATATAAATCGAAGCCAGCGGGCTTCGCGAATTTTTTAGATTGAAAAATAGGCTCAAAAGAGTTAGATTGAATGGGATAGAGCTTAAAACAATAGACTTAAGCCATTTTAGTTTATAATAAGCGTCAAAGCCGCGCATTTTCAACAAAATGGGAATTACCGATTATCACGCGAAATATTTTGCATATCAGCTCACGAAACGATGTGCGTCGGATAGTATAGAAAAGTTATCGTCCACACTGTCAAACGCGCAAGTTGATTTAAACCCGCATCAGATCGAAGCGGCGCTTTTTGCTTTTCGCTCGCCTCTCTCTATGGGCGCGATTCTGGCAGATGAAGTCGGTCTAGGCAAAACGATTGAGGCGGGGCTGGTTCTGTCGCAAAAGTGGGCAGAAAGAAAAAGAAAAATTTTGCTTATTGTGCCATCCAGTTTAAGGAAGCAATGGAATTCTGAACTTCAAGAAAAATTTTTTCTTCCCTCAACTATTCTCGAAGCAAAATCATTCAATCAATCTATTAAAGAGGGAAATCTTAATCCCTTCAATCAAGAAGATTCTATTATTATTTGTTCATATCATTTCGCGAGGGCAAAATCTCCGTATATAAAACAAACAAAATGGGATTTAGCTGTTATTGATGAAGCCCACAGGCTCCGCAATGTTTATAAATCAAGCAACAAAATCGCCAAACAAATCAAGGAATCACTGGACGGCATTCCCAAAATTCTTTTGACCGCAACGCCATTACAAAATTCGTTATTGGAGCTTTTTGGATTAGTCAGTATTGTTGATGACCATGTTTTTGGCGATTTAAAAAGTTTTAAAGCTAACTACGCGCGAGTTTCCCGAGAGCAGGATATTTGCGACCGCGAAGATGGCGCAATTGAGCCAAGGCGGGAAATGTTTGAAGATCTGCGCAATCGTTTAAAGCCGATTTGCATCCGCACTTTGCGCCGCCAAGTTTTGGAATATATCAAATACACCAGAAGAATTCCGCTAACGCAGGATTATACTCCTACCGAGCAAGAAACCGAGCTTTACAACGGAATGTCGGAGTATTTGCAGCGCCCTAAATTATACGCATTGCCTTCCAGCCAGCGCCAGCTTATGACGCTGATATTGCGCAAACTTCTTGCATCGTCTTCGTTTGCCATTGCCAGCACTCTAAACGGCCTTGTTTACAAGCTTGAGAAATTGGAAACAGAAATAGCAAACGAATCCATTGCCGAAAACGGCGAACTTCCGCCCGGACTTGAAGAAAATTACGAGGCGTTCGCGGATACGGCGGATGAATGGATTGACGATGAAGAGGACGATAGCGAAGAAAAATCAAAGGAAAAGAAAAAATACACGATTGACGATTTGCCTTTTATCCAATCTGAAAAAAAAGATTTGGAAAAATTCCGGGAACTTGCCAAGATAATTTTCAAAAATTCAA
>CAINCQ010000041.1 GCA_903847095.1 uncultured bacterium
TTAGTGATTCGGAATAAGGAATTGTTTCTTTTTTATAGTTTTCCATTTTTTAACTAGACACTTACAATTCATGGATTTATCCTTTTCTTATAATTTTATTCCCCTGTGAATTTTTTGCAAATTTTTTGTTATATTTCTCCATAATGAGTCCAATCGGTTTCTGACAATGACCGTAAATATTTTCCAATTTCTTCTATCTGGTTATTATCAGAAGCCCATTGAATATGTTCTTTAAATCTTAACTGTTTCTCTAGCGGTGTTGTTTCATGCCACGCAGCCAATATTAAAGGCAACAAAGGTACCAATCCGCCAGTTGGATTTTGTTTCTTATTTATAAGCATTTCATGAAGGTCGTTCCATTTTTGGGGCATGGGACATAATCTATTATTCGCTGTACAATATTCCCACAGCGTATTAAATGTTTCGCTAATAACTTGATTTTCCATATTTTTAATATTTCTTTAGTGTAATTGCAATTCGGTAAATCACCGCAATCTGTTTAACAGGTTTCGGACAGCTCAAATTTTTTTGGATTTGCATTTAATGTACTTTGGTGGGTTTTCCCGTTGCTAATTTTTTTAACAGAGCGTTTAATTTCTCGCCAAGTTCTGGTGAATAATTCTCGTCATCATATAAAGCCTGAATATACTTTTTTAATGCCTCGCGCCCTCGAATAATAAACATACCCGTTTCACCTTCAATCCAGGCGGCATCTTCTTTAAGAAAAACGATTGCTGAATTTATCTTGATCTTGTTTCGATTATTATCTGCTAAATACTCCCTAAATCTTCCCTCATAATAACGGAGCTTATTTCTGGGATCGACTTGTTTGCATAATGAATAGCCTAAGTTATATTTAACTAAATAATTATCATTTTCAAAAATTACTTTATTGATATAGTTCTTTACTTCAAGAAGCACTATGCCTTTAGGTCCATTCACGACAAAATCAATGTCGAATTCATAGCCGGGTATTTTTACGTTTGGAAAGGTTGTGTATTTTTCTTTAGGCAAGAGCTCGAATAACCATTTTGCAACTTCTTTTTCTCCTTCGATCCCTCTTTTTGCCGAACTTTCCTCGGCTAAGATCTTATCCTCAATTTTAAATAAATTTTTTTGTAATTCTCGAAACACGGGGAAAAAAGAGAAACCAAGAAAAAAAGAAAATAACAATTCAAATGTTTTGAACGTAAAACTGGTTTTGCTAATTCCGTAGTGATAATTAACAATAAAAATACCGACTAAGGATAGTAAAATCAGTGCAAGCTTCAAGCGAGCTTTAAGCAATAATTTTTCAGAGTAAGTCATTAGAAATACGAAAAAAATATTTAATTTGAATAGTTCTTTGCCGTGTTTTTTTAAATTGCATACCACATAAAGTAAACGAATATTCTTCTCGGTTAAACGAGACTCGCAGTGGTCTTGCCGCTGAGAGATTATATAGCTAACTATTTCTTTTTTTCTTTGGATTTGGGATGCTCACTCCGTGCCGCTAGATTCTGCGACCGGTAAACCGGATTAGGCATCTTTTTCCCCTTCACAATTTTATTAAAATTTTTAGAAGTATATTTATTCATATAATCATATCTTACCAAAAATCCACCCAAAACAGAATTTTCATCTTGGCGAGGTTAAGCCGCGCCAATCTTCAAATAATTATTCTTAATATTTATAAATACATAAATCAAAAATAATTGGCCTAATAACTAGATAAATATCCCAAATAAATAAAATAACAAAAACCAGAAAAAGAGTAATGGTGAATATTTTACTTAAAGAGCCTTGCTTTTCTTTAATCTCAATATTTTTTGTTTTTAATGTTTTATATAAAGAGTATGTAAAATTTACCACTATGTATAAAAAACCAATCGATAGTAGTATTCTTAAGGCTACATCACTTTCATTTGAACGTGAAACATCACAATATGATTGGCCTAAGAAGATTAGTAGAGATAGCTGAGCCGCGACAAAGAAAAGAGATTTTAACACTTCAAATCCAGCCGTAATCATGACTATTAACATTATTACCGATAATAATATTCCATTAAGGGTCCAAATTGCATAAACGAAATGATTACCCCAAAAATGCAGACAGAGAAAGAGCAATATGGTAATCGCAAAAGAAATAACGAAAGGTATAATATCTTTCCCCCTCCGTTTTTTTTGCCAGAATTCTTGAATTTTTTCTTTTAATTTTGACATTCAGATAGAAAGTTTAGTCAATTGAAGATCCTAAAATTTCTAGCTTATCTTTAGTTTTTTGCCAATCGGGATATTTTTTTCCCAGCAGATTGAAAAACTTCTTATCGTGATTTTTGTATTTTGAATGGCATAATTCGTGGGTAATAACATAATCTATGCAATCTTTTGGCATGTATATCAATTTGGGATTAAGAATGATTTTATTGCTTTTCAAAAAACTGCCCCATCTTTTATTCATCTTCTTGATTATAAGCGCCGGTTGCTGCTTATAATCAAAATTACTGTTTATGACAGCAATTCTTTCCCTAAAAATATTTTCCATCTTTTTGCCATACCAATTATCCAGCAATTTTTTGTTGCATTTACCGTCATAAACACTTTTTTTGGTAAAAATAGTTATTTTTCCTCTTGTTAGAGAAACGCGGTGGTTTTCCGTTCGTTTTATCAACAAACGATATTGCCGCCCCAAATATAAAAACGCTTCTCCGGAAACATAATCTTTTTTGTAAATTTTTCTTTGGTATTTTTTGAAAAAACCAAGCTGTTTTTCCAGCCAAAACCATCTTCTCTTCAAAAATACCTCTACCCGTTCCGCGCTTGCTTCGATCGGGCTCTTTAAAATTATTTTTAGATCCGGCGTTACCGTCAAGCTTAATGTTTTTCTTTTCTGTTTGATCAACTCGTAGCTATATTCAAGCGAACCAAAAATGAACTTTTCCATATTAATTATATGAAAAGTTCATAATTATTAACGGCCAGTTGCATAATATCGCCAATCAATACTTTAATTTCCTTGTTGCTCAAATTTATTCCTTTTTCGCTTTTAACAACATCGTAAAGATAATCATCCAAAGCGTTCATCATTCTTCTTTTTACGTCAACATTTTTATACCAGTCAACGATAGATTCTTTCTTCAAAATCTCCAAAATATCAAGTACAATGGCAATATAGGCGTCCTCGCCTAGCGAGTGTTTCGCGAATAAATCTTTTAAGTTGCGGTAAAAAACATCCGCGCCGGCCGCAACCTTGATTTTTTCGGGCAAATCCGCGTCTTTTTTATTCAAAATGTCATCGCGGATAAGCTTCATTTGTTTTAAGGCGGTAACATCGGCAAGCTTTCCCTGGCGCATTTTATCAATAATCTCGCTGATCTTTTTGGAAAACCGCTCGTAAAATTCCGGATCGGTTTCCATCTTTTCTTTGACTGTTTTATCCGTTTGCGCCGCGATTGCCTCAGCTTTTGACCGATCGGATCCCAAATTCTCCACCGCTTCCTCAAATTGCAAGCGATCGGTAATATTTATCTGCTTGGTTAGCAATTCAACTCCATTCGCATCCACATACCGATCCAATATGTTCACCAATGACTGTTTGTATTCGCCCAAATCAACCCGGTCGGCGTAGCGCAAACTGGCCGCCTTGCGCAGTTCCATGAACTTTTTGAGTTCCCGCTTATAAACTTCCAAATACCGGAATTCTTGCGCGAAATCCTGCAAAACGAAACATTCGTTTAATTTCCTGATAAAATCGTTTAACTCTTTATAGAAAGTTTCGCGCAAGGGATCGTCTTTTAAAAACTGTAAATATTCCTCATCATCCGCCGACCCTTTGATCTCATTAAACAAATCGTGCAGCAACCCATAGCTTTGCTCCAATTCTTGGATCTTTTCGCTCACATCAATCAAGGTACCGCGAACATCGTTTTCGTCGTAATTGCCGAACAATTTCATCGCCGTGTCGATATTCTTGGCGTTTTCCGAATAATCAATAATATAGCCCGCGGTCTTGGGAAGTTTTTTGTTTTCGTAAAGCCGGTTAACGCGCGCGATCGCCTGCAATAAATTATGGTCTTTTAAGTCCTTAGCCAGATACAGTACGGTATTTCGCGGCGCGTCAAAGCCGGTCAACAGCTTGTCGACCACGATAATCACCTCAATGCCGTCGTCGTTATATTTAAAGCTTTCAATCACATCTTTTTCGTAATTGGCCACGCTACTGTGTTTTTGGCGAACGCTATCCAAATAAGCCACCACTTCTTTTTTGTGAGTGTTATCAGCATCCCCGTCTTCGTGTTCGTCCGAAATCACCATCGCCGTGCGGATTTTACCCTGTTTCTCGAAGAATTTCTGAAACAGCGTCGCCGAATATTTTGTCGGCGCCACGATTTGGGCCTTTAATCCGGTATTCTGAAAATACGCGGTAAAATGTTTTTCGATATCGTAGGCAATTTCGGTAATTCTTTGAGGATTATCTTTAATGATCCGGGTGCTGATATATTTTTGCAGTTCCTTTTTCTGTTTTAAGCTTAACCCCTCCGAAACCCGATCAACTTGGCGATCTATCTGCTCGGCATTCTGCGTTAAATCAACGTAGCGCCCCTCATAAATTAAAGGCACGATAATATTATCCAAAAGCGCGTCATCGATCGTGTACTTATCGATATAGCCGCCGAATTTCCGCCAGCTTTCCTTTTCGCTGGTCATTAACGGCGTGCCGGTAAACCCGATATAGCAGGCGTTGGGAATGGTTTTGGTCATTTCAAAATTGGCCGCTCCTCTTTGGGTTCGGTGCGCTTCGTCAATGAGCACGAAAATATTTTGGTCATTATCGGAAAATCCGGCATTTTTCTTGGCCGCCGATTCAAATTTATGCACCAAAGTGGTAACCACCGCCAAATTTTTTTCTTTAACTAAATCAATTAAATGCTGGCCGCTGGTTGCCTGAATTATCTCTTTCTTTAAATTGCAGTTCTTGAAAGTATTTTTTATCTGCCGGTCCAAGTCCTTGCGGTCGGTAACCACGATCACCCGCGGATTGCTGATTGCCGGATCTTCGATTAAAGCCTTTACAAACATTACCATCGTCAGCGACTTTCCCGAGCCCTGCGTGTGCCAAATCAAGCCGCCCTTGCGGCGCGTAACGCCTCGATTGGTGGTTTCAATTTGAGTGACGCGGTCAAGCATTTTTTGGATCGCGAAATACTGCTGGTAGCGCGACAGCTTTTTCACCCCCGCGTCAAACAAAATAAAATTCTTAGCCAAGTCCAAAAGCCGTTTGGGTTCAAAAAGGCACATCACCCCGCGATCCTGTTCGGTAGCCAAGCGATCGGTAATTTGTTTGTGGCCAAGCGTCGCGCCATTCAAATCCGCCAATACCTGGGCGTAAACTTTTGCGTCAATCGGTTTTTTGATCAGCTTGGCCGCCCGGCCGTCAGTTTCGGCCAAAGTTTTACCCTTCTCCTTCCAAATCGCGTAAAACTTGGCCAGCGTGCCCGTGGTGCCATATTTTAGTTCCTTGCCGTTGGTAGCAACCAAAAGCTGGGTAAAAGCGTACAGCCGCGGGCAAAATTCTGCCCCCTGGTTGCGATTCATCTGGTTTATCGCCTCCGCAACTGCCACGCTGGATTTTTTGTTCTCAATCACCGCAAACGGTATCCCATTAACAAAGCATACAATGTCCGGTCTAATATTCTGCCGCCCCGAGGCCTCAAACTCGGCAGTAACCTGAAACACGTTGTTAGCCGGCTTTTCAAAATCAATAAACCGGAAATTACGCGATTCGTTTTTGCCGCCATTAAAAACCTTAATCGTCTTGCCACCGCTGGTCGGCATAATCACATTATAAATTTTTTGCGCCGTATCAATTAACCCCTCGTATTGAATATGCTCCAGCTCGTCAATCGCGTCACGCACGTCCGTTACGCTGAATTTGTATTTCACGCCGCCAATCTCATAATCATTGAGCTCCATCAATTTCTCCGCCGCAATTTCGGCAAGAATAAACTTCCCGCTATCCCCGCCCCTCTGCCTCAACGCCTCATCACCCAAAATATACTTATACCCCATACCCAAAAGCACCTCCAAAAAAGGAAGCTGCGACTGCCGCGCCTCATCAAAATTAACTTTCTCCAACATTTTAGTATTTTGTATTGCGAATTCGGGGAGGTTTGTCCTCAGCTCCGCCAGCGGGCGGATGGGAGGTCAATCCTCGCCGAATTCGCGCATTTTAACCCCCCTCCGGCACCCGAATCTCCCCAGTCACCAACTTATTCAACAAAAACCTTTTCTGCTCTTTCAATATCCCCAACTTCCTCTCCAACCCCTCAATCTCCTCATCCGCCGCAGTCAAAATATCGGCAATTGCATTCTGTTCCTTAATCGATGCGGGTGCCTTAATTAGTAATTTTTTAATATCCAAACTGTTTACCGCGGTAAAGGTTGACCCTTGTTCAAGCGATTTCCAATTTGATTCTCGCAATTCTAAAATTTTTAAAATAAAATCGTGGTCAATCACTTGTGGTTTTATGGCACAAACACCCCTGCCAATGCATACTTTTTCATCTGCTATTCCTATGCAACCAACAGGTGCTCTTACGGTCATAATAATATCACCAGCATCTGCAGTTTTAGTTATCTCCGTTGTCCAAACTCGCCTCGTTGTTTTTCTGAATTTAATGTCGTTGTTGCCTTGAATTAGCGGTAAACCATCCATATTTTCATTATAAGCGGTAGATGGCGGCGATTGACCCATGTTTATTTTGCAAACATCACCTAATTTCACTGCCTTCCACTCACCACTAAACCCCGGCAACCGAGTCTTCCCCGTCAGCAATTCCCGCATCAACCCCTTCTTAACCCTCTTCTTAATCTCAATCTTCTCCCCCAATTTCTCAATCGCCATATCCCAAGCCTCCAAAACATTTACTATTCTGTTTTGCTCCCCCGATGGCGGTATCTTAAATTTAAAAGAGTGTAAATTTCCCGTGGTTACCTGGTTTATTGTTGGACCCAGGTCTTTTTTAACCTCTTTTTTAAAAAGTTGTGACTGAAAAAGTTGATAAAAATATTTCGGATTTTTTGTCCTAAAAACAGTCATAAACGCACCGAAGGTATGGCCCTCATCTTGCTTTGCGATATATGCATTTTTTCCTATTAGATTTTGGCTTCCATTTCTTGCGCAAATTAAAATATCGCCTTCTTTTATTTTAAGGGATTCGGGAATTTTAGAAGAAACTCTTACTTGGTCAGCATAATTAATCCTCCCATTTTTTATGTTCGAAGAGCGAAAAACTAAAACACCACCCAGCTCTAAAACATCTTCAGGACTATAAGTTAAACCAATTATCGCTTTACCTATGTCGCCGAGCCTTAATTTGATCCACCCCTCCGGAATGTTTTTTTGTACTATTTTAGCTTTCATAAACAGTTTTTAGCAACTTTAACTTCATTAACAGCTCATCAAAAGTATAAACTTGGTTTTTTCCTAATGATTTTCTGAATAAATCAAACGACCTGCGTTGCATTTCGGTAAGGGCCGCATAATTACCAGCGATCAAAACCCCAGTAGGATTCAAACAATTCATATCGCGATAATCTTCGCCCAATATTGATTTAAATTGTTCCATCGCTGTAAGTATCTGATTTTCCAGCTGAACAATACTCCCACTTAAATCGCCATGTATTCTATATAACTCATTATTATCGCCAGAACCTTCGATACCACGATAACAAGTACCCACTAAAGCACAGTTCGGAATTTTAATCTCTACAACCGCAAAGCTTCCATTTGAACCATTTTTTAAAAGAAAATCGGTAGCTGTACCACCAGCGCCTTGACGACCCCGCGAGTTTTTACCACCCAGATAGGTTTCCCCATTTAGATAAATAACCGGAAAAGCAAATATCTGATGAAGTATCCACGGATTTGTACTGAAAAATTGTTGCCAAAAATTTTCGGCAGTATTGCCCATATTGGCTTCAAATTTCTCAATAGCGTTTTCCAGTTTAGCTCGGCCAAACGCTAAACCCAGATTTTCAAAATGCTCGCTTTCAAGGTGTTTAAGTCGTTTAATTATCAGATCACGATTGCTAGTTTGCCCGATCTGAAGAAGGATGCTTTCAGCATTTTCTTCATTTAATCGTAAGAATCTTGTTCCATATGAATGCCCGTGCTGAGACAGTAAACTTTTTATCTCCTCTAATCGCCCAAAAAGCTGCGCCATGTCGCCACCATCTAAATTTAATTCGTAGCCTTCATCTTTTTTTAGCGAGGATAAAGTTTTATGGTCGATATTTTTCCAGGAATCATTCTTCCCTTTTCTCTGAAAGCGAAACCCACCTCTTAATGGATTATCCGATTTACTAACCCAATAAGGGAAAAACAATAAGCGCGTTGTTTTTGTTTCCCGCAAAACAATCGGGCTGATATCCATTGTTACGTCAGATGTTGACTGTGTCGAGATTAGTTGCATATTCAATTTTTCCCGTTTAATTTCTTAACGTTTTTGGGCAGTTTTTTATCCTCCGACTTTATTTTACGTTCCAGCTTTTTAATATCCTCCTCGGCAGGTAATTGTTCGGGGCGAATACCGCTTTTTTCCAACATATCCCTCATATTCCGATTATTCTTCACATGTTCCAAGCTGATCGGCATTTCTCCTCGGATCGTTTCATCTTTTTTAACGTTGAGGTTGGTGATTTCGGTTGCCAAATCTTTAGCCTTGATGGTTACCGAAGGCAAAAAGTCTGCCAGCGGCCGTTTCTCCGGCACGCCAAGCCTTTTCTTCATTTCCTGGGTTCCATAACCGCCAAACAATTGCACGTCGCCTCGATTGCGGATACGCGCAAATCCTTGGCCGTCCACCCCGCGCTCAAAAATCAAACCCGAAAGTTGTTTTTCCGACGCGGTAAGTTTTTCCCGCGCCTGCACCCGTTCCCAGATCGCCAACCTTTTTTCTAAAATTTCCTGTTTTCTCGTTTGCACCGCAAAATAAGTCATCGCGAACGCAATCGCGTCTTTACGAGAATCGCCGTTTTGCGCTATTAAATAGCAAGCGTAACGTGTGAGTATGATGTCGGCAACTTCTTTTTTGGCACCTGAACCGATGTCGACCATCTTGCCGACGTCGGCAAAATGGTTGTGGATAACTTGGCCGACAGTTTCACAAGCGATTTTGGCTTTATCGATTACTTTCTCAAAATTACTCCATTTATCATAACCCAGTAAGACCTGCAATTCACGTGCGTACCAAAATTCGACACCCTTCTCCATATGGGCGCGGTCATCAAAATTTTTATGAAGCTTAACGATTATTTCCTTTTCCATAAAATTTAGTTGGTTAATTTTTGTAACCGTCTTAAACGATATCTGCACCTCTCAAGCGTCCGATTTTTTCGGACAGTTTCTCTTGTATTTCAGTGTTATCCTTGGCCAGCTGTCGTCATTTTGTCGACAACTGATTTTATATAATTTTCAGTTGTCCGTTTTTTTTCGGACGACTATTCAATTCCTAATTTTTTCAAATACCCGGCCATTTGTTTTTCCAGTTTTTTTAATTCCGGTTCCAATTCCGCCAGCTCTTTTAAATTCGCTTTAATATCGATCGGCGCTTCTTCCTCAAAGGTATCCACGTAGCGCGTAATATTGAGATTGAAATCGTTTTCCTTGCTGATTTCGTCAAAGCCCACTTTGCGCGCGAACTTTTCGATATTCTTGCGGTTTTTATACGTATTGTAAATCTTTTCAATATTCTCCTCGGCTAGAATATTTTGCGCTTTGCCCGGTTTATACTGTTTTGACGCTTCGATAAATAAAATGTCTTTTTTGTTTTCGTTTGCCCCGCCTTGCTCGCGCGACCGGTCAATCACCAAAATCGCCACCGGAATACCGGTTGTCTGGAATAATCCCGCGGGCAGTCCAATCACCGCGTCAATAATATTTTCCCGCACCAGCTGTTCGCGGATTTTTCCTTCCGCCCCGCCGCGGAATAACACGCCATGAGGCACAATTACCGCGATCCGGCCGGTTTTTGGTTTAGCGGTTTCCACCATATGGGTAATAAAAGCGAAATCCCCCTTATCTTTGGGCGGCACTCCTCGCCAAAAACGCTTATATTTATCATCTTCGGCGTTTTCCGCTCCCCACTTTTTTAGCGAAAAAGGCGGATTGCTCACGATCGTATCAAATTTCATCAATTGGTCATTTTCCGCCAATAACGGATTATTTAACGTATCGCCCCATTCCAGCCGCGCCGAATCCATGCCGTGCAGAAAAATATTCATCCGCGCCAGTTGAAAGGTTGATCCGGTTGATTCCTGGCCATAAAGCGCGTAATTTTTTGAACCGTTTTTTTCCACTTCCTCGCCCGCCAGCAAAAGCAGGCCGCCCGATCCGCAACAAGGATCGCAAATTCTATCGCCCGCCTTAGGTTGGGCCAGCCTTGCCACCAGTTTGGCCACATTGCGAACAGTAAAGAACTCCCCGGCTTTCTTTCCGGCGTCCGCCCCAAACCGCTCGATCATATACATATACGAATTGCCGATAATGTCATCGCCCGCGTCCGCCAAATCAATTTTGGCAAAATCCTGAATCAAATGGCGCAACATCTTGTTGCGTTCGGCCAGTTTTCCCAAAACCGATTCGGAGTTGAAATCAACGCTAAACACTCCTTCAAGTTTTTCGCGATTGGCTTCTTCAATCCGGTCAAGCGCCTTGTTTAGCTCTTCTCCGATATTGTCCTGCTCGATAATGCTATAAATATAGTCAAACGATGATTCTTGGGGCAAATAAAACCGGTCCAGCTTCATTTTTTCTTCAATCCGCGGGCGATCGTCGTTAAATCGTTCCCGGTACTGCTCATACTTCTTCTTTGTTAGGTCGCTTAAATACTTAAAGAAAAGCATCGCCAGCACATAATCTTTGTAAACTCCGGCATCCACTTGCGTCCGCGACGAATCCGCCGCCGCCCAAAGCACTTTGTTGAGGTCTTCTTGCGTGTATTTTTTTGATGTCATAGGATTAGGTTAGTTTTTCAAAAATGGCATTGGCGATATTTTTTTTAATTTGAATTTTTCGTTCGCAAATTTCCCGTTGGTACCTTAAGTTATCTGAGAGTTTAACGATCGTCTCCTGCATGTCGATTGAAGGTATTGGGATTTCAATCTCAGACAGCTTATTTCTTGAAATTGAATGGATGTATGACCCGGTAACGGATTTTAAAATCTTCTTTTGTCCTTCTTTCGAGTTGAGGTAAATTGATAAATATTCCGGAAGCACTTCATAGCCAGTTAATCTGGCAACAATAACCGATGACGACGCAAGCACATTCTCGGAATTGCCTTGGATTACTGCCGCCCTGAATGACCCAATATTTGCACCGCGCAAGGTAAGTGCAATATCGTTTTTCCTTAAAAAATATGATCCATGAAAATTCTTAAACGATATCATGGTTAAACTTCGTAAATCGATGATCTTATTGCCCGTCGCGACATTCTTCGCTTGGAAAACAAACGTATTGCCGTTTTTGTCCGGTATTATGGCTCCCCGAAAAGTGAATCCAAGAATTAAATTAGATATATCCTTTAGTTTCTTTATCATATAAGCCTCTGTAAGATCATTTTATATTATCTAGGGAATAAGTCAAGCACTACCCAAAAAGAAGCCCCTTTGGGCTCCTTTTAAGTTTCTAATAAATTCCTTGGCGGTGGCCGATGGCGATAACGATAATCAGCAGTTCATTTTTATGAATGGAATAGATTATGCGGTAGGGCCAGATACGCATTGACCATTGGCCCAAGTGCCGACCTTCGAGTTTTTTTCCGGCATACGGGTCGTTGGCGATCACGCTGAAGGCCGCCAAAGCCCGGTAGTAATCTTTTTGGGGTAATTTATTTAACTCTTTTTTCGCGCTTGGCTTGATCCTTAGCTGGTATGCCATATTTTTTTGCCGAATTTTGGGCGACCACAAAACCTTCTTTTGCCAGAAGCTCTTCAAGCGTGGTCCAATTTTTATATTCGCCGGTTTTTACCGCTTCATCGACTTCTTTAACGTCTTTATCGAGATCGGGGAATTCGCGCATTACTTCCAATGTTTCTTGCCAGGAATCGAACTGTTCGGCCGACATTAAAACCGCCTTGGGATGTCCTTTGTCGGTCAAGGTATAGTAATTATCCGGTTTTTGCACATCTTGGGCAATTTCAAAAATTCTTTTTCTGGCTTCGGAAATTGAAATTGTGGTTTTGGGATTCATGATTTTTGTGTTATATGTACATAATAACGTACATCGAAAAAGAAGTCAAACAGAGCGCCGACTTTTTGAGTTTTCCGGTTTTAAACTGCCCGTCCGTCCCTCATCTTCCCGAATCATTCGCACCTTCGCGCTAATAAGGCGGGTAGCGGTAATTATTACCTTTTTTCACTATTAATCAAAAAAAGAGCGCCGATTTTTAGTCTTCGCTCTTATCTATTCTCTACGCCGGCGGCGGTTTCTGTTTTTCGTTTGGTTGATATATCCTTGATTGCGATGGTTCCGTTTTTCCCCCTATCGTGTTTTGGAAAAACTTTTTAATTTCCCCTTTCATCATTCCATAGGCGATGCCAACCAAAAGAATAATAATGCCTAGGTCAAAAATCGGATCGATCAGCACATAAGCAACGGTAAAGATTAACCCGGCGATAAACACGCAATAAATCAGATTATAAATAATTTTGTCTTGCGGTGCCGGTTCCTTGCCCATTTTTTTATCCGCTTCGATTTTCTTAATAAAATGATCCGGCAGGTCCCAAAACATGAAAGCACAGAACAAGAGAAAACCGCCAACCACAATAAACAGCCACCCTATCGGCCCGGTAGTGCGTAAATAATTAACCCCTGCCAGGAAAAAATTAATTCCTGCAAAACAGCAAACCAAGGCCAGGGTTGCCTTAGTGATTTTTTGTCCGGGAGAATTTTTGCGTGCTTGATAATCCGAATATTCCCGGTCCGTCAGGCCGCAGAATCCTTTCAACAATTTAGCTTCGGCGTCATCTTCTTCATTTTCTATCGGCGCTTCTACTTTTCTCTTTGGCACTGGCCAATCATCGCTCGTCGTTTCTTCGCTTGCCGCGAACAATTCTTCGGGTTTCACGTAGGCCAAAGAATTTTTGTTTCTCGGTTTCCCGTTTTCATCAATTCCGAATTTCGTTTTTTCACCTCCATTCGTCGTTCGATCTTTTTTTAAAGGACTGTTTGCCCGGAATTAACTTAGTTCTACGATTATTCATCGTACAAAGAGAAATGTCAATTGCTCCGGACTCTGCCAAACCCGTCTATCCAACCATTCGCCTATTCGGGCGAATGAGTCATAAGATTTGCCTAAACGCGCAGAAGATATTTTAAATAATGAAATTTTAGCGATTGATTTTTTCGATCGTGGATATGCCTTGGAGCGTATTCCGGTCTTTTATCAACTTACGCGCCTCATCAAACGTTTTCCAGGCGGTTTCGTGGAATTCGGTGGCGAGTAACGCTGGGTCCGGGTGGAATTCTTTGGAATTAAAAGGTAGGAAATACCAGAGGTCGAAATGGGTTTTACAGGGTTGGATGGGATTATCGATGGTGGTGATGGTGAGCAGCTTTGGCGCTCCGATTTCTGCGATTTTTATAAAACTGCCCCATTCTTCGTTGATTTCCCGGGCTAGCGCTTCCGGGGGCGTTTCATTTTTATCGAGGTGGCCGCCGTTGAACAACCATAAGCCGGATTTGATGTGGCGGCCGATAAAGACCATTCGTTTTTCCGGGTCGTAGGCCGCGAAGTAGACGCAGAAATGCGACCGGATATTTTCGTCCCGGCTGGTAGTTTGATCTTTAATCCTTTCCAAAAAAGCGGAACTGATGGCAGGCTCCGCCGGGGTATTTTCGATAAGGTCTTTTAAATTGTTGGCCATCGTTTGGTATTACTTTCCGAAGCGCCGCTGGCGCGAGGCGTAATCGGCAAGGGCCGCGTCGAGGTCGGCTTCCGAAAAATCGGGCCAGTATTTCTTGACGAACAAAATTTCGGAATAAGCGGCTTGCCAGATCAGAAAACCGGATAAGCGCTGCTCCCCGCCCGTTCTGATGATCAGGTCGACATCGGTGGTCCAGAGGTTGTCCTTGATGACTTCTTCGGTGATATCATCGGGCTTAATTCCTTTTTTTAAAATATTCTTGAATGCTTCGACTATTTCCACCCGTCCGCCGTAGCTCATGGCCAGATTAACGATCATAACCTCGTTGCCCGCGGTTTCTTTTTCGATTTCGGCGATCTTTTTTTGGATCGATGCGGGCAAACGCTCGATTTGGCCGATCACCCGCAGTTTTACGTTCTGGCCGCTGAATTTTTTAAAAAAGTCGTTTACCGCTTTTTCCATCAGATCCATCAGATAATCGACTTCCTCTTTGGAGCGGTGCCAGTTCTCGGTTGAAAAACAAAAAATAGACAGGGTTTTAATATGTCTTTTTCTGGCAGCCTCGATAACCGTCCTAATGGCATCCAGACCGCGCTTGTGCCCTTCCAGGGTTGGCAAACCCTTTTCTTTGGCCCAGCGGCGGTTTCCGTCGACGATAATGCCTAGATGTTTTGGGATTGTTGAGTCCATTTGAATAAGTAGTCGCCGTCTATCGAATAATTTGTCGGTAAAACGTACGGTGCGTTATAGCCAAGCCAGTACAGTGTTTTTTTGGCCGCGGACGCGGCCGATATTTCCAAATTAAAAAAGCGTTCCGCTTCCATCTTATATTGTAGGAAATTTGGGAAATTTTTCAACAGGATGTCGGCACTTTTAAGGCCCCACACTACTCCCCCGCCCGACCAGGGTTTGGTCAGGCCGCTCGCGTCGCCGCAGAGCGTGATCCGTTCGTTTGAGGGCAAGCTAAAATTAGTCGGGATCAGGGCTGATCTTAGATCGGTAGCCGGCAGGTTGTTTTTTTCCAAAAACTCATCGAATATTTTTCTCGCGCGCTCCGGATTTTCCATTATTCCGTATTCTTGACTCTCTCCTCTGGGGATCTTCCAGATGAAGCCATTTTCCGTTGGCCAGGTTTCCACCAAATCGGACTTATTGGATTTTTCGCTAAAAACCTGGATACCAAGACTGTATCCGGATTCTTTCAATCCCAGATGTTTACGCGCCACCGACAACGCTCCGTCGCAGCCGATGACCTTGTCGAACCTGGTCATCAGGTTTTCCAGCGCGGTTTGGTCGATTTTTTTGCCGAGCGTTATGGTGGCGGTATTCTTTTGCGCGAGCCTCGCGGCCATTTGGTCAAGCTTGGCGTGCTCGATCACGTAGAATTTTTTCCTGAAAGCGAGGCTCAGCGTTTTTTTGGGAAAATGGATGAGGCAGCGATTGATCCGGTTTTCGACCAATTCGCGGCTTTCGGGCAAGAAATCGAACAACCGTTCCGAGAATAGTCCGGAACAGCATTGTTTTCCGATAAAGGTTTTTTGTTCGAAAACCTCAACTTTATGGCCGGCCTTGGCGAGTTTTTGGGCCAGATACAGCCCGCAGATGCCTCCGCCTAATACCGCGACTTTCATAAAAATATTCTACAGGAAATAGACGGATATACAAGCTGGTTTGGATCCGATCTTGCTTGATTGACGTGCTTATTGGTACGTGATAAGAATAACCCAGAACCTTAGGAGGTAAGACATTGAAAAAAAGATACCTAAAAGACATCCTGATTTTCCACGATTTTCACGAGGAAAGCGGGCATCTTTGGATAGCGATCAACCATTTAAAAGAATTATCGGCCGGTCATATCGGTAATCCGTTATCGACCTCGACGATCCATTCGTACGGATTGAATTCGTCCGCCGAGATCAAAGGAGCGTTATCAGGATACGTTAACCATGAATTCAAGGACGATTTGTTCCTGATACTTACCCGATCGGCCTATCCGGAAGCCAATGCCGTTGTCGTTAGAACCCGTTCGGGATACACGATCATTGGTCCCGATGACGGAAGCCTGGGATTCATACCGGCCGACGATTTGATGGAGCTATGGGTTATAAGCGAGCCCTGGTGCTACAATGAGTTTTCGCGCCGATTATTCGCGGCAGCGGCTCTTGCCCAAGGAAAACCATTGGATGAGTTTGGCAAAATCGCCGAGGCTACCGATGTTAAAAGACGATAGTAGTTGAATTGCTTAGGCGCCAATCGCGCCTTTTTCCTTGGTTAGGCGGGTCAGAGCGCGGTAGTCCGGGTTTTTGGGCGATCGTTCTATCCCCTGCCTTTTGACAAGAATGGGTTTTTTTGCTATTATCGAGATGTTTCGTATTATCAGGTTATTAGGACGTATTATTAAATAATAAAATTATGGCAAAGACTAAAGCCGCGGGCGGTACGCATCTTGGAAGGGATTCCCGCCCCAAATTCTTGGGCGTTAAAGTTTCCGCCGGAGAAACAGTTAAAATCGGGAGCGTGATCATCCGTCAGCGGGGATCCAGTTTTGTGGCCGGCAATAACGTTAAGACGGGCCGCGATTATACCCTTTATTCGGCTATCAATGGCGTTGTTTCGTTCGCCTCCAAAAGAAAGAAAGGATATGACAATAAGCAGCGGATGGTAAAGATCGTAAACGTTTTGGAAGCGGTTCCCAAAAAATAATTTATCCGATCGCGAAAAAAAAGGCCTACGAGGCCTTTTTTTTGTTAGGTAATGATTTTGTTAATGGTTGCCGATGGCGCTATGGACGAATTCCCGGAAAAGCGGATGCGGACGCAAAGGGCGCGATTTGAATTCCGGGTGGAATTGCGTGGCCACAAAAAAGGGATGGTCTTTAAGCTCTACGATTTCGACCAGGTTCTTTTCGGGATTGATCCCGGACGCGATCAATCCGCATTCTTCCAGTTTTTGCCGATAGTCATTATTAAGTTCGTAGCGGTGGCGGTGGCGTTCCGATATTAAACTTTTCTTTCCATAGGCTTCGTAGGCCCGCGTTCCGGGTATAAGTTCGCAGTTGTAGGCTCCCAGCCGCATTGTGCCTCCGAATTTCTTTTCTTTGATCAGGTTTTTTTGCTCATTCATCACGTCGATCACGGGTTGCTCGGTCTTAGGATCGAATTCCCGCGAAGTCGCGAGCTTGAATCCGCAGACATGGCGCGCGAATTCGATCGTGGCCAGTTGCATGCCAAGACATAAACCGAAAAAGGGAATTTTATTGGTTCTTAAATATTCAATGGCCTTGATTTTACCTTCTACGCCCCGGTTACCGAAACCTCCCGGTATGATGATCCCGTCGTAGTCCTTGAGCTCGGAAAGATTTTTGGGATTTTCCTCGTAGCTCTCCGCCGACAACCACGTGATCTCGGGTTTTCTTTGGTAATACCAGGCGGCGTGCTTGATCGCTTCGATCACGGAAATATAAGAGTCCATCAAGGTGAACTTGCCGCTTTCGAAATACTTCCCGACAATCCCGATCTTAACGGGTTTTGACGCGTTATGGATCGTGTCCACGAGTTTTTCCCATTCTTTCAGATTGTTGCGTCGGGGCCGCAGGCGGAATTTGGTAAGGATCCGGCTGCTTAAATTTTCGTTCTCGAAATTCAACGGCACTTCATAAATTGATTTCGCGTCGGGAGCCGATATCACATCCCTTTGATCGACATTGCAAAAAATCGAGATCTTGCGTTTCCGGGGTTCGTCGAGCGGCATTGAAGAACGGCCCAGGATGATATCGGGCTGAATCCCGGCCCCATTGAGCATTTTAACGGCGTTTTGCGTCGGTTTGGTCTTCATTTCCCCGACCATTTCGGGAATCGGCAGATAGCCGACCAAAATGAAAAGGACGTCTTTGGGATTTTGGAGGCGTAACATGCGCGCGGCTTCCAGAAAAAGCATATTCTGGTATTCCCCGACCGTACCGCCGATCTCGATCAACACAAAATCGGCCCGGGATCTTTTCCCGGCCGCTTTGATACGCCTGATCACTTCGTTGGGGATATCGGGAACCACTTCAACGCATCGTCCGTTATATTCCAAATTCCTTTCCCGTTCGATAACCGACAGATAAACACGGCCCGTTGTCGCGTAGTTTACGGAACCCAGATCCTCATCGAGAAATCTTTCGTAATTGCCGATATCCTGGTCGCACTCCGTTCCGTCGTCGGTCACAAAAACCTCGCCGTGTTCGATCGGATTCATTGTTCCGGCATCGACGTTGATGTACGGGTCATTTTTGACGGCCGTTACTTTGAAGCCCTTACCTTCAAGGATTTTTCCTATGGAAGCCGTGGCTACTCCTTTACCGATACTGGACATTACTCCTCCGGCGACGAAGATATATTTTGGCATTTTGTTTTTGAAAAACCACGCTTAAAAAATTTATTCGCCCAATTCCGTTACGATGACTTTGATCTCGGCTTCGAGATTATGGCTAAATTTGATCTTGACCGGGTATTCTCCCAGTTTTTTTATCGGTTCTTCCAAATCGATTTGTTTTTTCTCGACATCGAAACCCGCTTCCTTCAATTTATCCCAGATCTTTTGATCGTTGATCGATTCGAAAAGCTGGTCTTTGTCGCCCACTTTTACCTGGATGACGACTTCCTGGCCATCGAGGCTGGAGGCGTGTTGCTGGATCACCTTAAGCTCTTCCTCCGTTTTTTTGGCCGATATTTCCCGTTGGGTTTTGGCCCAAGCCATCGCGTTTTTCGTCGCTTGCTTGGCTAAGCCCTTTGGCAACAAAAAATTGTTCGCATAACCGTCCGCGACGTCCTTGATCTCGAATTGCTTTCCTATTTTATCTACGTTTTTTAGTAAAATTACCCGCATATTGGTTCTATGGTTTTATGATTATTTTTTTGGACTCAAGCTCATCAGGAGATTAAGTAATAATCGATTTTATCTCATCCCTGATATTATTTCAATAGCTTTATCAAGTTGGGGGTCTTTTTGAGCCTCATAATCGGCTGGGGTCATTTTTACTTCGATGTCGGCGGTAAGCCCTTTTTCGCTGATTTGGTCTCCTTTGGGTGTAAGCCATTTGGCCACGGTAACCTTAAGCGTTGATCCCCCGGCCAGGGGTTCCAGCTGTTGTACCGATCCTTTTCCGAAGGATTTTTCTCCGATAAGCTGGATGCCGCGATCGTCCCGCAAGGCGCCCGCGAGAATTTCGGAGGCCGAAGCCGATCCCCCGTTAATCAGGATCACCATCGGTGTCTTGGCGAACAGCGAAGGGCCTTCGGATTTATATTCCAGTTTTCCTTTGGCTGCTCCCATATCCTCGACGGTTATCAATTGCCCCCGATCCAAAAACCATCCCGAAATATCCTGGGCGACGCTCAAATAACCGCCCGGATCGTTGCGGAGATCAAGAATGATGTGTTTGGCCGATTTTTCCTGGATTTGGATGGCGGCGTTCTTGAATTCCTCGTCGGCGTTTTCCGAAAATTGGAAAAGCTGGATGTAAGCCGTGTCGTTATTGATCATTTTCCATTTGACCGCCGGGACGTTTATTACTTCCCGAACCAGCTTGATGTCCCTGGTTTCCTTCCAGTCTTCCCGGAAGATCGAGAGCGTTACTTCGGTGCCTTTGGGTCCGCGGATAAGGTTTACCGCTTCGTCAACATTCATGCTCGAAGATTGTTTTCCGTCTATTTTTACTATTATGTCCCCGGAACGAAGACCGGCTTTCTGGGCTGGCGTCCCTTCAAGAGGAGTTACGACCTGGAGCAATTCTTTTTTTATGCCGACTTCCATTCCGACGCCTTCGAATTCTCCGCGCGAATCATCGATGAAGTTTTTCGAATCGACCGGATTGAAAAAAACGGTGTAGGGATCCCCTACGGCGGAAACCATTCCCGCGATCGCGCCGTAGATCATTTTTTGGGTGTCGATCTTGCTTTTATCGACGTATTTGTCCTGAAGGTCGTTCCACGTTTCCCAAAAAAGAGTTAGGTCGGCATTTTCGTGCGCGCAGGAATTTCCTTCAAAGAAGGTCCAGGCTTGGCAGGACAGCGATTGCTGTCCTCCATCGGCGGGCGCGGGACAATAATCGCATTTTTTCTGTCCTAAGGTGAGGCCGGCCGCGAAAAATAACAAGATCAACAAAAAGCCGATCAGGTAAGTTTTTTTTATTTTCATGTTTGGATTTTGGTCAAATTAAAAACAAAAACCAAGATGCTTTGGATACCTTATCATCTTACACTAACCAAAAAAATTAGTCCATTGGAGGAGCGGGAACAGCAGTAACAGCGAGAAAAGCTAAAACAGCAAGAAGAGCGGGAAAGCGGACTACTGCGCCAAGGTTAATTCCGCGCGACTCCAATCGACGAACGACCAGAAGTTTTGCACGTATTTGGCGCGGTCATTCTTATAATCAAGATAATAGGCGTGTTCCCAGACATCGAGAGCCAGAAGAATGTTAAAATTTGCCACCAGGTTCACGTTATGTTTTTCTATTTGGAGGATATGGAGCTTTCCGGTTTCCGGGCACTTGCTTAAAACCGCCCATCCGGAACCTTCGCAGGAAACAGCGGCGGCGGTAAATTCCTTTTTGAATTCGTCAAAAACGGCGAATTGTCGCGCGATCTCTTCGCCGATCTTTCCTTGCGGCTCATTGGCGCCGCCGCGGGCCGGCGCCAAACTGTTCCAGAATATCGAATGGAGTTTGTGGCCGGAAACATTGAAAGACAATTCTTTGGCGGCCGCTTTGACATCGAAAGCGGAACCGGCTTGGCGCGCGGTTTCGATCCGTTCTATCAAGGCATTGGCATTGTTTACGTAAGCCGCGTGGTGTTTTTGATGGTGGAGGGAAAGTTGTTCTAAGGACAAAAACGGCTTTAGGCTGTCATATCCGTAAGGCAGGGCCGGAAGTTCGTAAATTTTGCTCATATTGATTTATTTTTAGACTAAGTTTTTTTATGATCTTATCATAGCTAAGGAGCGGGCGCTTATCAATCCGTTCGCGGGGCCAACAATGTTTTGATAACGGATGTTTACAATTTTTTAAATTGTATTATAACATTAGTGGCACCTTAAAAGGAGGTTGGAATGCGCCATATGGAAGTTTCGGCAACCGGCCTGGAGTATTCGCTTTTAAAAAACGAATCCGGGCGCGACTTGATCGGCATCGAGATAGTCTGCAATAGCGAAAGTAATGCCAAAACCCGTAAATTCATCGAACAATACCCCGAAATGATCTATCAAGACGGTTGGAAGATCAACTTTTGGGCTAAGGGAATAGCTTTAAGGACGAGCGAGGCCCGGGTGGAAATCAGGCTTCCAAAAAAAGAAATGTCGGAACTTAGATCGCTGTTCGACCGGGCGGGTCCGGAACGAAAATTAAACATGTTGCCGATTTACGGCAAATATCCGGGATTCCAGCTTTTAGCGGAAATATAGAATACGGTAATATAGATACTCCCCAACGGGAGTTTTTTTTGGTTCGCGCGTAGAATTTATATAACGATTTTAAAGACGGGCCTTTTCCGGTTTCGATCAGGAAGGTTAAAAGGAAAATTTGAACAGTTCTTTGGCCAGCAGATCGGCAGCGCCCGACAGGCTGATTTTATTCAATTGGGTTTTATCGTCCAGCCTTGAATGATAAACCTTGTTTTCTTTTTTGAGGTCGCCGCAAAGAACCAGGATCTTGTCTTTCCAGCCGTCGGCTTTTTTGACCGGGAAGCCCAGATAGATCATTTGTTCGTCAGCATCAAAGTGATTTTTCCCGTTTCCCACGCAATCGACGGCGATCAATCTTTTGGCCGAAGCCATGATTCCCTCGTTGGTTTCTTCGAAAGCCCGGAAGCCATGGCCCCAATAGGTCGGCTTGTCATAGGAAAGTTCTTCGTTGGCCGAGAATACGAACAGGTTTTTGTTCAAAAACCCCGGTTGTTTTAAAATGATCTGCATCAGAACGCCCACTCCGGAGGCGTTGTCGCAGGCGCCGGTTTCCAGCGAATCGTAATGAGCGAAAACGATACTGTTGGGATTTTCCGCGTTGCCGACCAAAATATTCCAGGCGCTGTAGTTGTAGGGTTCCACAACGGTCTCGCCTTTGACTTTCCGGGCCCGCAATATTTTAGGCAGGTCGATCCTGCTTATGGCAAAAGCCGGTGCGAAGTAAAAATTGCCCAAAGAAATCGCTTTGCATTCGGGGTTAAAATTAATGTTTGGATATTCCAAAAAAAGCCGCGAAGGCGTCAATGAGCTTACCAGGCTTTTTTTGTCGTCGATCTGTCCCGAGGTAAAACAAGAGTTGAGGCAGTCGATCTTTTTTCCGTCCGCTTCAAGCCAGGTTTTTTTGGAAACCGGGATAGCCGTTTCGAATTCCTGGACGGCATAAGCCACGTTGTTTCCCTTTAAAACCGAAATCAAAAATTCCGCCGTTTTTCTCTCGTTTAGGCCCAGGCGCGGAGAAAATTCCAGCAGGTTGGCGCTAAAATCTAAAATATCGAATTCTTGGTTCATGGACAAATTTACCAGTGTTAGTTTACTATTTTATAGACCACGAGTTTATAAAATAGTGAGGAGTCCAGAGGATACTTCCTCTGGCCGCCTGCGTGGTTTTGGACCACGCTGAGCGAAATTCCATTGGAAAGATATATAATTCATAATAGCAAATTTTTCGGGTATAAAAAAAGGAAGGGATTTTCCCTTCCTGTCAAAGGCCGTTTTTGTCGATCGCTATCGCTTGGCGGGCGATCAGTTCAAAGAGCGAAACGGTATCGCCGGAAAAGTTTTCGGGTATAACGATGTTTTTGCGCCAATCGGATGCGAACAGCGCGGTATTTACCGTCATCATCTCAAGGTTAAGGGCCGGTGTTTGCACTACCATGGGGTAGACGCCGGTTGCGTCCATCACCATATCCATGGCCGACCTGAATTCCTCTTTGATCTTGTGGACATCGCCATTCATGTTTTCGTAAGTTTCAAAGAGTACGAGGTTGCCTTGGATAAAATTGGCCAAATAGAGCGGATAATACCAGGACGCCGGAGGCCGCGAGGCGTATAGATTCGCCTCTTCGAGCGGTTTTTTTTGAGCCCGTAGGCCGTTTATTTCGAATACGTAGGGGGGACGTTTCTTGGCTCTTCTTAAATAAAGTGAAAAGAGCGCGCCGATGTCGCGCGTTGCCGGGCAACGCTCGCCAAATGTTTTTGTCCGTAACCGCTGGTGGTATTCGGGCAAACGAAGGCCGTCCGAGACCACGATTTCCCTTAGGACCATGCTTTCCAGAATTCGCGGATCGGCGATCTTGTCGATCCGGATTATCGGTTGTCCGTTTTCCGCGTGGCTTACGGCGAAACGGACTTTGACCAGATTTACCTTGTCGGCGTTTCGGCTGCTGAAAGCGTCAGTTCCAAAGGTAAAGTTAACCGGCGATAAGCCAAAATGATCGCAAGCTAGCGTGCTGCAAATTTCCTCTATCCGAGCGGTCGCTACCTGACGGCAGAGTACCCCGTGTACGCGGTTTGGCGACAGGTAAAGGTTCTGCTCCGAAATTCCGGTGAAATCTTTGATCCCGAATTCCTTTTTTGCGAAGGCATTTACTCTCATGGCCAGCTTTTCTTTAACCGGTTTTCTCGCCCGTATTTCGGCCGCCAGATTTGCCCTATCGCTGATATAGTATCCCATTTTCTTTTCCTCCTTGTTAAAGAACAACAGTCGATTCAGGCCGGTTTCGGCCTGGAGCCTAAGCATAAACTCATACGCCGAGGATTCAGGCAAAAAACTTTTTTAAAACGAAAACCTCCCGCTATCCGGGAGGTTTTCGTTTTGGCTGGGATTATAAATTTAAATTATAATTTCAAAACTCCCGAATAAGCGATCGGTTAGGCAACAAAGACAGGCCATCGTTACGATTTCTTTCTTATCGGTTTTAGGTTTGTTGAGTTTGGTGTTCATGTCCGTCCCTTAAAATATATCCTGTTTGAAAATTTGCGTCAAGACAAGGCGGCCGTTTCTTTTCTTGATCGCAAGATGATCTTTCCGAAAATCAGCAGGCTGACGCCAAACGGGAAAAGATAATAAACGATCCGGAACAATAAAACCGCTAAAACCGCGCTTTCCAGTCCGGTTCCCAGGAGCGCGAACATGCCGGCCGTTGACCCCTCGAATATGCCCAATCCCCCCGGCACGAACGATATCGCGCCTGCCACGGTACCGGAGGTGAAACCTACCAGCAGTTTTCCGAAGCCCACTTGGGTCCCAAAGGCGGCGAAACAATAACCGAGGGCAAAGATCATTGCCACCCAGTCGGCGAGCAGAAAAAAAACAAGTAAAAAAAGCAGAAAAGGCCGGGTTTTGGTTTCCTTTTTACCCCGCTCGATCGCTTCGCTGAATTTCGCGAGAAAGGCCGCTACGTCATTTTTTTTATGCAAAAGGCCGGCTATCGAAACTACCAGTCCTATGATTATTCCCCGAATTGTTTTCGCGAACAGCGCCGTCGTGGCTAACGCGAACAGTAAAACGAACAGCGCCGATGCGGCCGCGAGACTGTAAAATTCCCCGTTCGTGATGAAACTGGCGTTATAAATGAACAAAAAGGAAACCGGCAACAAGAGCAAAAAAACGGAACCGTTGAAATAGGAATGAAAAACGGTTACGGCAGTGACATCCTCGGATGAAACCTGGCTTTTTTTCATCATGATAATCCGGTAGGTATTGCCCGGTATGCCCGCGGCCGACAGGATGTTGGTGAGCACGCTGGAAACGAATCCGATCTCCAGCAACTCCGCCAGGGGGATTTTTATTTTGAATAACCGGCTGGCGGCCCAAAAACTGAACGCGTGAGCGAGATAGGAAAAGACCGTAAGCAGGATGGCATAAAAGATAAGTTCATAATCCGTAGTAAGCAGCAAGCCGGCCATTTTTTCGTAATCCAAAAGCAAAATGATCAGTGCGATCAAAACAAGAATGGCCGTTGCGGTAGCGTAGAAGAAATCTTTTTTTTGCCCGGTCACTTTTTTGTTTGGTTCCTATTACTTTATTAAATCATTTTTTGGCGTATTCATAAACTCTTTTAAAAAAATAAAAGCCAGTCAGGTTATGACTGGTATTTTGAAACCGGTGCTGTTATCGGGTAACCTGGTCAACACTGGCATTGGCGGCGCTCTGCGCTATTCCCAGCGGATAAGAACTGTTTATCAAATCCTGCTGGATACGCACTCTCATCTGATCTTTGGACAGGTTGCTGTGCTCCATCGACATGGCTTCATCGAAAGCCTGCTGTCGCGCACCGAGCGTTAACCTTGCAAGTTTGTTTTCTCCCATAACTTCGGCGTACTTCTGATCAAATTCTGTTTCCACATGAGGAAAAGGGGTATTCCATAAAATTACCAATCCCGCGACCATGCCGACCAAAAGCAAGATCATGACCACAAGGACGGCCGCATCTTTCCTTGTCCTATTTTCGGTACTCGAATACACCGTATGGGTGAAGGACAGCGTGATCGCCAAGAAACCGAAGACGAAAACGCTCAAACCGATCAGCCCCGTAGTGGTTAAAAATTGCAGGTACCAAATCGATTCTCCATTGATCACCGCAATTACAACGCAAAGGCAGAAGAACAGCACAAACACAACCAATCCGGACAAAAAGGCCAACTGTAAATTTGCCCATATCTTATTTCTCTTCACTTGAATCGCCTTCCCGAAGACTTTTCCATATAATAACAATAAATAATCATTTTGTCAAGCTATTTTGGAAAAATAAAGCCAGTCAGGTTATGACTGGTTATGTTTTCAACTAAGTTCCGTTGGGCAGGAAGAAAGTTTTTCCGAGGCGCCGTTCCCATTCTAATCTTCGCGCTGGGTCCGAATTCGCGATGGCTTTTTTGAGATCGATTAAAGAAGAATTACTTAGGTTTTGATAAGCCTGATCGTCGGCTGCTTGCGCCACTTTTTGTTGGTTCTCGAACTTTGCTATTTCTTGCCGAGTGTCTTCTGCCGGAGAAAAGGGCAGAGGGTTGCACATAAGCGGCATTATTACGAAATATCCGATCAGCAGCAGAATCGCTATTGCCGCCAAACCACCTTTTCGTTCTACTTCGTTCCTGAACGTAACAAAGGCGGCTAACAATAGTAAGGCAAACCAAGCTACCGCGGCCGCGATGATGATCGAAGTCATTCCGAAAAATACCCAATAAATCTTTTCTCCATCTATCAGGGATAACGCAATTCCGAATACAAAAAGGAACAACGTCAGTCCGGCAAAACCTTGCAATAAAGCCTTTGAAAGGGCTCGATAATCTATTCCAGAAACTAAGATTCCCCCGTGTGATTATTATCACATAATAAATAGTATTTGTCAATAGTATGGATTTTTGCTAAAAGTGGCGATTGGTGGTATTTTTGACAAAGACAAACTTATGAAACCAATTATTCAATTCACGGATTTTGAAAAAATTGATTTGCGCGCGGGTAAGATCGTTAGCTGTTCCCTTCCCGCCTGGAGTTCCAAGCTTTTGGAACTGGATGTCGATTTCGGGGCGGAGATCGGCCAAAAAAAGATCTTCGCGGGAGTTCGGAAACGTTTTAAACCCGAAGAGTTGGCCGGAAAGACCTGCGTTTTCGTGGTCAACCTTGAAGAGCGGAAAATGGGCGAAGGCATTTCCCAGGGCATGATGCTGGTCGCGGTCGCGGCCGATGAGGCCGCTTCCCCGCTTCTGGTGGCGGAAAACGTGGCTCCGGGCGCGGAAGTGAGATGATTGTTGATTCCACAAAAAGACCAGCCTTACGACTGGTCAAAGCATTTCCCGGCGTTTGAGATGGCCGATTCCTGCCGCTACCACCAAAACAATAAACATGATCAGCAGGTTCAGCCAAGTGAACTCCATTATATCCACCTCCTTTTTTGAAGCCTGACTATTTTATAGCCTGCTTTTTTTGTCATGTCAAAGATGTTTCGCGCCTACTTTTTTATCGGCGGTTCGGGAATGGCCACGGCCGCCACCATGTAAACGAAAACGCCGGGAAAGATTCCGGTAAGACAGGTTATGACGATCCAGATTATCCGCAGATTATGGCGGTCCAGGTTATAATATTTAGCCAAACCGGCGATAACGCCAAAAATGTCCTTGTTGTCAAGGTCTTTGCAAAGCTTTTTCATATTGGCTACATGGGAAAATTTTCTTTGAGGTTTTCCGTTCCTTCATCTTGCGCGAATTCCTTTTCGATCTCCTTGAACTCATTTTCAAGGTTGTCGAGTTTTTCCCGGCTTTCTTTTATCAAAATCGCCGCTTCTTTGACTTTGTCCAAGCCTGCTTCAAGATCGATATCCTTCTGGGAGTTGAACCAGGTGGAAATTTCCGCCAGTTTTTTCAAATTTTCGTTGAGATTGATCTCTTTTTTATTTTTTGACGTCATTGTTTTTGTGGATCGTATTAATGTTGGAATTGATTGTTCCGTCCGCCAGGCTGATGTCGATCATTTCGCCGACGGAAACGCCTTTAATGCTTTTTAGGATCCTGCCGTGGATTTTAACAATAGAATAACCGAGTTTTAACCTCTGTTCGGGGTCGTTTAAGGCCACGGTTTTTTCCAGATACTCCAACTGTTGCGCGGCACCCATCAGCGCCAGCTTTAACTGGGCCGCGATTTTTGCTCCTGTTTCGTTTAAAAAGCGGCGCACGTTGGTTAAAATATATTTAAAGTTTCCGAATGCCTGGGCGTGGCGCGTAAGTTTAGACCTAGCGTCGTTCAAAGCGTTTTTATATCCTCCGATCATAAAGATCTGATAATGGTCCAGCGACCGGTTGATCTCTTCCCAGGATTGGCTGATCGTCGTCGCGGCGATCGAGGGTGTTGAGGTGGCCAGATCGGCCGCCATGGCCGCGAGCGGAACGTCCTTGTCGTGCCCGATGCCCGCGATGACCGGAACCGGGAAGGCCGCGATTTCGCGTACGATCGTTTCATTGTTGAACGCCATCATAGCCTCAAGCGAACCGCCGCCTCTCATTATCACCAAGACGTCGATTTTTCTTTTTTTGAACGTTCTGATCGAGGCTATCAAATCGCCAACCGCGAGCTGTCCTTCGACCCGGGAATCGATGAATTCGACGATAAACCCGAATTTTCCCAGGTTGGTCGTAAAATCGTGAATAACCGCTCCCTGCTTTGAAGTAATTACGCCGATCCGGCGGATGAATTTGGGAATGGGCCGTTTTTTTTGCTCGTCGAATATTCCTTCGAGAGTCAATTTTTTAAGCAGGCGGTCGTATTCAATTTTTAGCGCGCCTTCTCCGGCCAACTCGATCGAATCCGCGATGAACGAAAGTCTCCCTGAGGGCGCGTAGATTTCGGCGTGTCCCGATGTGATGATCTTTGATCCGACAGTGAGTTTTAAACCGAACATTTCATAGCGGGAACGCCAGATGGCGCCGCTGATCACATGGCCGTTTTTTTCGTCTTTCAGCGAAAAATACATATGTCCGGTTGGTCCCAGCTTTGCTTCGCTCACCTCCCCGATGATCTTTACGGTCAAGGGCTTGATTTTTTGGTTGAGCAGTTCGATGTATTCGGAAACCGTATGAATTTCTTTTTTACCGGTTTCCTCGAACGAAAATTGTTTGGAGTATTCCATGATCCTTGGGTGAACGACAAAAAGTATTATAGCATAATGCCGCAAAAAAGACTTCCTTGCAAAACTTCCACTTTGTGGTATGGATAGGTGGGAACTTAAAAAAAGGAGGATTAAATACGTTATTGGAACAGAAGTTTGGTAAAATCAACAAGGTGCTTTTGTTTTGGATATTGGCGGTGGTGTTTCCGGTCGTGTTTATCCTATACCCGATACCGGGAGGGAGAATTCCGTTTGTCGTTCTTTTCCAGCTCATCGGTTATTCCGCTCTGGCGGCGGGAACCGTTTATCATTCTCTGGCTAAACGGGGACTTACCTGCGGCGAGATTTTCGATCAGGAGGTTAACGAAAACTATTGCTTTAGCGTCGTTCTAATGTCTTTTGTCTTCCAAATCGATTTCGGATACGGGATATTCTCCGGTTTTGTCGGAGCGTTTGATCTGGAGATGGTCATAATCATAATTATTCTGTATTCGATCATCGCCTTGCTACGGGCTGCGGTCAGGAAAAACAAGTGCGAACATCCATTAGTCAAAGATTAAGGCGGTAACGCCTTTTTTGTTTACTCCCGGGCAAAAGGAAACCGTGGGTGGACGCGAAGCAGAAGCCGGGTGAGGAGGTCGTTTTGGCAATTAAAAAAAGCCAAAAATTGGCTTTCAAGACTCCTATAGGAATTCTTCGATGGATAAGAACTCTTTGATTTTATCCGTTATCAGGTCGACCAGTTCGCTTGGACCATCATCAATGAAAAGCGTTTTCGCGTCCAGGCTTTCGGCGTGTCGTTCGCGGTCGTCGGTCGCGACGTTGTTCGGAGTGTCGGTATAATCGGCATGACCTTTATTGTGGTCGTAGGCCAGATACTTTTTTTTGCCGGCCACCTCCGCAAAAAAAACCTCGTGCACGGAAAAAATATACCAATAGATCGCTTCGTTTGTCGGTGACGCAAGAATACTTTCCTTAAGGGATGAGGAATACGCGATCAAAATATCTTTGCCTTTTATATTTCTTAAATATACCGTTTCCAGATTGAGCTGGAGTCCGGCTTGAAAGGCAAGTGTATCGAGAGAAAGATGATATATTCGGTTGGAAATCGCGTATATTTCCCGATAATGATCGCTCTTCGCACCAAATTCGTCAAATTTTGTTGCCAGATCGCCCGTATCCGATTCCTCCTCGTTTTTATCAATATGCTGCCTTAGGTCTATCAGGAAAAGGAGTTTTGTCAATAAGGCCGGATTAATTTTATGCTAATAAGCCCAGGATGTATTCTTTGGCCTTAAGCTGTTCTTCGAGGCTGTTCTCGAGCTCCAAGGCGCAATATTTCGAAAAATATTTGACCGGATAGTTTTTCAGATAATCGAAACAAGACAATTCATCAAAATGGTGAGTGTCGAAACGTTTTTCCCCGTCGCCGTTGATCCGGATCTTATCGCCAACTCCGCTGATATGATTACAGCCGATCGGATAGGTTCCCAAGGCTTTTGTGAAGGATTCAAACCTCTCCGGATTTAGCCGCCGGTCGTTTTCCAAATGGGATACATCAAGACAGATTCCCGCCCAATCCTTCATCTCGTCCGGATTATAGGGATTATAAACGTTTTCGATGAATATCTTATCGGAGTGGCGCGACCAATCATTAAGGTGGGGATATTCGGCGCCGCAGTGGGTATTAAAAACTTTGGTGCCGAAATTATTCGCCAGATACTCGATCTCGCCGACCGTCATATCGCTTCTCAAATGGACGAACGGGCAGGACTCGATCGTTGATTTTTCGAGCAACCCGAAATACTCCTTCCGGTTCTCTTCAGAAAGGGTGGTCGGGAACAAGGCGCATTCTTTGAGACCGAGACGCGTTGCTTCAGCGAACATTGCGTGCCAATCCGAGCCTTTGGTAGTAGTAATTGAGACCAGGATGTTATCGGGCTTGATCATATAGATATCCAATCACCTATTGTATAAATGTTTAAGCTTGCGGTCAAATAGTAAAGCGTAACGAAAAAAGACAGAGTTTGTTCCCTGTCTTGCCTCCTTGAGTATTTATATCTCAAGGATTTCCGCCGCTAAAATATTAATCCTTTGCTCGGGAAGTATGATGGTGCCGAACCTTCTCTGCCCATTGTGGATGGGCTTGGATGTTCTGGCCAGCATTCGGATATGATAGCGCCGGGTTTCCAGCGCCATCCGAGCGTTCCGATCCTTAGCCGATTCTACGTATCCAAGATCAATGGCCAGGATAAGATTGCACTCCGCCATTATCATTTCGCCTTTCGGACGGATACGACGGTCCCCGATTGGCCAATCCTCAAAACGGATGGCCTCTCTTTCCCATTTCCTCACTATTCATCCTCCTAATAATATATAGCTTAACACATATTTAATATTATGTCAATATCGCAAGCCTGACGGGTATCGATCAAGATTTTGGATTATTGGCGCTTCGGCCACTCTTTTTTGCTTAAGCAGAAATATGGGCATGAATGAGGCTACTCTTCTTGGCGGTGGAACGAAGAAGAAGATGGTATTGGAATGATTTTCTGTTATAATCTAACAATGAAAAAAGCGGAATTAAGCTTCAATATCGTCCTCGTAGTTGTTGATTTTATCATGCTTTTGGCCGCGTCCGTCGCGGCTTATTATCTGAGAATAAGTCCGTGGCTTGAGGGTTGGCGCCAACCTCAGGAATTTTTTTTGCGGTTTCCTTTTTCCGTTTATTTCCCGGTAGCTATTCTTGTTTCGGCGGTTTGGATCGTCATATTTTTTCTGGCCGGTTTATACCGCTCAAGGTTTGGCCAAAGTATCATTGAGGATTTTACCAAAGTTGTTTTGGCGACGTTGGCCGGAGTGGCCGCGGTAACGCTGTTTTTTTTCTTTAATCAGGAACTTTTCGATTCCCGGTTTATTTTGCTGGCGGCTTGGTTTTTCTCCCTGGTTTTAGTAACGATGGGCCGGTTTGCGATCAAAAAGGTCTGGGCCAGATTCCGGCTCGGTACCCAGCGGACGGTTCTTGTCGGCCCGCCGGAAGTGGTCGGAAGCTTGGCGGCGGCAATGGCCGCCGATCCTTATATTGAACGAAGGGCCGTAGCCAAATTAACCGCATACAACGAAAAAGAACTTAACCGGATCAAGGATGATGAGGGATTCGATGAGGTTATGGTGTGCGACGAAAAAATAGCCAAGGAACAACTGGCGGTTATCGCGGATTACTGTGAGAATAATAACTTGAATTTTCGTTTTATTCCCGATTTATTCCAGACTTTCTTTATCAATATTAATGTTGAAACAATAGCCGGATTCCCGGTTTTGGAATTTAACCGCACACCGCTCGAAGGTTGGGGGCGTTTTTCAAAACGCGCGGTTGACGCGGCGGTCGCGGCGGCGGGAATTGTATTGTTTTTGCCCTTCTGGGTCGCGGTCGCGGCGGTGATAACGCTTGACAGCCCCGGCCCCGCTCTCGTGAAGCTCAAAAGGGTAAGCCGCGGAAAAGAATTCTGCCTGTACAAATTCCGCTCCATGAAAAACAACTCTCAGGAGTTAAAAAGCCGGTATCTCGAACATAACGAACGAAAAGACGGTCCGCTGTTCAAAATCAAAAACGATCCTCGCGTGACGCGCGCGGGAAAATATTTACGAAGAACCTGGATAGACGAGTTTCCCCAGTTGATCAACGTTCTTAAGGGTGAAATGAGCTTGGTAGGTCCGCGTCCGCATGAGCCCGAAGAAGTCGCTTGTTATCAAAAAAGGCACAAAGGCGTTTTTTTTGTGAAGTCGGGCATGACCGGAATATCGCAGGTGAGCGGCAGCTCCAGCTTGCCTTTTGAAGAGGAGGTCAAGCTTGATCTCTACTACGTGAAGAATTGGTCCATGATCTGGGATTTCAAAATTATTCTTAAAACCATGGTTTTGTTTTTCAAACAAAAAGCTTCTTACTGACTGGCCAATTCCTCATAGACCGAAACCATTTCGTTCACCGTTTTAGTTAGGGAAAATTCCGATTCTACGCGCCGCCGCGCTTTTACGCCCATATCTTTTCTTGAACTTTCGTGGGAAAGCAAATACCCGATTTTATCCGTAAAACCGTTTAGGTCGCGCGCCCTTACGCAGAATCCGCTCTCGGCGGAGATTAACTCTTTATGGCCGCCGACATCCGAAATTACCACTGGCACCCCCATCGCCATCGCTTCGGCGGCGCTTAAACCAAACCCTTCGGTAAGCGACGTTGAAACGAAAATCGAAGCGATGGATAGGATCTCGGGTATTTCTTCCTTAAAGCCGAGAAATTTGATATTGGCGGCCAAGTTCATTTTTTTTACCCGTTTGACCATGGCGCTTCGCAGGTAGCCGTCTCCGGCAACGACAAAAGTTGTCCGTGGATAAGCAATCGAAACCTTTTTGGCGATTTTTAAAAAAGAAACGGGATCTTTTTCCCTGATGAGGCGCGAGATGAAAACTACTGTTTGATTTTCTGGCGGTATGCCGTATTTGTTTTTTATCCCGGCCTTTTTTTGGGAAAACAACGAAGGATCGAAGAGAGACAGGTCCACTCCGTTAGGGACAACGGAAATTTTTTTTGGTTCCGCGTATTGTTTCTCGACCAAAAAGTTTTTCATTAATTCCGTCGCTACGATCGTTCTATCGATTGAGGATGAAAATTTCCGGTACCCGAAACCGTGCAGCAAGGCGAAATAGTCCGGATCGATGTGGACCCAATTGACGGTGGCCGCTTGGGTTCTCGCTTTTAGGTAAGGCAGCGCGAAATAAAGAATCTCGCAATTGCTGAATTGCACGATAGTGGTACCTAAATCCGAAACAAGATCTACTATCGCGTCTTTTTGCGACCACAAGCCGCCCGAACGGGAAAGGTCGTAAACGTCGGCCACCGACTCGAATTTTTCCGTCCATTCCCCTTTCTTCAGGGCGCAGCCCAAAACGGGTTGTAATCCGATTTTCGAAAGGTTTTTGACGACATCGAACAATATTCTCTCGGCTCCGCCGAAAACCAGATGCGGAGCAACGAACAGTAAGCGGACCTTACCCCGGTAATTTTTGGATCCGGCCGCCGCCGATGGCGGATCTTGATGTTCGAAAACGGTTGCCCGGCTGTAAAAAAAAACTTCCAAAAAAACGCCTTTGGCCAAAGCTTTCACGCGCCACGGAAACAAGCGCTTGACGAACTCATAGAATTGGTAAAGCTTATTGACCATGGGCGTTGAATTTACCCGGACTGAATGACTGGCGACTTTTCGTGGAGTGCTCATTTTAGAAAGGAATCCGCTTTTAAGAATTCATCCCGGGCCTTGTCGTTCAGGTTTTCGTTTGAGTATGCCGTTCCGTTAACGCGATGCAGTTTTTCGATCTGGGCCAACACGACTTTTTTGTCGGGTACGATGTAGTAAGGAGATAGAACGTATTCTTTTTTGTAATAAGGTAAAATTTTATCGAGCAGTAAATGAATATCGACGTATCTTTGTTGCGTAAAATAAAGATCGGCCAACGCAAAGGCGGCATCCAGGCCGAATGGATATTTACTTAACGCGACCCGGTAATTTTCTTCAGCTGCCGGTTGATCGCCTTTCGCCAGCTCGATTTCTCCTAAAAACAAGCGATTTTCCGAGGTGTCGGACCAAAAAAGCGCTTGATCGGTGAAATTGACTGAGGCGGAAAAATCGTCTTTATTCCCGGTCTTTTTTGCCGAATCAAGGTAAAGACCGGCCAGCCGGAGACGGTATCGGGGATCGAAAGGATCGGTATCCGCGGCTTTTTGAAGGCTGCTTAAGGCTTCCGAAGAATGTCCTTCTTCCAGATAATAGATGCCGTCCTGGTATGAGGAATCCGCCATAAAATCCGTTATTCCAAAATATAACAAGACCAGAGCCAGCGGAAAAAAACCAATAAGTGATCGGTCCGCAATTTTTTTGGCCCATCCCATCCTTTCGTCGCCAGCTTCAGGGTTACCGTAAAACGTTCCGGCTTTCAAAATTATTCCCGAGATCAGAAAAAAAGCGATCAAATTAGCCAGATAGGACCAGCCGAAATTGACGCCATTATCAAGCAGACTGGCCGCGGCGCCTCCGGTCAATCCGATCAAAACGAGATCGGCGGTATCGGCCGAATCCGTTAGGCCCTTTTTTAAATTCGTAAGCAGTTTAAAAACGGAAAGCAAAAAACCGCAAATATAGACCAAAAAAACCAAAAACAAAATTAAGCCCCCTTCAGCCAAAACCTTCAGATAGAAATTGTGGGGATCGGTACTGTAGTAAAAAGGCGGTTTCAGGTACTGTTTATCGTAATAAGGATAAGATCCGAGGCCTCCGCCCAAGAATATCCGGTCTTTGAAGATATCCCAAGCCCCTTGCCAGAAAAAGATCCGCGCCACAGCGGCGTTTTCCTGGACAGTTTCGGCGTCGTAAACCACGTTCGCCGCCGAAACCTGTTTGGCTTGATAAGACTTGAGCCGCGAGAAACCGGTAATCACCGTCAGGCTGGCTAGAATTATGATCGCGATCAAGGCGAGCGAATGCTTATTGGCGATTTTTTTTTGGAAGAATACGGCTAAAAATAGCATAACGGAAAAAAAGCTTATCCACGCCCCCCGGCTTCGGTCAAAATAGAAAACAACGAAAAATAAAATATTGGTAGCGATCAGGTAAATCTTCCAATGGCGTTGTGGTTTTCCCAGGAAAAGCAAACAAACCGCGAGCATCAGAGGGTAGGTTATAAATTCGCCGAAAGGGATATGGCTGTAAAAAGTCGAGGTTAAGCGCAAAAAACCAAAACTTTGAGAAACGGAGAAATCATATAAGCCAATAAGGGAAAGAAGAATTCCAAGCCCTAGAACAAGATAGCCGAAATACCGGATCTCTTTTTTGGAATCGATAAAATTAAAAACAAGAAAACACAAAATGAAACACGCCAGAAAGTTCAGGAATTCGGACAAACCGCGATACTTGTCCGGTGAAAAGATTACCGACGCGCCCGATCCAAACACAAATAACGCCAAAAAAAGGAACGGAACGTAAGCTCCTTTAAGGTCAAATTTTCCCTTCAACTTCCACATAAAAAAAACCGTCGGGAGTAGAAGGGAAAATAATACCAATTGCCCGGTCGCGCTTTTTCCACCCCAAAAGAGCGGCGGAACGAAAACAATGGCGGAAAGCAAAGCCAGAACCGCAAGTTCGCGCAAGCTGTAAGCTTTGCCTCTTTGTGGTATTGCCATGGATTTATAGAACCTTCAGCATTTGATCGAAATCCGGAATTTCCAGCCGCGCGTTCAGTTCTTTGACCGTGGACAGCGTCCGGTTCAATTCGGTCGAATCGTCGGCAATTATTTCGCAATCGATATCGTATTTTTCCCGGAACTTCAAAAGCATCTCGTATTTTGAAACTACGTTGGAAAAAACGTGGTAGACGCCTTTTTGAGGATAATCGGAGCGGTTTTCAAAAATCTTTTTGCAAATATTCCCGAATTCCCGCGTGGTTATGCCGTTCCAAAAATGTCGGCGGTAACCATTAATAGTTTTACCTTCTTGTTGTTTGAACCATCCAAGCAGGCTGAAAAATCCCTCAATTTCCGGCCCGACAATCGAAGTCCGCAAGGTTAAACAGTTTTGCGGTTCGCCCAGGCTCTTTGAAAGCCCGTAAAGGTCAGTGGGGCTCGGAAGCGAATTTTCATCGTAGGGAAAGCCGGCCAGTCCGCCAAAAACGCAGTCGGTGGTGATATGGATAAGCTTTGATCCAAAAGTATCGGCCAATAGGTGCGGTAGGGCCGAGTTGATGAAAAAAGTGTTGGAACAATCTTTTAAGGAATGCGGTATGATAATGCCCGCGCAATTAACGATTCCGTCGACCTTACCGAGTTCACCGAGAAATTCCCGATAGCGCGGGCTGGCGCCAAGGTTCTTAAAACCTTTCACGTAATCATCGTAAATAAGATTGAAATCAAAACTTTTGGCCTCGTGGGGTTTAACGCTTCCGTAAGCCTTTTCGAGAAGCGGCAATTTGTCGGATCTGTGCAAAAAAATAATAAGGTTGAAGCTGTCTTTGAGGACATTGTAAACCATGCTTCCCAGCATGCCGTTAGCTCCGAGAATAGCGATTGTCTTTTTATTGTTTTCCATACTTTAGCGAGAACCCGCTAATTATATTTTCTTAAAATATTTTTTGCCTGGCTGGCGATCAGGCGCACGATTTTTCCGGAAACGTTCTCTTCCTGATAGCAGGCCGGCGCCTTAAAAATTTCGTTTCCGGCAAATTGGCTGGTTACGATTTCGATCGATTGCAAAACCATATCTTTGTCCAATCCCGAAAGGATCGCGGCGCCTTCATCGTAAGCTTCGGGCCGTTCCGAGCTGGTTCTCACTTGAACGGCGGGGAATTTGATCATCGAACATTCTTCCAAAATCGTCCCGCTGTCGGAGAGGGCGCAAAAAGAATTTTGCTGCAGATTGATATAATCGAAATATCCAAAAGGCTTATGGGATTTCACCAGGGAATTGAGTTTTAAACCCTCTTGATCGAGGCGTTTTTTCGTGCGCGGATGGATACTAAAAATCACCGGCAGTTTATAAACTTTTGCGACTGCGTCCAAAATATCGGCCAGTTTGGTCAAAGCTTCTTTACGGTCGACGTTTTCTTCCCGGTGGAGGCTGGCGGAAAAATATTTTCCTTTTTTTAGTCCCAATCGATCGAGAATATCCGAGTCGGCTATCTTTTTTTTATAATAATTGAAAACTTCCCACAATGGCGATCCGGTAACAAAGATGGTTTCGTTTCTTATGCCTTCCCGGATGAGATATTGCCGCGCGTTTTCGCTGTAAGGCAGGTTGATGTCGCTGATATGGTCGATTATCCGCCGGTTTATTTCTTCGGGAACGTTTTCGTCAAAACACCGGTTCCCCGCTTCCATGTGGAATATCGGTATCTTCATCCGCTTGGCAACGATGGTCGATAAAGCGCTATTGGTATCCCCCAAGATCAAAAGGCAATCCGGCTTTTCTTTTAAGAACACTTCTTCGCATTGGATAATAATATTGGCAATTTGGCCGCCCAGGCTGTCGGCCTTGACGTTCAAAGAATAATCCGGTTTTCTTATCCCCATTTGTTCAAAAAAAATTTTGTCCAATTCGTAGTCGTAATTCTGGCTGGTACGCACCATCACATGGTTAAAATGACGGTCCAGTTTCTCGAAAATCCGGGATAAGCGGATGATCTCGGGCCGTGTTCCAAAAACCGTCGCTACCTTTATTTTTTTGGCTATTTTCGCTTCCATTGGTTATTTTTTTATGAATTCCAGGTCTTTTTTGATTTCTTCAAGAGAAAGTAGCGTTTTTTCCATCTCCTCTTGCGACAACTGTCTGGTGTTTTCCGAAGTGTAGCCGCTCGCGGAAACATCCGCGTTTTGATTGCCTTCGAAATAATATTTACGGTAATCGATTTTAGAAAATTCCGGGTGTATCCGGAAATAATCTCCGCAGTCTTCGGTTCTCAATAATTCTTCCGCTGAGATCAGGGTTTCGTGCATTTTTTCTCCCGCGCGGATACCGATCTCCCTGGTTCCCAGGCTGTAAGCGAAAATCGAAACCATCGCCTTGGCCAGATCCGAAATGGTGGCTGCCGGAGATTTTTTTACGTAAATTTCCCCGTCTTTGCCGTTGCTTAACGCGTAAAGAACCAGATCGACCGAATCGTCCAGCGTCATCATGAACCTGGTCATTTTTCCGTCGGTTATCGTAAGCGGCTTAGATTGCTTCATCAAATCAATGAAGAAAGGGATTACCGATCCGCGGGAATACATCACATTACCGTACCTTGTGGCGCACAACACCGTTTTACCTCTTTTCGACTGGGAGGACGCGATCATTATTCTTTCCATCAACGCCTTGGTCATACCCATCACGTTTATCGGATAGACCGCCTTGTCGGTGCTTAATACGACAACTCTTTCAACCTCATGATCGATAGCCGCGTTTATCACGTTATAAGCTCCGATCGCGTTGGTTTTGATCGCTTCCATCGGAAAAAATTCACAATTAGGAACTTGCTTTAACGCGGCGGCATGAAAAACCAGATCGACGCCCGCCATTGCGTAGCCGATTGTTTCTTTGTCCCTGATGTCCCCCACCACGAATTTCAACTTATCGTTGTTGTAGCGGTTACCCATATCGAACTGTTTTTTTTCGTCGCGGCTGAAAATGATAATTTGCTTGGGGTCAAGCGTCAATAAGTGGTCGACTGCGGTGTGCCCGAAAGAACCGGTCCCGCCGGTTACTAATATCGTTTTGTTTCTAATATGATCGATGAAACGGCGGATATCGGATGCCATAAAGTAAAATATTTGTTTTCCGATGGTGTTTCGCCCTGGGTGGCCTAAAATCGCGCCATTCGTGCAAAAAATTATCCTAAAAGATTTCTTCCGGAGTACCCAAATCCTCCTCGCTTCTTCCCGCATTCCGCGGAAAAGAAACCGATTTTTTTTATTCTGAAAGAATCGGCAGTCTCCGGCACCTTTTAGGTTTCCAGAACCTGCCCCTGCCCTCTAAAATAACGAATAATCAATTTACGACTCGGAATGTCTTTAGTGAGTATATATTATCCAAACCGTTCCTTCAATCCCGAGGTTAATGATCGACCGGTCGTCATTGCCAGTCTGCCCGTTGGCGAGAGCCAAAACCTAATGGTTTTGTCGCAAGTGAAAGCGGGTGAAAAAACGATGCATTGATCGTTTTGCGGATTTCAATATCTTCAAAGGAGTGGCGAGCAACAAATACCGTAAAGAAAAAAAGGGCGAATAATTTATGGCCTTCGCGATAAGTTTGATTGCCAGCACGTACCGTCTTTGCAACAAGGCTTGGAGACCGTAAAATAAATGCATTTCCGCCATCAAATCGGCCTTAAATGGATGACCAAGCGATGAGTCGTCAGCCAGCGCCCGTTCGTAATAAATTTTACGCGCACTAATATTATCCTCGATTTTTACCTTTTCGTCCGGATGCTGCCGGATAACGGCCAGATTTTTTTGGATATGCAGAATTTTTCGATCTTTCGCTATTCTTCGCCAAAGATCAAAATCTTCGCAAACATTCATCGCAACGTTGAAACCTCCGGCTTCTTTCAATATATCGCTTCTTATCATTACGGTCGGAATCGTTATAAAAGAATTTTTGATAAACAGCAGTTTGGGATATATATTTCCCGATAGATTTCCGCCCCATTTTTCTCCCACCATCAAAAAACCTTTTTCGTCCATCATCAGTGCGTGTGAGTAAGACATGGCGTATTCGGGAAATTTTTCCATCGCCTCAACCTGGATGAGCAGTTTGTCGGGCAAAAACGTATCGTCGTCATCCAAAAAGGCGATGTATTTTCCCTGAGCCAAATTAATTCCCCGATTTCTGGCGAAAGATACCCCCGAGTGGTTCTGTCGTGCATACCGGATCGTCGGGTAGCCGCTGACATCGAATGCTTCGCTCAGGCGGATATTGGATCCGTCGTCAACGATAATTATTTCAAAGTTTCGATAACTTTGGGCAAGCACGCTTTTTATGGCGTCCTTGCACCACAAAGGCCGGTCAAAATACGGGATTATTACGCTGACTTTCGGTTGATCGAAAACCATATTTTTTTTGCGACTCTTTTGGTGAGTCTGACGGCGCGGTTTTCAAAAAGGAGAAAATACCGCTTGGGATGGTAAAAAAAAGAAATCAGCAGGTATTTAATTCCTTTAAAAGATACCCTGTTCCCGCTCATCCACCACGCGAGAAAATACGCGGAGCTGAAGGTTTCATTTTTTAATTTTTTAAGGCTTTCGGGAAAATCCGGCAAGTCGTAAATTTTTTTGGCGAGATCGATATGTTCCTTCGACATTCGGTCGCCCAAGCTGTTGACGCTCGCCGAACCGGTATGAACCCGGAATGTCGCTAAAACCTCGGGCAGGCGGGTAAACGTTCCCGTGAGCCCGGCCCTTAGCCAAAAATCAAAATCCGATACGTATTTGAACCGTGCGTCGCGTCCGGCCAGTTTGTCGATAACCGATTTGCGGAAGAAGGCTCCTGGTCCCGGAACGCAATGGAATGTTCTTAGAATATACTCATAGTTATAATCCGGCGTCCTGACTTTTTCAAAAACACGCCCTTTCTCGTCGATTTTTTCCCAATCGGGGTAAACAACGATCGTTTCATGATGCGACCGGAAACATTGAACGATTTTTTTTACCGCCTCCGGTAAAAGTGGATCATCGGAATTTACGACGCCGACGATTTCTCCTTTTGCCAATGAAAACCCTTTATTTACCGTCCGGGCTTCCCCTATATTCTCGTGTTTTTCCAAAATCACCCGGCCTTGGTATTTATGCAGCACATCCCAGCTATTATCGTTCGATCCGTCATCCAACAGAATATACTCGATATTCGGATAATCCTGATCCAGCACGCTTCGGATGGTTTTATCCACCAAATCAGCCCGATTGTAAACCGGCGTTATTATGGTAACCAACGGCCAATCTTTATCCATGATTATTTATAAGGCGATCGTAAACCCTTAATATTTCAGGCGCCAGGTCGTTCCATCCGAATTTAAGGGAAGTTTCCTGCGCCGCTTGGCCCATTCTTTCTCTTAATTTTCTATTTTGCAATAGAATGTCCATTTTTTCGGTTAGTGAGGCGAGGTTATCGGCCGGAATAATAAATGCTTCCTTTCCGTTTGTTATGTATTCGGTAATTCCGATATTTTTGGTGCAAATGAACGGTTTGCCCGCGGCCATCGCTTCCAGGCAGACCATGGAAAAACTTTCCAGAACGCAAGGGTGGACTAAAAAATCGGACGCCGTAAAATAAGCCATTATTTCCGGCGGCGGGATTTGGCCGACAATGTAAATTTGATCTTCCAAGCGGGCGTTCCTAATTATATCGCGGTAGAAATTTTCAAGCGAGCCGGCGCCCAATATTAAAATTACGAACGAATTCCCCTGTCTTTTTTTTAACTCGATAGCGGCATATAGGACTTGCTCGATGCGTTTTATGTGCGCGAAAAAACCGACAGCTAAAATTACCGTTTTATTTTCCGTGATGCGTTTCCATTGTTCAGGAATGGGCTTGATCTTTGAATTCCCTATCCCATTGGGAATGACCTGGATTTCTTTCTCGATCCCTTGTTCTTTGTAGGAACAGGCCGTCATTTTTGAGACGGCGATCAGCTTATCGGCGAGGTTCAAATTATTAACGACTTGTTTCATGGCATCCGGGCCAAAACATGATACGTGATACTCGTATAGGTTATGGATGGTCACAAGCGATGGAATGTTCAGCGTCCGTCCCACCACCGCGGCTTCGTCGCCGATATAAACTTCATGGCCGTGCACGAGAGAAAAATGGTATCGCGAATGTAATTTTTTTGCCTTACTCACGATTTCCATCCTTAAAAAGCTTTTTTTCCGGGATTTTTCATCATAGCGCCGGTTAAAAACGAATTTTTCGGCATTCAGCAGGAATGTCGATAGATGGCATTTGAGATAATGGATGCTGATATCGCCATCCTTGACCACCGATTTTTCTATTTTCGTTTTAAAGGAAACCGGCACAATTACCGCTATATTGTAATATTTTTCCAGAGCTTTTAATTGGTTTTGGACGAAAGCTCCCAAGAAAAGAATGTTTAGATTGGGATAAAGTTCGGTAATGACGAGAATCCACGGTTTTTGATTATTCATGTGGTCAGGTTTTGAGTCCTTTCAGCGAATCGGAGTAAAGAGCGGATATTTTGGGTATCAAATTATCCCACCGGAACTTTGTTGAGGCACGATAGGCCGCTTGGCCCATCGTTTTTCTCATGCCGGGATTTTTCAACAGAAGGTCCATTTTTTCAGTCAGAGCAGCGATATCGTCTGGCGGAACGACAAAAGCTTCGATTCCATCGGTTATGTATTCGGTAATCCCGATATTTTTCGTGCAAATGAACGGTTTGCCCGCGGCCATCGCTTCCAGGCAGACCATGGAAAAACCATCGACAACGCTGGGGTGTAAAATAAAATCAGCCGCCGCGAAGTAAGACATCATTTCCGACGGCGGAATTTGGCCAAGGACGAGTATCCGATCCTTCAGGCCGTTATTAGCGGCGATTTGTTCGTACAGGCTTTCCAGCGGTCCGGTGCCGATAATCAAAAGAACGAAGTTTTTGTATTTTTCTTTCAATTTCGCGGCCGCGTAAATCGCCTGATCGATACGTCCTGCCTCCAGAAAAAGTCCGACGCTTAAAATAACCGTTTTGTCTTTTAAATACCCGCGTAACGGTTCCGGACTCGATCCGGCGCAAATATCGCCAATCCCTTCAGGAATGATTTGAAAACTTTTTTTGACGCCGTTAGCGATATATGAATCTGCCGCGATTTTTGAAACGGTTACGATTCTATCTGCGTTATTTAAGTTTTTGATTACCGCCTTCATAGCCGCTTGTCCAAAAAGCTGATTATGATAATCGTATAGATTATGAATGGTGATTATCGAGGGAATCCCAAGCGAACGTCCGGCGCCGGTGGCTTCGTCTCCGGTATACGCCTCATGGCCGTGAACCAGCTGGAATTTATATTTTTTGTCGAGCTTTTTTGCCAATCCGATTATTTTCCTCCGCGAAAATTTTTTCTTTAGAGCGATTAAGGTTTCCAGATCGTATAAACCCAGTTTGAACATCGCCGAAAGAAATGCCAAAAAATAATCTTTTACGTAGTAAACATCGAGATCGCCGCGCTTGGCAAAACCCTGTTTTACTTTTGACTTGAATGAAACCGGCACAATTACCGCTATTCGATAAAGTTTTGTCAGCTCTTTCAGCTGGTTAAACACAAATGATCCCAAAAAAAAGAGTTCCTCTTCAGGAAATAATTCCGTAATAACCAGAATGGCCGGTTTAATTTGATTCATGGGTGAACGGCGCGCCTAAAAATGAAGTGAGCGCGCTTTTCAAGTTATCCAGCGTCAGATATTTCAAAAATGCCTTCGTGCCGTTTTTTGTAAGCTTGGCGTACAATTCATTGTCGTCCGCCAGCAGAGCCAGCTTTTCCAGGATTTGCCCGGATTCCAATGAATAACAGCAAATACCCGCATTGTTTTCCTCGATAAATTTAGCCGGTGACGCATATTTTGGACCATGGAATAATACCGGCCGGCCGGCCGCAAAATATGCTGTCAATTTACTGGGAAAACTTGTTTTGGCCACGACTTCGCGATTCTCGCCAAAAAAATATGGACAATAAACAATATCCATTCCCGACAGGGTTTTTATGGTTTCATCCAAAGACATGCGTCCCAGCTTCTCGATTCGGGCGCCGCAGGGAACGTCGACATAATCCAGATCGCCGATCAGATATACTTTGACATCGCGGCCGCTTATCCTCCAATTCGCCGATGATAATGCTGCAAGAAACGCATTCCATTCATCGGTGGCATACAACTGGCCCGCCAGACCAATTGACAGCTGGGAGTTTCCGTTTGGCGAGAGCGCCGGTTCCCGGGCCATTTTTTTATCCAGGCTGCCCCAAAAAACAATCGTTTTAACGCCATATCTTTTTGAATAATCGTCCGCCATCGCCCGGGAAGCCGTGCCGCAGGCAATACTATGCTTTATGGCTTTGTCGAATTCCGCAAGCACTTTCTTCTTTGAATATTTATCCAGCCCGACGGCGTCAAGCACCCAGGAAGGATCGTCCAAAACCATAACAATCAAGGGAACGCCAAGTTTCATGGCGATCTTCCGTGCGGAAATTATCGTTGTTTTCCCCTGCAGCACTGCCCAGACGCAGTCAACGCGATAATTTTTACCGAAACGCACGGCTTGATCGATAACCGTTTTATCTATGAAAAAATTGCGCGCTAACTCCGCGATAAAACCGGCGCATTGACCCGGCGTTCCGGGAAGCAATTTACCGATGGCCGACGAGTATCCTCGTGGTTCGTTTATGATCCGGTGAGGGATCCACGAAAGATCCGGAGAAATTCCGACTTTGAACAATGGGTCCTTGGCTACAAAACAAGAAATGTCCTCCCTGGGAACCATTCGGCAAAGCTGGTCAAGCATAATTCCGCTGGAAACTTTTTGCGTTGGCGGCAGAAAACTGAAAAGGAGGTAATTCATATCTTGTTTAAGAATGGCAAGCGTTTTTTCACGTTCTTTATGAAGGAAAGCGTTTTCCAGGCCCGCGAATGGCGGATTTTATCCAATTCAAACCGGCATGAACGCAGTTCTTCTTCCGCAATTTCAAGCTTATACCGTAAAAACAAAAACATCGACTCCATCGGCGCTTCAGGCGGGTCGATCCGTCGTTTTGACTGATCATAGGTATTGTTGTCGCCGAAATTGCCCTTCCAGGCCGGAAAGGGAAATTCAAGGCCGCTTTTGCCGACGGGCGGGAGGTCTTTGCCTCGGCACACGCAAATAATAATGTTCGGTTTTTGCGGGCGGCGTGAATAATCGTAAATTATTCCGTCCCTATCCTGGTAGAATAATTCCGCGTCGGGAAATCCCAAGAAGTTGTTTTCCTTGATGTTTCGGATCATGTGATGGGGATTGCCGTCAGCTTCGCCGTAAGGAACGTCGAACAGGAGCCTTTGGCGAAATTTTATCTTTTTCGCCAAATCGAGGCCGGCGGCAACGTGTTCCAAGACCTGGTGCGAAACCGCGTAATCGCATTCCGGCATTTTGGCGATAAACTTCGATAATTCGGCTTGGACATATTCGATATTTTCGCGAGCATAATTTTGTCTCGCGAATTCCAAACTTTCTTTTGAGGAATCCACTCCGGTTACGCGCGAACCGGAGAGGTGGCTCATCATATGGCTCCCATGCCCCACTCCGCAACCAAGATCAAGGATTTCGAGGGCTCCGTTTCGTTTCGTTTTTCCGTTCTCTTGATCATGGTTGATGATTTCGTAAAAAAAACGGTAGGCGCTTTTATGGCGCACTACTTCCATCCAATCGTGGCTTATTCCCGGGATCAATCTTTCCCCCTTGTTGTAGATTGCTTTTTCCAGCAAAGCAAGCGTAAGCGAAAAAGGTTTTTTGCCGTCAAAATTGTTGTGATCGTTTTCCATCGATTTTATTATGATTTCCGGCGAGTTGACCAATCAAACAAAGGTCGGACGGTTCCGTCGTAGCGTCCGTAATAATCGCCCCTTACCTCCGATCCGTCAAGAATCCGAAGTCTTAATACTTTATGGGTCATGCACGAGTCGATAAAATGCCGGCCGAACAGGTTTAGCGAAACGTCGAACCATCCGTCATTGAAGAAGTTGGCCGGAATACGGCAGACGCTGACGTATCGACCCTTGGGCATTGGTTTGCCGTACCAATTCGATTCGTGGTTTCCGATAGTTCCAAAAACGCAATTTCCGCCGTTGTCGTAAAAGATAACCGTCATCCCGCAAAAAACATTTTCTTCTTTTGTTTCAAATTCGATTTCAATGTTAAAACTATCGTTAGTGGAAAGCTTGTTTACCGGTTTTCCCTCCAAGTTTTTGACCGAAACTTTTTTAACCGACGCCGATTGGTTTTGAGGCTCGGTAGAGCCATTGGCCCAGTCTTTGGACATGATGGTCAGTTCCGTTTCAAAACCCTCGCTCACGCTTCCAAGGTAAGAATTGACCACTTCCCTGCTTGAACCGTTCTTTTTTATTTTTCCATCCTCAATCCATACCGCCCGTTCGCAAATATTTGCCACTTGGTTTAAGTCATGGGAAACGAAAATGATCGTTTTCCCGGATTTCTTGAATTCGGCTATTTTGTCAAGACATTTTTTTTGGAAAGCGGCGTCGCCCACGGCCAAAACTTCGTCAAGCAAGAGGATCTCGGGATCCAAATGGCTGGCAACCGAGAATCCCAGGCGAACGGTCATTCCCGAGGAATATTTTTTCACCGGAACGTCAATAAAGTTTCCGATATCGGCGAAACGGATAATATGACCGATCCGTCGGCTGATCTCACGCTTGGTTAATCCCAGGATAGTTCCGTTCAAATAGATATTTTCTCTGCCGGTAAGGTCGGCCTGAAATCCCGCGCCCAGCTCGATCAGCGAAGCGACTCTTCCGTTTATCGCAACCGTTCCCAGCGTTGGCTTGGTGATTCCCGCCAGTATTTTTAAAAGAGTGCTTTTCCCGGACCCGTTTTTGCCGATGATCCCGATAATTTCCCCGGCGTTTATTTCCAGGTTAACGTCTTTAAGGGCCCATATTTCGTCGCAAACTTGAGGTTTAAAAATACTTTTGAGAAAAAGCGGCCGGCCGCGGCTGACGCTGTATTTTTTTCCCAAATTTTTTGCCTGGACCATTATCATATCCAATCCGCAAAAAACGGTTCTCGTTTTTTGAAAATAATAATTCCGAAAATAAATAAAATCGCCGTCAAAATCATCGATGCGGCCAGAGCAAAGAAAGTCGGAGCATCGCCACCGAGCAAGGCAAAACGATAGAGCGAAATTATTCCCACCATCGGATTGGCGGCGTAAAGGTCAACAAAGCGTTGCGGTACCATTGAAAGCGGATAAATGATCGGTGTCAAATAAAACCAGGCCATAGTCAAGGCTTGGATGATAAAGGAAACGTCGCGGTAATAAATATCCAGGCTTGAGGCGATCAGGACAAGGCCGGCGGTAAAGATGATGTGCAATAGGATCGCGAACGGAAGTAAAATCAAAGGCCACGAGATGTTGGCGAAAATAAGAATCGCGGGCAGGAGAAGGGCCAATGACAATATCAAATTAATCGCATTTGAAAGAATTACCGATAGCGGCAGTATTTCCCGCGGAAAAGCCGCCTTTTTTATGAGATCGCGATTCGCGGTTAGCGATCCGGTTCCCGAGATTAGCGATTGGGAAAAAAATGTCCACGGTAAAAGACCGCAGAAAAGAAACAAAGAATAATTCTGAACCGGTATTCTGACGATTAACATGAAAACAACGCTTAAAACCGCCATTTGCAAAAGGGGGTTTAAAAAGGCCCACAAAAAACCCAAAAAAGCCGATTTATACCTCGTTTTCAATTCCTTGGTCGTTAAGGCGAGCAACAGATCGCGCCGTTCGTATAGTTGTTTAAAAAAGACAATAATCATATTCAAAACAAAGCAAACTTCATCATCCCTAAGGCTTTTTATTCAATTAATCGTAACATACGAACCACCGCTTGTCCAAAATCCGGTTTTTGAACCGTCAACAAATCGGTAAGGGCAAAGATGAGAAAATATAGGGAATCAAGCGGGGTTACGCGCGCGCGGATTCCAGCGATAAAAGATTTGCTTTGGGGAGGAAATCATTTAAACGTTCAAAGCCGGCGCGCCAATTCGCGAGATCAAAAAAATGCCGCTAAAAAAACGCGAGGGTTGTCGCGTTAATATTGGGAAAAGTGGACGTGGTTGCAATGATAACAATTGGTTTTTAAAAAGCAGGCTTCGATCGCCTTCCGAAAGATCTCGATTTCTTGAGGCAAGGACAATTTTTTTATTCTTAAGCCGGAAATACAGAATTCGATTTCGCCCGGTTTCCGGTGTTTTGGCAGGCTGCCGTCAAAATCGCCGCAAGTAAGGCATTGCCATTTGATATCGAGCGGAAGTTTTTTAACGACCGGTTGATCCCGGATCCAGGCCACCTGATCAAGCTTGGCTATTAAATGCCGAGTGATCGAGATAGAGTTGGTTTTTCTTGACGCCTCGATCGAAACGATTCCGAGCGGAGCCGAAAATTTGGCGGCTTTACCGTGAAAGCCCGTAGTTTCCCGATCCTGAATCAGGTATGAGGCGAGAGGCGTGCCCGCGAGCGAGCAAATTATCCGGGCTTTACCCATCCTTTTGTGCGCACCGCCGATCTCGGATCCCGTGACTAAGAATTCTCCGTCCGTAGCCTCATCGGGAATCAAATATTTTTTTCCCGACCAGGGCGGATAGATGAGCATATAGTTTTTTAGCCACAAGACCTTAATGTCTTGTTCCGTCAGCGTTCTCCATAAGCCTTCGTTTTTTAAATGCCGTATGACTATGTTCATCCCATTTCCTGCTGCATTGCCGAGCAGCGCGCCGCCGATTGCCGTTAACGGGCGCCGCGCTGCTTGCCAAGCTATTCAAAGTGCTGATCTGGTAGAATTTTATACTAAACTATTATTACCGATATGTCAACGTGGCGGTTTTTTTATGTCGAATATTCATAATTGACCTGAATAAAGAAAAAAAGGCGAACTATGCCTTTTTTTTAAATTTATCCGTGTCGCGCAAGGAGATCAAAACCAAGATGATATAGAAGAAAGCCAAGAGACCGGCTAGGGCAATCAGGCCGACTGTAAAGATAAGGAAGGTAAAGAACGCGAAAGCACGGAAATTCAATCGCAGGATGTCGGTGTTCGGCTTGGAAAAGACAATCCGTTTATTGGTAATATTTTCGGTCCAGGCTATTTGGAAATTGTTGAACGGACCCCATTCCGATACCGGAATCGGATAGGATACCGTTGGCTCCGAAAGCTTCGCGATCATCAGTTCTTTTCCACCTTTTTTAAGGTACCAATATTCTTCCCTAATCCGCAAACGGTAAGAGTCTTTTACGAACACCGCTATCAAGGCGGAACCATTTGCGGCCAAGGCACTGCTTGCCCGTTCCTTGAATTTCTCGTAGCTTTCGTTCTGTTCCTTGCCGGTAAAACCGTACTCGGGCGCTTCGGAAATTTTTAGCATTTCTTTATAGTCCCAGCCGTAATTTGCCGCTATCAGCTGGCCGGTAGTTTCTCTGTTTAAATATTTGTCGGGTTCCGGATTCATTATTCCGCCATATAAAACTTGAAAGGCGGCGGAAAAAACGACGATATATACCAACAAGGTTAAAATCGTTTTAGGTAAAAGTCTCATTGCTGTTCACGCTCCCAATAAGGCAATGTTTCGCCCTTTTTTAAATGAAACTAGTTTGGTTATACCAATAATATCGAGGATGTCAATCAGGTTTTACAAAATAAAAACCCCGGATGCGGGGTTAGTTTTCCAAACCGATTAACATATCGGAAAATCGTTTGTCAGTTAGTTTTTTCCGTCAGAGATTCTTTTGAAACCGTGGCGAAGGCCAGAACGCTGACCTCCGGCGTCCAATCCGGTCCCATGATGATTTTTTTGAGCTCCCTGATCGTATCGTCCGGAGGAAATTGTTTTTTGGGCATCGCTTCCGCGTATAGGCGGTCGATTGTTTCAAGTTTACCGAGGAACTCGTGGAACCAGAGCGGATTTTCGCACAGGTTCTCGGCGAATTCCCGAGGCTCGAAGGAAGCCAGTTCTTTAGTGATAGCCTTAAGCTGTTCATCCGCTGCCCGGGCTTTCTCCGTTGGAATAAAGCTGTTTTTGATAAACACTTCGAAAACGAACAGCTCGGCGAATTGATCGTCCCTTTTCAAAATTTCGCTCCCGGCTTCGCGGTTGATTTTCTGCGACAGGACTACGGCATCGCGATGGAGCTGGACCTGTTCGATCTTAGCCAGCGAATCGGAGCGAAGCTGATCAATCTCATTTTGCCCTTCATCGGATAGGGCGTAGTTTGCCACCTTTGACCGTTTTAATTTTTTAACCGTTGCCGCTATGTCTTTATCAACCTGCTCTTTTAAAGCCGGAGGCATATCCTTGGTGCAGTCTTCATAAATTGACGGCGTAAAACCGTAATGCGCCAATGCTTCCGGCCAAAAATCCTTTTCACCAATGTCTTTGAGCATGATTCCTCCTTGTTAATTTGCTGCTTATATCCTACTTAAATTTTTCAGATCGTCAATATGGCGCGTCCTCTTGGCGGTTTGGCTTTTAAAACAAATCTTCCCAAAAGATCAGAATAAGAGATATCAATCCCAAAACCATTCCGGCTCCCTGGAGACGCGTTATTTGCTCCTTATAGAAAATAATGCCGATCATAATGGCCAGAATAGCGCTAATAACCGAAAAAATTGAGATGCCGCGGGCCAGACCGGATCCGTATTTCAACGAAAACAGCCAAGCCAGATTGGAGGCCAGATAAAAAATTAAGCCGCCGATCAAAAACCAGGACCGGCCGTTCAGCGACCATTCCTTGGACATTACGTCGGCGGCCATTTCAAAAACAATGACCAGGATTAAAAATATGATCCACATCGGCTGGATATCAGACTAATTCAATACTTCAACATTTTTAAAAATATCTCCGTTGCTTTTTGTCGCCCAAAGCAGTTTGTTGCCGTCTAAGGATATGCTTTGAAATATTAAATCGTCCAATGATTTAACAATTTTTCCGTCAACGACCAAACAGTCGGACATGCTGTTAAATGTGTGCGCGAGCGCAAAAACCTTGCCATCATCAGTAATTATCGGTTTGTCGGCCAAATAATAATTTTGCCATTCCGGCGCTGGCTGGCCGTCAAAAAACAAGTTGTATCCGACAACGGTATCCATATCATCGTGCTTTGTGGTTGCGTAAATCAGCGAACCGCTGGCGCCAAAGCCGACCGGGAATGCATCATCACCGTCAATTTCGTAAGTTCTCTGCTTGGTTCCGGCAATCAACGTTTTTGATGACGTCGGGCTTTTGAAAGAACCTTTATCCCAAGTTTCCCTAAGATAGGAAAAACCAACCCCGCTGTTTGAATTGTCAAAAACGGTATAACCGGTATTAAAATCAATTTCTTCCCAGGAGGATTGATCTTTGTTTAGCGTGTCGGATGCGGTATGAATCGGTTGTCCATTAAAATAGAAAACATATTGTTTGAGTTTGCTTGGGCGATTTGAGAATTTGGGCCATTTATCCTTATCGGCAAGTCCGGGAAAATCATTTTCACAGATAAAGAAAATATCACCTTTTTTGCTGAATTGAAGACTGTAGATGTTGTCGCAATTAATATCGGGCTGTTGTTGACCGTTAAGAACCAGAAATTGTTTTCCATTCTCAGTTTTTTCAACCGTAGCCGCGAACTTGCCGCTTTCATGCAGGGAAAGATTCCCGATCTTGGCGTAGGTATATTCTTTTCCGTCGAAAACAAAATAGTTCTGTTCCCCTTTACTAGAATCGCCGTAAAGGAGGTGCTGTTCGTCCTCGGTGGTTTTCGCTATCGACACTTGACGTTGTTTATCTATTTCATTACCGTCCAAAAGGATGGTGTAGCGTTTGTTGGTTTTGTCATACATTCGGTGGAAAATATGGCCATTTTCGCTCCAGCCCGATTCGCGCACATAAGGAATCGGCGATTCCAAACCGTTTTTTACGACAAATGTTTGGTTTTCCTTGACTGCGATAAAAATCGGATTGTCATCCGCCGTAAAAAATAGGTCAAAAACCTGGTCGTATTTTTTACTTTCCTCCCCCGCGACGACCGCAAATTCCTGGCCTTCGGTTTTGGCGATGTAGGCGATTTTTTTTCCGGTGGGGCTGAAAACAAAGTTTTTAACATCGGAATAGGGTGATTTTACCCCGTTAATAAATGGCGCTTGCTCGGTTATTGTGTGTGAGGGATCCGTTTGCCATGGGTCAGTCGAGCGTGGATCAGTCCAAATATAATAACTTTCCATATTTGGTCCAAAATTTATTTTTCCGTCGGCTTCATCCGGCCAAATTCCGATTTTTTTGGCCGTGTTTCCCGTAATATTCTTTTTTTTGGCCGGTGTATTCATGGCTTCACTATTTTCCAAATTTCGGTTATTCAATGCGCCTTGTTCCTTTACCGAAAAAAAGTATAGCGCGAATCCCAATATTAGAATAAAAAAAACAACGATCAATCCGGCCAGAAGATTTTTTTTCATACGTATTGTTGTAAATGTTTGTATCTTTGCTTAGTTTATTATTGTATTAAATTAGTAATCGATTGTAAAATAACTTTGAGTAAAGTGGCCGGCAAAAAAAGAGGCATTTATCTCCTGTTCGGCTGATATTTATTATCAAGAAAAATTTTGACGAGTAGCTTTAATATCAATTTGAAACCTGGAAATATTTATCGGTTCCGTTCCAGCCGTCGGCGGACGATTGAAGGACGCCGGTTCCGCCGCCAGGCGTCGGGTTGGATATACCCGGCAAAGTCACCGGTTCATTTTCGCGTTCCAGATTGGCATAGATCGCGCATTTAGTTCCATCTTCCGAAACCGCGTATTCGTAATATGACCTTTCGTTGGTTTTTAGCTTCGGATCGCCGGGAAGCGAAGCTAATTTTCCGGAATATTGCGGATATTTGTTCTGCAATTCATCCGCGAGGGCTGCCAGGTCGTAGCTTCCCGGACCGCTTTTGGGCATATAGCATGTTGTTAAGAACATCCGTCCGATTTGTTGCAACTCCGTTTTCCGCCGAGCGTCGCGCGCCGAGGCGGTAGCCTGGCCGTATACGATCAAAATGGTTCCGGCCAGGATGCCGATGATCGTTATAACAACCAGCAGTTCGATCAAAGTGAAGCCTTGGTTTTTCATTGTCGGGTTAATCAATATTCCAAGTTTATTTTACCAGAGAAAAGTTCAAAGCGCGATTGAAACTTGTCGAGCATAAAAAAAGCGCCTTATGGACGCTTTATCATTCGATCATTAGTTGGTGTATGCGGAGCGCTGTTTGGCCGATCGTTTTTTCGCGGCTAAGAAGGGATACATATAGCTCTTCGACCAGATTAAGCCTTCGGGCAACTTCTCCATCGACCGGCCTTGGGCAAGTCATTCCCTGGATGCCCTGGCTAAGGCGTGCTTGAATAGCCGATAGCGATTCGGCTAAGAACGGGCGTTCCTCTTTCCCGCCTTTTAGAAGCTGAGCCTGCAGGTTGAGCGCCCTGCGCAAATACCAGACAACCGTGGCTTCGTTCATCGGGTGAAAGTCGCAAAGTCTTCCGGATAGCGGTTTGGAGCCGCTTTCGTGGGGACAAGGTATTATAGTACGCAATTTTAACCACCTTTGACTGTAGTGCTGACGTCTTTATAGATTACTTTTTCCATAAAGTCAATAGAAATAACCATTGACACTTGACCTAGAATATTATATTATATAAAAATAAAACATCTTTAAAGGAGGATCAAATGCCAGGAGTAGGAGAAGGTGAAAGGCTGAAATGCCCGGATTGCGGAAGGACTACCGATACGGAAACGAATTATTGCACGAATTGCGGCGCTGACAATCGGGGCCGCTGGGAAAAAGTGGTCGTTTCGGGATTTACGATTGTCGAGGTGTGTCTCGCTTGTCAGATGTGCGGAAAAGAATATTTTGATCTGGCTTTCCAATTCTGCCCTGATGACGGTAAAAAACTGGTGTTAAAGCGGAAGGAAACGGAGATGGGAATTAAATATCCCGGATCCAAATGATAAAGGCTGGCAAAAGCCTTTTTTTCTTGATTCCTTAGAGAACAATAACCCAAACGGTTCGGTTTTTTTTCGGATTTAAGGTAAAAATTTAGGTCCATTTATCCGCAATCCTTTCCGCTTTCAGACGCGCGCGTTTGAGGTCGAGCATTTTTCCCGATTTATAGACTAAATAATTTTTTTTTCCGGTGTCGACCCATTCTTCGAGCCGGATCAGTTGGGCGCGGAACGCCCAAACGATCAACAAGGAAAGTCCGGCCGGAATAACAAACGAATCGGTAAACGGATTATCGCCAAAACCGGTTTTGGCGGTGGTGAGGACTTTGGTCTGGCCGTTAGAGACAATGATTTCGGCTGACCCTTCACTTGAGCAGCTGTTGTCGGAGCATTTGGCCTTAGCGGTGTTGGTAAGCCGGGTGCGGCCGCCAGGAAAGCGGTCGGAAGCCAGGATTTTGGCGGAATAAGTAAGGGACAAGGCGCTGCCTTCATAGATGTTTCCCAGCCCGATTCCCTGTTTTAAGTCGCCCGATAATGGTTCCCCGTCAACGGCCAGGTTTTGGATGTTATCGATTCCTTCGGGCGGGATATCGGTTAACAGTACGTCCTGTAAGTCGCCGCTTAAAGCTTTCACGGTAATCTTGAACGATATTTCATCGCCCGGATCGGCCGGAACCGAATTCATAAAGCCCGTTCCGCTTCTAAGGTTGCTTACAAGTTTTTCAACCGCTACTTTGCTCTCGTTGTTATTGTCGCAACTTTTAACGCTGATTGTCGCACTTTTTTTAATGTCTACCGAGTGACCGCTTACTATTCTGACATAGGCGGTGTAGGTGCCGCTTTCAGGGTAGGCGCAGAGGCTTTTTGCCGTATAGCTGAAATCTTTTGTAGTAACGGTCTTGTTCGGGTCAACGTTGTTGTTGCAATAGAAATAATAAGTGTAGTCCTGGCTTAGATTATCTTGCGGATTGATTTTGGCCGACAGGCTTACGTTTTCCAAGGGCGTGCATCCATTATTCGGATCGGCCGAGAAAGCCGCTTGGTCGGTCCCGTCAATCTTCTTTTCGGGATTGGTTTTAACGAGAATATTGACCGTATCGGTATTGGAGCCGCAGCGGTTTTCCGCTTTCAAAGTGCAGACATAATAGGTGTCCTGGCTGACTTCAGGCGCCGTGAATTCGGCCTCGTTAGAGGTTGCGTTTTCCACCTGGCCGCCGTTGCAGGTCCAAGTGTAAGTTAGTTTGTCGGAGCCCGTTGCCGATCCGGTAAGGGTTGCCGATCCGGACTCAAAGACAGATAGGTCGCTGCCGGCGTTAGCCCGGGGTTCGTCGTTGGAAGTGCAGTCAGCGGCATAAACCGGAGTGCTCGCGAAAAACAAAGCAAAAGCGGCGACGAAACCCCGTACCAGGATTACCGCGATCTTCCCGGAAAAATCTAGTTTACCGTTTATTGTCTTCATTTACTATGATAATATTTTTTAGCCTTGAGTTCATCGGGTAAAAGATTACTTTTTGTATACATTTCATAACCTTGATGATAGCCCAAGTCTTTCATTAATTTCGTGGGGGCGTTGCGTAATTCCAGCGGAATAGGCAGGTTGCCCAATTCTTTGGCGTCAGCCAGGGCCGCAAGATAAGCGTCATACGCACTGCGGTTTTTTTGAGCCAGGCTTAAATAAGTAGCGCCGTGCGCGAGATTGATTCCCGCTTCCGGCATCCCGATAGTTTCAACGGCCCGGAAAACATTATTGGCCAAATTCAAAGCCGACGGATCGGCCAAACCGATATCTTCGGAAGCAAAAACGACCATCCGCCGGGCAATAAATTTTGGATCTTCACCGGAAGCGATCATTCTCGCCAGATAATACAAAGCGGCGTCGGGCTGGTTGGCGCGCATGCTCTTAATGAACGCACTGATCGTATTGAAATGTTCCTCACCCTTCTTGTCAAACCTCAGGAACCGGTTTTGAACCGTATCTTTCAGCGATTCCAGGGTTATTTCACCGTATAGTTGCATTGCGTTCTCCAGGACGGTTATCGCTTGGCGGGCATCGCCGTCGGCCATGCCAATCAGCCATTCTTTGGCGGGCGAGTCGATTTTGATCCCGGTGCGATCCAGGATCTTAGCCATTTCTTCTTTGGAAAGGCTGGCCAAGGTAAAAACCCGACAGCGGCTTAACAATGGCGAGATGATTTCAAAGCTTGGATTTTCCGTGGTTGCTCCGACCAGGACGATTTCGCCGCGCTCGACGTAAGGAAGCAGAAAATCTTGTTGGGCCTTGTTGAAGCGGTGGATCTCGTCCAAAAAAAGGACTTTGGTTTTGGCAAACAGACCGCCTTGAGCGGCGACGATCTTTTTTATATCATCCTTGCCGGCCGAGACCGCCGATAGATTGTAAAGGTCCGCGCCTAAAGAGCCCGCGTAGATCTTGGCGAGCGTGGTCTTGCCTACTCCGGGCGGACCCCAGAGGATGAACGAAAAAATATGTTTTTTTTCGATCGCGGTTCGCAAGGGTTTCCCGGGGCCGACCAGGTGCGTTTGGCCCACAAATTCCTCAAGATTCTTGGGCCGTATTTTTGAGGCCAGCGGTTCCATATGTTTTGCCTATCCTAGCAAAAAGGGAAAATTTTGGAAATGCTGGTAAAAAAAGAAATCCGCAGTTTTCTGCGGATTCTGGGGCTTTCTTCAAGATCGTGGATAAGCCAAAATATTCCCCCGATGTTCAACATCATCAGCCCGAAGGCGATATAAGCGAACCCAAATACTTGGAAAAGCGTTCTGGCGCCTATCGGACAAAAGATCGCGTTGATACCCATTACCGCCAGCAGTATTGCCGGCACAAGCAATAAGGGTTGGGGTTTTTCGTTTTCTTTTCCTCCGGCCAAAAAACCGAAATAAAAGGCTCCCAAGATACAGCCGGCGCTCATTATCCACGCGGCTATCTGATAAGTCGATATCGCCACATACGTTCCGATGACAAGAGATTGGCTTGATATCAGAATCGTCTCGGTGTTCCCCGAATGAGACACAAGCAATACCGTGCTGTAGATAAAGCCTACAAAGTTGGCAATAAGCCATAGATCCCTCAATTTCATACGTTCCACCAACATTATTATACAGTCAATCCTCTATTTGTCAATCATTAAATATATATCAGTTGGTTTGGCGGCCGGAACCGGATTGCAGGAGTGCCAGCTGTTTCTGAAGCGCGGCGATCTGCGCTTTCAGTTGCGAAATCAATGTTTTCAATTCTTCGATGGACAACCCGGCGTTTCCCGGTGAGGATGTTTTTGAAGCGTTTATATGAGCCGTCAAAACCGCGGCAAAATCGTTATCCTTGGGTATCTGGCAGGTGCCACTGGCCGGCGAGATTCCCGCGAGGGTCTGGTATTCGATCAGAGCGGACTGCGTTAATTTTCCGAAATAGCCGGTCGGGCCGGTGCAGGCCAACGCGCGCGCCGCCGATCCTTTGTTTTGGTTAATCAAAAAGGTTTGCAACGCCGCCACGCCGGCGTTTTGCGCTCCAAACGACAATGTGTTTCCGGAAACTTCGGTTCCGTTTTTACCGGTCTCTAATCTAGCCGAAAGAACGGCTGGAAGTTCAATGCCGCTATTTTGAGCCGCGTAAAGCTCGGCGGCGTAATTATCCGCCAGAAAAGCGGCCAGAATATTTTCGTTTTTAGATTCTTTGAGTATTTTTGAAACAAAGGATATTTTTTCTTGAAAATTAAAATCCGACAACAAGCGCGGATATGGATCGGTCGCGCCATTTTTCCTGATCTCAAAGTGCAGATGAGCGGCTCCGCCGGCCGCGTTGCCGGTATTGCCCGCGAAACCGATCAGATCGCCGGGGTCCAAAATGTCGCCGGATTTTATGCCGGCAATGGAATCAAGGTGCATGTAAACGAATGTTTCTCCGCCCGGATTGGCGGTTGAAACGGTGTTTCCCGAACTCAAGCCGGTTCCCACGCTTAAAACCACCGCTTTTGTCGGTGAAACGACCGGGGCTCCTTTGGGTGCGGCGATATCCAATCCTTCATGTGTCCGGCTGTTGCTCCGCGCGTCCCCGAAGTTTGGTATAAGGTTCATCCGGTAAACCCCAAAAAGCACGGGGATCTTTACGGTTTCCGCGGGTTTACCGCCGAGCTGCCCGATGGTTTTTTTCAGGGAGGCGGACGAGAATGGCGATTCGAGAATCTCAAGAGCTTCCAGGCCGTTCCACTGACCGTAGGTTTCCATTGAGATGGCGGTTTCCGCCGTTGAGGTTGCCGATTCGGCCCGGATGGGCGATGTCGATGGCAATACGAGCATAATCGAGCAGATCAACCCCAAAAATACGAATTTTTTCATTGCTTTTTTATTGTAGCATATTCGGTACGATGTTTTGAACAAAAAAAAGACGTTTAGCGTCTTTTTGGTGTTTTCAAGTTGGGGGCGGTTAAACAACTTTTTGGCGAAAGCTATTGCCGGATCGGTTTAAGCGATGCCATTTTTTTCTCCCATCGATAGCGTAAATAAGAGCAATCGAACAAAATCAGGAAGATCAAGCCGGCGATCAAGGCCGTAGCCACGTTGAGGTTGACGATCGACAGACTGTACAGGCATAGCACTATTAATAATCCCCACGTTGAGCGAAGTGCCAGTTTATATTCATAGTAATCTTGCATGTGTTTTTCCTCCAACCGTTTTAAAGAGCTTTTACTAACTTGTAATATTTTTTTATATTTTTTTCAAGTTATTTCCGGTTAAGGTTATAAAAAAATCCTTAAGTTGATTAAGGATTATTGGTTTGCGATCAGCTCAGGGCTTGAATCGACAGGCGGGATTGATACCGGTTTTCCAGGTACCAGTCCACTTTATTCCAATCGATCGTGGAGTTCGCGACCGCTCCCCCTTTCAGGTACTGGTAGTCGTAGGCGGTATTGATGGTCGGGTATCGGTGCTTAAGCGTCGCTATTAGCTGGGCCATTTTTTGGAGCTGGATTTCATTGGGACCAGGCAGAACGGGTTTACCCGTCTGGTTGGATAGTTTCCTAGCCACGGTCTCGTTTAGGGCGATAACCCTGATGCCAAGCGTATCCGCGTTATGTCCGCGCGCATGCCAGACATTATCGCCGTCATCGGCCAATTGCCAGATCACGCCATCCCGGAGGATCACATAATTCACGAGGACACTGGCATCGTGAAGCTCTTTTACGGCATAGAACGGGTTGTAAAGGTCGCACGTACTTAAATTGCCCTGGTCGCATCCGGCTATATTGAACAGATAATAAGCTTCGATGCCAGTAAGGTTCGCGGTTTGATTTGCGCTATAGTGTCCCCACTGAGCGTATATGGCTACTATGTCGCTGTCGTTTATTAGGCTTACGTTGCACATACATTCTGTCGCGCCGGCCGGAAAAAATAGAAATAAAATTGCCGGCAATACAGCCAATATCATTTTACTCACGTCTATTTCACCTCATTGTGCCAAATTGACAAATGGCTGTTGCTATTATATTCGATTACTTTAGGCTGTCAATAATATTGATAGCGAATTCGAAGAAAATAAAAGCCCCGCTTTCGAAATGCGGGGCGTTTTTGGCAAGCTACAATCTAATATAGGTCTATGCTATCCATGCCGAACCAGAAACATTTAGCCAGTCCCTTGGAGAAAAGCAGCCAGTCGATTTTTTGCGCCAAAAGATCATTCAATTTTTCGGCGTATTCCCGCTGGTCCGCATAGGACCTAAAAAGAAAACCTACTATTCCTCCTGGTTGAACCTGCATCACAATGAGCTTATCGTTAGAGTGCAATATCGAACCTAGCCGAAGTTCCGCGATATAATGGGGGTCACTAACTATCACATCGACCACATGGTCCATAAGTTCTTCGACCGGATACTGAATCAATAATTTTTTTGATTCGCCAGCCACGACCTCGTCGTATAGCACAATGATCTGCGCCAACAGGCTCGGGGTCAGGCTCATTAGGCTGATACCAATCACTTTTTAATCCTCCTCGATACCTGATATTATCTTGCATCTAAAAAAGAAGAAATGTCAATTATCGGTAATCTTGGTTAAGCCTTGATCACTTCGTTTCGGGACAACCAACCAGTCTTAATTTTTTTTCCCGGCTCCAGCTTTTGATCTCCGCTTCCCTTTTTGACGCTTCCGACCTGGTTTTAAACCGTTCGGTATGAACGATCGATTCCGCCTTGCGTGATGCGGTGTAATGCCCTCCCTTTTTATTTTTATGTTCGTTAAACCTCCGTTCCACGTCAGTGGTGATTCCGGTATAGACGCTGTTATCGGAACATCGCAACAGATAGACGAAGTACATTATATTATTCCCCGCCGTTTCATTTCCCAAAAACACTTGGCGGTTATTTTGATATCCGCCGCGGCGTTGTGCGCTTCGGCAAAGTCGCATTTGAAAAGCTCGTGATGCAGTTCCGAGAGCTTTGGCCATTTATATCCGTATGGGCTTTCGATCGCACAATATTCGGTACCGGACCTCATCGTGCAAATCATTTTTTTTCCATCCAGGTGATTTTTCATTCCGTTGCGTAAAAATTCCGCGCCGACGATTTTTTCATCGAAACCGACATTATGACCCACTAAAAATTCAGCGCCCGCGATCACCTCTTCGAATTCCTTCAGTATGACGCGCAACGATCCACCCTCCTTAATTGCTCTTTGAGTCGTGATCCCGTGGACTTGAGCCGCCACATCGGGAATTTCGAATCCGACCGGTTTAATAATGTAATTTCTGCTCAATATTTCTTTGCCATTGTTATCGTGAAGGATCCAAGCCGCTTGGATCATCCGCGGCCAGTTGCCTACATCCTCAACTGGCGCTCTCCAGCTTAAGGGCAGTCCCGTAGTTTCGGTATCGAAGAATAAATACATAATAATTTTTTTGCCTACGCGATTATTTTATACCGTCTGGACCGAACAAACAACCCTTACTCAAATCGGCCTGAGCAGAACTCTTGCCGGTGGGCGTGGCTAAAAACATCGGTGAACCATTTAACTTAATAGAATAATCCCAATCGCGGCAATCGCGGCAGCAAAAAGCTTTTTTGGCAGATTATTTTTTTCATCAAGGAAAACCGCGGCCAGTATTACCGTTAAAATAATCGATGTTTCGAGGGTCGGGCTTACCTGTGAGGCGTTTCCTCCCGAGGACAGTGCGTAATAATCGGAAAGGGTGGCAATTGAATAGACTGCGCACAAAAGAAGCATTTTCATAAATAAACCTTTCTGCCACATTGGTTTTAATTCCAGCAATAGCCTTGGTCTGATGATTAAAAATGGCAGGGCCGGCAATAAGAACGCCAATACCGCGTAAGAAATAGTATCGACGGACCGCAATATATAGGCGTCATTGGCGAACGCGGTTCCCCAGAAAAAAGCAGCAGCCAGCGCGTAAAAAGTTCCTTTGTTTATCCCTCTTAATTCCTTGGTTGCGGAAACCAGGATGACCGAGAAAAAAATCAGAATAGCGCCGATGGCTTTGGCTGCACTAAAGGTCTCTCCCAGAAAGAGCAAAGCAAAAATGATCGTATAAAGCACGCGAGTGGAAAATATTATGGTAACTTCGGCCGCGGGCGCGGATTGGAACGCCTTGAACAAAAACCAGGTACCGGCGGCGTAAAAGCCTGTCATCAACGAATAATTCAGCCAAAGATCACCGATTGGTGGCATCGTAAAACCATGAAAAAAAGCGAAAATCCCGATTAATATCGAGCAATATAACTGAAAAACGAACGAAAAAGCGAAGGCGTCGCTTTTATCACCCTTTAGCAATGCCCTTTCCAATATATTGGATATTGCTATACCGATGACTCCGATAATCGCGAAAAACAACCAATTCATAAGATTAAGTAATTAATAATTGTATCATTTTAAAAGCCGGATAAACAATTAACATAAACGATGATTCAAGGGATTTTTCATCAATATTTAATCTTGTCGGCCAAAAAAGACGACAAAAAAACGGGGTTTCCCCCGTTTTGTTGCGATCAAGTTTATTCGATAAAAGTTAGCGCTTTGCCGAATTTGTTATTCCGGCCGGTGCGCCCGATGCGATGGATGTAGTCATCGTAAGTTTCGGGAAGGTCGTAGTTGATCACATGGGTAATGTCGGCAATATCCAAGCCGCGGGCCGCGACATCGGTCGCGACCAAAATGTTGACGGAATTTTGTTTAAACATTTCCAAGGCTCTCTGTCTTTTGGAGAAATTCTTGTTTCCGTGGATCGATTCGGCCTTGAATCCCCTTTTGACCAAGGTTTCATAAAGATGTTCCACCCCGTATTTCGTCCGTCCGAAAATCAAAACTTTGGCGAATTCCTCCTTTCTGAGGAGATTATGCAGTGTTTCGATCTTGCTTTTCCCGCTGGCCACCTTAACCACGTCCTGTTCGACGTTTCTTGACGTATCGCGGGTTTTAATAGCGATCTTTACGGGTTCGCGTAAAAATTCCCCGATCAGAGAATCGATCCTTGGCGACATAGTGGCCGAGAATAGAAGCGTTTGCCGGTCTTGCGGCATTCTGGCCATCAAAAAGCGCATATCCTCGACGAATCCCATATCAAGCATCCGGTCGGCTTCGTCCAACACAATAGTCTTGAATTTTGAAAGATTGATCCGGTTTCGTTCAATGAGGTCTTTAAGCCTTCCGGGCGTGCCGACAATAAAGCTATTCTCGAAACCCAACTCGTACAACTGGCGGGAATAGCTGGTGCCTCCAACACAACATGCGGAAAAAATATGCAATCCTTTGGCGAATTCCTTGAGTTCCTTATTGATCTGGTCGGCCAATTCCCGTGTCGGAGTAACGATTAAAACTTTATTTAATTTGCTGGCAAGCGCTTTATTGATAAGCGGTATCAGAAACGCGGCGGTTTTGCCCGTTCCTGTGTCGGCGATACCGACGACATCGGCTCCTTTAAGAACCGGGGGGATCGCCAGTACTTGGATCGGAGTGGCGGTGAAGTATCCCCGGCTTTCTATCCGGTGTTTTAATTGTTTATCGAGCGCGAAATCCTGGAATTTGCAATCGGTTGTAAGGTTCTTCTCTTTTTGATCCATTACCGCCTTGTTCACGAATCTCGCGGGATCGATCTTAACGCCACGGCCTCTTTTGGGACTGGCAAAAGACCGGCTTTTCTGGCTCCGGCTCGGCCGCGCCGAATAGGTCGGTTTAAAATAACTTTTTTTCTTCGTCATAAAATATGCTTCCATAGAATTTGTCCATAACTTCCAGCCCCTTATGCTTTAAGTTTTTTTGAAAACAATTAAAAAGCCGGCCAGTACAAGATCGCCAGTTAATTTCTTTAGATAAAAGGCCTTGTTTACCGGCCTCAAGCAAGCGCGAGCGCGCTTGCCAAACATCGAAAAACCAACGAGATTTAAGTTATCCTTAATAATACACCAAAGCGTTATTTTTGTCAAGGATAGGGCCTTTGGGGTTTGGTTTTGATGATCGAAAAACAAAAAAAGAAAAGTGCTTTTTGAGCACTTTTGCGCGATCATTTTAATCGCGAATCATATTCCTCCAACAGGCTTGACAAGGAGCGTTTTGTTGTCGAGTTGTACGCTTTCCGCCAGATTTCGTCCTGTTCCGATATACTGGATCCCATTTTTATCAGCGGGATCGCCAGGACCTTGGATACACCGTCGATCTTTGCCCACATAATCAAGACCGAGATCGGATCAGAACTGACCCGCGATAACTTGATCAGCTTTTCCGCTTCCGTAATGAGCGCCGTTTGAGCACCGTTTTTCGCTAAATCTTGAGACTTAATTCCCAGCTCCGTCCCTAAACTTGCGCGGTAAAGATCGGTTTCTTCCGCTTGATACTGGAAGATGTCTCCGGGGGTTATATTGCCCCGGTGCGCGAAAATGTATAGGAAGGCCATCTCCGCGTTTATGGGCCGATTCCGGCAGAACTTGCGGGCGTTTTTCGCCATCAGACGCCACAATTCGGTTGCCTTTTTTTCCTCGCTTTTTTTGATGAGCTGGGTCAGCTCGGCGCGGGTAAGAACGGGAAGGCGCGCATCGCAAGCTTCTTTCGTTTCTTCCGGATTATCCCTATTGTCGGATACAAAGTAAGCATGACCCTTGGTGATGACGAGGTGGGCATGTTTTACAATGTATTCAATGTCGGGATCACAAAAGGAGTATCCCATACTGGGCCCTTCGGTAATGGTGATGAAAATTTCACCCTTATCGATCACTCGGGAGATTTTTTCGATATCGTTAAGACTTAAATCTCCGTTTCCGACTCGTTCCCCATTCTGGTTGAACCAGAAATTGTTTTTAACGACCATCTGGCCTAATTGTCTCCGATTGCCGGCGTAGAGTCCCAGTTCATTGGGCGCTCTCTGCTCAAACATTCTTGCAGTCAATTTCACTTACTTCACCTTATAAGATTATAATATATTTTTTGTATAATGTCAAGCCAAGAAAAAAAGCCGTTTTTCACGGTTTTTATTCAAAAATTACACCGGTATCAAGTCTTGCCGGGAACTGTAATCAAAACTCAACGCTTTTTCCCATTGCCGGTATATCGATATGCACTTCCGCAAAAGAGCTCTCCGCCCGTTTTTTAAAGGCCAGGGCCTGCGGTAGTTCATTGTGGACCAAAAAAAGATTTATCAGGCCCGACGTATGTCCGGCGTACGCCAGAAGATCGTTTTGGTCCGCGTGGGCGCTTAATTCGTTAAGGACGATGATTTTGGCGCGTACGTCGTAAAGATCGCCGTAAATCCTTATCGGGGTGACCCCTTCCAATATTTTTCGGCCCAAAGTGTGTTCGGCTTGGTAGCCCGTAATAAGAATTATATTATTGGGATCACCGACGTTTTTTTTCAAATGATGCAATATCCTTCCGCCTTCGGCCATTCCCGAAGCGGCGATGACCATGAAAGGTATTTTCATGTTATTAAGGGCTTTCGACTCTTCGACGGAACGGACGTTGATCAAGTTAATGAAAGAAAAAGGAGCTTCCCCTTCGTTGCCGAAATCCTTCCAGAATTGATCATCAAAATATTCGGTGCTGTGGGAGAAAACCTTGGTAATGTCGTCAGCCAGCGGGCTGTCGACATAAATCGGCAAGGGAGGGATGGCTTTTTGGTCGGTAAGGTTGTGGAGGATATAAATGAGCTCCTGTATCCGGCCTAACGAAAAGGCCGGTACAATGATCCTGCTTTTCGTCCTAACCGCCCCATTGACGATATTTTTCAATTGTTCGATTACTTCCGCCACCGGCCTATGGATCCGCCCGCCGTAGGTGCATTCCATCAGCAGGGTTGGGACGTTTTCTTGGATGATTTCGGGCGAACGCAAGATGGGAAGGTCGTCCCTGCCCAGATCGCCGGTATAAGCCATTGTTTTTACAATACCGTTTTCCTTGATTTCCAACACCGTGACCGCCGAACCCAGAATATGCCCGGCATCATAAAATTTGAAACGGATGTTACCGTTCAGATCCGTCCATTTGTTGCTTTTACTGAAATACGGAACCGTTTGGAACCGTTTAACTACTTTTTCGACATCCTCGATCGTATAGAAAGGCGTTATGAGCGCTTGGCCGTTATTCCTTATATGGGCGTTGTGGTAATCGCAATCGGATTTTTGGATGGCCGCGGAATTCAACAAAATAAACCGCGCGATTTCCGCCGTAGCTCCGGTGCAGTATATCCGTCCCTTAAACCCGTCCCTTATCATTACCGGTAACGTTCCGCAATGGTCAAGGTGCGCGTGAGACAGGATAACCGCGTCTATCTGTTCCGCCCGAAAGGGAAGATTTCTATTCAATTGATCGGCAACGACCCTATCGCCTTGATAAAAACCGCAATCAAGAAGTAGATTATATCCTTCCGACTGGATCAGGTGTTTAGAACCGGTAACGGTTTGAGCCGCGCCCCAAAAAGTTATTTTCATGGTCTTTGATTGCGATTCATTTTTCTCATTGTACCAAAAACACCGGAGATACCAAAGCAATTTACTTGACAGTAATGTAAATACATATTATTGTCCGGACAGAAAGGAGGTCGAATGTTCGCTACGCTAAAAACCCGGTGGAAGTTTAGGAACGGTAAAGATCGCAGTTTCGTTTATCGGGAAGCAGGAAGATATGAGATTGAGCGCAAACCAAATCCGGTATTCGCCGATAAAGGACGCTGGCTGGTTTTTAAGGGAACAGAAATCGGAGCGGCCGAAGGCTGGTGGCGAGAATGGGCTGGGCCCGAATGGGATGAAATGCAAATAATCATTGAGGAGTAATTTTTCCGTCGGCTAATCCGGCGGTCTTTTTTTAAATCGCGCTTAAGAAAAAAAGCGATGCATGATTACTTTTTGACCGGTATTTCAATCCGCGAAAGGTTATTCTCTTTGACGAAGCCGTTAATAACCTTTAAAAATATTTTTCCGAATTGTTTCAGTTTCATCGCGCCCACGCCGTTGATGCGCGCGAAATCTTTTTCGGAGCCCGGAAAGTAATGGGCCATTTCCTGAAGCGATACATTGCTGAAGATCACAAAGGGGGGCACATTGGCCTTATCGGCCAGCTCCTTTCGTAGAACCCTTAATCCGTCGAATAATTCCTGATTGTATGTAAGTCCGCCCTTCTTGATCTTTACTTCGATGATTTGGGAGATCTTTTCTTCGGCGTCGAGTTTGGGCATTTCGAGTCCTTCGTTTCCCTGGAGAAAAACCATGCCTTTTTTCGTCGCCGATAACACCGGATAACGTCCTTCGCTCTTCGATAAATAATCCAGATTGATCAAGTGGTTGATAACCTGCGAAAGTTCGTCTGCCGAAAGATCGGAAACGATCCCGAATACCGGAAGACGGTCGTGTCCGTAACCCGAAATCTTTTTGATCTTTTTTCCCAGCAAGACCTCGATCACGTAATTTTTTCCGAAGCGGTTTTCAAGCAACACTGTCGCGGCTATGATCTTTCTGGCGGGAATGGCGGCATCGAATTTTAGCGACGTTCCGCCGTATTCCGGCGTTTGGCCGCCGGCAAAAACTTTTTTCGCGACACAAATATCGCAGCCGCCGCAATTATCCTCTTTTAATTCCTCCCCGAAATACTTGAGCAGATATTTTTTGCGGCAAGTCGACAGCTGGGCGAAATTCATTACATCGCGTAATTTTTCCCTTGACCGTTCCCGCGATTGGTCATCCTTTATCTGATCGATGAAGTATTCGTGTTTCCGGGTATCGGCATAGGTGTAAAAGAGGACACATTCACTGGGAAGCCCGTCCCGGCCGGCGCGGCCGATCTCCTGGTAATAACCTTCCAGGGTTTTGGGATAAGTGTAATGTACGACCAGCCTTACGTCCGGCTTGTCGATACCCATGCCGAAAGCGATCGTTGCCACTATGATGTTTGCCTCGTCTTTTATGAAAAGTTCCTGGGTCGCGCTCCGGTCTTTAGCGCTTAAACCGGCATGGTAGGCTTTCGCTTTGAACCGGTGAGACCGTAATTCGCCGGCTATTTCCTCGGTTTCCTTTCGCGAGTAGCAATAAATAATTACCGGATCGCGACGGTATTTTTGCAGGAGGTTGAGAAGTTTTTGAAAAGCCTGTTTTTTTTCGATGACCCTTATGTGCAAATTTTTCCGATTGAAGCTGGAAATGAAAATACGGGCTTTGTCCAGCTGTAATTGGCCGATGATATCATCGCGGACTTTGTTGGTGGCCGTGGCGGTCAATGCGATCAGCGGTGTTGCGGGAAAAAGCTCTTTCAACAAGCTCAGATGGCGGTAATCCGGCCGGAAATCGTGGCCCCATTCGGAAATGCAATGGGCTTCATCGACCGCGATCAGGCTGATCTTCAAGTCTTTTAAAAAACTCTTAAAGGATTCGGAGGCAAACCTCTCGGGCGCCACATACAGAATTTTTACCAGATTACGCTTGGTCCGGCCGTATATTTCGGCGATTTGTTTGGGCGACAAGGAAGAATTTATGAACTCGGCGTTAACACCGCAAGTCTTTAGCGCATCTACCTGGTCTTTCATCAAGGCGATCAGCGGCGAAACCACCAAAGTCACTCCGTCCAGTTTCAATGCCGGCAGTTGATAGCAAAGCGACTTTCCCCCGCCGGTAGGCATTAAAACAAAACAGTCGTTTCCTTTAACGACATGATTGACGATTTCCTCCTGCAGTGGCCGGAATTCGTCATACCCGAAATATTGTTTGAGCAACGCTTTCATGAGGTATCAAAACAAAACCATAGCTCTAATCTACCCTTTTTAACGTGACCTTTCAATAACCGGCTCCGGGTATTTTGAAGCTTATTGATCAGTCGCCAAAATACTTCGCAGGTATCTGTCGAGGCATAAATTTTTTTCCGCATCCTGCGAAATACCCTTGGACTAAAAAAACCGGCCTGTATGGCCGGTTTTTTGGTCCGGAATACCGCTAGTAAGATTTTGCGAAAAGAACTCTTTTCGTGGACGGTTTGCCCGATTTGACGCACTGGCCGTTTTCGGCGGGTTGGTTAAAGGGAATACAGCGGATCGTTGCGCCGGTCTCTTTTTTGATCTGGGCTTCCACGTCTTTCTCGCCCGACCAATGAGCTAACACAAAATTGGCCCCTTCGATCGCTTTTACGAAATCATCCCAAGTATCAACGGTTTTGGTTCTCGATTTTTGGTATTCCAGGGCCCGGTCGAAAAGATTAATTTGTATTTTCGCCAAAAGATCGGCAATGGTTTTTGCTATATCAATTAAGGGCGCTATGATCTTTTCACCCGTATCCCGGCGAACGAGAACGGCTGAATCGTTAGCGATATCCTTAGGGCCCAGTTCGACGCGGATCGGGATACCTTTCTTTTCCCATTCAAAATATTTTTCCCCGGGCCTTATGTCGCGGCTGTCAACAAGTGATCCGATGCCCTGATTTTTGAGAATCTTATCGATCTCCTTGGCTTTGCCTATTACCGTTTCCTTGTTCTCCGGGGAGGGAGCGATCGTGGTTATTATTACTTGTATTGAAGCGATTCTTGGGGGTATTACCAGGCCTTTATCGTCGCTATGGGTCATAATAAGCCCACCGATCGTACGGGTGCTCAATCCCCAGCTTGTTTGCCAGCCGTATTGCGTCGCGCCGTTCTTGTCTAAATATTTTATGTCGAATACTTTCGCGAAATTCTGGCCTAAATTATGCGAAGTGGCAAACTGCAACGCTTTACCATCCTGCATCATCGCTTCCAATGAATAAGTACACTGGGCTCCGGCGAATTTTTCCGACTCGGATTTCACTCCTAAGATCACCGGGATCGCCATGATGTTCTCGGCAAAGTCTTTGTATATTTCGAGCATTTGCCGGGCGTATCGGTCGGCCTCAGCCTCTGTTTCGTGAACGGTATGGCCTTCTTGCCACAGGAATTCGACCGTCCTTAAAAAAAGACGGGGGCGCATTTCCCAGCGGACGACATTGGCCCATTGATTGATGAGAAGCGGTAAATCGCGATATGATTTGATCCAATTCGAAAAAACGTCATACATGATCGTTTCCGATGTGGGCCGGATGACCAACGGCTCTTCAAGTTTTTTTCCGCCCGCATATGTCACTATTGCCGTTTCGGGAGCAAATCCCTCGACGTGGTCTTCTTCCTTTTTGAGCAGCTTCTCGGGTATAAATAGCGGGAAATACGCGTTTTGCACTCCCAACTCTTTAAACTTTTCATCAAGGATTTTTTGCGTTTTTTCCCATAAAGCATAACCGTGAGGTTTTATGACCATGCATCCTCTTACGGGGCCATACTCGGCCAGATCCGCCGCGGCTATGACATCTAAATACCACTGGGAATAGTCGTCTTTCCGAGCGGTTATCTTTTTTTCTGCGAATTTTTCGTTTGGATTTTTTGGCAACATCATAGTATTCACTACAGCCTAAATATTTTCGTGCCGAAAGTTTTGAATTCCGACGCTACGCCGCGGCTTCGCCAAGGCCGCGAGTGATGAATTTGGTTTGTTGTGTCACTCGGGCGATGCTATTCTACCGTGTTTGTAAGATGAAATTCTCAGCGTAAATATTTGAGCGATGTGTTTAATATTCTTACATAAAAAAAAGTCAAACACAAATTAATCAATCTAACGATTCCCGTCTTTCGCCGTAGTTAACGGTAAATTAATTTTTTATTGATAACGGGTTCGTTATCGTTGCTTCCGTGCCTTTGGGCCCGGTGCAGCCAAGTTCAGCGTCCGAGGCACGAATCGAAGATTTTTTCGTATAATAAAGGGCCAAACCTATGTCGGCAATGTTGCAAGGCTTGGCATTTTTCGTGCGGTAATAACCCATTGAGATCTTGGCAGTTCATCTTTGCCTTTTGACGCATTTTTTTTGAATAAAATTATTCTCCATTCTTTATTCCAACAAAAAAAACGATACGACAAATACGATAAAAATCATATTTTAAAAATGACTCCGCGATCGGGGTATTTCGCTAACAAAAAAGGTGACATTAAGTCACCTATACTCGAGGTTAAGCCATTCAACATATCGTAATAGCTCGACGCGAGACGCCACATCTCCTTTTGCTTGATAGGCTCTGATTTTTTCCATATTTTCCTGGAAAAATCCGAGCTCCGAAACGGCGATGGGATTTGGCACGAAGGCAGGACAGATCACAATATACTTTTTCCTGTCATGCATCAACGCAATCGCCGTCAGTATTACGCGAGCCATATGGTAATCAAGCGCCACTATTTGTATTGATTCTAATCCTTGAATTTCTGCCAGCTCCAGAACCCATTGTGCCTGGGTTTTGGTATTAGGGGTATGGGATTGAAGAAATAAACCGGCAATCTTGTTTGTTTTTAGCAAAACCCGAATTCTCGGATAACTATATATTTCTTCGTCTTCTCCCCGCGTATTTGCTATATAAATCTGGTCGCAGCCTATAGCCTTGCAGAGAACGCCAGCTTCCTCGATCAAGTAATTGGCGTTCTGTCCGGTAAAAACCGCAACTGCAGTTTTCCCGGGATTAGAAACTGTACGCGGCAGCGATACGCTTGCCAACATCAAGGCCCAAGCCTCGGCTTCCGATATCACTCAAGTCACTCTCCGATATTCTTGAATTTATTATAACATAGCTATTCAATTTTATCAACCTAGCGTCAAAAACGTTGACTTTTAAAAGAAAGCAAATATGATAATGTCAGAAATCTTTAAAAGGTGGTTTGATGCAAATTTGTCCGGTATGCAACGAGAAACTAGACGACGAGGCGAAATTTTGCCTGGAATGCGGTTTCAAAATGGAGGACGCCAAAGAGACTCCAAAACCCCAAAAGGTTGAAAAATACTCGAAGGCCCAGCGGTTATCGGTCTTTTGGCTGCTTAACCTTGCCACATTCAATCTTTATACAAGCTGGTGGATCTATAGGAAATCGGCTCAAATGAACGAAGCCGGGATTCCCACAAGACCATTTCTGAGGCTTGTCGGTACCGGATTTCCCGTTGCGTCGCTATGGTGCGTTTACTTAACTCTTCGCGATGCCAAAAAATTGGTCGAGAACGGGGAAATAAAATCCGTCTATGATTCCGCCGCAGAATTGGCAATCGTTTACTGTATTTTGAACGGACTCTTTCTTTTGGCAAGTTTTTGGGTAAGAGGAATTCCCGGCCTTGTGTTGTCTATCGCGTCAGTACTCGTTTTGACCTATCTTATGAGCAAGGCTCAAGAGAATTTAAATCGGTATTGGCAAATGAAACAACCCGACCTTCCGATAAGAGGATTGAACGCTCTCGAAGGAATCATAATCCTAATTGGAGGGCTGGTATATCTTGGAATATGCACCGAAGTGATTTCTTACCTGTTCCAGTAGGATATGCGCGGAAGATCCTTTTTTTATGGCCCCAGGTTTTAAAGGGATTTTTCTACGGTGGACTGAGCGACCGGTCCCGATCAAAAAGCCTGTGAGCAAGAATAATTCTTGCTCCTTTTTATATTTTTTATTTCCGATAAAAACAATCTTTAAATAACCGATCGAAAATTGAAGATTTGGACTTTGTATGGTTTAATAACGGTATGAATAGACAAAACCCAATAGACAAGAAAAAGCTTTTGAGTGAGTCGACCCATCTTACCCGTCCGCCGCGGCTTGAGGGTGTGGTAAAGAATAAAATGATGAATCCAACCCAAAAGAAAAAAAAATCGAAATCGGAAGAAGACGGCAAGAAATAATTTCACCAAAGCCAAGGGTCGAACCCAGGCGAGCGGTTTAAATAAAAGTTATTCCAATATTTTGCTCTGTCTACACAAAAACCATCAAAAAATGATGGTTTTTGTTTAAAACATTCGGCGGCCGCGAAGCATGGAAGAGTGTTGCTTTAGACGGCCTAATTTTACCGAAAATCCAATATGGTCCGCGAATTATGAACCCTGACGCCAAAAAGCGTTTTTGCGTTTTTAGGCGCGGCACCCAAAAAAAAGAAAGACCGGGTTGGCCGTCTTTCCTTCTATTTTACATCTAAACTGTGGCCATGATGTTTAAGCCTCTTTTTTTTGTTCCGGATTTAAGCCTGTTGGTTGACCGTTTCGATTTTTTCGATCAACCCGTCTTTCAGCCAGATGACGCGGTTGACGTACCTCATGTCGTCGGGTTCGTGGGTGACCATGATGACCGTTTGCTTCAGTTCGCGATTCAGCTTTTGAAACAGCTCGAGTACGATTCTGGCCGAGGTCATATCCAGATTAGCGGTCGGTTCATCGGCAAAAAGTATCTTCGGAGCGTTGATCAGCGAGCGCGCAATGGCTACGCGCTGTTGTTCGCCGCCGGATAATTCCACCGGATAATGAGTTATGCGATCGCCCAAACCAACAAGATCAAGCAGTTCGGAGGCCCGCTTTTTATAAATTTTTGCGGCTGTTCCCTTTGACATTGCCGGTAAATAAACATTCTCCAAGGCCGTCAGTTCGATGATCAAAGCGTATTCCTGGAAAACGTAGCCCAAATCGTTCAACCGGTAGGTTGTTTTGTCGTGGTCCGAAAGGCGCAGAACGTCGGTTCCGTCGATCAAGACGGAGCCCGAGGTTGGCGTATCGATAAGGCTGAGCTGGTGCAGCAGCGTGGACTTGCCCGAACCGCTTCGTCCCATGATCGCGACGATCTCGCCGTCGTTAATATCGAAAGAGACGCCTTTTAAAGCGGGTGTCGGCACTTTGCCGGGGTAGGTTTTTACAAGATCGGTAACATGGATCATAAAAAATCTTAAATCTTAAAACATAAATTCAGGGCAATTTATCCCCAGATCGCCTTGAGAATGTCCTGCCGGGCAACCAGGTTGGATGGAATTCTTCCCGCGAAGAATCCGGCGACCAAAAAACTGATTATACCCAATATAACCGGCATCGGGGTATAGACCAAAGTCAAATTCATTAACCCGACAACGACCGGAACGGGATACGCTATCAGCAGTGGTTGCAAAACCCCGAAAACCAGGAACAATCCGGTGAAAACGCCGCAGACGGTGTAAAAAAACGATTGAAGGATATAGGCGTTGACGATGATGCTTTTTTTTATCCCGATTGCCTTCAGGATGCCGATCTGACGGCGCTTGTTGATGGCATTCACGTAGATTAAAACAAAAATCGTGATAGCAGCAACGATCACGCTGATCGCTCCGACGATCAGTTGTATGAAATTCAACGCTTTCAAAAAAGAGGCGAACGACCCGAGCAAATCGTTATAATTTTGAATATGAAGATTGGGAGCCATCGCTACGATCTTCGATTCGTAAACCGCAACAGGTACGCGGTCGATATTCGCTTTTACCAAGATATGCGAGGCGCTGTCATGGACCGACAGTATTGATTCGGCTTCATTCGACGTGATGAATGTTTCGGCAATTCCCATAATGTCGTTATAAATTCCTTTGACATTGTAAGTGCGGATGCTGCCGTTCGCGAACGTGATGCGTATTTTGTCCCCGACTTTGACTCCGCCAAGATCGCTTCCCTGGCGCGCTATCGCTCCGTACCCGCCGGCCAGAGACGAACTTAGCAGGATCTGATCGGTATCTCCGAGAGCCAGATTGCTTCCCCGGATCAGCAACTGATTGAGCGTCAACACCTTCCATTCGCTTTCGGGATCGATGCCGATAATGGCGCCGGAAACGATCTTGAACTGTCCGGTTTTATCCTTGTCGAAAGACAGGGAGCCGGCCATATTGTAATGCCTTGCCGTGGCGATTATTCCAGGCAAAGTCTCTATCTGGGCGCGCAATTGCGCTTGGTTGGGAATGTATTGTTTCAACTGGGGAGTTTGCTGGGGCGCGATATTGATATCGGCGCTCAAATAATTTCTCAAGGCGTGCATCTGGCTGTCGGTAATGCCGACGAGCACGCCCGAAATAAACATCATGTCGAGGAAAGACAGAGCCAAAATAAAAATCATTAGGGCAAGCATTGATTTGCTTCCCCGGCTGATAGATTTTCGTGCGATAAAAAATGAAGTTGCGAAGTCGCTCATAATCCGATTTTTTACTGGGTTCCCAGTATCACTTTATCTCCCTCGGTCAGGCCCGAAACAATTTCAATCATGCCGTCGCCGCTTTCGACGCCGGTTTCGACGTTTTTATTGATAACATTCTGGGCCTCCAAAACCTGAACAAATTGCGCGCCGCCCGAGGACTGGATGGCGCTGACAGGAACCGTAAGGGCGTTGTCGTGCACCGCGGTTTCGATCATCGCGTTGGCGGACATATCGGGCCGGATGAGCGGATTAACTTCGTCAAGCATCACTGTGGTTTGGTAATACACCGCTCCGGAAATTATCGTGCCCGATGGTTCTATACTTACGACTTTTCCGGTCAATGGCTGGTTGCCGAGTGCGTCGAGCGTAACAATAACCTTTTGTCCGGCTTTTACTCCGGTTATGGTATCTTCGGAGACGTTTAACTTGACTTCAAGCGTGCTTTCCGGGATCAGAGAAATAACCGTTGACCCGGGATTTAAGATCTCGCCCGGATTGCCGTTGGTTTTAGCGACGATTCCCCGGGCCGGCGCAACGATCGACAGATCCTGGATTTCTTGCTCGACCTGCGTTTCGGCCGCCCGGGCCTGGTTGATGCGGGCGATATATACTGCGGCATCCGATTGGCGGGCGGGGGCGGCTTGAGCGGCCAGCTGATCCTGTGCGGATTTCAGAGTGCCTTCGGCCGCCTGAACTTTCGCGTCGGCCCCGGCCAGCGAGCCCTCGGCCCCGGTGATGTTTTCGAGAGCCGCGTTAAGGTTGGTTCTGGCGGTCAGAATGTCCGTTCGATAGTTTTGGTAAACCGCGTCGTCGGTGATACTTGTCGAATTATAACCGTTCACCACTTCCGCCAAGCTGTTAATCATTTTTTGGATTATTTGCAGGTTTCGGCTGGCGGTGTTCAACGACTCCGACAAATCGCCGAAATTACCATCCGCTTCGGCCTTCCAAGACTTTAGGATATCTTCAATATTTTTTCTTTCCGAGCCGATCGTTATTTTGGTATCGGTATCGGCTTCAATTTTGAATTGGAATGTTTGGCTGGAAACGGTGATGCCGAAAGACGGATTCGGCCCGGTTGGGTCATTGAATAGCCTGTCGGCCCGGTTATGGACGGCATCGTCGGCTTTCGCGAGAGCGTCTTTTATCGCGTTTACGGCGCTTTGTTTGACGTTGTCATGGGCTTGTCGCGCGCTTGCCAAAGAGGTCTGAGCATTGGCCGCAGCGGTTTTGTACACATCGATGTCTTCCGCGGATGCGCCGGCGAGCAGTTGGTCCAGTTGCGCTTGCGCCGCTTTGACCCCGGATTGGGATTGGGCAAGCGCGGAATCGAATCCCTTCATTTCCTGTTTCGCGAGAACCTGATTGGCCTCGACCGTATCGCCGACGCGTACATCCATATCCGCCAGCTTGCCGCTGGTTTTAAAATACAAATTGATGGTTGCCGGAGGCTCGACCGATCCCGAGGTCGAAACTTCCTGGATTATCGTTCCCTTTTGTACCGGCACGGTTATATAAGAAGGAGTTTTGGTGATTAAATAATAATAAATCCCAAAACCGATTGCGGCTAAGAGGATTATTATTAAAAATTTGATTTTTTTGTTCATTGGTTGTTCAGGTTAAAAAAAATGAATCATTGTTATATGATATCATTTAATTGTTTTCTAAGCACTCGATCACTTATCGGTCAAATACATCAAAGGATCGAAAAGGGCGGGCCGCTGGGATCGATCCGGAATTTCACCGATCGATAATACCGGCCAATTTGGATAAAGAGCTTATGTGATAGCTCGCCTTACTCCATTTTTCAACGCCCGGACGCAAGGTTTGGACGGTAGTTATGCCCATGGACTTCGCTATCCCAAGCTCCGACTTTGGATTGTCGCCGACAACCAACACCTCGGCTTTATCCCAATTGTTCGATTCCAAAATTTCCTCGAATATTTTTTTCTTACCCTTCCGTGTTTCCGGGTTTTCCATCTCATCAATAATAATTTCGTCGAAAAGCGGTGCCATTCCGGTTTTGTCGATTTTTGACTGCTGGAACTTTCTATAGCCGGTCGTTACCAAGTATTTTGTCACTGGCAGCTTTTTGATGTAAAACTCGTCTCCGTAGGTTTTTAACACCATATTTTCCGGAATTGTAATCTGCTGGTAAGCCATTCTCATCGCTTTGGCAATGCCCGGAGGAAGATTAAATTGCACGACAAGATCTTCAAATCCCGTATACCAAATTGCGCTATTAAATGCGCGTTTAGTTTTTTCCGGCAGGTTGGAGGCGAGCAAGGGGGCAAGTATCGTAATTAAAATATCATTACCCAAAGAACGGGTATCGAGAATTGAATTATCCAAATCGAAAATTATTCCTTTAATCATGTTTGTTTGTTCGCTACTTCGTAGCTTTAGCGAGGCGCAAAGCGACAGCGGATTGAATTTAGCCTAGCTTTTAAAGAAGTTTTACGATATCTGCGGCGATATCGGAAAAATTCATGTTTGAAGTATCATAAATTTTACAATTAAGCGAGCTATTTTGCGTCAGCTTAAGCAAAAAACGTTGTTGATCGATATAATAATTATTGACTTCCGACTCGCTTCCCTTTTTGTCCGCGTAATCGTTCCAATCTTTATCTCTATGTTTTCGGGCCAAATTTATCCGTTCCGGAATTTTGGCTTCGTAGATTTTTAGAAGAATTAATATCGCGTTTGTTCTGATCGAATTTTCTATTTCGAAAAAGTCTTCTATTGCGCAATTTGTCCGGAATATATGCGTAAAAAATAATCGGTCGAAAATTATAAAGTCCTGCTCCTTATCCCCGGCTTTTTTCAGGATTGGCTTTAAAAAATCGATACTTTTTCGCTTGTCCTTATTATCCAATAACGGCAGCAAAGTCTCAACTTCCGAGATAACGGAAAAGCTGGCTTTTTGTTTGGCTAAAGTTTTCGATAGTTCCTTGATTACGGATGTTTTGCCGCTGGTCGCGATTCCTTCCAAGATGATAATTTTCATAATTAAGAATGATTGTCCGATGAAATCGGTCTTTTTATCCGGCGACACCAAAGAGCCAAGCGTAAAATTATTCCGCTTGCGCGAGGGCGCCGACTTTATAAGTTAATTTCAAAAACGCGGCTGAAGTGATCACGACAACGATGGAAACAAGAATCATTCCAATACCGATCGAAAACATGTCGGAAATTCCGCTTACGATCACCAGAAGAATAGCATTAAAAACCAGATGTATCTGGCTTTGGATGCTCAAAGCGGTAGCGCGATGCGTCGAGGGAACGATTCTGTTTATAAGATTGCCGATAAATACATCTTGGGAACTAAGAGTCAATGAAGATATGATAATGGCGGTAATGACCAAAAATTGCGAGTTGGTCGTAAAAGAAAGAGCCGCAATCAAAGCTATGAAAAGATACAAGAATATGATTTTTTGCCAGTCCATGTATTTGCGGATTTTGGGATAAAGGACCAATCCCAAAATACTAAAAGAGCTGGACAGAAAATAAACAAACCCGAAGTATGCCACCGGTATTTCCGCCAATTTCATAACCGGTTGAAAGTAGTCGAACAAAAGTTCGTAAATTCCCGCCATCAGGGAAAAAACGATTATCGCGTACCAAGTGACCTTATGTCTTAAGAGAAATCCCAGTCCTTCCCTGATCTGACGGAAAGATTTGCTGAGGCTTTTTTCCCTGGGAGGTTCTTTAAGGGAAAATATCAGCGCAAGGCATATTACGCTTGCGATCGTCGAGAGTAAAAACACCATTCTTGGGTTTATGGAATAGACATAGGCACCAATAACAGAGGCCATGAGTCGGCCCGTAAAAAAATATTTTTTGACCTTGGACTGCGTTTTCTCGTATTGTTCTTCTTTTCCCGCCGTTAGCAAAGTATCATAGATGAAAGCGCTGAATATTCCCATCGAAAGCGCGGTTCCTATGCCATTCAAACAAAAAGCGATAAAAAACATCACAAAAGAATGGGTAAACAAATATATAGCGTTCATGGACAAAAAAGCGATCCAGCTTAAAATAAGCATGGATTTGCGGGAATATTTATCCGCCCAAAGGCTCGAAGGGATATCGAAGAAAAAGGGCATGATCGATGAGCCGGCCAGGATTAGTCCGACTTGGGTCAGATTCATTCCGCTGGCCAAAAGAAAAATAACAAAAACAGGCCCGGGAAACCACATCCCGTCGAAAAAATTCATCAAGCAGATCTTTTTTAATGTTTCCCTTCAGATTTTTTTGTATCACTTCGTCCATATTATACCAGATAAAATATTATTAGGGCCTATAAGCCTTTTTTTGACGAAACAGCAAATTATCGATTGCTTGAGACAACGATGAACCGCGTAATTAAAAGCAAAAGCGGGCAATAGTTGAGCGCCCGCTATTCGATCTCGAAGAAATTAAGACTATCGCGATTTTCTTCAATCACCTTTTCGACAAGAGCTTCCTCGCTCTTGGTGAGGGTGATTGAATAATTGGACCTCGCGATAAATGGCATCCACCCGCTCTCCAGAGTTAAGCCGTCGGGCACGATCTCGTAAGATAAGTGGCTTGTTTCGCCAAATGTATATGTCCGGATCATCACCCTCCAAACTTCTCCAAGCTCTCTTCTTTTTCTTATTTCCAATACCAAGTTTTTAAGGGCTCTTCCTAGGATTTCGCCCTCTACAACCTTTTCAGCTATCAGACATCTTACCCATAACATAGCACCGGCACCCTTCGGTTATAATAGCACGAATATTTCAGCTGTCAAGATATGGCTAATGTCCACATACCCTTAAAACAACACAATGCATTACGACTTAACCGTTAATCAAACTCCCAAACTGTTTATACCGATTAAACATCCATGATTTTTTAATAAACCTTAAGAAAACCGTCAAGTGCGAAAAGAAACGTTCAGGAAAAGATTACACTTTCCGCCTTTAATCTTTTTATCCGCTTCCCTGTTTTTTCAAACAAAAAACATGATGTTTCCATCATGTTAAATCTTTTATGGCGGCTTCGGCTTCGGCAATGCAGCTTAACACCGAGGCGGTGCCGCCCAATTGGGTATTTTGGTAGATATTACGCGCTATTTGCATATGTTTAAGCGCGTTATCCTTATCGAGCAAGCCCTCATAGGCCAAGCCAAGGTACCAATGCGCGGCTCCCTGGACTTTCAAGTTTCCGGTTTTTTTTGCGAGGTCAATGGCCGCTTCCGCGGGTGATATCGCCTCTTGAAATTTCTGCTCTTGGACGAGCATCGCGGCCTGCGCAGCCGGCAAATCGCAATTGCTCTCGTTTAAGCTGATGGCTTTGGCGATGAGCCGGAAAGCTTCTTCTTTGCGGGAAAGGCCGTACAGAATATGCATATACAAAGAAAGCGAAAAGTAATAATTGCCTTCTAAAACCTGCTCGCTCTCCGCTCCCAGCCGCACGGCGTTTTCCGCTTCGGTAAGTGCCAGTTCCAGCATTTCCGTATCGTTTCCCGACAACCCTCCGCCAAGGTAAAAGGCCGCCGCCGCCGCTAATCGGTGGATAATTTCCCAGTCTTTTTTAAGAAACCGGCAATTTCCCGCCGCCTGCGCGATTTCTAGCGCTTTTGCGTATTCGCCGGCCCTGACCGCTTCTTCAATCGCCTGTGGCGATTTTTCTCTCAACGTTTTGATTTCCGCCAAACTTATAACCTCCTTTCGCGGTAACAATACCACAAAAAACGAAAAGTGCAAGCCGCTATGCGCCCGATTGCAGGCCCGGGTTAATCGCATCACCGGAAATACCGAGGTCCGTATTAAAGACGGCCAGAGAAAAGGTTTTCATTATTTTTTTCTCACGAAGATAAATTATGGTTACAAGGCGACGTCTCTTCAAATTTATATCGTGTCCAGCGGCTTAATCACGCGCTCAAGCCAAAATTCGCTAAAACGTTCTCCATCGACGCGAGTCGCGACTTTGAAGATTTTTCCCGAATTATCGATCCGTTCAGAGAGAGCGCCGTCAGCTTCATCCATTACTAAAGACAGTTTCTCGATTTTTACCCCATCCCAACCTAAAGCAACGGCAACGGCCAGCGGATCATATTGGAAATTAATAATATCTTTTGGTACGTTTCTACAGTCTTTGTATTTTTCCGCGAAATTTTGGTCTTTCGCGAATTCTTCGGCTTGTTTTGCCAGGAGTTGTCCCAGGGGTCCGGAATTTCTAAGAGGCTCAAGGTGCGCTTGCCGTAAAAAAGTTTCACCCGTGATTGAAAGTTGAACCAATGTGATATTGGCAATCGCCAGAACGTGTTTTGCCGATCTCACGTCAATTTGTTTATTGAAATCCCCCTCGTTTTTCCAGTTGGGAAAACCCGGGCGCGCCGGATGAACATAACCGCCCATAAAAAATATCTCCGTCTGTTCGAGTATTCCGGGATACTTCATATCAAGCAGGAAAAGGTTTGTGAGCGGGCCGATGGCGACTATGATCGCGCCTTGCTCAATGCTTTGTTTTAAAAGCTCGAGCGCTTCGTCGAGTGGATTTATCAGCGCCGTTATCGGTTCGGGCCAATACCGTTCTTCGGATGGCAGGCCAAGATGAATAGGATAAAAACCGGAGGCATTATCGGCGCCGGCCTTAACCGGTAAACCGGTCCGCCCGGAAATTTTTAGGGTATATAGGACCTGGCCCGCTCTTATGCCGCCATTTTCCGCGACCGTTGTGATGCCGGTAATTTCGACTTCTGGCGATTTTAACAAAAACGCCAAAGCGCAGATATCATCAATATCTCCGCCAAAATCAGTATCGAGATGAATTTTTTTGGATTTTGGATTCATTTAAATATGCTCTTTACTTTTTGTTTCCGTAGAATTTAACCAGTGCCTTGATGCCGGCTAAATTCTGTTCCCACTCGATGGTTTTATGGGTTTTAAGCTCCACGCTGAATGCCGGTATGTCAATGGAGGCAAGCCAGTCGGTGGCATCGCCCGAGACCTCATATTGGTCAAAAGTAGTAAGCGCCGGGTATCCCGACGCACCCGAATAAGCGTTCATTATAGCCAAGGTTTCCGGAAGCATATCGCCGCCGCACTGCGAGCCATAGATGGCGTTAGCCTGGCTGTGCCAGAAAATAACGGCGGCTGGTTTAGTTTCCAAAACAAATTGCTTGATCGCCGCGCTTTCGGGTTCGGAGAACGGCGCGGTTCCTCCGCTAACGGTCTTGTTTTGCCAGACACCCTCCGGCTTCCAGCCACAGTCAAAATTGCGGTTGAGGTCGACGGAATGGGCATTGAGCCTTCCGGCCACATTGGAACCGGGCGGAATATCGGTCACACTAAAACGGCTTTCCTTGCCAGTTATCTTAAAGTCTCCGTCGGGATTCGCGGACGGAATAATCGTGATAGCCAGATTATTGGGAATGAATTCCGGATTCTGGTTGAGATAATCAATTAAGTCGTACGCCAGGATCACACTGTTCCACTCATAGCCGCCGTGTATGCCGCCGATAAAAACTAGCTGGGTTGGGCCGTTGCCAAAGGTAAAAGACTCGATTTCGCGGTTTTCCACGGACAGACCCAATACCTTGCGCATCGGACCCGGGACTTTGGTCTCCGCTGGCGTCTGCGTAGGCGCAGTGGGCTCGTGAGCGGGTTTTGGCACCTCAACCTTCCATACTCTCTGTGAAGCGAAAAACACGAACAAAGCAGCGCCAAGCGCGGCAAGGCAAAAAAAAGCGATTATGAGTTGCTTGAATTTCATTGAGCGTAATGTTCGAAAAGCGCTTTAATGCCCGCTACGTTCTTGTCCCATTCAACATTATTGTCCGTGGAAAGGAGCACGCCGATCGCGGGAACGCTATTTTTGGCAAACCAGTCGGTCATATCGCCGGATACTTGGTAAGATTCGAAGTTTTTATAGGCTTGGTACCCGGAGGCTTTGGCGTAAATATCCGTGATCGTTTGAGTTTCAGGCAAAATGCCGTTGCCGCAACTTGATGAATATACGCCGCCGCCGGAGCTATACCAGGCGATTACCGCGGTCAGCTTGTGAGCCTGGGCATAATCTCTGATCGCCGCGCTCTCGGGTTCGGAGAACGGCGCGGTTCCGCCGCTGACGGTCTTGTTTTGCCAGGTTCCGGTTGCTTTCCAGCCGCAGTCGAAATTCCGGTTGATATCCACGGTGTGGTCATTGAAGCGGCCCGACACCTTCGCGGCCGGCGACGATGAAACATCGGTGGCGCTAAAGCGGCCGGTAACACTTACGACTTTATTCAAGCCGTCCGGGTTCAGTACGGGAATGACCGTTACTTTAATGCTACCGGGGATCACGCTAGGGTTTGCTTTCAGGTAATCCATTACCTGGTAAGCAAGGAGCGCCGTGTTCCAAGCGTATCCGCCGTGGATGCCGCCGACAAAAAGAATTTCTTTTTCGCCCGTGCCAAAATGATAGGCGGTGATATCGCGTCCCTCGACCGATTTTCCGATAACCGTTTGTTCTTTATTTTCCGGGGTTTGAGTCTGTGGTTCAACAACCGGGTTTTCGTCTTTTGGCGTACTTGTCGGATTATTATTTTGATTCGGGATAGTTTGGGTTTGGGTGTTCTGGGGCGGGATCGCTTCATTGGTTTCGTACAGCTTCGGAATATAGAGGCCAATCCCGATTCCAACAACGACAAGGGCCGCCACCGCAAGCACAATGGATATTTTTTTCATGGTTATTTTGATATTAATAGCACCAACATCAGCATAACATAAAATCTATTATTTATGATTAACCCAAAACTCCGAGGCATAACAGGCGGTATATTTCGTTAACAAAAAGCATCGTTTTTAACACGATGCGCTTTTCAGGCTAGCGGTATATTTTTTTGGCTGAATTAAACAGAGACGATCGGCAGATCCGTGATATTCAGCGTTCCCTTGAACAATATGTGCGGGATGCGATGATAAATCAGCGGCCATTGGCCTTTACCGATCATTTTCCGGTAATAATCTATGGTTGCTGGCGGCATCGGCGAAAATTCGGCAATTTCGGAGGGATCGTAGGCCATAAAATCATTCTCTTCCATTATGTCCCTCTCGTTGTCGAATAAATATACGACGGCATTTCGCGCCTCGATCATTGCCGGGTCGATTCGGTAGCAACTAATCGTAAAATTTGGGTCACTCCCGGCTGTGATCAGGGCTTGTTTGATTTTTAACGGACTGACCGGTGATAAATGCAAAACGTCATTCCATAGACAACCGAGCCTGGGTATCCGCTGCCGGGTCAGATGCTCGCGGCCGGCATATTTACCGAATTCCTGTTCGTAAATATCCGGAAACTTTTCTTTCAACGCATTAAGCGGATAAAGAGTATTGCCCCGCAAGGGCCTGGGTAGCAAATGGTAAAGATAGGCCTTTTTGTCCGCTTTTTCCCCGGAAGGGTTTTGATTATCGGTATCACGATTCATCTTTTAACCTCTGCCAACGAAGTTTGCTAAAGTCATGGTTAATATTATAACACTATTATTTATAAATAGTCAAGTTTGAATAAAAAAAACCGCCAGATGCCACTTGCTATCCGACGATTAATAAAAATTGTATTTTAAGATTAACTCCGCATCGCGGTATTAAACCCCGACCTAATGGACGCGTCCGTGGCAAGACTTATTCGCCCATTCCGTTAGTTCATCTATCGAACCGCAGGGATGGGTTTCGTGAATGATGTGCAACTCCATATCTTCACGATAATCATTAAATATTGCCGGGCTAACTTCCCTGAAACACCCCCCTTCTATGGCCAAGAAATATCGATCAGCCTTGTTATATTCACATCCAGCCGGACTTTGCGCAAGAGTAAAATACTTGCCCCCGCGCTGCCCCGAAAGGACCAATTGGTACGTCTTCTCGCTAATCATGTATTCCACCATGCTTCCCATAACACTCAGTTAATAAATTGTCAAACAGCGACGAGTCCTTAATGGCAAATCAGACAAAGACAAAGTGAGGATATTTATAGGTCTATTTTTGAGCGTTTAACGTAACTAATTTCCAAACAGTTTGTTCTTTCGCACATAATGTCAACGATGTGTTGGCCAGAGAGGTAAAATGAAAAAAACGTCTGAAGATATCGTATGTGAGTTGATCGTCGAACATCATGGTCGCTATGACTGTTTTTATGAAATATTCATGGGATATGGCCAAAATATTATTTTGAGCCAAACCGGAAACATATTCAACGAAAAGTTGAGCTCTTTTTTTTACATCGAGAAAATTTTCTTCGTCGGCGTAATGCCAGCTTGGGTCGGAATTATTTTTTTCTTTTAGCAGATCAAAAACTTTTTCAACTTCCGGATCGTTTAGTAGTTTGCCTTCGATTGAGCTCGGCCATTTTTTTTCGCCCAAAAGAGCAATTTCCCGAATGTTTACGTTAATTTTTTTAGCGACAATTTCGGACGTTTCTTTTGTCCGTTTATGCGGACTGGCAAGAATTATATCGATACAATTGTCGGAAACCCGTTCGGCTAACTCCTGGGCCTGTTTGCATCCGAGAGCGGTTAACTGGTCGTTAAAACTTACAACGCTTTTTTGCAGATTACTGTTTGTTTCTCCGTGGCGCGCAAAATATAATTTCATAAGATTGATTTTTTCGTTTTCATAACCCGATAAAATGGGTTGTCTAAGATGATGTTGGAGCGGCCTTGGTAAAGATTTATGTTTAATTTGTTTAAAAAAACCATCGGAAATTAATTGCGATGAGTTTTCTCGCCGAGATCGATTTTCAGAACAGTAGCAAGTGTGGGATAAGAGAAGTAAGCAAGAGCCTTATACGACGGATCGATCAGCTCGATCATTTCCATTTCTGAACGCTTGATAACTCCGAATCCCGGTTGGCCAAGATATGTCTTCTTAAAACTTTCGTAATTTGCCACCGTAAAATCCGCGTCTCCCTTTTCCGGGCGCTTCGGATCCGGCCGTCGTATTTTTACCAGCTCCAAAGTGCCGGCCGCAGTTGATAGCGGAGTGATGTGGAACACTGGTCCCATCGCGGTTTCTTGTACTGTTGGACCGAGCTGATGGGCCAAATTGATCAATTCTTCGTATTCCGTTTCATTCTGCGCGAAAATACACGCGTAGTTAACCGGCGCTTTCTTATCAGAAGTATGCGCAACGTTTAACCGTTGCGCCTCGGTAACAATTTCCTGTATGAGCTTTTTTAAGTTGGCAATGGTCATACAAGGCGCATATTACCATAAATATCTTGGTTTTTGCATAACTGGGGAATTTTGCTGAAAGCCTTGGACAATGTTGAAACCATTATTTCTCAAGGATCTTCTTAAGCCGATCAATAACTGCTTTTTCCCAGTATTTCATCGAATACCAGCGAAGCAGAGGTACGGCGATTATACCTAGCCATTTTTTATGAATGGTGACTTGATAGGTATAGTCAATCAAAGTTCCTTTGGCGTGTGGAGATAACAACATCTCTTCATGTCCGGAAGTCCCAAACTGATAACTGTCATTATCCGAAATGAAGCCCTTCCCCGGGAGAATTTGAGTCTTCATCTTCACCTGAAACCTTTTACCGAATGATCTTACGGTTGCGTCCATCTCTACATAATTTCCAACACGCTTGTTGATCCGTATTGATTCAGCGACCTTTGGAAAATGCTCCGGAAATTTTTCAAAGTCGGTCATTATTCCGAATACATCATTTAGGGGAGCCTTAACAACCCATTGTTTGTGAAGTGTTATTTCGTTCATGTATAGTATTTTGCAATGATGTGCTGGCCGTCTGGGATGTCGTTGGAATTGCATTAGACAATGCAATAGTGATTTGATATTATATCACAAAACAATAAAATCATTATGGAAACTCTTCATGAGCTTGCTAAAAAAGAATTAAAAGGTTCTCATGATTATTCTCATGTCGAGAGATCATTAAAATATGCCAAAGAATTAAACTCTGCGCATAAAGGTAATTGGAAAGTAATAGAGGCTTCAATTTTACTTCATGAATTTAAAAAAAATAATCCTGATAGTGCAAAAGAACTCTTAAAAGGCTTTACAGATAAGGAGATTGAAAATGTTGTTCATTGTATAAATACTCATTATTGCTTAAAGATTGATAAACCCGAGACCATCGAAGCGAAAATTGTTCAAGATTGCGACACTATAGATATGTTAGGAGCCGTAGGTATTGCAAGGGGTTTTATGGCCGCAGGCGAAAAAGGTTTAGGCTTAGCAGAAGCCAAGGAAGAATATAAAAACAAAAGACTTGGTCTTTATACTAAGCTAAACTTGGAAGAATCTAAAAGAATTGCTGATAAAAAATTCGAATTCACAAAGCTTTTCTTTGAGACTATCGATAAAGAAATATAGTGTGCGCGGTTTGATTTCGCTCAATACATGCCAAACTATTACAGGGATTGCCAAAAATGAAACGAGCCCGGAACAAAAAACCGCCGGATACGGCGGTTTTTGGCTTTTCTTGAGGCGTCCAAAAATTCGCAATTCGAGAGAAATCGTTTCCCGCCGCTTGCTAGCACTGGATACTGCGCTTGCCTTCACTCGCTTACTGGCTGCGTGAGACGATGTGGAAACTTTTTTATCGCTAGGCAGAAATAATTAGGATTGCTGTAATATAAAAAAAGCCGGTGCGGTTTTTTCCGCACAGCCTTCTATCTTCATCGTCTCGGGGTCTCAAGCAAATTAAAATGTGATCCCGTGGCACGAAAGAACTTCCATTCCCGCCATGTTGGTAGTGTGGATAATGGCATCCTTACTCGGATTCACAGTTTCATCGATATAGGGCTTCAGTCTTTCTTTCGTCAGCATTCCAAAGGTTGCTTTAATACCGACGTGAAGTACTATTTCATCGTGCGTTAACCCGGGAATACAAACTTGCAATATCTTTAGGTCAACCTTACTAATGTCTCTTTGCTCAACCATTTGCGAATTCACCTCTTTTTGATCTATAGTTGAAAATTTATACTATGTCAACGGCTGCGCAATAAGCCTTCATCAGCCTGCAACTGCTCGGAAAAAAGCAAAAGAAAAGCGCTCTGCCATGGTTACATTCATCCGCCTGGTTTCTCGTTTTTTTAGGCGGTGGTATCAATTTTGACGAGATCTTTTATTTATTGGTTGTTTGGTTGAAGCGGCGGCATTTAGACCAAAGAACGATATTGACAATGACGGTAATAAGATTAATAATAATCATCATCATCGAATGGAGGAATGCGATTGCGAAATGATTTACCCGATACTGACGAGTACATCATTGAACTACGTAAAGAAGAACGAAGAAAAGCACGTGAATTAAAACGGTCGCTCTCACCCAAACCGGAACCGAAGCTCAAAGTATCTTCCAAAAACCCGCGCCGCTTAAAGACTGAACTCGCGCCGCCGCCCCCAAAATCAAAATTCATTTACCGGTGGGGCGACCCGATTTTGATTGCAGTTTACCTCTGTTATTTGATTATTAGCTTTGCTTGGCTATCTCCAAAGGGGTTGGAAGTTGTCATATATTTGTTCTATATAGCCTTTCTCGGCGGTATTTGGGTTGTTGCGATCACAGTTTTCCTTATGGGCCGTATCTGGGACTTATCATAACCCCCGATCAAATAACGGAGCTTCGCCCGCCTCCGTTTTTTTATTGGCGAAATTCCCCTTTCGTTTTACATTGCCAAGGCGACTAAATGGGAAGGGCGTCCAAGACGAACGAGGTGAGAACAGAATTAGCTAAATTAAACTTTGTCGGGAAATACACTTATAGTAATTATAATATTGACATAATTAATATTGCATATTAGAATATAAATGGTGAAAAAGTGTCATCTCGAAATAACTACGGGCAAGAGCCAACGGCTGAAGAGTCGGAAAGCTTAAGAATAATGTTTGAAACCGCTAAAAGGTTGATTGAGGCGGTTGGTGCTGGTAAAGTAAAATTGGAAAAATCAGCCGTGGTAAATGAAAAACTGTTCATATACCATGGGCCTTCCCGGTATAGTATGATTGATCCGGAAAAAGAGGACGTTGGCATAGTCAAAGATACTAAGGGAACAGGATTCTCTAGCGGAATAGTATCCGCAAATATTATAAAGTGGACAGAAACCATGGAGCAATGGTTGTCCGGTCACTAAAACTGCATGCACTAGCATGCTCTTTTTTTACGATTTTTTAAGCCTAATATTTCCGAAACACTTGGCTGCGGGACATGGATTCGAACCATGATAAACGGATTCAAAGTCCGTTGTCCTACCATTAGACGATCCCGCAAAAACTGACGCCATTATCATACTATCAAATTGAGATAAAATCAATGTTATATTTTCCAAATGTTTTTTCGCCGGGCGTGGTATAAGACCACGCCGGGCGACCAGCGGAAGTATCCTCTGGACTTCTCATTATTTTATGTGCCACGGGTTTACCCGTGGTCTATAAAATAATCAACGCTGTTTTTTGGCGGGTATATATCCAACAGTTTGCAACAGCGATTAATTTGACAAAACACGTGCTGTGTGTTATATTACAGGAGATTGAAACACTGAAGCGGAGGTTATACTGTGCAAGCGATAGAGGAACGGTTCAAATGGTATGAGGGTCGCCCGCCGATGGTTGTCGGAGCGGCGTTCGGGATAGTCTGGATGCTGGAATTAACGCTAGGCATGTCGCTTATCGCTGGATTCCACTGGGTTATGCTGGTTTTTTTGACATCGATTCCTTGTGGAATTTGGGTTGGCAGCCAGCTGGACGCTAAACGCACATTCAGGGTTGGCGTACGTGTCGCCGGCTACGTTTTTCTGCTCTTAACTTATGGCACATTGGTGAATAGGCTGTCTTGAAACCGCTGAAACCAGTGGTTTTATTTTACCTGACATTTGTAGCAATTAATGCTAAAATATTGGTAATAAAGCTGATAAGGTGAGATTGTGAAAACGAAAGTCAGTTTGTTTTTAATGGTGATAGCGATGGCAACGGTTTTCCAAGCCGCGGCTGTCGAGAACGGTAGCGACATGAATATAAGCGAGGTTACCTTCGACTTTACAGGTAACTATCGGATGCCCCAGACTTGGGTTGGGGTGGAGATTACAACGGACCAAGATTATTTCACTGATGATATGTGGAATTACTCTGTGCTCGTTGTTGGAGAGCTTGGAAATGCATCTCAACGTATCGGTCCGGATGCAAACGAGATCAGGCGGATGAAAGATCCCCGCTACAATCTCTATAATCCGGTGAGCCGTGGTCCTTTCGAAGTCGAGGTTTGGCTCTGGGAATCGGTAGGCAAAATCCAAAAGATAATGTTGTTCCACAACGAGACGGTTCTGGATGAGGTCGCAGTCAACTTTGAATACTCCGAAGAGTATTTCAAAGGGAACGACACGACAATAAAGTTCCAGAAAGAGGCATCAAAAAATGCCTCAATTTTTTTCTTTAAAGCCAAGATATCGAAGTTAGCGGTTGTTTATTGACAAACCAAAAAAGCATGATATCGTAATGGTCTCGAAAGTAATTTCGGGAACCAGCGATCGGAGGTAAAAATGGCGGGTTTATGTCCAACGTGCGGAAGGTTCTTATGCGACCATACCGCAAAAGAAAGGGGCCAAACCGATGGCGAGTTTTTTGAAGACCTGCGGCGCGATATCACCAAAGAAGAACTAGAGGCTTGGAATACTGGCGACGATGCCAAAAAAATCGCCGTCGCGCAGGCGATTGCCGAACAACGAAAAGCCGGAACTTTCGTTCCGACGTTTCAAATCGCCGAGCGTGCTTTACACCTATTGTACGCTTGAATTAAATTGCTTGGAGGTAAAAATGCCTGGATTATGCCCAAATTGCGGCCGCTATCTGTGCGACTGCACGACCGGAGAAAGAGGTCAAACCGATGACGAGTTTAATGAGGATATGCGGCGCCAATTTACGCCCGAGGAATTAGCGGCGTTCGAGTCCGGCGATTCCGAGGCGAAGCTTAAAGCCGCCCGCGCGATTGCCGAACAGCGAAAAGCCGGAACGTTTAAACCGATTTTTCGAAATTAGGTAAAGACCGAAGTTATAAACTGCCTCGTATCAAACGAGGCTTTTTTTAAACGATCATAAAATCCGGAATTACACCGCGTCGCAGGCCTCGATAATGGCCAGCTCCAGCGGCAGTTGGGGTATGGGAGAGTAGCGGATCTTTTCCTGGGCGCCCAGAAACAATTCGATGATTTTTCGCAGTCTTTCGATTTTGAGTTCCGACGCTTGTTGTTTCAGGCGCGCGAATTCCTCGTTGGTCAGGCCGGAGGCCAAAAGCAGGCCGGCGCTTTCGCTGTCGCTTAATCCAGCCAGGCTCATGATCAATCCGTGACGGAGATAATTAAGGGCGCTTTTATTGAATTCCTGGAGGTCAAAACCCTTATCGGTGATTCCGTTTAAAAAAGCAATCGCTTCGGCTGCTTTTTTGGCGGTCAAAAGATCGATAAAATCACCGATGAATTTAATTTCCACGATACCCAAAAGATCACGGATGTCCCCGGCTTTGATCGTTTCTTTTCCGCCTTTTATTCCCGAAAAAACCAAAACCTGTCCCAAGAGGCTTTCGGCGTCCCGGACCGACCCCCCCGCGTTGATCGCCACCAGTTCCAGCGCCGCTTTGTCGATCTTAACGTTTTCCTTTTCCGCCAATCCCTTCAGCCGGTGCACCAGTTCATCGATCTTTAATTTGCGGAAGTCAAAGCGCTGGCAACGGGAAAGAATGGTCGGCAGCATTTTGTGGAGTTCGGTTGTTGCCAGAATGAAGATAGCGTGGGCCGGCGGTTCTTCCAGTGTCTTAAGTAAAGCGTTGGCCGCGTCTTTTGACAATTGGTGGCATTCATCGATGATGAAAACCTTGTATTTTGATTTTGACGGAACGTATTTAATGCCATCGCGAAGCTCGCGAATATCATCGATTCCCCGGTGCGAGGCCGCATCGATCTCGATCAAATCCAGGGAATTTCCGTTCGTGATCTCAAGGCAGGAAGAGCATTTGCCGCACGGTTCGCAATTGCCTACTTTCCGATCCTGGCAGTTTAAAGCTTTGGCCATGATCCGCGCGGTCGTGGTTTTTCCGCAACCCCGAGGCCCGGAAAACAAATAAGCATGCGAAACGCGCCCGCTTTTAATGGAATTACATAGGGTTTGGATGATGTGATCCTGTCCGGCCACTTCGGCGAAGACTTGGGGACGGTATTTACGGTATAAAACTAGATTTTCCATGTGAATAAATTGATAAAGCGGGAACAGCAGGAAAAGTTGGAACAGCAAGAAGAGCGGGAAAGCATTGGATCAAATTCAAGCTATTCTCGCTTTCTTGCCGTTAGCGCTTTTTTTACTTATTTCTTGAATACAAAGAATTTATAACCAACGAAGTTCCACGCGAAGGTAATGATCACCGCTCCAATGCCGCCTAGATTTCCCCACAACGCCGCCGGCAGGCCGAATTGCGGTCCCAAGACGTTTACGATGAGGTGCGCTATCGATACGTTAATAATCAAGCCCGTAAGGGTTACGGCGAAAAATTGGTAAAACTCTTTGCTCATTTGCGCAGTTTCAGGCTTTTTAAAAGCCCAAAATTTGTCCGGTATGTATTTTAATACCGTGGCGATCATAAAAGAAACTGCTTTGAATGCCAGGTAGGTGACGCCGGAACTAATCCCGAAATAAGCGATAAAAGCGCTAAGCGTACCCAAATCAAAAATCGTGGCCAGTACCCCGATCAGCAAAAACTTAGCCAGCTGGAAAATGAACAAGTATTTTTTCCCGATCAGGAAGGCGATCCACAAACATAAGGGAGCCAAAAAAGCAAAAAGCGGGATCAAAAGCCATAATAAGCCTTCCAGGCCGCCAAGTTTTTCCACTATTCCGGGCTGACCGAACAAACTCCAGAAATAAACAGCCGTAACGGCGCCAATGCCGGCGGCGATAAGCAGGTCGATTTTTTTCATATATTTGTCTTCTTGCCGGTTAAATCGGGAATTATTAAACCTTACGCCATTTTATCACGCGATTCTTTGATTGACAATCAAAGACCGTTTTGATAATTTATTATAATCCCATGGGAAATCAACCTGCCGTCATCAATAACCGCTCTAAATACTGTATCAGCCTCTTTTAGGCAAGAAGATTTCTAATTTTAGTTGAAATCTGTTTGCCTCAAAGAGGCTTTTTTATTGAAGGAAAAAATTGAATTCATTTGAAGCAAGAACAAAAAAATTATGAAAAAGAACAACATACTTCAATACATCGGAAAAACACCGTTGATCGAAATAGAAAACGACAACCCCAAAGTCAAAATTTTCGCGAAACTGGAAGGATTCAATCCAACCGGATCAACCAAGGACCGCATCGCGCTTGCCATGGTGGAAAAAGCGGAACGAGCGGGCGTCCTAACCAAAGGAAAAACCATAATCGAACCGACCAGCGGCAATACCGGGATCGCTCTCGCGATGGTGGCGGCTGTCAAAGGATATAAAATCAAGATTGTCATGCCCGAATCAATGAGTATCGAACGGCGCAAAATGATCAAAGCTTTCGGCGCCGAGCTGATTCTGGTAAAACCCGAGGAATGGCGCGATGCCGCCATCAAGATGACCAAAGCGCTGGTCGAAAAAGACAAAAACCTGGTGATGCTCAACCAGTTTGAGAACCAGGAAAACTGCAACGCCCATTATCGGACTACCGGCAAAGAGATCCTGGAGCAAGTCAAAGGAAAGATCGATTATTTCGTAGGCGGTATTGGAACCGGCGGGACGATCACCGGCATCGGAAAACGCATCAAGGAGAAATTTCCGAAAGCGGTCGTAATCGGAGTTCAACCCGTTCTTGGCTGCAAGATCGAGGGATTGAAATCAATCAAAGAAGGATACGTCCCTCCGGTCCTTGAACCTAGCCTGCCCTGCGGCAATCACGCGAAATCTCTGATCGATGCCATCGTTGAGGTAAGCGATATCGATTCTTTCGAAATGACCAGGGAGCTGGCGAAAAAATCCGGCTTGCTGGTCGGAGCGAGCTCCGGCGCAATGTTTTTTGTCGCGCGTTCCATTGCCAAAAAAATGAAAAAAGGCACGATCGTTACGATCTTCCCCGATCGCGGTGAAAAATACTTGAGTACGCCGGTTTTCGAATAGGAGTAAAAGCTTTTTTAATTTAAAAACCCCTTCCGGGGCGAACGTTTTTATTTCTTACGGAAATTAAAGGGAAGCTTTAAGCTTCCCTATTGTTTTAGGCGGCTACCAAATATTCATACAAGCCGACCTGCGTGAGGGGCTGCGTGGCTAGAAACCTTTGAACTTTCCCTGGCCCAATGAGCTTTTGGCTTCCGATGTATCGGAGCGTAAACCCGCCGTCAAGGATTTGGCGCCGGCATGCGCCTAAAACTTGCCTTAAGGCTGTTATCGCTATAAAGGCAGAATTGCCTGTAAGCGCGGGTTTGTCGTTTAGCCACAATTCCGGTTCCGTCCGACTGAAATCTATTTCCAGTCCGGTGTAATTAAGTATTGCTTTCATTCAATCCCTCTTTGATCAATTATCCATTCGCGGGCAAAGCCCGTTTCTAAAAATATAATAACATTTTAAAAATAAAAGTCAACACAGATTTACTCGGTAAGCAATTTTTTTACTTCTTCAAAATACACCACCTCAACATCTTCATCATTTATCATCTTAGGATTTAGGCTGTTGCGGATCGCGACTACGGAAACGCGTTTGCCGTTATTGGCGGCGCGCCTCAAATGCTGGTAGAAATCGCCGTCTCCCGACAATAAAATAATATGGCTTACTTCGGGGTCATCGGAGACTATTTCCAGGTTTTGAATGATGAAACGATCCATGTTGAAATCTTTTTTTCCGTTCTTCTTCACCGGCAAATTGTTTATATCACAGGTCTCGACTTTCACTCCTTTGTCCTGAAGACCGTTTATGAAGCCATTTTTGGCTTCCAGTGTCGGAAATTCGGTGGCCGATTTTTCCACTAAAAACATATCGAAATAAATGATCCTCATTCTTTTCGCGACCATTTCTTCGGATTCTTCTTTGTAAAAGACCTTTGCAAGTTTAAAATAGTCCACCTGGAGATTGGTCCAATTCGGCAATTTATATCGGAAATTCTGCCCATCGATCAGAACAAAGATCAGTTCCTCTCGCGAATCTACGCTAGGTTTGTTAAAAATCGTGCTAGCTGCCATTTCCTTACCTCGCGATGTTTGATTGTAAAAGTACTTTAAGGCATTATCCACTTTTTACTTTTATACGTCAATACTCATTGCGCAAAATTTTCTTTTTGTTAATATTTGTTAATCTGCCTAACGATCAATCATCAATGATCGATAATAATAAAAATGATCAAGCTTTATAATAGCCTTACGAGGAAAAAAGAGGAGTTTAAACCGATCAAGCCCGGCGCTGTCTCAATGTACACGTGCGGGCCCACGGTTTACTGGTACGCCCATGTCGGGAATTTGCGCACTTACATTTTTGAAGACGTTCTTAAAAGAGTTTTGGAGTACGCGGGTTATAAAGCCAAGCACGTGATGAATATAACGGATGTGGGACACTTGACCAGCGATGAGAATACGGGCGAGGATAAAATGGAAAAAGGCGCCGCGCGAGAGAACAAATCGGTTTGGGAGATCGCGAAAATGTATACCGACGCTTTTAAAAAAGACCTTGGAACGCTCAATATCGAAGAGCCCGATGTTTGGGTAAAAGCCACCGATACGATCAAAGAACAGATCGATCTCATTAAAAAACTCGAAGAAAAAGGATTTACTTATGTGATCGAGGACGGCGTTTATTTCGATACCGCCAAATTGGAAAATTACGGCCGGCTTTGGCCGAACAAATTGGATATTAAGACGAGAGCCCGGGTGGAAGTAGTCGCGGGCAAGAAAAACGATCCGGATTTCGCGCTTTGGAAGCTGACTCCGGCCGGAGTCAAAAGGCAAATGGAATGGGATTCGCCCTGGGGTAAGGGATTTCCGGGTTGGCATACCGAATGTGTCGTGATGTCCTGTGATAATCTGGGCATACCTTTCGATATCCATTGCGGCGGCATCGACCATATCCTGATTCACCATACCAACGAGATCGCACAGGCCGAGGCCGTCTACGGCGGTCCGATGTGCAATTACTGGTTGCACGGCGAATATCTCAATTTAAAGGGCGAAAAGATTGCCAAGTCTTCGGGTAATATCGTGCTCGTCGATGATCTGGTTAAAAAAGGGATTAATCCTTTGGCGTACCGTTATTTATGCTTTACCACCCACTACCGCATTCCTCTTTCCTTTTCCTGGGAATCCATTGAAGCCGCCGATAGCGCGCTAAAATCCCTGTACGATAAAGTGCGGATGCTGAAAACCGCCGTCAAGGAAATTCCGGCGGAATATTCCGAGCAAGCGCTTGATTACAAGGCGCAATTTACTGCCGCCATCGAAGATGACCTCAATATGCCCAAAGCGCTGGCTGTCCTTTGGCAGGCGGCCAAAGACCAGAATTTTGTCCAAGCCGAAAAACTGGCTTTGCTGCTCGATTTCGACCGGGTGTTGGGTTTCAAGCTAAATTCGGTTAAGGCCGAAGCGATCCCGGCCGGGATTTTGGAGCTTGCCCGGCAGCGCGAACAGGCGCGCCGGAATAAAGACTGGGCCAAAAGCGATGAGTTGCGTGGGCAGGCCGGAGCCGCCGGTTATTTAATTGAAGATACGCCTACCGGTTCCAAAATAAAAAAGATTTGACAAATTGAACAAAAAAGCACGGTTTAGCCACCGTGCCTGATTTTTTGTATACAGAGATACAATCTTGTGATCGGATTAATGAGCAATATGTCCAAATGCCATATTAGAAAACCGGCCATTACGATTAAAATCTGGGTGTGTCTGGAAATAACGTGCATTGGCCCGACTGCAAGGCCGATACAGAGTATGAACGCCGCGATAATTGCGACTATATAGCCGGACAGATTCTTAACGATCATTTTTCCGCCTCCGTTTCGTTTAAGGAGCTAATGCCTTTATTGATCTTGCCGTGTTTTCCGGAAAAAAACAATATTTTGCCAAAAAGCTAAACAAAGAACACCTTATTGCTGTTCGTTTTCGGTAAACAATTAAACCGGCGGATTACGGTCGCACTCTTTTTTTATCGATCGGAAGCGGTCAAGCATTACCATCAGAAGGGCTATGACTCCAATATTAAGCACGATCAAAAAAGGGCTAGCCGCCGTTTTTATCAGAATTATCAAAAACATGGCGATCGAGATACCACACATAATCAAATTGATGTCCAAAATTCCGCCTATTCTTTTCTGCATGCTCAAACCGTTCATCTGGACGCCTGATGCTAGCATTATCGCTCCCAAATATCCGATTGAACCGACAAAAAGCAATGCGATCATTGCCGGATCGGTAAAATCAGGCGCAAATTTAAAAGGCATTATGCACGTTATAGCGTACAAACTGAACTCGAACATTAAAATAATAAGCGGGTCGACGCGTTTCGACATTAATTCATTCCTCCGAATTTTTAAGAACTGGCGTTATTATGACTAAAATTCCTAAAAACGCAAGATAAGTAATCAACCAATGGACTTAAGTCCGGTGGCTTTGATTTTTACGGCTACGCCGGCAGTGATGACGCGGAGTTTTTAGGACGTCGCACTCGTCAGCAACGACGGCCATCCGAGACAATTCAGTATGCCGGATGATTAATTCTTTAACTTGTTGATAGATAATATCCAACCTTTTGGAGCTGTTTGGCCAAACGGCTCCAATGTTCGGCCTTGCTTTTAAAAGTATCCCGAGCTTTAGCTGAGGGGTAGAGTAAAAAAAGAACAGCTCGTTGCCGTTCTTTCAGCTTCTGCGTCTTTCAATGAACTTTGCCACTCTTATCACCGGTAGGCCGACAAGGATGGATAATGACCAAAGAATGAACCAAGCGACCGCGAAATAGGCGCGGGTTTCGGTGGGCATTCCCCAGTAATAACCGAAAGTCACGATAAGTAAGCAGAGGAAACCAATGAACCAGATACTCCGGTCTGCATAAAGCAGGATTTTACTATTTTGCAACTTATTCCTCCGGTCTTCGATCTTGTTGTATGATAAGCGCTTGACGAAAAAAAATCAAGGTAATTTTTTCTCAAGAAAAAAGCGGTTTTGATTAACCGCTTTGCCTGATATGCTCATTCGAAACTTTGGGGCGAGTTTTCGAACTTCGATACACCGATCGAAAGAACCGTTTTTTTCTTCTTATCCTTGCCCACCTCGAAAATTTTAATTGTTTTGGCGTCTTCGTGGTAAGGAATGGACAGTAAAAAATCGAATCGGTCGGCGCTTTCACAATGGTTGGACCGGCCGGATTCTTCCGACTGACAGTCAAAGCACTGGGTGGCTATCGTGAAAGTAAAAGAACACGATAGCAGAAATCCGCCGGTTGAGTTTTGCATTTCCAGGTAATAATCCCGGTCGCGCGTGCTGCTAAGGCTTTTGCCACAGGTTCCGAACTCCCCGACGTTTTCGAGATAGGTCTCGTCGGGATATTTACATAGGACCACGGCGATATTCTCCGAATACTTCGAAGGTATCCTATCGGTTCCCGGTTCACTGCATTCGGCGCCCTCTCCTTCATACGTAGCGGCGGTTGCGGGAAAATTATCCGCCCTTATGTCCTTCAGGGACATTTTACCGCCGTTAAAAGCGATATCGGCCTCGTAATGCAAGTTCGTGGGATAGGTTTGCCCCAAAGAGACTATTGTTCCATCCGAAAGCTCATTTCCGTTCGAATCGCCTCCGGCTTGACTGCTTGCCGCCAGAAGAAACAATATTGCCCACACGCTAAAAATTCTAATCATGCCAACCTCCTAAATTATTGCCGTGCCTATATTATCTAATATTTTCTACATTTTGTCAACCTTGATTTTTTTCGGTTATCGTAAAAAGCAGCTCTGTTTAAGCAGCTGCTTTCATATTCACTCTACATACCTCTTACATCGTAGGGCCCGAATCTCACTGTTCCGGTGTCATCATAAACGGTAATATCGGTACCCAGCTTGTTATAAGGTATTTCCAAATTAAGGGGCGTAGCGCCGGGACTACAACTTCCGGTCCATTCGCCATTCGGTCCGATGGAATCGGAACAAATCAGGCCCGTGTACTGGAAGTGTCCTTCTTCAAGAACCCGTTGCTGCTCGTCAATGAGTTGAAAATACCAGTTTCCCCCGCTCTTATAGTCGGGAGCGTTTCCTTCGATGACGCTGATGCTGTCCAGCGCCATATAAGCTTCTCCATCGACATATCTTAGCGTAAGGAAATACATTGATCCTTGCTCTGCCTGACGGTCACAGGTCTGCTGACGGTCGCATGGTCCGTCATTAAGGACCATTGGCATTGCCATCGGCTGGTCTATCGGTCTAAAGGCTATACCTGGCTGGCTTGCTCCAAATAAGATCAGAAAAGCCAGTATCAACTTTATGAACGAACCCATCATATCACTCCATTGAGCTGCCTAGATTATAGCATAAATAAACAAGAAAGTCAACACAACAATCACAAAAAAAGCGGGTTTCCCGCTTTATATTCTTATCGGCACAAAATATTGGATGACGGCGGATATCGCATAAGCTATGAATGTGCCAAGGGTTAGCCAGCTGTCAAAATCCACTACTTGCGCGTTTGTGACACTGTAAATGCTTCCCGCTACCAATGAACCGCCTAATAATACTAAAAATATCAATAAAACCAATTCGGTCAATCTCAATCTAAAACTCTCACCCTTTTTCGTCAGCTTAGCCCAATTTATGATAAAGGCAATTTTTTTCAAGCTCCAAGGATGATTTTCGCTTGTTTTGAGGTGTTATCTTGAGTTTGCCAAAGCAATTTTCCTTTGTTAGTATTGTAATACTAGGCCGGTCATTGGTGTTTTATCTATCATTCCGGAATGACCACACCTCAAACCACCATGGACTACAAATACGCGAAAAAAAAGATCGAGGTGCCGCACAATCTGGAGATCCCGCCCCAAAGCGTTGAATTGGAGCAATCGGTGATCGGTTGTCTGATGATCGATAGGTCGGCGATAATAAAAATCGTTGATTTTTTGGGACCCGAAGATTTTTACAAGCCCGGACACAAAGAGATCTATCTGGTTTGCCAGGAGCTTTTCGAAAAAGGCGAGCCGATAGATTTTCTTTCGGTATCCAATCGCCTAAAGGAAAAGGGCCTGCTGGGAAAAATCGGCGGCAACGCTTATCTCACCGAAACGATCAACCTGGTACCCAGCACCAGTCATGTCGTATCTTACGCCCATAACGTTCAGCGCAAACGGATTTTGCGCGATTTGATCTCGGCTTCGCAAGAAATAGAACAGCTTGGCTATAACGAGTCCGATGAATTGAGCGAGGTCTTGGACGAAGCGGAAAGAAAAATCTTTGCCATTGCCCAGCGGGGCGTGGCCCAGAATTTTACCTTGGTCAAAGATACCCTTCCCGAAGCGTTCGAGCGGATCGAAAAACTTTCGCAGGGAAAGGCGACTCGCGGTTTGGCTACCGGTTATACGGATCTGGATAAATTGCTTTCCGGTCTGCAGAAATCCGACTTGGTTGTTCTGGCCGCCCGTCCCTCCATGGGAAAATCAACCTTGGCTGTCAATATCGCGCAGAATATCGCCTATAATGAAAAGATAACGGTCGGGATATTCTCTTTGGAAATGTCGAAAGACCAGATCGTCGACCGCTTGATCTCTTCCATCTCCGGGGTTGATCTTTGGAAGATCAGGACCGGAAAATTGTCCAGCGAAGGCGACGAGAATGATTTTGTCAGGATCCAAAGGGCTTTAGGCGTCCTTTCGGAACTACCTATCTATATCGACGACGTTGGCTCGCCTTCGGTGCTTCAAATGAAGGCTCTAAGCCGCCGGCTTCAGGCTGAAAAGGGGTTAGGCTTGCTTGTGATCGACTATTTGCAATTAATGGAGCCGCTTAACCGGCTGGCCAGCCCGGTCCAACAGGTTTCGGAAAATTCAAGGGCTCTCAAAGGGCTCGCCCGCGAACTGAACATTCCCGTGCTGGTGATCTCCCAGCTGTCCCGCGCTGTGGAACAGCGCGTTCCTTCCATCCCCAAGCTTTCCGACCTCCGCGAATCGGGCGCTATCGAACAAGATGCCGATGTGGTGATGTTTATTTACCGGGAGGATCGCTACCGGGAGAATTCCGAGAAAAAAGGCATTGCCGAGATCATCGTTGCCAAGCACCGCAATGGCCCGGTTGGCAAGATCGAGACTTTCTTCGACGATCAAACCGTCAGCTTCAAAAATATCGAGAAACGTTACCAGGAATATGAAACATAGCGGGAACGGCGAGAAAAGCGCTAACAGCAAGAAGAGTAAGAATTAGAGCCGATATTTTAGCTTTTCTCGCTGTTCCAGCTTTTCTTGCTTTTCTAGCTTTCCATTGTATGTATTCGCCAAGCATTCAAAAACTGATCGAGCAATTTTCCAAACTTCCGACGGTTGGACCGCGAACCGCGGCCCGTTTCGCCTTTTATTTGATCGGAAAAAGTAAATCAGAAATTGATGAACTGGTTTTAGCGATTTCAAACGTCAAAAAAAACGTCAAATGCTGCCGGCTTTGTTTTAACGTTTACGAATCGGAAAAAGAGATTTGCGGTATTTGTTCCGATACCCGGCGCGACAATAGCCTGCTCTGTGTCGTAGCCAACGAGACCGATCTGGCCTCGATCGAAAAGATCAAAACATTCAAGGGCCGTTATTTTGTTTTGGGCGCTCCGCTCTCCAGCTTGCGCCGCGAACCAACCGATACCGAACGGATCATGGAATTGGAAAAACGGGTAAGCCATAACAAGGCTTTGAAAGAAATCGTTCTGGCCATCAATCCCACTCCCGACGGCCAAGCCGCGATTCTTTATTTGGAAAGAATGCTCAAGCCCGCCGGGGTAAAAATTACCCGGCTTGGCCTTGGCCTACCCTTTGGCGGAGAGCTGGAATACGCCGATGAAGAGACGCTGTCATCGGCTCTTAACGGGCGGAAATGATTTAACACCAAGAAAATCCCGATTGGATCAGATCGAATTGCGTTTTTCCGCCTTAAATTTATTCTTATAAAGAAAAGCCCGCGAATATTCGTGGGCTATATCAAGAGAAAAAAACGAAGGAAAGGTACTGGTGCATAATGAACTAAAAAAATAGTAGGTAGGAACAATTTCATTTTACTTCCACCGGGTGGTTCTTGTCAAGAGGGGCATGTGGATAACCAGGAAATAGCCTTATTCTGGTATTCGGCCTAAAACAAAAAACGCCCTAATTACGGCGTTTTTTGTGTTTTTAAAATTGTATTAAGATCTATTTGGTGTCGATCGATTTGATCTCGACTTCCGTGAAGCGTTGGCGATGTCCTTTTTTTCGGTGATAGCGTTTTTTTGCCTTGTATTTAAAAGCAATCACTTTAACCCCCTTGCCTTGTTTTAAAATAGCGGCCGTAACGGTCGCTCCCTCAACGGTTGGTTGGCCGATGGCTAATTTTTCGTCGTTTTGGACGAGCAAAACCTCGGAAAAGGTTATTTCCTTTCCTTCATCCCCTTCGATCTTTTCTACTTTTAACTTTTGTCCAGCCTTAACAATATATTGTTTTCCGCCGGTTTTGATCACAGCTATCATAATATTGAGATTTGGTTTAATTTCCTAACCCGTTCATATTATAATACTTCGGCAAAAAAGTCAAACTATTCCACGTGATCCGGAGATATGATTCAGGATGAATCAAATTTTTACTTTTTTAGATTTTTCCGTTATTAATAATTAATTTTTAATCTACGGTTGGTTTATCGATTTGCGTCATTTCGAGCTTTTCGCGCTCGCCGTCGGTGATTTTTAAGACATCCTTGTCGATCTTGGTGAATTCCTTGCAAGCTCCATTATAGGCGTTAACCGAGGTGGAAAGATGCGTTCCGAGCTTTTGGAGATATTCGGCGTAGGCCAGAAGGTGTTTTTCCAACATTTCGACCCGTTTGCGGATCTCCTTGGCCGATTCTTCGATCTGCAAAGCCCGCAGCCCCTGAAGAACGGTTTGCAAATAAGCGAGAAACGACGTTGGGGAAACGATGATCACCCGTTTGTCCCGGAAAGCGTATTCGACGAGATCTTGGGTGTTGGCTTTAATCGCTCCGACTTGATTCGAGATCAGATCGTAAAAAATTCCTTCGGAGGGTATGAACATAAAAGCGAATTCCGTGGTATTTTCATTAGGCCTGATGTATTTTGAGGTTTCGTCGATTCGGTTTTTCAGATCCTGTTTAAATAATTTTTCCAGTTCCGTTCTGCGGGCCGCGTCTTTTTCGCAAACAATCTTGTTGTAATTTTCAAGGGAAAATTTGGAATCAATGGGAATAATCTTGTCCTTGACGAAAACAACCGCGTCGACAATCTCGTCATTGGCGAATTTGTATTGCATCTGGAAGGATTTGGGCGGCAGAACATTCTTTAGAACCGTTTCCAAATAGTACTCCCCCAAAATCCCCCGCTGTTTCGGGTTCTTTAAAATGTTTTCCAAAGATTGAAGCTGTTCGGCAAAACCAACCACCTGTTTGTTGGTATTGTCCAGCTCGGTAAGCTTTTTTGATACGTCCTGGATGATCTTGGCGCTTTCCGAGAACTGTTGCTGGAGCATCTGGCTGTTAAATCCCATATGTTCGCGCATGTTTTTGCTCGACTCCGACAATTTATTGTCCAGTGTTTCGGATATCCGGCCGATCTGTTGCTGCAACATCAAAAGCGCCCCGTCATCCTTCTTTTCCGGCTTTTTGCGCAACAAAAAATAAGTTTGAGCGGCGATTGCCGCCAGCAATAACGCGAAAAGGAACAAAGTGGTGTCGTCCATTGGTTTATGTCTTTGGCGCGGTACTCCGAAGTCTAGCTTGCGGGGCATCGCACCAATAAAGATAATTTAAAAAATTGTAGACAAAATCGAAGGAAATTCGTTTTCGGTTGTTATCCCGGAAATTGGTCAAAAAAAATGAAGAATATTTTGCTCTTTCTTTATTCAGCCTCTCGTTGAATTTATTCATCAATTCCATCTGTGTTACAATGGAAACTTCTTCTTTAAAGATCAAATGAGCCATGTTGCGGGAGCTTACCTTGCCGACCAGGCCGGATATTCCGTATTGTCTTATGTCTTCAAGCTGGATTTTTTTTCCATTTTTACTGTCGATTGCCCGTAAAGTTAAAATATTGCGGTTGATTATTCTTTTATTTTCCCCGCTGATCAGTACGGATTTTTTGTCTTTAATGTTTTGAAAAGCCAATTCCGTCTTGACGTCGCCCGATTTTAAATAACTTTCGGTCAAACGGAAGACTCCCAGCCGGTTTGGCGAATCTTTTACTTTATTGGTAAAAGCGCCGCCTAATTGCCAATCGTACTTTTTTTCGACGCAAAAATCCACTTTTTGGTTTTCGGGCAGGATTAAGGCGGTAATTTTATTTTTCTCGCTACGATCGGTTTTTTTTCTGAAATATAAAGAAATTACGTTGTATGTCGTATCGTCAAACACTTGTCCGGAAAATATGTTTAATTTAACAATCTTGAATTTGGCAAAAAAAAGGGATCTTATTTTTTTGGAGTTTTTGGCACACAAAAAATTTAGCGGAACGATCAAAATCCCCTCTTCGCTATTCAAAATGGAAAAAATAGATATTTGATACAAATCCTCAAAGCCGGAGTATGTTCCGTTAAAAAACCTGTCTTTTATCACCTTACTTGCCTTATTTTTGTGAAGATAGGGAGGATTGGTACAGACAAATTTGTATTTTCCCGGATCATTGATTGAATCACGATAACCGACTGCGACATTGTCAACGTATTTTTGATCGCAATCAAAACCCGACGCGAACTTCGCCCGGTTTTTTGACGCCCACCCGATAAGATCCCGATTGCCTGCGAACGGATCGATTACTTCTTTGCCCGCCACGAATTTCTCCATTCCCTGCAGGATATAATCGGAATTGGTCGTAAAAAATTGCCCGAATTGCTTCTTCATGCTTTACTTTACCTTAATTATGGCTCAGGTCCGGGATAAATCAAAATACATCTCAATGCGCGGCGATTATTTAAACGAAAAACCGCCCATAAAGCGATTTTTCCGATTTCGCGAACCGGAGATCAGTCGGGCACGTTAATGTCTTTTCCCTGCCCTAGCTCTTCCCCGTCGATCCGCTTGTCGCCGTCGGTGTCGGGATTGAGCGGGTCGGAATGGTAGTTAAAAAGCTCAACGTAGTCAGACACGCCATCTCTATCCGAATCGTCCGAAAAAGGATCAAGGTTCATTGAGAGCTCGCGCAGATCGTTAAGGCCGTCATTGTCGGAATCAAAATGCATCGTCGAACCGGATCGGGCGGCTTCAACAATCTTTAAACAAGTTTTTTTGTATGAAACCGACTGAATTTTCCCGCAAATGGATGTATCCGCGTTTTCAGCTGCCAGGTTGAGATAATACCAGTCCGCACATACGTACTTATCCTCCGCTTTTTTTATGGCCTCGCATATCTTGACGCCATTTTTCTCGGCTAGCGTCCAGATGCAAAAATTGCGGAAAACCGATGCTTTGGGAAGCGCCAGGCAAGCATCCATATTGTTGTTATCTTTGGCCCGTCTTGAATTGATTTGGGCTTTGCATTTTATCTTGGTATAAGGATAATCGATCTGGCCACAAATTGCCGGGTCGTCGCTATTGTAGGCAATTTCCATGATGCAGACATTTTCCCATTCTTTAGCCGCGATCTGGCGGCAACCGCTTACGTTTTTTTCGGTTTGGCTCACTATTCTAAGGCAGTGGTCGCGGTATTCGGCGTTGGAAATCCTGTCGCAAGACTGCGTATCGTCATTAGCTATGGCGCGGCCCATTAACTCCATGTTTTGGCAAATCCTTTTTTCGTCCGGAGCCTCGATATCCTGGCATCCGGATTCGGTGATCAGTGGTGCGATTGTTGCGCCTGTATTTTCGGTTTCTGCCGTCTTATTCTCTAACGTTGTTTTTCCGGACGGTTCGGTGTTTTCCCGGTTGCCGAAGACCATGATCCAGAAAAAAAATATCAAAAGGAGCACGATGATCGCGATAGATATCAGAACAATTTTTGTTTTTTTATCCATGTTTAGCGGCAATAGCAAAAAGCCGAACCGGATCGGACTTGATGGACCTTTGAGCAGTTTTTTTCGACAGCTTTGTATTCGCCCTCGTCGGCGCAGGTGTTCGCCAAATACGTTTCAGCATCGATTTCTGCCTTCATAATTGTTGCGGCTTCGCAACGATTACCAAGAGAAAAAATTGTAAAATCTTTATTTTTACAATTCTTAGGAAATAAATCTAGCGATGAATATTCGCAATCTGCGACAGCTTCTGCTTCGTAACTCGGTTTGCAAGGAGGCAGTGGCTCGTTATTGTCGTTTTTACATAGCAAATCTTGCCAACAGCAAGGCGGTACCACATAAAGGAAACTGCAATTCAATTCATCATAAGAACCTACGCCGAAACAGGTTTTTTTTATTTTTTTGCAGGCGTCCAGGCAATTAACGCCTTTTTCCGGCATTATTTTGGTCGCTTTTACCGCTTCCGCATTCGCTTTCTTAAGGTCGCGTTGATAGATAGGCAACGCACAATAGTCGAATAAATTTTCATTGTCGCCACCACTGTTCTCATCGTCGGTTATTTCCTCGTCTCCGGCGGCGACCAAGGTGCAGTCGGGCGAACAGCGGCTTATCATCTTTTCGCATTCATTAACGCTAAAGCCGGACCGGGCTTGGCAATCGGCGACCGACATATTGGGCTCACATTCTTCGCCGTCCTGAACGATCCCATCCCCGCATGATTCGGCGGCAAGTTCCATCGCTCCGCATTTGGCGCTGATTTTCCACCAGCTTTCATTGAGCTTAAGGCCGTTCCATTCGGCGATGCCCAGAAAAGCGAAAAACGTGTTCACAAAAACCCATCCGGTAAAAAGGATCACTGTTCCGAATCCTGTCGCCTTAATGAGCTTGCCGGCGGTTGCCAGCTTCTTCGCGTCACCCTGCGACCCCAGGTAATACATGCCGGCCGCAACCAGCCAAAAAGCGATTAAAGCGGGAACAAGAACGAATACGGCATATTTCAATGTCGTTTGGGTCAAGGTAAATAGGTCGCAGATCGTGCAGGCGTGCTGGCCCGGCCCGCCACAGGGAACCAAGGCCGCCTGGCAAGTATTGAAAGCCAAAAATGAAAATAAAAAAATAGCCGCTCCAAATATAAAAGAGTTGGTCTCTGATTTTATCATTTCACCTGATAGAATATCCTTGACTGATTATAACACAAAAAACAATTCGACTGATCCGAAGTCGATCAAGCAAGAAGGCTAATCCAAAAACTTGGCGGTCCAGGTTTTGGCGTGTTTCAATTCAGCGGGTGTACCCTGGAAGACGATCCGGCCTCCGCGATCCCCGCCCTCGGGGCCAAGTTCGACCACCCAATCCCCTTCCATGAGTACTTGCGGATTGTGTTCGATGATAACCACCGAGTTTCCCTTTTCGACCAGCCGGCGCAGAATGAACAGCAATTTTTTGGTATCGTCGAAGTGAAGGCCGACTGTCGGCTCATCCAAAATATAAATAGTGCGTCCGGTATCGCGCTTGGACAGCTCAAAAGCCAGTTTGATCCTTTGGGCTTCTCCGCCCGAAAGGCTTGGCGCGCTTTGTCCCAGCTGTAAATAACCCAGACCGATATCGACCAACAGCTGAAGACGTTCCCGGATCATCGGTATCTCGGAAAAAAAGTTCCGGGATTCCTCGATGCTCATGGCCAAAACATCCGCGATGCTTTTTTCCCGGTATTTTACGTTCAATACTTCGGAAGTGAACCGTTGTCCTTTGCATTGTTCGCATTCGACGTAAACGTCGGGCAGAAAATACATCTCCACCTTCTGGAAACCTTCACCCTGGCAAACCGGGCACCGGCCAAGCTTGGTATTGAACGAAAAATGACCTGGCGAAAAGCCTTTGATCTGGGCATCGCGCGACCGCGCGTAAAGTTCCCGCATATGGTTAAATAATCCGGTGTAGGTCGCGGGGTTGGATCGGGGGGTTTTGCCGATTGGGCTTTGGTCCACCAAGACCACCTTGTTGATATTCTCGGTGCCTTTCAGCTCTTTATAGGTTCCGGGTTGGGCGCGCGCTCCGTAAAATTCTTTTTGGAGGATCCGGGCCAGGGTTTCGATAACGAGTGTGCTTTTTCCCGATCCGGATACCCCGCCGACGCAAGTCAATTTTTCCAGAGGGATCTTTAAATCGACATTTTTCAAACTGAATTGATCGGCCCCAGTGAGTTCCAGCCATTTTGTATCCTTATCAATCGTTTTTTTGGGAAAACCGGTCCCGATCGTGAGTTCACGCGACAAGTATTTTCCCGTCAGGGTTTTTGCCTTAAGTAAATGTTGATAAGTGCCTTCAAAAACCACCTTGCCGCCCAATTTTCCGGCTCCTGGTCCGATCTCAATGATCCAGTCGGCATTTTTCATTACTTGTTCGTCGTGTTCGACGACAATCACGGTATTTTGCAGGTTTTGAAGTTCGCGCAAGGCCTTGATCAGACGTTCAACATCGCGCTGGTGCAAACCGACGGTCGGCTCGTCGAGAACGTAAATCACGCCCGAAAGGGCCGATCCAAGCTGGCAGGCCAGCCGAATGCGTTGGTTTTCCCCAACCGAAAGCGTGGTTGCTTCGCGCGCCAGGTCGATATAATCAACGCCAACCTCCACTAAAAAGCTTAGCCTTTTGACAATTTCCTTGATCAATGGCTGGGCGATGTCCCGGTCCCGTTCGCTTAACTTTGCGTCCAAGTTCTTGAAAAAAGGTATTTCTTCCCGGACAGGCATTGACGATAATTCAAAAATATTCTTGTCGTCGATCTTTACTGCCAGCGGTTCCCGGGCCAAGCGCGCTCCATGACAGTCGGGGCAGGATATCTCGGTCATGTACTTTGAGATTTCCGCCCGCAGGAATTCCGACGTTGTTTCGTGATAGGTCCGTTCCATCCTGGGCACGATTCCTTCGTAGTTAGGATATTTTTCGTTTCCAAAAAGCACCGTGGCCTGAAGTTCCTCGGAAAGAGTTTTAAACGGTTTATCCAGAGAGAAACCGAGTCGTTCCGCCAGATTCTCCAGCGACCATTTTTGATAAGGAACGGCCAATGAGCGTTGCGACCAGCGGCCGAGATTGTACCAGGGCAGAATGGCCCCTTCGTTGAGAGAAAGGCCGGAATTGATCATCAGTTCGGGATTGATCTTTAAAAGTTTTCCCAACCCTTGGCAGGTGCCGCAAGCGCCGAACGGGTTATTGAACGAAAAAATCTTGGGTTCGATCACGGGCAAAGATACTTGGCAGTCATTGCAGGAAAAATGGCTTGAGAATATGGTTTCTTTTTCCTTATCGCCGGTCTTTGAATAAAGTATGATCCTCCCCTTGCCCATTTCCAACCCCTTTTTAACCGAGAGCAGGATCTTTTCCTTTTCCTCTTTGACCAAATTCTCAAGCTTTTTTTTCTTGCGGGCCAAGGCTTCGGTTTCGGCTTTGGACATTTTCTTTTTATCTATCTCAACCCCATTAACATAATTACGCATGTCGAATTTATCGATCACTACTTCGATGTTATGGGTTTTTTGGCGGTCCAGAATCTTGTCTTTGGCCTCATCGGTCGAGTAAAGGATCCCATCGATCCGGATCTTAGGCCATCCGGCGCGATAGATCTCCTCGAGCGTTCCCTGATGCTGACCTTTTTTATGGGCGATAACGGAGGCCATGATCAAAATTTCGGTTTGCGAAGCTGCCCGAAAAACGTTTTCGGCGATACGGTTAGGGGTTTGCGATACCACGGGTTTTCCGCAATTGGGACAATGCGGTTTTCCGATATGGGCGTAGATCAAGCGAAGATAGTCATAAATTTCCGTCAGCGTGCCCACCGTAGATCTGGGATTGGAAGTGATGGTTTTTTGATTGACCGCGACCGTCGGGGATAGGCCATCGATCCGTTCCACGTCGGGTTTTTTCATGCCGCCCAAAAACTGCCGCGCGTATGAAGACAAGCTTTCGAGATAACGGCGCTGACCTTCCTGGAAGATCGTGTCGAACGCCAAAGAAGATTTTCCCGAGCCCGAGATCCCGCAGATCACTACCAATTTGTTTTTCGGTATCTTAAGATCGATATTCTTGAGGTTGTGGACAGCAACGTTTTTAAGTTCAATGAAATTTTTATCCATGGGAAATGTTTAAAGCAATTTATTATATACTATCCGTCAATATTTTCCAAGGATGCGCACGGCAAGCTCCGATACTGCCGATAATTGATGTTTGGAATAAAAAAAGGGACATGGTCTATGTCTCTTTCATCGCTACAATACTTGAAACGAACGGGCTTCATTTACGAGGGTTTCGCTCGGCACGCTCCGTTTCAGCCGTTCCGCGATGGACCGCTGGCTGAACGTAAAATCGGCGGTTTTGACCAAGATGTCGAAATCTTTTTCAAACTTCACAGCCTCGGCCATAAGGGCTAAAGTCCGCTCAATCAAAGCATTACGCGCGATTTTCTTTACCTCGATTTTTGTCGATCCGATTTCCTCCGGAATTATTCGATATTGGTCAAGAACGATGATCAGTTTGGCGCTGGCTCCCGGAAGTTGTTTCCTGGCTTCCGGAAGAATCGCAAGCGCTGTTATGATGGCCCCTGTCTTTTCACACATAAAATACCTCTAAAGTACTACGCCTTACTTAGCACGCCACGTTTTTTTTGCCAAAAAATCGCCTGTTGATAATATAATTGATCAAAAAAAATAAATGCGCCCTCGATTGAGAGCGCTTGTCTGATGCACATTACGGAATCTTTTATCAGTCCGGCTTGAGGCCGGGAAATCTTTTTTTTCCGATCCGACATCTCAAACGAGATTGCCAGCAAAATACTCCGAATTTCGTTATCCCTTTCGCAGTTATCAGCCGTTCCGTATCGGACCGCTTCCATGAAAAAATCCAGGGCTAAAAACTCTTCATGCAGCGGGTAACAGTCGCGATACCACATCACGAATTTTTCATACAGCCACTCGAGAGTAGCTTTTTTGTTTCTCTCGAACTGGAGATATTCGTGTCCTACTATGGTGCTTGGATCAAGTTCACCGTTTTCGACAGCAAGCATGATGCAAAGGGCGGCATTCATGGCGTTTTTTACAACGCCATCAATATTTTCGCCTTGCCGGATCATGAGACCAAGAAGACGATATCCTTCCTCCATTATTTTCACGCCTGCTATCCCTTCGTCCATATTCATTCCATTCATTTCCGTCTCACCTTAAAAATAGTATAACATGCTATATCAAATATGTCAAGGAAACTAGCCGGTAAAAAATCCGCCAATGTAAAAGACCCAGGTTAAGGTCTTTGTGCTGATATTGGCAGAAGCCTTGAAAATAGGATAAATCAAACAAAAAACCGGCTTGGATCAGGCCGGTCAAGATGTTTTAGGTATAATTCATTCTTAATTTTTTGGCATAGGTATTTCCCATAATAAGCAACGTCATTGTCGCGGTAAAAACTAGGCTGAGCTGCGAATCGGTTAAATGCAGATAGCTGTGAAGATAGTACGAATACGGAAAACCGAGAGCAATGATGATAAAGGTGAAATCGAACGGATCGTGGCCAGATACCTGGCGCGCCTTTAATCCGTTAACCGTTTGCGTTTTTTTGAATTCCGCCAGCTCCCTGATTTCGATTTCGACTCCCCTCTTGTATAAAAAGTAGTAGCCAAAAACCAGTACAAAACCCATTCCGAGCGGAATACCAAGAAGAGCCAGGCAGATGCAAAAAAACGTCAGCGGTCCGGCCATTCCGACCCAGCTGGGTTTGGTGTCGCGCTTTTCCGCATAAAATCTTAGCTTTCCTTTTTTACTACCGTCGTCTATGAGCAGCTTAATGCTCGTTTCCATCGCCTCCGGAGCTTTTTATTGCAATTGTCAATGAGCGAAACACTAGGCAATTAATACTATCTTTTTTTAAAATCGTCAATTAAAAAAGGATCGATGTCATCAATCCTCATGTTTATTTCTTGTAGCGAATAAATGAGCGAGCACAAGAGCCGCTGCTATGCACGCCAAATAGAATGCCGGAATCGAATCACCTCGTTTCTATCTTTTTAAACCATCGAAAATATTTGTCAAGAATCAAAAAGGACCAAATTCTGGTCCTTACTGTTTCTTTTCGGCCAGAGTTGCTTTAATCACCCGGCAGACTTTTTGCGATTCTTCTCCGGATAAGCGTCCATCCGGATATATTTCCCGTATTTTTGAGGCCAATCGGCGCAAATACGGGAAAACATTGGATTGGATAAATTTCGAGTTAGGCTTGATATCCTGATCAAGAAACTCGTCCATGGCGTACCTCATGTGTCCGCTCAGCCAGTCGGCCAAGCCAAGATTTAAAAATGGCAGGTACTGGGCCACGAATTCCTCGTTATTGGCCCACCGTCCTTCTGAAATATTCTGAAGGTCCTCCAGTTTTAGTTGGCCGGAATTAAGGGCATAGCGGTATAAAATATCATATCGTATCACTTTTATGACGCCTTCAGACAGGTCTATTTTCTGGCCATTCCGGACCGCTTCGCGAATTTGGTTTGCCTGGTCTTTGGTCACGTATTCCTTCATGATTTAACCTCCGCTGCCAATAAATAATCTTCGGGCAGAGGATTACTGGCTTTCGCGTTCGCGTTATCGACATCGTATTCGATGCGTTTTCCGTTCCAGAGGACCCTTCTTATGACAATATCGAAGACGAAAGTGCTGAATTCTTGCCGGATGGTTAATCTTTGCCTTGGTTTAAATATCGGGCGTGGCCTCTTTTTCTCGCATTGAGCTTGACATGCCAGCGCGGCTGCTTCGGTATCGTGGTCAAATCCACAGGTGCCGCAAAAATGTAGCGTAAACATTTTGCCTTATCCTCCTTTGAAATTTGCTGACCATATAATAACATAAATAATTTTATTGTAAAGGATGGACCCGCCCGATAACACAAGCAATTTCTGCTTGTCGGGATGTTGCCTAATCCAGAATAGTTGTTATAATGATCAGATGCCCGGCAAAAATTACAAGATATCTATGAGCCTGGATCCTGGTTTAAGAAAACAGATCAACGAGCTTCCGGATCGTTTCGGGGTTTACATTCTTAAAGATGCCAAGGAAAATATCCTGTATGTCGGAAAGGCCAACAATTTGAAAAAACGGGTAATGTCCCATTTTCAGCGTCCGGAACAGCACGCTTGGGATTTTATGCCGCAAGTTTTTTGTATCGATTTTATCGAAACGGCGAACGAAAATGAAGCGCTATTGGTCGAATCACAGCTGATCAAAAAATACCAGCCAAAATTCAACGTCATTTGGAAGGATGATAAGGCCTACTTTTACGTGGTAGCAAGCAAGGAAAAATTCCCCCGGGTATTTATTACCCATCAACCCAAGGATCTTGAATGGGACTACCAAGCCGGGCCGTTCATGAGAGGCGCGGAATTGAAAACATTAATAAAGGATATCCGTAAATTATTTCCTTATCGAAGTTGCGTTAATTTGGCAAAAAAACCCTGTCTTTACGAAAGCTTGGGCTTATGTCCCGCTCCGTGCGTGAACAGGCGCGCCAACGTAAAATACCGCTATTCCCTCGATACACTATTTAGCATCCTTTCTCTTTACCGGGGCGCGCCTTTAAGGATCGAAGGGTATGACATTTCCAACATTTCCGGTACGTTGGCGGTTGGCTCCATGGTCGTGTTCGAGGGAGCGAAAAGAAAGACCGGCGATTATCGCAAGTTCAAGATCAAAACTATTGAAGGTCAAAACGATGTGGCGTCGCTTAAAGAAGTATTATCGCGGCGCCAGAAACACCCGGAATGGCTTCAAGCCGACCTAATACTCTTGGACGGTGGAAAAGGCCAGCTGAAGGCCGCCAAAGGCCTTAAATCGCCTGTTATCGCTCTAGCCAAGATCAAGCGGTCCTCGGGAAAAGTTTTTTCGCCATTTTCAAAAAGTTATGTTTTGCTCGACAAGCTGCCCAGGGATTTGCGGGACATCTTTTTGCGGGTCCGCGACGAAGCCCACCGTTTTGCGATCACTTACCACAAACAAAGAAGGAAGAAAATATTTTCCGAAAAAAAATAAAAGCCTTGAAAGAGGCTTTATTCCGGAATCGTATAAAAGATTTCACCACACTTCGCGGCAGGGTCGAACGCCGCTCCCAGAAACCACAGGAAGCTGAACGTTAGAACTAAAGGATACGGATCGCCACCGGAAATCCTGCTTATCGCCAGCGCGAAACCCCAGATCGCTATCCCCGAAGCGGCAAATCCGGCAATTACAACCAGAACGTAAGTTGATAGCCGGGCCGGCGAACGCCTGCGCGCTTCATAAAACGCAATCGTCGACACAAAACTCAGCAATATATAAGCCGCCCACACGCTAATTTGAAAGATCATTTTTTAAAACCTCCGGCGTACGTATTTGTTAATATTGTACCAAAAAAATAAATTTTGTCAATTAATCACCCTTAAAAACATGGAAAAAAACTTCAAGGTCGTTTCAAAATTCGAGCCGCAGGGCGACCAGCCGCAGGCAATCGATAAACTGGTCGCGGGCGTAAAAAAAGGTGTGGAATTCCAAACCCTGCTTGGCGTGACCGGTTCGGGCAAAACATTTACCATGGCAAAGCTGGTGGAAGCGGTCCAACGCCCAACCCTGGTGATTTCTCCGAATAAAACCCTGGCCGCCCAGCTGTACGAGGAATTCAAAAACTTTTTTCCCGAAAACGCGGTTTCCTATTTTGTTTCTTTTTACGACTATTATCAGCCGGAAGCTTATATCCCCCAAACCGATACTTACATCGAAAAGGATTCCAAAATCAATGAGGAGATAGACCGAATGCGGCATGAAACGGTCCAGCATTTGATCACCCGCCGCGATTCGCTGGTCGTAGCCTCGGTTTCCTGTATTTACAATCTGGGTTCGCCCGAAACTTACAAAAAATACGCGTTGCAACTGGCGCGCGGCCAAAACATGACCGAACACGACCTTTTCGGGCATTTATTGGATTTGCAATACGAACGAAACGACTACGAACTTTGGCGCGGAAAATTCCGGAAGCGGATGAATTATTGTGACGTCTGGCTATCCGGTGAAGACCGGATCATCAGGATCGAGATCGAAGGAAGCCGCATCAAGAGTTTGGCTGAAGGGTCGGTTCCCTTCGGCGACTTTAAAAGCGTAGCAAAGGCCGAAATCTGGCCGGCAAAATTCTGGCTGTCGGACAAGGAGAAACTGAATATCGCTTTATCGAACATCAGCCTGGAAATGCAAAAAACGCACGAAGATCTAAAGAAAGAAGGCAAAATCATCGAGGCCGAGCGCATCAAGCGCCGGACCGAATACGATATTTCCATGATGCGGGAAACCGGATATTGCCATGGTATCGAAAACTATTCCCGCCACATCGATTTCCGCCAGCCGGATAGCGCCCCTTATACTCTGCTTGATTATTTTCCCGACGATTATGTGGTCTTGGTTGACGAGTCGCATATTACAATACCGCAGATTCGTGGCATGCAGGTCGGAGACCGCGCCCGAAAAAAAACACTGATCGATTACGGTTTCCGCTTACCTTCGGCCTACGATAACCGGCCCTTGAAATACGAGGAATTTTTGTCAAAGCTAAACCAGGCCGTTTTTGTGTCCGCTACGCCGGGCGAGTATGAAAAAGGAGTTTCCAAAACCATCGCCGACCAAATCGTGCGCCCAACGTTTCTTTTGGACCCGCAAATCGAAATCCGTCCGACCGTTGGTCAGATCGATGATTTTCTTCGCGAAATAGTCATCCGAAAAGCGAAAAACCAGCGGGTACTCGCCTTAACCATCACCAAAAGGCTTTCGGAAGCTTTAGCCGATCATTTAAAGCAAAAAAAAATCAAGGCCGAATATCTTCATTCCGAGATCAAAACCCTGGCGCGCCCCAAAATCCTCGCTGATTTGCGAAAAGGCGTCTACGATGTGCTAGTGGGTATTAATTTGCTGCGCGAAGGCCTCGATCTGCCGGAAGTATCCCTGATCGCGATCTTTGACGCCGACAAGGAGGGCTTTTTGCGCGACGAAACTTCCTTGGTACAGATAATCGGCCGTACTTCGCGCCATCCGGAAGGCAGGATCATCATGTACGCCGACCGAATGACAAAATCAATGATCAGGGCTATCGAGGAAACCAACCGGCGGCGCCAAATTCAAAAAGATTATAATACTGCGCATAACGTAGAGCCGACCAAGATCGTTAAGGATATTTACGATTCACTGTCTGCCAAGGACAAACAAATAGAAAAAATTCCTACCGAAGAATTTCTTAAAGATTATTTAAAACAGCTTAAATCGCAACTCGACTTGGCCCGGCGCAATCTGCAGTTCGAAAAAGCGGCCACGATCAAGCAAAAGATCGGTGAGATATCCGATAAAGTTAAAAACGAAAAATTTACTTAATGAATATCTCGCAGATAAGAAACGCAATGTAAACAGACAATAAAAGAATCGCTTCTTTTTTGGTAACTTTCCGGCCGGTCCGGATGAAGACAAAAAACAAGATAGAAGCGGCGATCAAAAAATAGCGCGCTGTCGCGAAGAGAGAAACATCGGCTATGGTTATCGGAGACACGATTACCACTAAACCCAGGACCAAAGTGGCGGGCATGATGACGGCACCCATCAGGTCGCCCAAGATCATCCTCGTTTCCCCTCTCCGCGCGGAGGCGATGGAAAAATAAAGCTCGGGGAATGAATTGCCAAGTCCCACGATCAAAACTCCGACCATGGCTAACGGTAAGTTGTATTCGACAGAGAATCTGCTGGCCGCCAAAATGATTCCCTGGGCCATGAGTATAAGAAGGACCGTGCCAGCCAAAATTTTTCCAATATCCCTCATAAACAAAGGAAGGCGTTTGGCAAGAGGAACCTGGTAGTTATTGTAGACTTTTTTAAAACGTTCCTGCTTGGAAAAAAGCCAATAAACATAAGAAAAGAAAAGTCCAAGCAGTAAGACTCCATCGAAACGCGACAGTCTTCCGTCCATGAAAAGCAGGAGCGGCAAAAGTGCGGATATCACGGTGAAAAGCGAGCTGGTCTGGAAGGTCGCCCCCCGGGCCGGAATCCCATCGCGCGCGAAAAGCGCGGCCAGCGCGATCACCAATGTCATGTCCACCACGTTGCCGCCCACAACGTCTCCGAAGGAAAGTTCGGGCATTTTATTCGCCAAGGCGAAAATCGCCAAAAAAAAGTTGGGCAAGGTTCCGGCGAAAGCCATAAGCACGAACGCCACGACGAATTCTTTCCATCCGAGGAATTTGGCGACACGCTCCAATCCTTCAATGATCCATTGACCGGCAAAATATATTACAACACAGGTAATGATAAAAAAAAGAATATAGGTAAAAAGCATACTGGTGAAAACTCATAACTTTATTTCATCCGATAAACTTGCATCTTATCTGAAAGAATAGGCCAATTCGTAAATTATACCCCCGATAAAAAATATTAGTAAGGGATAAGCGATGAATTTCCGATCCGGCCAAATTTTTTCATACATCAAAACAATCATTATTCCATCGATACTTAAGAGTATTCCGCCCACAAAGGAGAAGATGGCAATAAAATCCTTGATTCCGGCCAGATAGAGCGTAAGCGGAGTAAGAACCGTAACCACCCAAGCCACGCGCTTATCCAGCTTCAAATCGTAAGCCAGGATTTTTTTTAAAGTGAGACCAATAATAATGAACGAGGTAAAGCTGGTAATGAATCCGAATAAAAAACAAAGCGCCAGTAAATTACCGCCAAAAAGTGCCCTAAGGCCCATCAATGCCGATTCGGTCGTGGCTTGGCCGGTGAGGCCAAGGATCATCACGGTAAAGACGGAATAAGCGAAAAGAGATATTGCCGAAGACCAAAAAATAACTGGTTTGAGAAATTTTTTTCGCTTTTCCCGACCCAGCATTTCTTCAACCTCGGGAATCGATGACGAAGCCCATAAAGCAAAAAGCACGGCCCCGTAAGGCAGAAAAAAATCCTTGGGATTCCCTGAATTCGCCGACAGATTGCTTAATTGGAAAAATGGCAGGCCAACGATCGTAATGGCGCCCAAGATCAAAAAAAAGGCGATCAGTCCCCATAATTCTATTTTTGAAACCAAGTTTATCCCGAAATAGATCAGGATTGATCCGGCTAAAAAATAAACAACGCTAAAAACGCTATCAGGCGCATTCACCCAGGGAGAAAGAAAACTTTGCAGGAATTGGCCGCCAATCACCATGAAGGCGATCATCGATGCCAAAAATCCGACAATCGTGCAAACAAGCGCTATTCTCTCGCCCCACGCGCCCAAATGCACCTTGGCAAATCCGGGAAACCTTTTATAATCGGGTGTTGCCAGCGAGACTTCGGCAAACATCAAATGCACGGCGACCGCCACGGTACCCAATACCAGGAAATAGGCTGCCATGACCCAAATCCCGACTCGTGAAGCGATATAGGGCAACGCGAAAATTCCGATACCGATGGTGGTATTGCAAAGGGTTGCTAACGAGTATATCGGAAATTTTTCTTTCATTTTATCCGACGTATATTGGTTTTGATTCCCATCCGACATAGCTGTGTTCCAGCTCTATGATGTATTTTTCTATAGTCGTGTCCGGATAGGCGGATAAAATGATCGTTTTCGCCTGCTCCAGGATATTTTTGTAATGCTCGATTTCCGTCTCTTTATCCTTGAAACTCTCCGAACCGCCATAGGCTCCGCAATCCATATGCATTGTGAGGATGATACCCTGACAGTTATGCAATTTTTTTGAAATCTCTATCTGGTTCAAAAAATATGCGCGCGTCGGCTCTTCTATCAAACCTTTCAACGATCCGGCCGTAATGCAAAGGTCGCAGCCGTCGTGGCGTTCCAAAAAATGATTTTCCAGCTGCGGATGAAGACGCCAATCAAGACAGTCGAACAAAAGCCAGATTTTTTTATTGGGATCCGATGACATGGTTATTAAATTATTTTGTTGCTTATTTTCTGTGGACGATACTGGGTTCGAACCAGTGGCCTTTCCGATGTGAACGGAACGCTCTACCACTGAGCTAATCGTCCATGCCTAATAACGGCTTGCGCCGGATTGCTTATTGTATCATTTTAAAAAAATATTTAAAGATGGAAGGTGGCGTTACCCAAAAGGAGGGCGTGCGCCCTCCTTTTGGTTTGTAAGCCGGCTGGTTTAGACGAACCGGTCGGTAATCTTTTGGGCTTTGAGTTTGGCCCGTTGCAGATCAAGCACTTTCCGGGATTTGTAGACCAGGTAGTTCCGTTTCTTTTGGTCCAGCCACTCTTCGAACTTGATGAGCTTGGCTTTGAACGCCCAGATCAGGAACAGAGCCACGCCGGCCGGGATCACGAACGAATCAATGAAGGGATTGTTGGTGAAACCGGTAGATACGGTCGTCGCGCCTTGAACCATGGTCTTGGAAACCGATACGGTTGCCGTGTCGGAGTCCGAGCACGAATTCGTATCGCAGGTGGCTTTCGCCGTGTTGGTAAGGACAGTCTGTCCGAAGTTGAAATTATCCTTTGAGGCCACATAGGCATTAAAGGTAATCGTCTTGGAATCACCGCTGTCGATATTGCCCAGGTCGATACCCGAGACTAAGTTGTCGGAAATCCTGGTGCCGTCAACGGCAATGCCTTGGGCATTGGAGATGCCATTGGGGAGAATATCTGTCAAGACTACGTTTTTCAAATTCCCACCCGAGGCTTCAACCTTGATCTTAAAGGAAACCACGTCGCCCGGAGCGGCCGCGACCGAATCGGAGTAAGCGGTACCGTTCGAAAGGTTGCTCACCAGCTTATCGATCGAGACATTGCCCTTTTGGGTTGAGCCGCAGCTTTCCACGCTGATCGTAGTGTTATCCTTGACATTGATCTCGCCATTGTCGCTTACCACCTTAACGTAAGGTTTGTAGGTGCCGCTCTTGGAATAATCGCAGAGATCCTTGGCGGTATAGGTCTCGGTGCTGACGGTGACCGTTTTGTCCCAATCGCCATCGCCATCGCAGGAGAAATAGTAAGTGTATTCGTCGCTATCGTGTCCCCGAGTGCTGAGTTCGGCGTACAGGTCGACGCCGTTCAACGGCGCGCAACCGTTATCGGGTTTCCCGCTCAGCGAAACCGAAGGCGTGTTGGATCCCCCGCCGCCTCCGCATCTTATCGCGGAAACGATGGCCGTCGCCGTGTCGGTGAGGCCGAGAGCCGTTGTTTTGACCGCGGCCGTGTAATCACTGGTGGCCGTGTAATCGCAAAGATCGGCAGCCGTGTATTTGCGGGCGGTGGTCGTTATTGTTTTTTCGTAAGTACCGTCGTTGGTACAATCAAAGTAATAAGTGATCTCGTCGCTCGCGTTCCCGCCCGTTAAGGTAGCTTCGGCGGTCAGGCTATCCTTTTTAATAGGCGCGCATCCGGTCTTGGTACTGGTCGTTAAAGTCGCGTCCAGCCCGATATCGGCCTTGTTCTTGACCAAGACATTCATGGTGTCGGTGCCGGATCCGCAGCTATTGGTAACCTTTAGCGTGCAGACGTAATAAGTATCCTGAGTGACCGTAGAGGCCTTGAACGTGGCATTGGCACTGGAAGCGTTCTCGACGCTTCCGCCATTGCAAGTCCAGGCATAGGTCAAGTCCGATCCCGTGGCTGATCCGCTAAGGGTCGTTGATCCGGATTCGTAGATTTCCAAATCTTGCCCGGCATTGGCCGTGGGCAGATTGCCCGAAACCGTGACCGTCACGCTATCGGTTGCCGATCCGTCTTCGCCGGTACAATTTAAAGTATAGGTTTTAGGAGCATCGATCGTTCCCAGGGCCTCCGAGCCGCTCACCGCCTTGACCCCCGACCAGGCGCCTGATGCCGTGCAGGAGGTCGCGTTGGTGCTAGTCCAGGTAAGAGTGAAACCGGCTTGGCAAACGACAGATGAAGGACCGGTAAGGTCAACAGTCACCGGCTTAGCGGTATGTTCGCAGACTCCGTCGCCTTGGCAAACCGATCCGGCAGCGCAATTTTGATTTCCGCCCCATTCCAGGCATTCGTCGAGGTCGTAGTTGCCGCAGGTCTGAACCTGACCACTGGAACAGCGCTTGGCTCCGGCGGTCGAGCATTCGTTGGTACATTTGGTGACGCATTGTGCGCCATCGCATTTTTTATTTGTTAGAGCGCAATTATCCTGGTTTACCCATTCCCTGGTTTCGGTGCATTGCTGGTAAGAGCATCCCCGATTGATCCTTTCCCTTTGGGTCCAGTCGGCGGAACAGCGGTAATTTTCGGTCCAAAGGCTTACGCCGCAGTCTTGGTAAAGCTCTTGTTTGTTGTTGCAGGAATCGTACCAATACAGGTTGTTACCATCGCATTGTTTCTTCGTGTGGCTGGTGCAACCGCATTGGCCGTTTGAGCAGGTCTGGCCGGACGCGCACATCACGGTTCCGCCCCAATCGAGGCAGGAATCGCTGTCAAAATGTCCGCAACCTTCCACTCCGCCACCACTGGCGCAACGTTTGTCGCCTAAAGAGCATTCGTCGGTGCAGGTCGATATGCACTGTCCGCTGCCGGAGCAAACTTGTCCGGACGGGCAATCGGCCGCGCAGCCCCACTCGGTGCAGGTGTCGGTGTCGTAGTTACCGCAGGTTTCCACCTTGCCGTTAGCGCAGCGCTTGGCGCCGGAGGTGCATTCGTTATTACAAGATGCGACGCATTCCCCGGATTCACATTTTTTACCGGCGCCGCACTCGACCGCTATCCATTGAAAACAAGATTTTCCGTTCAATCCGCAATATTTATAAGCCGTGCCGGAAGCGCAGGCTTTCTGGCCAACGGTGCATTCGTTTTGGCATTCGGGCTGACAAGTGCCGAAAGTCGAAGATTTTATCCAATTATCGCAGACATATCCCCCGGAGCATTTTTTAGGATAACTCCAGGTGTAGCATCCGTTGGAACCTTTAACGCAATCGTTGTAATACACGTCGTCAGCGCATTTGGTCGTGCCGGGCGTGCAGATGCTGGTGCAGGGTGGTACTATTTTCCGGCAGTAAGTACTGCCGCCTGTTCCGACACATTCATTGCCGGCACCGCAGTCGTCATCAAAACAGCAGGTTCCGCAAGCGGAAACGCCACTGGCGTAAAAAACGCCAACGGCAACTGCGAATATAGACAACGCGATTACCGCTGCCTTTAAAAAATAACCGGTTAAACAAGTAATTGATTTGGACATCATGATATTTTCCGAAGCGATCTTTTCGGGATAACTTCGGCATTTTTTATTATTGTTGCGAACCACGGGTTTGCCTGTGGACAAAAAGAGTCGCCGGAGGCTAATTACTCTTTTGGAATAAAAAACCGCCGTCTTCCTTACCGCTTTGTCGGAAGGAAGGAAACCCCTGGTCTCCTGTTTCAATGAAACAGAGAAGGACTTAGGTGCTCCGCCCCGCATAATACGGGATATTATATTACTATCTATATTATACATTATTTATTTAAAATGTCAAGTATGTTTATGTAATCACCTTAAGCTCCGACCGGCAATTCTGAGAAAACGATGTCAGTCTATGAAACGGTCTGTTATGCGTTTTACCTTTAATTGGGCTATTTTGGCCCCAAGCTTTTTTTGCGATTGGAATTTAGTGAATGCAATGCGTCTTAAATCAAGCCAAGCCTCAATAGCTAAAATTTTGGCTTTTAGCGTCCAAATTAGGAGAAGCGATAGGCTTAGAGGGATCACAAAGGAATCGACAAACGGATTATCGGTAAAGCCGGTTGAGACCGTGGTAATACCTTCGATTTCCGCCCTTTGGACAACCACATCGGCCGTATCGGAATCGCTGGTACCTTTGCCGCGCGCGGTTGCGGTGTTGGTGATAGTCGTTTGTCCGTAGTTGAACTCCGACGCTTTGGCCACGGTAGCGGTAAACGAAACGGTTACCGTATCCCCGTTATTAAGATCGTCCAGTGTCAAACCATTCGCCAGATCATTGTTTACCGTCCGTCCGTCGATTCTGATATCGCGGGGATTGGAGATACCTCTAGGTAAAATATCAGTGATTTTTAATTCTCGTACATTATCCGACACGGCTTCGATCACGATTTTGAAATTGACGAAATCGCCGGGTAAGGCGTTCACCGAATCAAAGTATCCGGCCCCGCGGGAAAGATTGCTTACGGTTTTATCAACCTTAATTCTTCCGTTCACTCCGGCGCAATCATCGGTATTTATTACCAGAGAGTCCTCATCCGACCGGCCGCTATTTTCAACTTTGACCCTGGCGGTATAATTATCAGCGCTATCGTAGTCGCACAATCCGCGAGCCGTGTAGGTCGTGGCCGTAGTGGTGATGGTTTTGTCCCATGTTCCGTCATCCTCGCAGTCAAAATAATAGGTATACTCGTCATCGCTCTGGTTGTCGTAGCCGGTTATATGAGCCGTAAGATCGACGTTGCTCAAAGGCGCGCACCCGTTATCGGGGCGGGCCGTGAGGTCGACATTAAATTCGGTGCTCGCGCAACTTTTTACCTTCACATCGACGGTATCACTGGCTTCGTTGCCGTTGATCTCGACCGTAACTTTGGCGGTATGGGTTGCCGCCGTTTTGTAATCGCAAAGGTCTTTGGCAGTATAAGTATCATTGCTTGTGGTAATGGTTTTATCCCAGTTCCCATCGTTATCACAATCGAATCGATAAGTGAATTCGTCGGAATTATTACCGGCGCTATCGTAATTAGCGATCGTGGCGATCAGATCTACATTGTTCAAGGGCTTACAACCGCCGGTAGGCTCGGTTTTGAGCCGGACCGTGAATTCTTGACCGCAATCATTCGCTCCGATCATCACACTGTCGGTTGCTTCCTTGCCGGATTCGGATCCTTCAACCTTCACTTTAGCGCGATAATCGTTGGCGGTTTGATAATCACACAAATCGCGAGCCGTGTAGGTCGTGGCCGCAGTAGTGATGGTTTTGTCCCAATTTCCATCGCCTTCGCAAGAGAAGTAGTAGGTATATTCACTGTCTTGGTCTCCTTGGATGTCGGAAACCTTGGCCGTGAGATCCACATTATTCAAGGGCGCGCAGCCATTGTCGGGGCTCACGCTTAGATTCACCGAAAATTGGCCGGTTACTATATTTTTTACAGCTATATTGACCGTGTCGCTATCGATTTTACCGCAATTGTTGGTTACTTTAAGGGTACAGGTATAAACCGTGTCGCGTGATATTTCGGCTGCGAAGAAAGTTGGCCGGGCGGTATCGGCGTTATCAAGGGTTCCGCCGTTACAGGTCCAGGTGTAAGTTAAATCATTGTCATCAGAACCGGAAGTCGAGTTGGAACCATCCAACTGGATATCCTCACTTTCATCGATCTTTAAATCATCTCCGGCATCGGCGTTTGGGTTGACGGTTTTTACGCTGATAGCAATGTTGTCGGATGTTGATCCGCCTAAACCAGTGCATTTAAGAGTGAAAGTTTTATTGGCTGTAATATTGTCGATCGTTTCCGATCCGGATGTTTCCTTGGCCCCCGACCATCCGCCGGAAGCAGCGCAAGTTTGGGCATTAGTCGAGGTCCAGGTCAAGGTAGCCGATCCTTGGCAAGAAACGGAACCGGGACCAGCAAGATCGACTGTCGGTTTATCGGTTCCGCAATCTTTCGAGCAGCTGGTTTTCGTTTCTCCGCAGTCGGAATTGCATTTTCCGTCTCCACAAAAGTAGCACTGGCCGTTGCACTTATCGTAACCGCTCCACCCGGCGCATGAGTTAGAACCATAGTTTCCGCAGGTACGGCCGGAAGTACCAGAGCACTGGTGGTCTCCCAAAGTACACTGGTCGCTGCAGCCCTTAACACAGCCACCATCCTGGCAAGCGTAACCAGTTGAGCAATTTTTAACCGCGGACCATTCGTAGCAAGAATCAAGATCATATTTTCCGCAAGTCCTGTATCCGGAATCGCCGGAGCATTCCTTTTCGCCGGGCGAACATTCATCGGAACAAGAATTTACGCAGCTGCCATTCTGGCAACCATAGCCAAAGCTACAGTCTTTTGACACACCCCAAACGGAACAACCCTGCGAGTTCTTGGCGCAGATTTGATAAGCGGAATCTCCGGAGCATTGTTTCTGGCCCAACGAACATTCGTCGGAACAGGATCTTACGCAAACCCCGTCTTGGCAAACATAACTATTGGTACAGTTTTTTACCGTACCCCATTCCAAACATTTATCGGAATCGTAGTTTCCGCAAATACGATAGCCCGCATCGCCGGAACATTCTTTGGCACCGCTGATACATTCGTCGGAGCAGGAAGAAACGCAGCTGCCATTCTGGCAGGCGTAACCATTGTTGCAATCAGTGGTAGAACCCCAAACATAACAACCGCTGGAACCTTTCACGCAAGTTTGGTAGCCGCCGGTTCCCGAACATTGCTTGGATCCGGAAGTACATTCATCGGAGCATGACCTGACACAACTGCCATTCTGGCACGCGTAGCCGGTGGAACAGTTTGAGGTCGAACCCCAGACATAGCAACCGCTGGAGTCTTTCACGCAAGTTTGGTAGCCGTTAGTTCCTGAGCATTGTTTGGATCCGGACGTACAGACATCGGAGCATGACTTGATACACAATCCATTTTGGCAAGCATAGCCGGAAGAACAGTTAGCGGCTGAACCCCAAACATAACAACCTGACGAGTTTTTTTGACAAGTCTGATATGCGGAATCACCGGAGCATTGTTTCTGGCCCGACAAACATTCGTCGGAACAAGATCGGACACAATTGCCGCCTTGGCATACATAACCAGTAGAACAGTTTTTGGGCGTACCCCATTCAGTGCACTTGTCGCTATCATAGTTGCCACAGATACGGTAGCCCGTATCACCGGAGCATTCTTTTTCCCCGTTCGTACACTCGTCGGAGCAGGAAGACACACAGCTTCCATTCTGGCAGGCGTAACCATTGTTGCAATTATTAATTGAACTCCAAACGTAGCAACCGGAGCTTGCTTTAGTACAGGTTTGGTAACCATTGGTTCCCGAGCATTGTTTGGATCCGGACGTACAGACATCGGAGCACGATCTGATACAGGAACCATCTTGGCATATATAATCAGTCGAACAATTAGTTGCATTACTCCATTGATAGCAACCGTTCGATGCTTTAACACAAACCTGGTAGCCATTGGTCCCCGAACATTGTCTGGACCCGGAAGAGCATTGATCCGAACATGACCTAACACAGCTGCCATTTTGGCAAGCGTAGCCGGTGGAACAGGAATTGGCCGAGCCCCAGGCAAAACAGCCACTGGAACTTTTAACACAGGTTTGATAAGCACCTGTTCCCGAGCATTGTTTGGATCCGGAGGTACAGACATCGGAGCATGATCTGACGCAGCTACCATTCTGACACGCGTAGCCGGTTGAACAGTTTGAGATAGAACCCCAGACATAGCAACCCGAACTTCCCTTGACGCAAGTTTGATATGCGTTCGTTCCCGAACATTGTTTGGATCCGGAAGTACAGACATCGGAGCATGACCTGACACAGCTGCCATTCTGACACGCGTAGCCGGTGGAACAGTTTGAGGTAGAACCCCAGGCAAAACAACCCGAACTTCCTTTGACACAAGTTTGATAAGCGTTCGTTCCCGAGCATTGCTTTGAGCCAGAAGTGCATATGTCGGAACATGACCTGACACAACTGCCATTTTGGCACGCGTAGCCGGTGGAACAGTTTGAAACCGATCCCCAAGCAAAACAGCCCATTGAGTTTTTAACGCAAATTTGATATCCGGCAGTTCCCGCGCATTGTTTTGACCCAGAACTACAAACATCCGAACAAGATTTAATACACGAGCCGTTTTGGCATTTGTAGCCGGCGGAGCATGAATTTGCCGATCCCCAAACATAACAACCACCGGAGCCTTTCACGCAAGTTTGATAGGCAGTGGTGGCGGAACATTGCCTGGACCCGGATGTACATATGTCGGAACAGCTCCGTACGCAGCTTCCGTTTTGACAAGCGTAGCCGGTGGAACAACTAGAAGTGGAACCCCAAGCATAACACCCATTCGAACCTTTCACGCAGGATTGGTAAGCGTTGGTACTTGAACATTTCTTCGATCCCGACGTACAAACGTCCGAACATGACTTGACACAGCTGCCATTTTGGCAAGCGTAGCCCGATGAACAGGAGTTGGCCGAACCCCAGACATAGCAACCGCTGGAGCCTTTCACGCAGGTTTGATAAGCAGTATTACTGGAACATTTCTTGGAACCCGAAGAACACGTATCCGAGCAGGACTTAACGCATGAGCCGTTCTGGCATTTGTAGTTGGTGGAACAGTTTGAGGTAGAACCCCAGACATAACAACCACTGGAGCCTTTTACACAAGTTTGGTAACCGCTGGTTCCCGAGCATCTTTTGGAACCCGAAGAACACGTATCCGAGCAGGACTTAACGCATGAGCCGTTCTGGCATTTGTAGTTGGTGGAACAAGAGTTGGTCGATCCCCAGACGTAGCATCCGGACGAGCCTTTCACGCAGGTTTGATATGCGTTTGACGATGAGCATCTTTTGGACCCGGAAGAACATTGATCCGAACATGACCTAGCACAAGAGCCGTTTTGGCAAGCGTAGCCCGATGAACAAGAGTTGGCCGAACCCCAGACATAGCAACCGCTGGAGCCTTTCACGCAGGTTTGATAACCGCTTGCTCCTGAACATCTCCGGGCCCCGGAAGAACATTGATCGGAGCATGACCTAACACAAGAGCCGTTTTGGCAAGCGTAGCCGCTAGAACAGGCTATGACCGATGACCATTCGTAGCAATAATCGGAATCGTAATTGCCGCAGACTTGATATCCATTACCCGAACAACGTCTTTGGCCGCTGGAACAGGTATCGGAACAAGACGTTACGGCGCTAACTGTCGATGGTTTTATTAAAACAAAATAAGCCGCCATAACCGCGATCAAAAATATAAATATAATAAAAAATTTCTTAAAACGCAATGTTTTAATTCGCATAAGTGAAAATATGTCTAATTGCTATTGTTATAAATTATAATTAGTAAATTGTCAAGTAGGACTGGTCTTTATTTTTTTGTTCTTCATGCCGGATTTTAGCTTAATGGTAAGTTTGGCCGACGTCAATTATTTTTTGGATAAAAAAAAGATGCTGTTGTCCAGCATCTTAACTGTCGGATACTTCTACTTGGAAGATCGAGTCGTCGGCTCCGCCTTCCTCAAAAACTACTTCGTATTCGCCAGTTTCCGCATTTTGTCCAAAATGGAATCTGGCGATCGTGGTGGTCCATTTGGCGTCTTCGCCGGTCTTGGCCTTACCATGATCTATCAGTAATCTGACGGCGAGGAACGAATCATAGTCGGTACCGGGGTTTGAAGGGGCGCTAAGATAGGCGAAATTATAAGCGTCCGATGCCGATATCGCTTTGCCGACCGGTCCGATCCAGCCCATTCTATGCATCCACGCCATTACCTCATTGGCTATGGTCGAGGGGGCGGAAAGCCCGTATGTGACATCATCGTTCCAATTCTTCGTCATGAACTGGTTCAACTGCTCTTCCGTATAGGCCGATCCCCCGTCTTGACGGAAGGTAAAGGTAGCCATGGCCGCCGGAAAGATCGCTCTCGTTGCCGCAGCCGACATTGAGTCGTTGAGCACAAAAGGTGCTCCCCCAACTTCGGTTGTCGCTTTGTTCAAGGTCGGTTCTATGACCCCCATAGACACTACTCTTGGGTGGGCCCGTTCGACTGCTATTACTGTGCCAAACAAGCAACTGCCGATCAGTAAGGTAATCAGCAGACCAATTATCAATTTACTCATTCTATTCACGCTCCCAAACTATTTTGTACTGCGCTTATTATGTATTGATTATTATTTTTTGTCAAGGGACAAATATCTTTACTCGGTATGGCAATCCTAGGTCCATAAAAAAATAAATGAGTGTCATTAAGACGCTCATGGTTTCGCCTCCTTTTTGGAGACATTTTTTTGGACCTCAATTAATTTGATTGCCCGTGTTTTTTTTGTTTGCACGGTTTCGTTGCCAAAGATCATTGTTACGCCTTGACCAGAGATGACCTTGGTCTTTGGTGCGTTGACTGAAGTATTCTCATTGTTCACGATCAAATCCGTTTCCACAGTCCTTATCGTGGTGAGATTCTCCTTCTGACCGGCCACCTTCACCTTGCTTGGACCACCCAGGGATTCAATGGCCTGGCTAGTGCCGTTGGGCGTAGCCACCGTTCCAGAAGCAATTTTATCCGGGGAGGAAGGGTTAGGAATCGGCTGGATCACCGTAACTCCGCCAAACAGTAATGAACCCAGAATGAGTCCGATTACGATCAGGGCTAGAGCCAGCACTGCTAATGCCAGCCAACCTTTTTTGCTCATGCCCTTATCTTTCGCTACTTCTTCTCCCCCATCTTTGTCCGTATCCGTCATTATCCGTCACTCTCCAAACTGCAATGTTGCAGCGTTTTTTCGATTGAATCTAATTATAAATTATTTATCGGTCTTGTCAACCTTAAGGCAGTTTTGAAAAAAAACGATGCGCACTTGATCAGCGCGCATTTCAATTTTTTTATAGTATGCCTCTGATTTGCGCCAGTATCGCGCAAATCTCCTTGCCGTACCCCAGGATGGCAAATATCCCGAAGACGACACAACCAACCTTGATCTGTATTATTTTTACTTCCATGTCGCGGCTATGCCACCGCGAAAATTGCATTTCCTTTAGTCTCACTTTCTTCCCTCGTTTATTATTGTATGCCAATATTATAGCATAAATGAAATAAAAGTCAATAGTTCAAAAATCAAAACACCCCCGTATTAGGGGGGGTGCCGCAAATTTATCAGTCTTGTAGAACGGTTTCGACCACGATGCGTTTGAAATCTTTGCCCGGCGGCCAGCAGCTTACCAAAAATGCGGTATTTTTATTGGGATCCGTGGTTGGCAATTCTTCGCCCGGCATTAAAAAAACGGTTTTAACGACCTCGTAATTAAAGTTTTGACCATTATATCCCAGCTTTACTATATCCCCGGCTTTCAGGTCGTTGAGACGGCTGAAAACCCAATCGTATTTGATTTTTGGCCACCCGGGAGGTGCGCTATGCCCAAGAAGGATCATGTCTCCGTTCTGGCCCGGCATGGTTCCGCCCGGATACATAACAACCCCGGAATCCAAATATTTATGAATGATAGTGTTGTCGGTGGTATCGGATAGGACGATGGGAGCCTCGATTCCGATCTTCGCGATCGAAATTCCAAAACTTTTTTTAGCGCCTCCATTTTTTATCGGATCAACCGGCTGTTTTTTAACGGCGGTTGCGCCTGATTCTTCTTTTGGATCTTCCGATCCTTGGGTCGGTTGCATTTTAACTTCGGTCGGGGAGTTTTCCACGATGACCGCCGGTTTTTCTTCGGGCTTAAGGTCGCTAATATATTGTCCGGCAACTTTGTAATTGAAAAGCCAAGAGATGTTTGGCCAATTAAACCCGATGTAAAGTACGGCAAAAAAAATCACAAAGGGTTTCCAGAGGATCTCAATGGTCGAAGGTACGTGCTTTTTGGGTAATTTCACTTCCATGATCGTTTGTTTTGGTTATGATCAGAATATATTGAGGTCATGCGGAATGAGATCGAGAAGAACGCCTTTGTCGATAGCCACGAATACCACGAGAAGGACGACAAAAGCCGCTGCTTTGAAAAATAGATCCTTGTGCTTAAAATCCAGGTTGAGAAGCAAATTAGCCGATAGCAAAAGGATCATGAACAGGATCGAAGCATAAATAATGTATTGGAGAAAAACGTAATAGTCTTGGGACACAAAAGACAGAAAATCGAATTTTAATCCTTCGCGCGCGTCCTGGGTTCCCAAAACCTTTTCATAAGACGGAAGCACTGGCGTTGCCGATGCCGGTTGTCCCGCCGGAACGGTTTTATCAAGCGTTGCCGCGGGTGCCGGCGTCACCGTCTTTGCGCCCAAAACCTGCTGTTTTGAGCCAAATAGCTGCACCACGACAGTAGTTTCCGCACCCTGGAAGTTCCCGGTCACCACGGCAATACCCACTTCCCGATATTTATTGTTAAGGATGTTGGCTTTGTGGCTGGGCGAATCGATCCAGGCGTCGTTGACCTCGCTGGAATCGAGGAATCCGATCGCCAGGTTCTCCCCGGCGTAGTGGTAATTGTACCCGGACAGCTTAAACCAATACCAGGGGCTGACGCCTTTCGGACTGAAATGGGAAAAATAGCCGTTGTTAAGCATATCTTGAGCTTTAAGATAGGCCGCGCGGTCGAGAACCGGGTTTTCGGTCAAAGTCGTTAAACCGATTTTTTCCCGTTCTTGATTGGTGAGCTGGACCAAGGCTGTTTTGGTGATATCGGCAAAATAGGAAGACCGGGGAAAATAAAACAGGAACGATGCGGCAAACACTTTCAAAACTAGGATGGCGATCAGAAAATAAGCCAGAAAAGGGCCCGCGAAAATACCGGCCCGCTGACCGTTTTCCTTACAGGGAAATAAAAAAATCTTGGTTTTTTTAACCGCCGTAGCGGCAAGTTGTAGTAACATGATAAACTTATTATACCAGTTATTCATAAAATGTCAAGGATTAATGAGTTTGGTTTAGCCACTCTGTCCATCGATCGCGGAATAAAAAAATCAAGACGTGCCGTAAAAACGTCTTACCTTAACTTCAGATCGGTTTCCATTTTAATAGCAGTAACAGGCGGTTTCGCCCAAATCGTTGCCGTGGAAAGCGCAGTTATCGGATGGATCTTGTTTGTAGTTTGATCCCGTGCAGGTTTCCCCGGCCGCGGCTTTAGGCTTGCAAACACCACAAGAGTCGTCCGGCACTTCCCGCACGAACGCCGGAGGAATGACCGCACCCCCGGTCATATTGCCGTGATAACTCCGCGGATCGTGCAAGACGCAAAAATACTCGTATTTATCGTAGGCGGTCGACCAGCGTTGATTGTCATGGCTGTAATAAAGAAAACCAAAATAGGCCTTGCAATTATTGTACGCTTGGTTGCCGCTTATTTGCATCGAGATCACTGCCTCGCCCGCGTTATTACATTGGGCCGCATTGCCCACAACCCCCATAAGATCATGGACTTCGTACACGCAAGCGTTTTTTGAGGGATCGGTCAAGCCAACACCCACGCAAAGTTTTCCGTTCTTTTTACAGATCTCGTCGCAATTGAAACCGCCCCGGAGACCGCCCCAGGTATTGTCGTCAAGCGAAACTTCCCCGGCCCAGTCCTGCATCAGTGTTTTTCCGCCGGTCAGATGCACGTCGGCCGGAGTGGCTCTAACGATCGTAAAAGGTTTATCTCCGATCTTGCCATCCGCATATTCATCCATCAGATTCTCGCAACAATAATCGGTAATATAGAAATTGCTCTTGCCGGTATAGTCGTTTTTTGGTTTGTAAAGATCGGTTTGGTATTTATCCTTGGTATATTCAATATCCCCGAATACGTTGACACACTTTAATTTCTTGGTATCGGGCATACAAACGTATTTTCCTTTTTTACATTCGTTATCGTCAACCTTGCCATTGTTGTTTAAGTCAAGGTAGCAGCCTAAACCGATCTTGTCCTTTTCTTCATTGCATTGATTAACCACCACTTCGTCTTTCAGCTCGCAGGTATCGACGATACAGCGTGAAAGAATGTCTTCACAGCCGGCCGTGGTATTTCCGGTGCGCGTCTGACAATTAGCCACCGTTTCCTTGGGGTCGCATTTTTCGTCGCCGGTCACTTTTCCGTCACCACAACTAAGTTTTGGTGTCAGCTCGCAGGTTCCCTCAATACAACGCGAAAAAATGTCTTTGCAACCGGCCACGGTATTTCCGGTCCGCGCCTGGCAATCGGCCACCGTTTCCTTTGGGTCGCATTTTTCGTCGCCGGTCACCAATCCGTCGCCACAGGTTAATTTTCCGTCTTCGGGCATACCGCAGGTCACCTTGACCTTCCACCAACCATCTTTTAATCCCGACCACTCGGTGACCCCGATCACCATAAAAAAGGTGTTGATGAACAGCCAACCGGCCATCATTACCAGATAGCCTTTGAAAACGCTGGTCGCGATCATTTTTCCGGTTTCATAGTAGCTTGGGTTTGATCCCGAAATAAGAAACATGAATCCGGCAATGGCCAAAGCGACGGCGCCAAAAACGGTTGCCACATTGAAGAGCAGGAAATCCATCGCCAGCCGGAGCATCTCAAAAAACCAGCAGATGTTGCAATCCGGCTGGCCCGGCGCGCCACAGGGCACGAGGGTGGCGGAATAAACGGGCAAAAGCGGTGTCAGCGCGATCACGCCGGCTAAAAATAAAACCATTATCAATAAGTTTTTGGTTGGATAAAAACGCATAAATTTGCTTACTTTAAGGAGTCAGATCCGCCCATTGCTTCATTCAAATCCGACTTTCCATCGCCATCCGTATCGGCTACGGTTGGATTGGTGCCCAATTCCTTTTCTTTGAGATCGGTCAGGCCGTCCATATCAAAATCCAGATCTCCCGGACCGGTCGGATTGGATAATTCCTGGATTTCGGTAAGATCATCTTTGCCGTCGCCGTCAGTGTCTTTCTTGAAACGATCGGTTCCATAAAATATCTCGTCAATATCGTTTAATCCGTCCTGATCGGTATCATAAAGGCTTTGGCCCTTTTTAAGAGGATTAAATCCGTTGTTCCATTCGGCTCCGTCGCTCATTCCGTCTCCGTCCGTATCCGGGTTCAGCGGGTCGGTGCCTATCTTTTTCTCAAGGTCATCGGCCAGACCGTCGCGGTCTTGATCGTTGGAAATAGGATCTTTGCCCAGTTTTACCGCTTCCCCGTCCTTGATCCCATCGTTATCGGAGTCGGGCTTAGAACATGACGATTTATAGGTCTTAACTTCTTGGTAGTCGCTTAATCCATCATGATCGGTATCGGCAACGGAGGGATCGCATCCCTTGGCTATCTCATCATAATCGTTTAATCCGTCACCGTCGGTATCGGCTTTTGACGGATCAGTGCCAAACCAAAGTTCGTTATAATCGGCAATGCCATCCTTATCGTAGTCAAAATTACCGTCTTTGATCATTGCACTGCAAGCTAGGCGGGCACCCTCGAACTGGATTTTTTGGCAATCGGCCTCGGTTTTCGCGGCCCGATAGGCCACGTAGGCTTCAAAAGATTGTTTAAAAACCGTTTCTCCGGTTTTTTCCGTAAGTTCAACCCCATTCCTCGACGCGTCCAGTACGCAAAGTTTCCCGTATTCGAGGGTTTTTATTTTGGCACAATAATCAAGCGGCAACGATGTATCGCCATTCTTTCCGATATTGGTCGCTTTGACACGGTCAACGCATTCCTGGGATTCAAAAACGTCACCATCGCTTTCATGGCACAAAGCGGGATTATTGCTGTTGATCGCGACATCCTGGACACACCGAGACCGGTCGCTTTCGCTGGAAAGCTTGCCACAGTAGCGACCGTCCATTCTTAAGCTCGCCTCCCGGAAAAGGCAATCATTGCGAAAGGTTAAATCATCGAACATCAAACAATCCTTGATGTTTTTGGTCTTATAAAGAATTTCCGAAAGATGCCGGCGGTTGAAACATTCTTTCCGTTTGGCTCCGTCGCTCATGCTGGCGCAGTCGCCGGGAACGTCGGGCGCGCCTTCGATGAGCCCGTTTCCGTTCTCAATGACCGGTTTTTGCGCTACCTCCCTTTTTGGTAAAAAAAATGGCACGAATACAATTGCCAAAATGATCATTGAAAAAAACAGCAAACCGATTCCGATCCAAAAGCTTTTTTTCGATTCTTCCATTCTTTTATCGTCGTTTTAAAATTTAGATGGTTACCTGGTCTGTTAATATTATACTTCGACTATTTTGAAAACTCAATTTTCTCTGCTAAAATAAGTAATGGGGTTTTTCTGTATCGTAAAGATAATCAGTAAACATAAAACAAGTATTTATGAAAGCTTTCGAATATAATTTCAATCCGCAAACGCCCGGATATTTTTTTGACAGCTTCTCTTTTGAACCGGAAAGCAGCCACGAAAAAAGCTTGGGCGGTCTTTATATGGTCGGGATTTTAGGCAAAGCCAAGCAAAACGACGATTTTTTCCTTTCGAACCTGGCCAAAAAAATAAGGGAAAATCACTATCTGTCCAAGACCAAAGACCCCGAGGTCGCTCTCAATCAGAGCCTTCAGCTGGCCAACCAGTATTTGGAACAATTGGTCAAGAACGATAGCGTGAATTGGATCGGCAATCTTGGTTTCGCGGTAATCGAAATCAAAAACCGGGCCATAAATTTCACGAAGACGGGCCCGGTCAAAATTTTGTTGTTACGCCAGGGCACGGTGATCGATTTGGAAGTTGGTATTGATTTTCCCGAAATGGAAACCTGCCCGCTCCGCGTTTTTGGCAACTTGGCGACCGGAAGATTGGAGGATGGAGACGCGGTAATGGCTTGTACCCTGGAAATCGCCGATTTCCTGTCCAAACAAAAGATGGACGAAGAGATAGCCCGGCTCATCGCTCCCGAAAACCCAAGCGAAAAAATGGACGAAAAGAAACTGGAAGATCTTTTTGGCTCCCGTCGCCAGGAACTCGGCCAAATGCCAGGTTCCTGCCTAATCGTCAGTTTGAGGAAAAATGAGGCTGGCATATCAGCCGTAAGCTACGTTCCCGCCCCTAATTTAAAGAAAATGGCTCTTCGGGACGCGTTCAAACCTACATCCTTCCTGGGTTCACCGTCAATGAAGAAACCCAGGCTTTCACTGCCCTCGGTTCCTCGGATACCGTTATTGAAAACCGGAGCCTTGATCTTGGTGGTTGGCGCTATTGCCGCCGGGTTTTTCTTTTTTACCAATCTTGAATCACAAAAAAAAGCGCGGCTCTCAAACGATGCTTTCTTCGCCATTGAAAACAAGGTTGCTCAAGCCAAAAGCTACCAGCAAAGCGGGCAGATCATGGAAGCCGGCAATCTCTTGACAGCCAGCCTGCAGGAATTGGCCACTCTTGACAAACAAGCCTCGCTTACGACGGACTTGAAGGGCCGGATCGGAACACTCCGCGCCCAGATCGGCCAGAATATGGATAGCTTGAACAAAGTAGAAAATACCACCGCTCTGGAAACGGTCTTTGACCTGAAAGACAGCGGTATCGATCCGCAAAAGATTCTCCGTTTTTCGGGCGAGTTTTATTTCTTCGACCCGAAAGTCAAAAATCTTTTTTATTTGGATAAAAACAACGCTGGCAAGCTTATCGTTAACCAGTTCAATTCCGATATTGCTTTAGCCGGGGACGAATCCTTGTTGTTCTTTTCCAAGCCGAATCTGTTCGGTTATTATTCAAAAGGCGTTTTTTCGAAAGTAGCGCCGCTCAAGGATCCATACGCCAGTTACACTTTTAACAATTTCTTCACTTATAAACAAAACTTGTATTTTGTCGATAAAAATAACGGAAAGATCGTAAAATACCCGCACCTTGGCGGCACTTCCTGGGCTCTGCCTCAGGTTTGGCTCAATACCGATCCGTCAAAACTTTCAACGCTGGTTTCAATGGCGTTTGACAAAAACGCTTGGATTCTGAACGCGGACGGCTCAATCGATAAATATTACCTGGGAAAATTGGAAACCACCTTAAAGCCGGCTTATTACCCCGCCTCGGGCAAGCTTGATAGCATCATCACCTCCGTTGATAACCCTTATTTGTATGTTTTGGACAAAGATCCGGCCCGGATAATAGTTTTGGACAAGAACGGAGTGCTGGTTAAACAGATTAGGAACAGCCAGCTCACCGATATCCGTGATTTAAGCATCTCCGACGACGGAAAGTCCATTTGGGTGCTCAACGGAACGGTCTTGTATAAGCTGGGAGCCGAGTAAAACTGGTATTTACGGCACGCCCGGAAGTGATAATAAATATTATATTTTAAAATTGACTCCGCGATCGGGGTATTAAACCCCAATCTTGCGGCCCAAGGGGGCACCTTTTGAAGCATATTAAGGCTTTCGAATTACTTAAGGAATCCCCTTAACTCAATACCCCGATGCCTAGCCTGCAGGATATTGAGTTAACAAAAAAACGCGGTACTGCCATCCCGCGTTTTTTTTGACGCACATTTTTGCAAACCCTTGAACCCTTAATGTTTCAAAACCAGCAAGCTTCTAAAAATCACTTAAATTTTTTCCGGATTTTGTTTCTGGCATTCTGCAAAGCGAAGCACCCGACCCTCCAAAATATTATTTCGGAAAGGCGGGAATAAATTACGATCTCGTCATCCCCTCTCTTTTCGGAAATTGCGGAAAAGGGGGTTTTTATTCTGAAAGAATAAGTAGCCTCCGGCTATTTTATGTTCCCGGGACTTTCCCGTAGTCTACAAAATAATTAAAACTTGAACAAAGACTTGAAATAATCGGTTATCGACTGGAACAAACCCTTCTTTGATGAATCTTGGGAAACAGGAACCGTTTGAACTTGACCGTTTTTTACTACCTGTCCCTCGGGAGTGATGGTAATCTCGGGCGTTGCCTGGGACGGCGCCGTGGTGTCCGTTTTGACTGTTCCGGACGGCTGTTGGGCCGAACTTGGCACTGCGGTTTCCGCGGTATTTGTAGTTTGCGTTGGATTCGCGGCTACCGTATTTGCCGCCGTTTTTTGAGCCACTAATTTATCCGTAAGGTCAGCGATCTCTTTCTTGATCTCGGCTATTTTAGCACTAGCTTCGACCGTGCTTATGGCCATGTTTGTCGTTGTATTCTCAGCGGAAGCTATTGTATCCGTTCGAGGATGGGTGGCAACGTAGACTTGTACTTTTTGGGCCAAAACTTCTTTTTCCTTGGTAATGCGCTGGACTTCGACGGCTATCTCGGGCAAAGTCATTGCCTTAGGTTGCGTCATGGCCTGCTTAGCCTGCACTTTCACGGTGAGATCGGCAATTGTTGCCCGAAGAGTATCGATCGTAGTCTTCATTTGGGCCATTTTGGCTTGTTCATCCACCGATTGAGTTACAACCGATGTTTCCGCGTAAACTTTGGGGGCAAGACTTGCAAAAAGACCCGACGCCAACATTACTCCCGATGCCATAATGATCGCCCCGCGGAATAGCGGGCAACCCTTAGCAAAATTTTTATTTGATATTCGCTTCATATTTTTTTCTGATTTTTCCTCCCCTTTTTTCTTTTTTTTGGATAACCAGCTGTTAGGCATTACTACAGTCGACCGCGCCATCCGGCGCTTTGCCTATTTAGAGCAATTTGTCGTTATCCGTTCTGATTGTCTTTATTTGGATTTTGAGGCTTCTCCTCTTTCGGTTTTGTCTTCCGATCCTGTTGGTTCTTTTTTTTCTTGATTTCCCGGTAAATGGATTTGACTTCCCCGGCAATTATCAATACAAGCGGAATGGCAATCATCGAAAAGAAACCGATGGGTTTACGCAATACCGAAACCGCGTAACCCACATAAGGCAAGGTTAAAAAAACCTTGCCATGCACCAAAGGCTCCGGCACTTCCGCGGCATCGGCTGAATTGTTGGCGTCACCCTTGGTAACATAAACGGTCTCGCCATTGATCACTTTCGTTTCCTGGATACGATGGGTTACCGGTATCTTGTCCTTTCCGATAGCCCCAAAAGTTATAACGTCGCCGGTTCGATAAGACGAAGCGGGATGGATCGCGACAATGCTTCCGGTTTTGATCGCCGGTTCCATTGAACCGGAAAGCACGGTTAAAATGACGTAATTACCCTTGATGGGCAGGAAGGAAACAAGAAAAAAAGCCGCCAACGAGAACAGGAGAGCCAAGAACGCGTAGTAAAAAACCTGAAAAACCGCAGAGATTTTCATAAATAGTTGATCAGAAAAACAGAGAACAAGAATTGCGGCATTATGCCGGAAGTTTATAACCCCAATCCGAAGATGGGACACATCCTCATTAAATACTAATAGCAAAGTCCAATTAGTTTGTAAATGCCATTTTTAACGTTGGTCGCCCTTACCGGTCATACTCAAAAAAACCGCCGCGTTTTTTAAATAAATTACGTAAGTGTAACGAAAAACCGCGGAACGCTCCGCGGTTATTCCGTCGGTTAAAAATTACAGACCGAGTAAGGATTTCAAGAAGCTTGAAAGGTCAAACCTTGAAGCACCAGTTTTCGCGTCTTTTGAAGCCGTACCGGCTTCGGCCGCGTTAACGATAACCACCGTTTCGGCGACCGGTTCTGGGCCGTCCGAAACGCTCTCGGATACTTTCGGGTATTCCGAAACATCAAGATTGCCACCCACGCCGGTGTCAACGGTAGTCGCGCCCGCCACGGCTTTCAAGCCGGAGCTGAACATTAAAGCAATAGTATCGCTAATGACATTGATTTGTTTTCTGATCATCTCGATCTTTTGGGCAATCTCGTCAAGAGACAATTGCTCGGTTGCGGCACCGGCTACTTGCGGGACTATACCGCCGGTCGATCCGGGTCCATAACCAGGCGCGAAATCGGAATAGTGAAAGTGTCTATGAGGTTTAGTCGAGCCGCCGCACGATTGCGTGTTGCAGACTTGGCTTAAGTCGCCGATGCAATCTAAACCGCCGTTAATAGGCGCAGGATTGCTACATGTTCTAGTCTGAGTCCCACCTCCGCAGTCAGCAGAACAACTGGTCCAAGCGGTCCAGCCGCCGTTAATAGGCGTATTGCTTCCGCAAGTTTGAGTGTTGCAGGATTGGGTGGCATCGCCAATGCAATCAGTTCCGCCATTAGCCGGCGCAGGATCGGAGCATGTCCTAGCTTGCGTCCCACCTCCGCAGTCAGCGGAACAGCTGGTCCAAGCGGTCCAGCCGCCATTAATAGGAGTATTACTATTACAAGTTTGAGTATTGCAGGATTGGGTGGCATCGCCAATACAATCGGTTCCACCATTAGCCGGTGTTGGATCGGAGCATGTCCTATCTTGCGTTCCGCCACCACAGTCAGCGGAACAACTGGTCCAAGCGGTCCAGCCACCGTTGATGGGCGTATTGCTTTCACAGGCTTGAGTGTTGCAATCTTCGCTCGCATTGCCTTCGCAATCAGCGCCGCCATAAGCCGGAGTTGGGTTGTCACAAGCACGGGTTTTTGTTCCCCCACCGCAAAGTTTGGAACAAGATGACCAGTCTGACCAGCTTCCATTAACCGGGCAGGCTTGGGTATTACAAGATTCGCTGGCCTCGCCAACACAATCAGTGCCGCCATAGGCAGGTGAAGGATTATCACAAACTCTAGTTCTAATGCCGCCGCCGCACGTCTCAGAACAGCCGGACCAGTTGGTCCAGTCGCCGTTCACCGGACAGGCCTAGGTATTACAAGTTTGTTCTTCGGGACCTTCGCAGATTGCTCCTCCATTGGCCGGAACAGGATTGTCGCAAGTTCTTTTTTGGGTTCCTCCGCCACAAGAGGCCGAACAGGTTGACCAAACAGACCAGCCACCGTTCACCGGGCAGGCCTGGGTATTACAAGATTCGCTGGCATCGCCAACGCAATATGCTCCGCCATAGGCCGGAGTTGGATTATCACAAGATCTGGTCCTGGTTCCGCCACCGCACGTTTCGGAACAGCCGGACCAGTTAGTCCAGCCACCGTTCACCGGGCAGGCTTGGGTATTACAAGATTGGGTGGCATCGCCGACACAGCCAGTTCCGCCATTGACCGGAAAGGGGTTGGTACAAGACCGGGTTTGAGTTCCCCCGCCGCACCATGCCGAACAGGTTGACCAATCAGACCAGCCACCGTTCACCGGGCAGGCCTGGGTATTACAAGATTCGCTGGCATCGCCAACGCAATATGCTCCGCCATAGGCCGGAGTTGGATTATCACAAGATCTGGTCCTGGTTCCGCCACCGCATGTCTCAGAA
>CAINCQ010000042.1 GCA_903847095.1 uncultured bacterium
GCTCCTGAACGGGCTCCTGAACGGGCTCCTGAACGGGCTCCTGAACGGGCTCCTGAACGGGCTCCTGAACGGGCTCCTGAACGGGCTCCTGAACGGGCTCCTGAACGGGCTCCTGAACGGGCTCCTGAACCTCCTGTATTAAGGGAAAGTCCCGAACCGGTCCAATTGCCTCAAGGAAATCATATTTCGTTAAACAGCCTTAATAACGGAACCGTTATGAAGTTTTCGGGCAGGAGGGAAGCGAGCTATCAGGCAAGACCGAAAAAAGAAGTCCAAGTCGATGAGTTGAAAAAAGTCTTGGAAGAAGCGTTAAAAGACAAACCCGGCGAGCAAAAATAAAATTTTCTAATAAAAAAGCCATAAAATGAGAACTTTAAAAGATTTTGATTTTGAAAACAAAAAAACGCTCGTGAGATGTGATTTTAACGTTGGCATAGACGACAAAGGAAAAATAACCGATGATTTTCGGATAATAAAATCGGTTCCAACGATCAAATATCTTCTGGAAAAGAAAGCGATAGTGATCCTTATGAGTCATTTGGAGAAAAAGGAAAAATTGGTGAGCCTTAAGGTGGTAGCCGAACGGCTTGAGAATATTCTTGGCCAGAAAGTGAAGTTCGTCCAAAGTTGCGTCGGCTCGGCGGCGTTAAAGGAAACCCGGAAATTAAAGCCTGGTGAAATCGCGCTTTTGGAGAATTTAAGGTTCGAAAAGGGGGAGAAGGCGAATGACGAAAAGTTCGCCAAGGAATTGGCGCAACTGGGCGAAGTCTATGTTGACGAAGCTTTTGCCTGTTCGCACCGCGCTCACGCGTCGATAGTCGGCGTGCCCAAATTCTTGCCTTCATACGCGGGATTATTGATGGAATCGGAGGTTGCCAACCTTTCCCGAATATTGAAAAACCCGGAGCATCCGTTCATCGTTATTGTCGGAGGAACAAAAGTTGAAACGAAAATAAAAACAATTTTGAATATTTCCCGGCTTGCCGACCACATTCTGTTTGGTTCCAAGATTGGGGAGATAATTTTGATTCAAAAGCAGATCATGCTGGGACGCGATCTTAGGGTCAAGGAAAAAATGGTGGAAAAGATCGATCTTACCAATCCCAAGATCCACCTTCCGGTGGATGGAGTGATGGCTTTAAAGGACTTAAGTGAAGGTTATCTGAGGAAAGCAGCGATCGGCGCGATAAGAATCGAAGAAGAGGTCTATGACATCGGTCCTGAAACCGTCAAAGTGTTCAAAGAAATAATCAAAACCGCCAAAACCATTTTTTTTAACGGTCCGATGGGTATGTTCGAAAACCACGAATTCATTAATGGGACCAAAGAGATATTGGGCGCGATCGCCAAGAACCGCGGCGCGTTCAAGGTGGCTGGCGGCGGAGAGACGATCGAGGCCATCAACAAGTTCGGGGTAGCGGAGAATTTTGATTTTCTGTCTACCGGAGGAGGGGCGATGCTGGAATTTTTATCCGGCGATGAATTGCCCGGGGTCGAAGCTTTGAAATGAGGATTCCGGTAGGTTTATCTTTAAAGTGTTTTGTATCAGGTGGCTCGCGCGGGAAAATATTAACGCCATGGCGAAAAAAATACTGAAATGACGGAAAAAATCGAAATCAAAAATATAAGTGAAGCCGCGCGAAGGATATTGCAAGCGGTCGAAAAAAAGGAAAAGATCATTGTTTACGGGGATGCCGATCTGGACGGGGTTACCGCGGTCATAATTTGCAAGGAAAGCATTGAAAATTTGGGAGGCAAAGTAGCCGCCCTTTATTTTCCGGACAGAGAAATCGAGGGGTACGGGATAAACAAGACGGCGCTGAGAAATTTGGAGAAATACGCCCCGGCCTTGATTCTTGCCGTCGATTTGGGCATTGGCAACTTCGAAGAAATAAAAATAGCCAAGAAACTGGGTTTTAGCGTTGTTGTTGTCGATCACCACGAAATACTGGACGGTCTTCCGGAAGCGGACGTCATTGTCGATCCTAAACAACCGGATGATCCATATCCTTTCAAATTCCTCTGTGCCGCCGGGCTTTGTTTTCGGCTGGCCGAAAAACTGTTTAACCGCCAGATGAGCAAAAATTTGCGGGAAAGTTTTGCCGAACTGGCTGCTTTGGCCACTTTGGCCGATATGATGCCCCGGGAATTCGAGAATATCGATATCATCGAGGAAGGTTTGCGGACGATCGATAATTCCTTCCGCCCCGGCTTGAGAACTTTTTTTAAAACCGATGTTTTAAATCTTGAATCGGATAATTTCAACCGTCGGATCTCAAAAATAATATCGGTTTTGAACGTTCGCGATATGAAGGAAGGGATACCGGCTGCGTACAAGCTGTTATGCGCCGAATCCGCGTCAAGCGCCCAGGAATTGATCAGGGAATTCCTGATAATCAATCGGGAAAGACGCGACAAGATCAGGGTAGTAACCGAAGAGATAGAAATGAACATCGCGGAAAAAAAAGAACCGATCATTTTTGAAGGAGCGCGCGATTGGGAGCTTAATTTAATGGGCACGGTAGCTTCCATCATCTGCCAAAAATACGGCAAACCAACTTTCGTCTATAAAACTTTGGAGCAAGAAAGCCAGGGTACCGTCCGAAGCACCGAAGAGATAAACAGCGTGGCTCTGATGAGGAACTGCAAGGACTTGCTCATGACTTACGGCGGCCATCCCAAGGCCTCGGGCTTCCGTGTCAAAAACGAAAACCTTGAAAAATTCAAAGCCTGTTTAATAAAAAATTTACCGCAGTCTAAATGACTATGAAAATTAAATCCTATTTAATCGCATTTGTTTTAGCGGTCATTTTTATTGCGCTCGGAGGGTTTATTGTTTGTTTTGGTTTCCAGGAGAATGCCTCGATGTTTTCGATGGTACCGTCTAATTATTGGGACGCGCCTCAATCCTATAGTCCGGAAGGAATGGATTCGTATGTCAATAACATGGAAAACGGCTATTTCGTCAGAAGTCTTCCAACGTACGGTATAATGTTTGGCGTTCCGATTTTTTTGCTGGGATTAACATGTTTATGGCTTGGTTTTGTCTTGCGAGGTCTGGAGAAAAGGATGAAAAAACTGGAAGAGGGGAAAAACAATGTTTAACCCGATATTGACAGAAGTCCTATAAGTCGGTTAAAATATATAGGCAAAAAACCAAGCAGGTTAGGCAATCGCTCCTCATAGATTTTGGTTTATGGGGGGAGGAAAGTCCGAACACCCTCCCGGGGCGAAAGCCAAGGGATAAAAAAGTAGAGGGTAATACCCTTCGTCCGCAAGGATCGAGGTGCGAACAGAGACGCTCTGAGGCGAAAGCCGAAGAGATCCCGAACCGCAAGGTTTGGGATAGATTCATAGAAATATGGATTGTGAAACGGCTAAATCCTTACTGGGCGCAAGAGCAACCCGCCCAAATTTTTGTTCTTAACGTAACTTTAGGAACAAAAATTTGGGCGGGAAAAAGTAGCTCGCTTGAGCCCCGCGAGTAATTGCGGGGCCAGACAAATGATTGCCTCGTTCCGCATTTTTGCGGAACCAGACAGAATTCGGCTTATTACCTGCTTGGTTTTTTGTTGTTTTAAGACCATTTTTCATATCGTTATGTTCGAAAAGATCACGAACTCGAAGATATTAAATTTCCAGACTAAAAAGGTAACTTTTTCGGCCATAATTCTCGCGTTTTCGACGGTAGCCAGCGGGTTGCTTGGTTTCTTGCGCGATGGTCTTTTGAGCGGAAAATTTGGAGCGAGCCCGGAGCTTGATTCTTATTTTGCCGCTTTCCGAATACCCGATTTTATTTACGGTGTGTTGGTGTACGGCGGAATTACCGTGGTTTTTTTGCCTTTTTTCGCCGAGCAATACGCCAAAGGAAAGGACAAGGTTTGGGAATTCGCCAATAACGTCCTGAATGTTTTTTTAGCCTTCGTTATTGTGATCGCTACTGTTTGCCTGGTTTTCGCTCCGGCTTTGGTAAGGATTATGGCGCCGGGATTTTCCGGAGAGCAGCTTGATCAAACGATTTTTTTAACGCGCGTTATGTTAATTAGCCCGATCCTTTTTGGCGTTTCATCGGTTCTTTCGGGTATTCTGCAGTATTTCAACCGCTTTTTGGCTTACGGGATCGCCCCGCTTTTATATAATCTGGGAATAATCGCCGGTATCGTTTTTCTTACGCCGCTTTTCGGTATTGCGGGAGTGGCTTACGGGGTGGTTTTGGGCGCTTTTTTCTATTGCCTGGTCCAGCTTCCGGCGGCGGTGAACGCCGGTTTTAAATACCGTTTTGTTTTTCGTCCCCTCGATCCAATATTTACGAAGGCCTTTTTTTTGATGTTGCCGCGGGTTTTCAGCGTGGCCGCGATTCAATTGGAATATGTTGTTAATTTGTTCATAGCTTCGAGGTTGGCCGCCGGATCGGTCACGATTTTTAATTTTACCAACAATATCTATATTCTGCCGGTAAGCGCGATCGGGGTTTCATTCGCGATGGCGGCTTTTCCCGTTTTTTCCAAGTTGTTCGCTGAATCGAATTTTTCCGAGCTTGGCCGCAAATTTTCTTCAACCTTCCGGCAAGTGGCTTTTATTGTGATTCCTTCCAGTTTTTTGATGTGGTTATTGCGCGACTCGATTATCGGTTTCATTTATCTCCACGGCCGTTTTTCCTCCGAGGCGGCTCTTTTGATGTCGGCTTCAGTGGCGATAATGTGCGTGGTAATTTTATTCTATTCTGAGATCCAGGTGATCTACCGGATGTTTTTTTCTCTAAAAGATACGATCACGCCAACGGTGATTACCGCCATTAGCGTGATCGCGACCGTTTTTTTAAGTTTCTTATTTGTTGATTTGGCGGGACAGAATCCCTTGGAAGGCATCTTAAAGGATTTGTTTGGCTTTAATCAACTTCAAGACATCAGAATAATCGGCTTGTCCCTGGCTTTCGCTTTGGCTATTTTTTTCCAGTTTTTGCTGGCCTTTTTTTTCTTGACGAGAAGGGACAATCGGCTTGTTCCGGCCAAAGAAATCGCGTTGTCGACCGTAAAATCGATCCTCGCCGGGATCGTGATGGCTGTTGCTGTTTATTCGGCGCATGCTAAGATATTTTTTAGCCAGCCATTTTTTGATCTAGCGGTTTACGGTGTTTTCGGCGCCGTAATTTATCTGGCCATCGCCACGATACTGCGTTGCCGGGAAATGGAGGTGCTCAAGGAGACGGTCTATAGTTTTCTGAAAAGATTACGGCAGACCTAATCAATGGAAAATCAAATCGACCAGTCGAAAATAAGGAATTTTGTCATTATCAGCCATGTTGACCATGGCAAATCGACCTTAGCCGACCGTTTTTTGGAAATCACCGGAACCATTGCCAAGGATAAGATCGGCGCCCAGTATTTGGATATGATGGATTTGGAAAAGGAGCGGGGGATAACTATCAAGCTTCAGCCGGTCCGTATGGAATACAAGGGTTATATTTTAAACTTGATCGATACCCCCGGCCACGTTGATTTCGGATACGAGGTTTCCCGCAGTTTATTGGCGGTCGAGGGCGCCATTCTTTTGGTGGATGTGGTCCAGGGAATCCAGGCGCAAACGCTGGCGAACCTTGATCTCGCCAAAAAACAAGGCTTGGTCATTATTCCGGCCATCAACAAGATAGATCTTGACTATGCCGATCTGCCTAAGGCCAAAAAGGAGCTGGCCGATCTCTTAGGGGTGGCCAATGAAGAAATCTTTGAGATTTCGGCCCGAAAAGGAACGAATACGGAAAAATTGCTCGAAGCCGTCATCAAAAAAGTGCCCGCGCCCTCGGGCGATCCGGAAAAACTATTGCGCGCGCTGGTTTTTGATTCCAAATACGACAGTTACCAAGGGGTGATCGCTTTTACGCGCATCGTGGATGGATCGGCCAAAATTAACGACAAACTATATCTTATCCAGAACAAAGCGGAGGGTTTGGTCAAGGAAACGGGTTATTTTATACCGCAACTGAAAAAATCGGACCATGTTTCCGCCGGGGAGATCGGATATATCGCGACCGGCATTAAAGATCCGGAAAAAGTGAGAGTTGGCGAAACTATCACGCTGGCTTCCGCTTGGAACGAAAAGACCAAGGTTTTGAGCGTTGAACCTTTGCCGGGATACGCGGAGCCAAAGCCCATGATTTTTGCTTCGGTTTATCCGGAAAATCCCGATGATTTCGATTTTTTGAAAGTAGCGTTGTCCAAATTGAAACTGAACGACGCGGCCTTTTTTTTCGAGCCGGAGATGAAAGAATTTTTGGGACGGGGTTTCCGTTGCGGATTTTTGGGTACTTTACACGCCGAGATCGTGAGTGAACGGTTGTTCCGGGAATTTTCGCTTAATTTGATCATTTCCCATCCGTCGGTCGTTTATAAGATAATCGATACCAGGGGAAAAGAGCGCGTGATCTATACCACCAGTGATTGGCCCAATCCCGCCGAGATCAAAGATACTTTCGAACCCTGGGTGCGTTTGGAAATCGTAACACCTCTTGATTATATGGGTCCGATCTCCGATCTTATGAAAGAATATAAGGGCGAATACATAAATACCGATTATTTCGGGACGGAAAAGCTGCTTTTGATCTACGAAATACCTATGAGGAAAGTGATCAGCGGGTTTTACGGCGATTTGAAGAACGTGAGCCGGGGATTCGCTTCGATGAATTACGAAGTTCTCGCTTATCGCAAGGGAAATCTGGTCAAGCTGGAAATATTGATCGCCGGCAAGAAAGAAGAGGCGTTTTCCAAGATCGTTCCCGAAGAAGACGCGCCCTCCGAAGGCCGGAAGATTGCCGCTAAGCTCAAAGAAGCCCTTCCGTCACAAATGTTTACCTTGGCGATCCAGGCTGTGCTGGGCGGAAAGATAATCGCGCGGGAAACCTTGGGAGCCAAAAGGCGCGACGTCACCGCTCCGCTTTACGGCGGCGATGTTACGCGGAAAAATAAACTGTTGGATAAACAAAAAGAAGGCAAGAAAAAACTGGCCGGACGCGCCCAAGTGCGGATACCGTCGAAAGTATTTTTGGATATGTTCAAGTCTTGATGCCGTTACGATCACTAACGCCAAAATCCCATCCCATATCGGGCCGGAGCTTTACGGAAAGTTTATTTTGTATTAATTTAGAAAAGGGGAGCTACCAGTAAAAGGATGGTGCTTATCGCAACGATAGCCGTAATTACTCCCCAGATCATTCTTATGGTTTTTGGTTTCATTTTTTAGTGGCGCTAAAGCGTGAATTAGGATTTTAATAACTTCGACGACCAAATCTATCACCCTTCAAAGGTTCGATTTAATGGTAGCAATATTTAAAAAAACAAAAAAGAGGAGGTCGTGGCAGACGGTTTTGGTGTCGGCGGTCTTGGGGATCCTATCGCTGGGGTTGATCGTTTTTTTGGCTATATCAAATTTTAAGATCAGCGAGAAAAGGAAAGTGCTTAAGGACGAGATCGAACAAACCAAGGCACAGATCGGGATTTTGCAGGAGCAAAAAGATTCCCTGGCGGCCGGGCTGGACGAATCGGATAAGGCGGATTTTCACGAAGAAAGGATCAGGGATCAAGGTTATAAAAAACCGGGCGAAGAAGTGATAGCGGTTCTCCAGGACAAAGCTTTGGTCAAGGAAGACCAACAGCCAGTCGTGAAAAAAAGTTTCTGGCTCGATCTCTGGGACAAGATCAAGGGCTTCGGAGAACTGAAATAATAATATTCGAAATCCGAAGCACGAATATTCGAAACAATTTTCGAAATAAGAAATGAAAAAAATGACCGAAACGAATATAAAGGAATACGATCTGGAAAAAAGAACATTCGAATTTGCGAAGAAGGTGCGGATATTTGTGAAGTCATTGGTAAAAAACGTTGCTAATATTGAAGATGGAAAACAGCTAATAAGGTCTTCGGGTTCTGTTGGAGCGAATTACATTGAAGCTAATGAAAGTTTGAGTAAGAAAGATTTTTTTATGAGAATCAAAATTTGCCGAAAAGAGGCGAAAGAGTCAAAGTATTGGTTGGAGTTGATAGAATCCGATAATCCGGAGAAAGAGATCCTTTTTAACGAAGCAAAAGAGCTGACAAACATTTTTGGCGCAATCATAAGAAATGCAAAGTAAGGATTTATATTTATTCTGAACATTTAAATTTAGTAATTAATTTCGAACATTCGAGCTTCGAACATTAGAATATTCCCTCCGCCAAGGCGGAGGGCCCGCGGGTGTCGTATAATGGCCATTATGGTTCCTTCCCAAGGAACAGACGAGGGTTCGATTCCCTTCACCCGCTCCATAGTGTAACAAAGTCCCTTTTTTGGCTCTAAATTACGGCCTTGTTCAAGATCGTCGATTTTCTTTTCCAGCGGCAGTTTTTTGGTTACAAAAGTATCTGTTTTAAGGGACTTCGTGTTTTTCACAATGACAGAATTATTTACATTGCTATTGACAAAATATTTTACATTTGGTAGGCTTAATGCATAATACCAATAAATGATTTCCCAATTCATCCAAAAATTAAGAACCAATAAGGGTTTGTCGCAAGAGGCGATAGCTCAACAGATCGGTGTTTCGCGGCCTACCTATGCCCAGATAGAACAAGGGGAACATGATTTGACCGTTGAAGAAGCAAGGAAACTAGCGGATATTTTCGAGTTGTCCCTTGAGGATTTTTTGGCGGAAAGAATGCCCAATATAACTATAAACGTTACGAATGAAACTGATTTTGTGAAAGAAAAAAACAGCAATATCCGTATTAATGTTCCACAGAAAAACCTTAAGAAATTCAAGGAGATCTTTCTTTACATTCTGACCAAAGTGGGAAGCAAGCCGAATGTGGGGGAAAGTGTTTTAAACAAGATATTATATTTTGTCGATTTTGATTATTACGAAAAATACGAAGAGCAGCTAATCGGCGCAACATACATAAGGAACCATTTCGGTCCGACCCCTTGTGAACTCGTAAAAATAGTTGATGAGTTAAAGAAAAATGGGGACATCGAAGAGGTGAAAAGCAAATTCTTTAAATTTGAACAGAAAAAATATTTACCTCTGCGTAAGCCAAATCTTGATTTGGTTTCCGCGCGAGAAATCGAACATATAGACGACGTGCTGTGCCGTCTTTCAGATAAGAACGCAGCTGAGATCCGGGATTATTCACACGGCGACATTCCCTGGAGGGTTCATAAGGATGGAGAACCGATTAGCTACGAGAGTGTTTTCTATCGGGATGAAAAGTACTCAGTAAGAAGCTACGATGATGAACTTTAGTGAACTACCGGAATTTTCCAAAGAATTCAAAAGATTTTCGAAAAAATATCCCTCACTTTCTGAAGACTTGGGAGAATTAAAAAAAGTAATTTCCACTGTCCCGCTTGGAACAGGAAAGCATTCTGCGATTTTGGTTGCCGCGGAAAAGACTAAAATCATCAAGGCTCGTTTGTTTTGCCGGTATTTAAAGGGTTCGTCGTTACGGATTATATATGCTTATTGCGCGGACGTAGAGACGGTCGATTTTATGGAATTATATTCCAAAAACGAAAAGTCACGCGAAGACGCAATAAGAATCAAAGAATATTTAAAAGGTAAAATTTAAAAATATGATTCCGGACATTAATTATCAACAATTGATTAATAGTATGGTAGCTGAAGTTGTATTTGGATTTGAGATTGTTTTTGGCGTTTTCGCTAACTTAATTTCAGCCATTTTTAAATAGTTCATACAAAGTTCTTCTTTTATCAAGAATAGCTGATTTAAGCCATTGATCTGCCCCCGACTGAGCTTCGCTTGCCCTTCTGGAGGGCTCTCCTGCAGGGCGGCGCTCGCAAGGGGGCAGCCGGGCTCGAATCGGGCTCAGGCCAACGCATTTTAGTGGCAGCGACCGTCGGAAGTCCCGCGTATTCCCGCGGGAGTGGGGGTAAGGGGAAAGTATTTTGCATAAAATAATATAAATCGAAGCCAACAGGCTTCGCGAATTTTTGGAAAATATTGAATTGAAAATTAAGCCTAAAAGAGCTAAATTAAATACAATAAAGCTGGATTTGATTGATTTTTCACGTCTTTATAGAACCGCAAACCAGTATTAATTGAAAAAGCGCTTACAAAAATCATATATCTCGGTGGCGATTATATATAAAAAATATGGCTTTTAACGAAAACACACGAGTAAAAATTCCAGCAATCTTACATTTATGCAGGCTTGGATTTAGTTATCTCTCGCTATCAAAAGCAAAATGGGATGAAAGTACAAACATCTTCACGGATATTTTTTACGAAAGCCTTGTTCGTATTAATGACGGCATAGAAAAGGACGACATAAAGAGACAATATGAGAAAGTTTCCCTATCCCTTGATAATGAAGATTTGGGACAAGAATTTTATAAAATGCTAACCGCAACTTCTGGTGTCAGACTTATTGATTTTCAAAACTTTTCCAATAATTCTTTCCATGTCGTTACTGAGTTACCTTGTAAAAATGGAGACGATGAATTCCGCCCGGACATTACACTTCTGATCAATGGAATGCCTTTGGCATTTATTGAGGTAAAAAAACCAAACAATCGCGAGGGTATTTTAGCGGAAAGGAATAGGATAAACTTTCGGTTCAAAAATGAAAAATTCAGAAAATTCATAAATATCTCACAGATTATTGTTTTTTCCAATAATATGGAGTATGACACGGAATCAATTACTCCAGTTCAAGGTGCATTTTATTCGAGTTCGTCGTATACGGAAGCAAACTTTAATTGTTTTCGCGAAGAAGAAAAATCCAATTTATCAAAAATTATTGGGCCAGAAGACGAATTACTGGAAAATCTCATTTTGAAAGATAATAATTTATCTTCTATTAAACATTCGCCGGAATTTCAGACGAATAAAGGAATTGATACTCCAACCAATAGAATTTTAACATCATTATTTTGCAAAGATAGATTTGCCTTTATTCTTAAATATTGCATTGCGTATGTTAATGAAATAAGCGGGCTGGAAAAGCACATCATGCGCTATCCGCAATTTTTTGCGACGAAAGCAATCGAATCGAAATTAGATAAGGGAGTGAAAAAAGGAATTATTTGGCACACGCAAGGCAGTGGGAAAACAGCTTTGGCTTTTTATAACGTTCATTTCTTAACTGATTATTTCCAAAAAAAGAAGGTCATCCCAAAATTTTATTTTATCGTTGATCGTATTGACTTGCTGATCCAGGCATCGCGCGAATTTGCAAGCCGTGGATTGGTTGTGCATACAGTGGACTCAAAAAATGAATTATTGAAAGATTTTAAAAATCCAACAGCTATTCATAACTTGCAGGGTCAAAGAGAAATCACTGTTGTTAATATTCAAAAATTCAAAGATGAAGACGATATTTTGCATACAAGCGACTACGATATTAATTCTCAGAGAATTTACTTCTTAGACGAAGTGCATAGAAGCTATGATCCAGAAGGTAGTTTTTTGGCAAATTTAATGGTATCGGATAGAAATGCAATTATTATTGGACTCACCGGCACGCCTTTAATTGGCGATAGCCGGCGCTCAAAAGATATTTTTGGCGATTATATCCATAAGTATTATTACAATGCATCTATTTCTGATGGTTACACTTTAAAATTAATTCGCGAGGGCATTGAAACAAATTACAAAATCCAATTGGAAGAAGCCTTGCGGCAGGTGGAAATACTCGAAGGAGATGTCGATAGAAAGATAATTTATTCGCATGAAAAATTTGTCGAGCCAATGCTCGATTATATCGTAGAAGATTTCTTAAAAAGCCGCGTAATGCATGGAGATGATTCTTTTGGTGGGATGGTTGTTTGTGACAGCGCGGATCAAGCAAGGGAAATGTCAAGAATATTCGCGAAGAAATATTCACATAAACTTAAATATTATTTTGAAAAAACCGGAAACTATTCCTTGAATAGCAGTGTGGATTTTTCACTCGTAAAGGAGGGCAATGGTTTGGGGGGAGCGCTTATTCTCCATGATTCAGGAAGTAAGGATGACAGAAAACAAGCTACGGAAGATTTTAAATCCGGCAAAATTGATCTGCTTTTTGTTTACAACATGCTTTTGACTGGTTTTGACGCCAAGAGACTAAAAAAACTTTATATTGGCCGCGTGATTAAAGACCATAATCTGCTTCAAACGCTTACGCGCGTAAACCGGCCTTATAAAAATTTCCGTTTTGGCTATGTAGTTGATTTTGCCGATATTCGTAAAGAATTTGATTCCACAAACAAGGCATATTTTGAAGAATTACAGTTAGAATTGGGTTCGGAAATGGAAAATTATTCCAATCTTTTCATGTCCAAAGAAGAAATTGAGTTGGAAATTGAAAACATCAAAGACAGGCTGTTTTCTTTTGAGCTCAAAAATTCTGAAATTTTCTCGCAACAAATTACGCAGATAGAAGACAAAAAAGCGGTTCTGGAAATCAAAAAAGCTTTGGAAAATGTCAGGAACTTATATAACGTTATCCGTTTACTCGGATATTATGAATTACTCGGAAAAATTGACTTCAAAAAGCTGAATGAGCTTTATAACGAAACCACCCATCACTTAGAGCTTCTCAACCTCAAAGAATCTTTGGAAAAAAGCGTAGATACAACCAATCTGCTTAATGTTGCGCTGGAAAATGTGCTTTTTATGTTCCGTAAAGTTTCCGAAGAAGAATTGGTGATTGCCGACAAACTTAAAGACTCACTTCGCAAAACCCGGGAAGAACTGGCAAAGAACTTTGACCCAAAAGACAAAGAATTTATTACTCTTTATGAAGAATTAAAACGATTGTTTGATAAAAAGAATTTGGATGAAATTACCCAAGAAGAAATGCATCAAAATATTGGTGCCTTGCAGAATATTTATGATCGCATAACCGAATTAAACCGTAGAAACAATTTGCTCAAAGCAAAGTACGAAAATGATGAAAAATACGCGAGATTGCACAAGCGAGTGATGGAAAATGGGAATATCCCTAATCGGGAAAGCGTGATTCACGAAACATTGATGGAGATCAAAAATCAAGCCGATGAGAAAGTTTTGATCAATAGCAGAATGCTCACTAATGAAGGGTATTTCATCCAATTTATGAATCCGCTCGTAATAAATGGCTTTGAGAACCACAAAATCAGCCTTGACCCGGAAGCCGCCCGATACATTAACAAATATGTAGTTGATGAATATGTTAATGAATACAGCGGCAAAAAATATGCTTGATAAAAATTTTACGTCGCAAACAAAGGAACTTATTGATAATCTCAAAGGAATTTGCGCGTCTTATGGTCTCGGAAATGACGGGAATGAGTTTAAAATCATCACCCAAGTCTTTTTGTATAAGTTCATGAACGATAAATTCGGCTATGAAGTCAAAAAACTTGATCCAAAACTAAAAAATTCGGCAAGTTGGGAAAAAACTATTTTGGAATATTCCGACAAAGATTATGAAATGCTTCTTTTGAAATTAAATCCGAACAGCGCCAAGCTCAAACGGGAACATTTTCTTTCTAATTTACATAATCGACAGAATCAAGAAGAATTCGCGAAATTTTTTGACGATACCTTGCGCGATATCGCTATTTTTAACAACGATATTTTTTCAGTTAAAACCGGCACCGGCGCGAAAATAATTTTATTCGACGAATTAAGCAATTACATCACCGACAGCTCGCAGCGCGACGCTTTTTGTCGCGCTCTCGTCAATCAATTAGTCAAATTCAGTTTTGAACAAATTTTTGACCAGAAGTTTGATTTCTTTTCCACAATTTTTGAATATCTGATCAAGGACTACAACAAAGACGGCGGCGGTAAATATGCTGAATATTATACGCCCCACGCGGTTGCCAAAATAATGGCGTCGATATTGGTGAACGGGCCAACCCAAAATGTTACTTGTTATGATCCCGCAGCCGGTTCAGGGACGCTTCTTATGAATTTGGCGCATGCCATCGGCGAAGATCGCTGCACGATTTATTCCCAAGATATCTCGCAAAAATCTTCGGGGATGCTTCGGCTCAATTTGATTTTGAATAATCTGGTTCATTCCATTCAAAATATCATTCAGGGCAATACTCTAAAAAGTCCCTATCACAAAATTGGCGACCAATTAATGAAATTTGATTATGTTGTTTCCAATCCGCCTTTTAAATTGGATTTTTCCGATTTCAGAAACGATCTGGATACAAAAACAAACAACGAACGTTTTTTTGCCGGAATTCCCAACGTCCCGAACAAGAAACTGGAATCAATGGCAATTTATTTGCTGTTTATCCAGCATATTATGTATTCGCTTTCCGCCAAAGGGAAAGCGGCAATTGTCGTGCCGACGGGCTTTATTACCGCTCAAAGCGGAATTGAAAAGAAAATAAGAGAAAAATTAGTAAATGAAAAAATGCTGCGCGGCGTGGTGAGTATGCCGAGCAATATCTTTGCCACCACCGGTACCAATGTTTCGGTATTGATCATTGATCGCGAGAATACCAATGGCGAAATAGTTTTGATGGATGCCTCCAAGTTGGGAAAAACAGTAAAAGAAGGCAAGAATAAAAAAACTTTACTTTCGTCGGAAGAAGAACAGCAAATTATTAATACTTTCAACAAGAGAGAGGTGAAAGAGGATTTTTCCGTGGTGGTTTCGTATGATCAAATTAAAGAAAAAAATTATTCTTTCAGCGCTGGACAATATTTTGAAGTCAAGATTGAATACACCGATATCACGCCGGAACAATTTGTGAAGAAAATGGCTGATTACAAAAAAAATCTGAAAGAGCTTTTTGAAGAGTCGAAAGATATGGAGGAGGAAATAAAAAAGCAGTTAAGTGGATTGAAATATGAATAAGTGCAAATTAGTAAATGTCTCAGACTTAATAACCAAGGGAACAACCCCATCCACCATGGGGTCGGGTTTTCTTGGCGTTGGAATAAATTTTATACGAGCAGAAAGTCTTATAAACTCAAAGTATTTGGACAAAAAATCATTTGAACATATTGATCAATCTACTGATGATAAATTACAACGATCTCGGCTAAAGAGTGGAGACCTATTATTTTCGATTGCAGGTTATCTGGGCAAAGTCGGCGTTGTTAGTGATAGCGATTTACCAGCCAACACAAATCAAGCAGTTGGGATTGTTCGGATAAATCCAAAAAAGGCAAATGTTGATTATCTTTATTATTTTTTTTCACAAAAATATATCCAGAAAAGAATAAGTCAGCTCTCGTCCCAATCTGTTCAAGCTAATCTTAATTTGGAATTACTTGGCGCTCTAGAATTTGATAATAAGGATATTAATAAACAAAAAAAAATTTCCGCTGTTCTTTCCGCACTTGATTCCAAAATCGACCTTAATAATCGCATCAATGCCGAATTGGAAGCAATGGCAAAAACTTTGTATGACTATTGGTTTGTGCAGTTTGATTTTCCCGATCAAAACGGCCAACCCTACAAAACCAGCGGTGGAAAAATGGTTTGGAGCGAAGAGTTGAAGCAAGATATTCCGGAAGGGTGGGGAATTGCAAAAATGTCCGAATGGATAAATCTTGATAAGAGCGGTGATTGGGGTAAGGACCAACAAGAAGGTAATTACACAAAAAAAGTAACTTGCATCCGCGGCGCCGATATAAACGGATTAAACGGATTAGACGAATTAAAACCACCAACTCGATATATTCTTGAAAAAAATACCCTCAAAATTCTTAAATCCCACGACATAATAATTGAAATTTCGGGAGGGAGCCCGACACAATCGACGGGACGCCTCGCCTTCATAACCAATGCAACGATAAAAAGATTTGAGAATCCATTGATTTGCTCAAATTTTTGCAAACCAATTTCAATAATAAACAAAAAACTTTTATATAATTTCGTTTACTACTGGACAAGCCTCTACGATAATGGCATATTTTTTGGTTATGAAGGAAAAACAAGCGGTATCAAGAATTTGTTGCTAGATTCTTTTGTAAATTCTTATTTTACGGTTGTTCCAGATGAAAAAATCGTAAATCAATTTTACGATATTATGGAAAATATACAAAAGAAAAAACAAACTGTCTTAGCAGAAAATCAAAAACTTGCCGAACTACGCGATTGGCTTTTGCCGATGTTGATGAACGAGCAGGTAAAAGTGAAATAAGTGATTTGAAGCAATATGTTTAAAAAATCAAAAGAAGAAGACAGTATTCATATCAGGGCGATAAGATATGGAGTAAAGTATCCTAATGGTTTTATGTATGCGGATATTAAACATTATTACAGTAAAAGATTATCCGAATGGGCCATAGTAGATGAATTTTTGAATGAAGCATGGAATAATAAAAAAGGAGTAACAAATCGCATTACCCCCTTTGTCTTACTTGAAAAGATGGAAAATGGGAATATTGAGCAATCAAAGTACACAGTGAGTTACGAGGCATATTTTGCCTATCTCCAATATCGCAATGCCAAGGCTGCTCGCTATTGGTCAATTGTTGCCATTGTGATTGCTGCACTTTCAATGCTGGGTTCCATTGTTTTCTCCATCTTGGAGATTACATCGTGTGCCAAGACTAATATTGGTCGAGAAGTTAAATCTTTTTCGGAACTTAAAAACTATTCTACGCATAGAAATTACTGGAGACAATAAAAATATTTATTGGAATTTTTTATGAACACTTTCAAAGAATCAGCGATTGAAATATTGAAAAAGGCCAAAAAGCCTTTGCATTATACTGAAATTACTCGGCTGGCTTTGGAATCCGGAATATTGGAAACGGAAGGGGCAACGCCGGAAGCTACGATGAATGCGCAAATCGTGGTTGATATTAAAAATAAAGGAGAAGGATCGGATTTTATCAGAACTGCGCCCGGAACTTTTGAGCTCAATCCCAACAAAAAAGAAATCAAAGAAACGCCGAAGATTCTCGAGGCGGAAAAAGAGGAAGAAGAAAAGATCGTTATTGCTGGCGGATTTACCGGTAAAGGGGGAGAGCATTTGGTCTGCAGTGAATTGTTGTTCCGCGGTTTCAACGCCAGCATAATGAGCGTGGACGTGGGAATGGATATTGTGGCGGTTAAAGAAAATCAATTATTCGGTATCCAGGTCAAAACTTCGAATCTCAATAGTTTTGATACCTATGTTTTTGATATTCGCAAGGTGTCATTTGAGCGGCACAGCAACGGCAATATATATTATATTTTTGTTTTGCATGGCGAAAAGAAAAATGATTTTTTAATTTTGCCATTTCATGAAGTTGAAAAGAAAGTTCACGACAGAGCCATTTTAGAAGTAGGACATGGTAAACGATACCGCGTCAATATTAAATTTAGAAATGATAAAATTTATATGGGGAATATGGATAATGAGATGGGGTATTTTTTAAATAACTGGGAAATTATTAAGTAATAAAAAACCGTGAATTATTTAGTTGAAGACCTGCTAAAAATTCATACGCCGCACCATTCACAGATTCAATGGCTCATAAAGAACTATTTTTCGCGTTCGGGCTATGAAGCCCGGACGGAAAAAGAGGTCTGGCGGAATCGAAAAGGCCGGAACGCGACCGCAGGAAGTCCCGAGTAAACCCGAGGGAATGTGTTTGCCCAGAAGGGCAGCTACTCGGTCGGGATCGAGGTCGATGACTGCTCGATCCGAATGAATTCAATCGAAAAGTAAAATATTTCTTTTCCGGAGGTGCTCCCCGCATCCTGCGGGGCCAAAGGAGTATCCTCCTAAACGATTTAGTAAAATCGTTCCGTAAGTTGGAATCTTCGTTCTTCCGCTTCTCGCGGAAGGAAGCCGAAGGCTTCATATTTTGTGATTCGATCAAGCCTGGGGTTCACAAAATATTTAAACGCACTTAAACCGTCTTTGGCGGTTTTTTGATACGTATTAGTATATATTTAAATATATACTTTTTAGAGGGGGAAGGCGGAGAAGGCCGGATCGGAACAAAACAAGCGGATCCTTGCGGTTCCCGCTTGTTTTGTTAGCATTGACAAAGATTGCAGTAGATATAAAATATCAATATAAATTGATATATGAAACCGGAATGTTGCAAAAATAATCGTCGGAAAGAGGAGATCGCGCAAACCGCGCTGATTTTGAAGTTGCTGGCCGAAGAAAACCGGCTTAAAATTCTTTGCATACTGAAAAGCGGAGAACATTGCGCTTGCGAGATCATCAAACATCTTGGTTTGCCGCAAAACTTGGTTTCTCACCATCTTAATAAATTGAAAAAAGCGGAATTGATAACCGGCGAGAAGACCGGGGTTTGGATTCATTATTCCCTTACCGAAAAAGGCAAAAAAATCACTGATATGGTTTTTAAATTAAATCAAAAATAATATATGGCGAACAAAATCACATCTATCGAAGTTATCGGATCGGGTTGTGCCAATTGCAAAAAATTGCACGAATTGGCGGTTGAGGCGGTTAAAGAGTTAAATTTTAGCGTTGAAGTCGGATATAGTAATGACATTCAAAAAGCTTTGGCTATGGGCGTGATGCAATTTCCAGTGCTGGCGGTTGATGGTAAGGCGGTTTTGACCGGCGCAACCTCAGATTTGGAGAAAGTGAAAAAAGCTTTAAACGATCAAATCGGTATTTCGGGGTGCTGTCCGTGCGGCGGAGATTGCGGCTGCCTCTAATCTAAAATATAACTATGGATATTTTTTACCCCGTTAAACTATTTGCCGACTGGCTGACCTATCGGTTTTTTGACATTATTCCCGATACGATGCTGGCCAGCGCGGTGAATTTTTTCATTTACGACACCATAAAGATCATTATCCTTTTGGCGGTGATAATTTACGCGGTTTCGCTTATCCGTTCTTTTCTGCCGCCGGAAAAGGTTCGCGCCTTGTTGGTGCGCAAAAACAAATATGCCGGGAATGTTCTGGCCTCAATGCTGGGAATCATTACGCCGTTTTGCACCTGTTCGGCCATTCCGCTGTTCTTGGGATTTGTGCAGGCAGGCGTACCGTTGGGCGTAACCTTTTCTTTCCTTGTTGCTTCGCCGATGATCAATGAGGTGGCGTTGGTGATGCTGTGGGGAATGTTTGGTCCAAAGATTGCTTTGATATACATATTCAGCGGCCTTATCATTGCCATAATTTCCGGCATCATTATCGGCAAACTGAAAGTTGAAAAATTGCTGGAGCCGTTTGTTTTGGAAACGAAATTGAATGCGGGCGCGAATGCCGCCGCGATGTCTTGGAGGGATAGAAATATCTATGCTAAAGATTACACCTTGGATATTATTAAAAAAGTTTGGCCTTATGTGGTTATCGGTATAAGTATCGGTGCCTGGATTCACGGCTATATTCCCGCGGATTTCCTGGCGCAATATGCCGGAAGCGGCAAATGGTATGCCGTGCCACTGGCAACGCTTCTGGGGATTCCGTTGTATTCCAACGCCGCCGGTATCATTCCATTGGTAAGCGCACTTACTGAAAAAGGCGTTGCCATTGGCACGACGCTTGCCTTTATGATGGCGGTAACCGGCCTTTCTTTGCCGGAATTTATGATCTTGCGCCGGGTGATGAAAACCAAGCTGATTTTAATTTTTGCTTCAATTGTGGGATTAGGGATAATGTTTACCGGATGTTTGTTTAACTTAATTATTAAATAACAAAAAAATATGAACTGTTCTTGCCAACCAAATCAGCCGTCAAAAGAAAATAACGCGCAATTTGCCAAATGGCACGGAATTGATCGTAATGCAATCGACTGGCAACCGAAAATAGATGAAGCAAAATGCATTGGTTGCGGATTGTGTGCCACGACCTGCGGACGCAAGGTATACAAGTATGATTACGAAAACAAAAAATCAAAAGTAGTAAATCCGAATAATTGCATGGTGGCCTGCCAGACTTGCGCCAATCTTTGCCCGGCGGGTGCGATAACCTTTGCCGAAGGTGCGGATACAAGAGAAAAGGCGCAAAAGATCGTCAGAGAAACAAGAATTTTGCCGGCAATTCAAAAAGAACTTGAAAACAAAAAAGAGGAGTTAAAATTTTAATCGGTATGAATAAAAAATCCATTACCATGATTTTGGCGGTTTTGGGAATAATTGGGGCTTTGGGAACATTGTCCGCGGTCCCCAAAAAAGACGCGGCCAGCGAACAATCGGCAAACTTGGATTCTGCCGCCAAACCGCAAAAAGATACCAGTAATATGTCGATTGCGGTTGCGTCCGCCCAAAAAGTTGAAGTTTTCCTATTCCACCGTACGCAAAGATGCACCACTTGCATTGCCATTGGCAAACTAAGCGGCCAAACCGTGGAAGAAAGATTCGGCCAAGAAGTTTTGAGCGGCAAAGTTGTGTTCCGGGAAGTGAATGTTGACGAACCTCAAAACAAAGAATTGGCGGAAAAATTCAAGGCCAGCGGATCGGCTTTGTTTATCAACGCAATCCGTGGAGGAAGCGATAACATTCAAGAGGATGTTAATGTGTGGCGTTTGACCGGCGACGAAGCTGCTTTCAAGAATTATCTGGCGGGTAAAATCAACGGCCTGCTGGGAAAACAATAATGGATATTTTAAACGCGCTGATTGATAGCAACACCATTCCCGCGCTGACCGCTTTTTTGCTGGGAATTTTGACGTCGATCAGCCCGTGCCCTTTGGCGACCAATGTTGCCGCCATCGCTTATCTGTCCAAAAACTTAAAAACGGCAAAGAACACTTTGACCAACGGAGCCTATTACGCTCTTGGCCGCGCGGCCAGTTACACTTTGCTGGCGATCTTGATCTATTACGGATTATCCGCTTTCCAAATCTCGAAATCCGTCCAAGGCTTGGGCGAAAAATTGCTCGGTCCGCTGCTTGTACTCATGGGCTTGGCAATGCTTGGCGTTGTTAAAATAAAACTGCCGTCAACCGGCGGCAGATTGGAGAAAATCAAGCTTTGGCTTACAAGCAAGGGGGGATTTGGAGCGTTCTTGCTGGGAGCGTTGTTCGCCTTAGCATTTTGCCCATACAGTGCCGTGCTTTTCTTCGGGGCGCTGATCCCGCTGGTGATGGAATCCTCCGGCGGCTTGCTTTTGCCGCCCTTGTTCGCTTTGGGAACAGGCTTGCCGGTGATCGTTTTTTCTTTCTTAATCGCTTTCAGCGCACAAAAGCTTCTGACGGCTTTCCAAGCAATGCAGAAAATCGAAAAAGCCATGCGTTACCTCGTAGCCTTTATTTTTCTGGCGATCGGTGCTTATTACCTGCAATTTTTGTTTTAACCGGCGAAAGGAGGCCGTCCGGCCTTGCGCTCTTTGACGTAAGGAAAAGTGCGTTTTTAAAATTACGCCTTAAAGCGGAATTTTAAAAAGACGGACGGCCTCCTTGAGCTGTACCCGGAGCCGGAAATTTCCGGGAAGGCTTTTGCGATTGAGCAAAAGACTTTCGGGAAAAGCGGAGGAGCAAAAACCGTAGAGGCTGGAGGCGGAAAATATCAAGGTCCGCGATAACGGTACTTGATATATGGTGGAGCCGGTTTGCGCCGGAGGCATCGTTAAGCGGTTTTTGCGGGGGAGCGGTTTCCGGCGGATTTCGCTTGCCAGGCATCCGGTATGGGGCAGCGAGTCGGGCGTTTCGGGGGCAGCCGGACAAGGTCTCAGAGCTTGGATTTGGCACTTACCTGGGTCGAATTGGGCTCATAAAAACTCGTCCTTCCAGAAGGACGACTCAAGGACGAGTTTTTATCTCGGCCAACGCACACCTTTTTACCCCCACCTGCGGCTAAAATGCGTTGGCCAGAGCCCAATTCGAGCCCGGCTGCCCCCTTGCGAGCGCCGCCCTGGAGGATAGTAATCCGGAAGGGCAAGCGAAGCTCAGTCGGGGGCAGATCGATGGCCTAAATCAGCTATTCTTGATAAAATAGGTACAAGCTTGGTTGAAGATGTACTCCAGTAAACAAAAAAACGCCAATTGGCGGTTTTTTGTTATTTAACGAATAATTGAATCTTGACATTAGAATAAAAGCAATGTATTGTCTACTCAATAATTCTGAGAAAAGATATTGTGCGGGGTGAATTTGGTGGATGCAAAAGAAAAATTAACAAACATGCTGTTGATGCTGGGGAAAACGCCTGGCGAGATAAAGGGCGATTGCATACCTTGGTGCGTAATTGAAGGTATTGCGTATATCACTATATCTTTCATAGAAGGAATCGCGCTAGCCGCTTTTTATAAGGGGAATGCATCGATTCAGTGTCGGCTTCGCGACGAAAATAACAGCACGATCTCCTTTGATGAGATGAACTATCTTTTGGAGGTTTTTAACGAAGCCCCCGAAGAAGTCAAGGAAACCATGATTTTGCTTCTCTTGGGAGACGCGGAAGTGGCTGGACAATTTGTTGCCGCCATCAAAGAGAAATACGGACAAAATTTGACACAATAATGACCGGTCGTGAACTTGGCCGTCATTAAGTGCCAAAAAGTAGTCCATTTTTTTTAGGAAAGCAGCCCTCCGGAGGGGTCTCCTGCAGGCCGGCGGACGCATTAGGGCAGTCCTAGTGATTAGTTTCGTTAAAAATTTATGGAATTGAAAGACTAATGAATCCTGGGTCCTATTGATTTTCCATCGCATAAAAATTTGACAACAATCATAACCGATGGTAACCATTTGGCAGGTGATATTTAATGTCAGAATGGGCTTGGAAGTGTCGTGAAGATGATGAGGAAGAAGAGCGAATGCAAAAACAGTTTGCCAAAGACTTGGAAAAGTCTCGCCAAACAGGATGGTTCCTTGTCAAAAGCAAAGTGATCCAAAGCAAGGAACAGAATAAAAAGAAATATTTCTGTTGCCATGAGGTAAAGATTAAGACACCTTTTATTCAGGTGATGAGCATAGAGGCAGGCAGTCTTGGCGGAGCAGACGCGCTTACTTACTTAGCGGAAGCTTTATGTGAGACCGGGCCGGAGATTGGAAAGTTTGCTCGGGGAGCTGACAGTGTTTGGAGATTAAGTTTAGCTATGGAGTGTGCAGAAAGAAACCATCCTCCGCTGGTTATTTGTAACGCTGCCGAATTTCCCAAATTTTATCCACAATTCATCAAAGCGCCTTCCGCGCCTTACAATGGAAAGATATACGTGCTTACCCTCAAAGCCGAAGATGGCAAAATTGGCAGAGTCTTTTACAACGCATACGAACGGCTTACAGGAAAAGATCCGAAACCTTTTTGTTCGCCAACCTTTCATGGCCCTTTTGAAGGCTTGATGTCAAGTTATGAGAGCAATGAGCTGGTTGTGGCCTTCCATGCAGTAGATATTGAGAAGAAATCATCAAAAGCTCCAAAAAAAACCAAGGCAACAACTGTTAAGAAACCTAAAAATACAACAAAGTAGCACAGAACAAGTGCTACAATTTTTTTTGCGATAAAATTTTACAAAAATGAATTATTTGGTTGAGGACTCGCTAAAAATTTATGTGCCGTACCATTCGCAGATGAAGCGGTTGGGTTTAGATTAAGCCTATTTTTGAGATTTGAACCGGCCCTTATAAATTGCTTCTCCTTGGCAATATTCGAACACGAATTGGCAAATTTTGGTTCCGGGAAAGATCGTGAGGGGGGTCGGGCTTAGGTTGGCAATTTCCAGCACTTCGCGGTTGTTGATGCCGGGCTGCATGAACGGCGCGGATATGTGCACCATTAACCCCAGGCGCGCGAACCGGCTCCGGCCTTCCAGCCAACCGGCGATATTCGGCGCCAAACTGACGTTTTCCACGGTTGTACCCAGCAAAGTTTCTCCGGGCCGCATAGTATAACCGCTTTTATCGATGTCGATCAGCTTGGTCAGGTCGTTATAATCCGCTTTGTCGTCTACCGCGTAAGCGGTTGGTTTCAAAACAAAGATCCGCAAACTGTTACCTAAGGCCAGGTCATATGACGCCGGACCGAGATTTTTGGCTTCAAACGGAGTTATTTTGATATTTCCTTTCTTGATTTCCTCCAAAATTACATCATGCGTTAAGATCATAATAGTAATTACTAATTTTAGTCCATTATACTACAAAGGAAACATATTGGCATAAGCCAAACATAATAATTTAAACGGCGCAGATGTAAAGATAAAGATAAAAGGGTGATGCGGGGTGGGATTTTCGCGGCCCGCCAGCAGATGGGACGGAAAGTCGAACCTCATTATCAAGAAAGTATGCCGGAACTTTTTGGTAGAAACAGTTTTAGTAAACAAAAAACCTTCAATTTGCGGTTTTTGCCTTGCTTCGCCGAAGCTTTGGCGCAGGTGGGTTTTAAAGGGGCATAAATACAGCTGGAAAAAGACCTATGCCCGGTTTAAGGCGGGTACGATGGATTATCGGGTTGAAATAAACTACAATTAATTAATAATTTGATGTTAAAGAATAATTTCATGAATAAAATTTATTTATTGCTTGTCGGCCTGCTTGTTATAATTTTTGCCGGCGGCGCATATACTTATTTTTTATATCAAAATGAATCACAGCCATTAATTTTGCCGCAGGATGCCAATAAGAAGTCGGTTGGAGAAACCGAAAACCTCCCGCCACAGGGTGATGGAGGACAAGAAACCCGAGAAACAAAAAACGCGGGCTTTGTTCCTTTGTTGGTGCCGCCATTGCCGCCTTTTATTTCCTCTTTAAAAAATACGGACGACGTCAAAATAGATTTTCATTATGAGGGAGACTATCCCGAGGAGAGCTGGCAAGAACCGGAATTTTATACTCCCGAGGGCACGGATGAGAAATTTCTGTCCCTATCCAAACTGAAAGACAGGGAAGGCGAATATGCTTACGGCCAGGAATATCATTCGATATTCAGTTCCGAGGGAAGCCATTGGTATGGAGGATCGCCGGTTTATCTGTTGAACAAGGATTCAAAATATTCCGTTGCTTACGCCGGTTTTAAAATCAGCGACCGGGAGCTTATCAGCGAGCTAAAAATGGAATTCGGAATCGATTATAACGCCGATTTAAGCTTGGAAAAATCGAAATCTTCGCCTTTTTCCTCAATTCTTGGAATCGAACCGGCTTATGCCTGCGGCCCCGGATTGTATCTCCGCCCGGTTGGCGACTCCGCTTTGAAATTTGTGGAGGAATCGGGCGGCATAGCATGGTATCGGCTTGAAAAACCAATCGCTCTTTACAACCTCCGTTTAAGCTATTGCGACCAGGATTGTGCTTCTAAGCCCGCTTATTGCACCAACCTCGCCGATGATCCCGCGGAGTGCGATAATTATTCCTGCTGTTTTTTTGACGCGTCAATCCAAACACTGGAGGACGGAAACTTGAGGATGCATGTCCTTTATAAACCTAACGATAAAGAGGGATTTCTCAAGTTTCAAACGGCTAATCTCATTTTAACCGATTCGGCAGGCGCCAATTACCAGGTAAAGATGGGAGAAGATTTTGACCATTATTACCGCGCTTATCTCCACTAATCGATGAGTAAAATATCAATCTTTCTTTTTTTGCTCGCAATTTTAGCCATACCATCGATAAGCGGCGAAATAACGGCTTCTCCAAAAAAAGATTACTCCAGCCCGGCTAGCCCGATGCCGGCGCGGGAGGAAAAAATTACCTTGCCCTCCGATGATTTGCTGCTTGGGCAAAATTTTGTCGTCGGCATCTATGGTACGTCGTTAGACAACGAAACAAAAAAATATCTTTTGCGGATAAAGCCAGCGGGAATTATTCTTTATTCCCGGAACTGCGAGACGCCCAGCCAGCTTAAAAATTTTGTCGCTGAATTGCAGGAGTTCGCCAAAAGTACGTCCGGTTATTATTACTTTATGATGATTGATGAAGAGCCGGGGGGAGCGTCGCGCCTCAATCTCTTTAGAAACGTTTTTGAATTCGGCACGCCCGAATGGGACAAAATAGAACGGGACATAAAAAATATGGCAATGGCGGGAATCAACGTTAATTTGGCGCCGTTGGCTGATTTTCCTTTTAACGAAGACACTTTCATTAAAAAAAGGATTCAAGCTCATACGCCGGAAGCTTTAATTGATTTTAACGCGAAGTTTATCGCCTTATCGCAAAAAAACAACGTTTCCGCGACATTAAAACATTTCCCGGGAATGGGAGTTTTTGTCGATGATCCCCACCAAAAAATTCCATACGTCCGCGCCGGTCAAAAAATCATCGATGAATCGTTGGGAATTTTTAAAGGAGGAATTGATGCCGGTGTTGATTTTGTGATGACCGGGCACGGGGTTTATGACGATATCGACTACGACATTCCGGCGACCCTTTCCGAAAAAATTACGACCGGCATATTGCGGAATACCCTTGGTTTTAAAGGCTTGATCATTACCGATGACCTTTCGGATATGCCCTTTATTGTTGGCAAGGAAATGAATTTAACGGACGCGACCGCGGAATCGCTGGAAGCCGGGCATGATCTCGTGATTTTCTCGCATAACCAGGACAAGGCGGGAGGCGTATACGAAAAATTGCTGCAACGCTTAGGGACCGACCAAGAATTGAGATCCGTCGTCGAGAAAAATTATCGCGATATCATTTCTTTTAAAAATAAGCATCCTTTGTCTTCCGTTCAATAACGGCGCGCTGGCTTAAGCGGTGGTAATTCGCGAGACGGCTGTTTTCCTGTTTTCGAAATGGATTATGTGTTAAGGGGCCGGTAATTGAAAAAAGGCCGCAAAAGAGTTAGTTTTAATAGGTAGTGCGCCAAAAACCAAACCGATGAACAGGCAAAAAGATAAAAAAGAAAACAGGAAGGCGCCCAGCCTTTTTTCGGTAATAAGGCCTTACGGCTGGTTCGTCGCCGGCATTATTGTGTTGACGGTAGCCAGCAGCGCGTTGAGCTTGGTCGTGCCCAAACTGGTCGCGGCGGCGATCGATGCTTATGGCCGGGGAGGATTCGATTTTCGCGTACTGGCGATCGAATTTTCGCTGGTGGCGGTTTTTGTTTTTATCTTCACTTATTTGCAGGGTGTGGTCCAAACCTATGTATCCGAGCTGGTGGCGCGGGATTTGCGGACGCGCCTGATAGAGAAGATCGCGGTTCAAAATTATTCTTTTGTCGAAAGCGTCACTGCGGCGAAGCTTTTGACCAATCTTAGTTCCGACGTCGACGCGGTAAAATCTTTCGTTTCGCTGGTGATCCCATCGCTGGTTTCGTCGGTATTTCTTATTGTGGGTGCCAGCGCGCTGATGCTCGGCATCGATTCCAATTTGACGCTGGCGGTCATTTCGGTGATGCCGTTCATCGGCCTGGCGTTCTGGCTGGTATTGGGGAGGGTGCGCAAATTGTTCACCAAGTCGCAGGAAGCCATCGATTGGCTTAATCGCGTGATCAACGAAAGCATTCTGGGAGCGGCGATCATCAGAATTCTTAATTCTCCGCAATACGAATATGAAAAATTCAGCGCGGCCAACGAGGAGTCAAAGAATATCGGTCTGGCCATTTTGAGATATTTTGCCAGTTTGCTTCCGGTGGTCAATTTTATTGCCAATCTGGCCACGCTGATCATTTTGGGATTGGGAGGACATTTCGTGATCAGCGGTGCGATGAGCTTGGGAAATTTTACGGCGTTCAACAGTTACTTGGGGATACTTATTTTTCCGATCATTATCATCAGCTTCATGAGCACGGCCATTGCCCAGGCCGACGCGTCTTACGCGCGCATACATCAAGTGCTGACGGCTTCCGAGCCCAAAAAGACCGGAACGCTCGCGCCGGTTTTGCGGGGCGATATCGAAGCGGTTAACATTAATTTGGTTTACGGCCAGAAATCGGTGCTCAAAGACGTGAGCGTCAAGATAGGCGCGGGCACCAGAACCGCGATCATCGGTCCGACCGCAGCCGGAAAAACCCAATTGGTATATATATTGGTCGGGTTGTTGGAACCAACGTCGGGTACGGTAAATTACGACGGGAAAAATATCAATGAATACGATAAGGCCGCGCTGCACCGGCAGGTGGGTCTGGTTTTTCAGGACAGCATTATTTTCAATATCAGTTTGCGGGAAAATATCGCTTTTAGCACCGAGATAACCGAGGCAGACATGGAAAAGGCGATAGCGGCCGCGGAACTCGGTGATTTTATCGAGATGCTTCCGGATAAATTGGATACGATCGTATCCGAGCGGGGGACAAGCCTGTCGGGAGGGCAAAAACAGCGTATTATGCTGGCCCGGGCATTGGCACTCAATCCCAAGGTGCTGATACTCGATGATTTTACCGCGCGCGTCGATCCGGACACCGAACAAAAAATATTGAATAATATCCGTACCCAATATTCCGGTCTTACTTTAGTATCGATAACGCAGAAGATCGAGCCGGTGAAAGATTACGATCAGGTTATTCTCTTAATGGAGGGAGAGGTGCTGGCGCGCGGCACGCACGGGCAATTGATGGAAACCTCGCCGGAATACGTCCAAATATATAATTCGCAAAAAAGTATAATGTCGGACTGACATTGAGTCAATATGAATTACGAGCTAAGCGGATCGAAAAACAAAAAACAGAAAGGAGATACGACGCGGGCGTTGAAAAAACTGGCGCCGCTTTTGAATGGAGAAAAACGGAAACTTGCGTTGGCGATCTCTATGGCCATGATCGGGTCGGCGGCTTCTTTGCTTGATCCGATCATCATTGGCCGGGCCGTTGATCTTTACATTAAAAACAAAGATTTTCACGGGGTTTTGATCTCGACGGCAATATTACTGGGAGTGTACTTGGTCGGGCTGGTTGCAAGCTACATTCAAACACTGGCTTTGGGCGGCGTGGGCCGCCGGGTGCTTTTCAGCTTGCGCAACGCGCTTTTTGCCAAATTGCAGGAATTGCCGGCGGCGTTTTTTAACCAGAACAAATCCGGAGATCTGATTTCCCGGATCAACAACGATACCGACAAGCTTAATCAGTTCATCGGTCAGGCGTTGATGCAATTCATGAGAAGTTTGTTCGTCGTAGCGGGTGCCGGAATTTTCCTTTTGTCCTTGAATCCGCGCCTGGGCGCGGCGTCATTGATCCCGGCCGCCGTGGTGCTGCTCGCGACGCGATTACTCGCGCCCTGGGTTGAGGCCGCCAATTTGAAAAGCTTGCAAGCGGTCGGGCAAATGAGCTCGGAGATCCAGGAAAGCCTGGCGAATTTCAAAGTGGTCGCGGCCTTCAACCGTCTTGATTATTTCAAAGACCGGTTCAATGGCGTAAACGTGAAAAATTTTTCCGCCTCGGTTAAAGCGGGGATCGCGAGCAATATTTATGCTCCGATATACGGCGTTGCTTCCACGATGGCGCAGCTGATCATCCTTGGATACGGAACTTATCTCATCACCGCGGGTAACTTTACCATTGGCTTATTGATCGGATATCTGCTGTACGTGGACAATTTTTACCGCCCATTGCGGCAATTAGCCACGGTCTGGCCTTCGATGCAGCTGGCTTTCGCGGCCATCGACCGTATTTCGGAAGTGCTGGCCCTCCGTTCGGACATGGAAATCGTTCAGGATAAATTCGCTGAAGCGAAAACCGATCTGCAGTTGGAATTCCGGGATGTGTCTTTTACTTACCTTGAGGGGAAGACGGTTTTGAGCAAGGTCAATTTGAAACTCCAAAAAGGAAAAACTTACGCGCTGGTTGGTCCGACCGGCGGCGGAAAAACCACTACCGCTTCTCTGATGGCGAGATTGTACGACGCGTCACAAGGCAGTATTTTGTTCGAAGGCCAGGATATCCGTTCCTATTCTCCCGAGGTTCGGTCGCAGAAGATCGGCTTTATCCTGCAGGAGCCGTTTCTGTTCACCGGCACCATCCGCGACAACATCGTTTACGGCAACCGCGATTATTTGAATTGTACCGACGAACAATTGGCCGGGGCTTTGAACAGTTCCGGACTTTCCGGATTGATCGCGCGGTTTGGCCAGGGTTTGAAAACCAACATCGCGTCCGGCGGGGATACGATCAGTCTGGGGCAAAAGCAGCTGATCGCATTCATCCGGGCGGTTTTGCGGAAACCGGATTTGCTGATCCTCGATGAGGCGACGGCCAATATCGATACGGTGACCGAGCAGCTTTTGGAAGAGATAATCAATAAACTGCCCAAAGACACCACCAAAGTCATTATCGCGCATCGCCTAAACACCATCGACAACGCCGATGAGATCTATTTTGTTAATGCCGGAAAGATTGTCCTGGCCGGTTCAATGGAGCAAGCGGTTAAAATGCTTACCGGCCAAAAACGCACCAGCTGAAGCTGTCCGGAACCCGCAATGCCGGCTTTTTTGGCGGTGGAAATTGTTTCCTTCCGGCCGTAATTGATAATTATTCAACCTTACCCGGGGCCTATAGGTCCCGTTTGGTTTGGAAAGGGCGAAGTTGGCCGGCGGAATAGAGCGTAATAAGGCTATTTGGCTCTTGACAAGAATAGTTATGTATGCTATAATTATGGTATACAATTAAGCAAGTACCGTAGAAATTTTGGATTTTAATCGTTGAGCCGCGGTTCGGGCACAGTCCTTAATGATAATCTATCGAAGGACTTCCCGAATCGCCGCTCAACCCGCACTGTCGGGTACCTTGACCGGCGATTTGGCGAGCCGTCTGCGCGGCTCCCTAAATTACCGGTCAACTTGGAAAGCAATTTTTCAATTTAATGTGATGGAAGTCTTTGGTGGCGGTTTGGGGGATTGTCCTTGATAAAGGACTTCCCAAAACGCCACTTAGGGCGATTGTGATCAAGAATCCCAAGGAGGGTGAAAAGGTGAAGTTATTAAAGCCAGTGGATGAGGAGATGTTAAGGGCTATAAAGAACATGGCCCTCATGGCTATGGGAGCCAAAGAGTTGATTAGAAAATACGTGGCAGAGAAAAAACTGTCGGATATTGATAGCCTTCTTTTGACAGAAGGTGATGATTTGGTTGAGAGGCTCAAGCACCTAGCAGAGATGGCGCCATTCTATGACGCCGATGGAGAGGGTACCGATAAAAAGGTGGATTGTCTTCCATCGGGCGGCAGATCTCTGTTATTTGGCCTATTTCAGTAGGCCAGGACAGGGAATTAAGGCAGAGATGTTGCCGGTTAAAGGCAAGCACTGGGTGAGAGCAATTAAGGTTGCCGGAACCCAGTTATTTAGGGCAGCAGGGGAACTTGTTTCTCCCTATGCCATTGCCGATATAGATGGCAACATCCGCATCGGAAACCGCGACCACCTTGATGGCATGCCCGACCTACCGGAAGGGACTTTGCGTGAGCAGAGAGTGCTCGCGAGAGAGGGAATCCGAACGACGATGGGAATTGAGGGCCAATATCCGTTCCGGCCCGTTTCCATTTCCGGTCCGATCGAGGGCTGGAGGAAGGCGCTTGAAAGGATTGATCAAAGACTGAAAGAGAAACGGAATTCCTGAATCATTCCAAATGGAGAGGGAAGGACTCCAAAACTTAAATTTCTTTCGCAAATAAACCTTGTGGGAAAAGCGCGCCGCGCGGCACGAGCCGCCAAAGCGTAATTCCTTCAAGGTTTTTCAATTTTATGGGTCGCAGGCGGTTTTAAGAACCGTTTTTTAGTTACCGCGGACGCCGGGTTTTCGTAGTTAATCTTGACTTTTTATCAAATTAGATTTATTATATGATAAGTTCTTCGAAAGGAGAGATTTGAATGGAAAAAGAAAAATTGGCGAAAGGGACCGTTTCGGTCGATTTGTCGAGGCCCGAGGTAAAGATTTTAAGCGCCTATTTCGGAAAAGGTTTTGGAGCGGGTTCTCTGCCGGTCGACATGGACGGCTCGATTAAGAAAATAATCAAAGCGGCCGAAGACAAGGGCGGAAATGAAACAGCTGCTATGGAATTTAACTTGCTTGACCGAGGCGATCTGGCCGTGGCTATCGGGCTTCCGTTAATTATTAGGGCGGCTGTCAAGGGATTGACCGATCAAGCTTCGATGACCGGTCAGGTTATAGGCAAGGCAAGCGCGTCTCGGATCACTAAGGTAATAATCGGATCGCCTGTCTCTGAGCTCGCGATTATAGTCCTTTGTTGCGAGGACAAATTTTTCTCCGCCGCTATTCCAGCCACGTCGGAAACCAAAGAATTAGCGGCCAAATTGATCCGCGATGCCGTGGCGGATAAATCCAATCCCGACAATGTAGAGGTGGAGATCGATTTAGAGAACGGTATGGGGCTGCCTTGTTTGCAGGCTATCCATGAAGCATGCAAGGTTATGGCCGGCGAACTGTTAAGGATATCCGCTAAACTGGGAACAATGATGAGTCCGGTAAAAATGGTCATCTGCTGAGTTTGCGGAAGTGAAAACAGTGATAGCCGAAATAAAGGATCTGATTAAGGAGCTTCGGGCTCTTGAACGATTCCTAAGACTCGGGATCGAGGCGGGAGTCGAAGCTTGGATGTTTCGCTAAATAGAGCGGAAGAGTGGAGCTTAAGCAAATACAAAAAAACCTTGCGGAACAAACCGCAAGGATTTTTTTTATTCAGGTATTTTTTTTCGAAAGATCCTGGTTTAAAAGAAATAGGCGAGAATACCGAGCAGGCCATGGAGAAGGGCTACGGTGACAGCGGTAAACGCAAGCGTTTTGTGGACGGTGAAAGGGATTTTGGCCAGGTTATGATGGATCAGGTAACCAACCGTGGCCGTTGAAAGTATCAGGATCAAGGCCAAAAGGCCGCCGTAGGCGATCAACGGAATCCCATGGATCGGGAGATAAGCGATATTTTGAAACATATGGATAAATTATTTATCGAAAAATTAATCGGCGGAATTGTCGTAGATCCAATCCGCTTCATTTTTTCTTAAGAGCGTGGCCATAGTTATCAGGTTTTTGGCCAAATCGCGCGCTTCTTTTACAAAGGCTTCTCCGGTAAGCAATTTCTTATCGGCATACGTTCCGGTAAGAATGGATCCCATGGCGTACATATTTGAGTAGGGAGGGAAAACCAGGCCACAGTGGTTGAGGGTCATAAACAGCTGGGAAATGGCCATACTGGCCCCTTCTTCGTGGCCGGTAGCGATGATCCCGGCGGTTTTTCCGGTAAACCGGCGAAGAAATCCGCTGCCCGGAATTTTTTCATCGGCGTTCAGTTCGATAAACTTGGTATGTTTGATATTGAGATTTTTATTTTTGCTGGCGCTTGGGTCGGCCGGTTCCAGGCTTCCGTCCAGACTGATGCAGCGATCGATAAATAAAGCCATCGGCGAAGAAATTTTGAAATAATTCACCGGGGTGGCGAAGACGATGATATCGGCTCCAAGGATTTTGTCGTAAAGGATATTGCTCATGTCATCGCCCGCGGGTGTGCCTTTCGGATAACAGGAACAATAAAAATGGCAGTGGGCGTTGGTTGTCGAGTAGCAGGCTTTACAGGGCTTGATATCGTAATCGCGCAAAGCGATCAGCTCGGTTTTAGACCCGAGTCTTGCCAGCTCTTCGAGAGCGGCCCGAAGCAAAAATTCGGAATTGCTGTTTTCGCCCGCGTTGTCGAATTCGGATCGGCTGGAACCAGAAATTCCCAGCGCGATCATGGGACCGCTTTTTTGCGACCGTGTTTTGGCTTCTTTGATCGTGTTTTCCCGGATTTCCTTAAAGCGGTTAAGGATATGGTCGTCGATCTCCAAGAATTTTTTCAGGAATCCGTCGCTTGTTTTGGCTACCAGAAGAGATTGTCCGCAACCGGGACAGCGCAAAAGATTTTCCGGCTGGGTCGTTTGGCAGTTTTCGCATATTTTCATGCCGTGTTTTGTGATCAGCCGGTTTGTTCCGCTGATCCGTTAATACAATAATAGTTCGCTTTCAGGCGGTTTTCCTTATGGACCGGGCAAGAGTTGCACGGGCATCCGTTGGTTTTAAAAACGCACGGTCCGGTCCCATTGGCGCAAAAAAGGTTTTCGTTTTTTTCTTTGGCACAATCGCCGTAAGAGGGACAAATTTTACACGAACACTTGGCGGAATTATCCCGGTTATTTTCTATTTTCATGATGGGCTTATGGATTTTAATATTACTGGACAATGACTCGGCCTTTCATGCCGGGATGAATGGCGCAAGAATAGTCATATGTTCCTGCCGAGACAAACGTAAAAGAAAAAGTCTCGCCTTTGGACAGGGCTGATGAATTAAAGGTGTCTGATTTGATCTGATGCGGGGCCGGATCTTCATTGGTCCAGACAACGGTCGTGCCGGTTTTTATCGTGAGGGCCGGCGGCTGGAAGGAAAAATTGGCGATGGCGATGGCCGCGGTTTCACCTTGGGTTACGGGTTGGGCAGGTTGTCCGTTGCTTGCGGGCGGGTTGGCGGTGTTTCCTTGAGGTGTTTTTGGATATCCCTGAAAAACATAGTACGCGGTGATCAAGGCAATTACGACCAGGATGGCAATTATGATTTTTTGGTTCATATTTATTGTTCTTGCTTTGCGGCGGAAGAACTCAGTTAAGATTATATGACTGATTATAACATAAGAACAAGGGGCGAACGTAGCTTTGGGGGCGTGTCATTAGCCCTTGACAAATTATATTTAGTTGTGGTATAATATTAGCAATTAAAAAATACCGGACAATTTTCCGGTCAAAGGAATTTGAGGCGAGGAAAATGGAAACGGGAAAGAATGCCAAGAACGCCATGATCGAGGCGTTCAGGAACAGAAACGCTGTATTGACCACAGAGAATCAGAGTCTGCGTGAGGCTCACGCGGCTGTAATAGTACAACGCAATGAAGCCCTGCAGCTGGCTAAGGAAAGGGGCGAGGCGCTCGAAGCGGCCTATGCCAGAATCAAGGAGTCGGAGCAGCACCGGGTCGAGGTCAGGAAGATCTCCAAGCCCGCGGTTGTAGCCAGAGTACACGTGAAACCCGTACCCAAGCCGGAAATGGCCCAGGTGTGGGAGGATCGGAGGCCATTCGGACTTCGCGTCCAAAGCGTGGTGGCTGAGTTCCTCAAGGCTTGGGGAAGAGCTCCTCGCGATCCGCAGCGGATCGCCTGGGACAGGGCCTACCACATTAACGGTGCGTTGCTCGATGGAAAAGCCAAGTATTCTCTCGAAGAGATTATGGCCGCTGTAGAGTGGCTGGAGTTCACCCTGGGGGAGAAGAGGCATTCCGTCGAAGAAACCAGGGAATGGCTCACGATGTTAGTCGAGACCGAGGAAGATGAGCTTTGCCGCAAAGCTGCGTGCGAGCTCGCACTTCTCAATCAAGTATTCTTGCCAGAGCAAGAACAGCAAAAGGCCGATTTCGAAGGGGAGAGGGCGATTGCCGCCTAAACCTCTTTGAAACAAGGCCTTTTTTCTTTGGCTTGGCCGTTTTGACAAAAAAAGTTGGTTGGGGTAAATATTAGTTGTTTTCGAAGAATTTTGTAACTTTAAAATGAGGGTTGAGAAATGGATAAGAAAGATGCGGCCAAAATGATCGTTTTGTATATTTGCCCCAATTGCGCGGCAATATATACGACGCCTAAAACCACTTGCCTTAATAAAAATTGCGCGTTGCAGTTTGATACCGTCGATGAGCCGCGCGGACTGCGGCTGGTTGAAATAACGGTTAAGGCATACCAGGTAATGGTGGATGTGATGGGAAAAGAATTCGTTTTTGTCCATTGCGGGTGTTCGGGCGATCATTGTCCGGACTGCGTAACGACTATTTGAAGGGGTTTATAAAGCCTCTTTTTTGTTGATAAGGCGCTGCCATCGGGTTTGCGAAGATCAAACTCATATGTTATTATCTTGTACATCGTCCATCTTTTTTATAGTGTTCCAAGTTTTAGTTTACAAGCTTATTTACTTATTATCTTGCTGGCTTGTTTGCGCCGAGGTAGCTCAGTTGGCAGAGCGGCGGTATCGTAAACCGCAGGCCGGAGGTTCGACCCCTCTCCTCGGCTCCATTTACCACAAAGTTCGACAGATAGGTTTAGGAGGTTCTGCGCCGGAGGTGTATTTGCCTCGGGAAGAGAACTTTTTTCTCGGCTTCATTAAAATTGTAAGTTTGTCAAACCCGCTCAAAACGGGTTTTTGCTTGACTTTTTTTAATATTTATGTTATTATTTTTGGCAGTACCTCAATTTTTTGGAGAAGGAGGAATGGCGCTGAAGAAAAGAGACGTCTATATTCTGCCCGACGGCAGGGAATTCCATGTTGAAGATTCCAGCCGTCCGGCCGTATTGATCCCGTTCAGCCAAATATTCTGGATGGGTAATAATACCGGAGTGGTTGTAGGCGATCCCGTTGTTATTCCGGATCCAGAATGGTTTCCGGAAATAATAGCGGAGACAATAGAGGGAAAATCCCGTCTTTTGCCCGAAGACCAATGGCCAAGGATTCACGCCGAAATGACGCTGGTCCGCGGGTTGGCGGGCGTGGTTGACTGCACCAAAGAAACGATCGAACAGTACATGAACAGACTTCATGTACTGGGAATAGCGGTTTGACAAAATGAAGGAGAAGGTAGAAATGACAATGGGAATGGGAATGGAAATGCCGGATGAAGAAAAGCCAAAGACAAAGTTTGTTCGCCAGCCTCCGGACGAAGGCATCGCGGAAGCGTTGGCAGCGACACTAATGTCAAAGTATCCCGATCTGGACCTGAGTGGTCAGCGGTTGGGTGGTGCCAGTAAAAATGACAGGCCCTATCTGATCGCAGGAAAGTGGGGCGTGGTCGATTTGACCGAGAGTTTTGGGCACGTTATCGTTCACGGTTTCGTCAACCGACTGATTTTGAACAGCGCGTCCGGGATTTTTGTTCATCTGGTTGGGGCGTTTGGGTTTGTAGAAGCCCAAAATATAGGTTGTGATGACCAAGGTTCCCGTAGCTGGATCGACCTGAATGGCGGTATATTCGAAATCGATCTCCGTGGAAGTTCCACCGAGAGATTGGAGCTGATCCACAGTATTGCCGAACCCGGTTGCCATCCGCCATTGGAAAAAGCGCGGGCCGGAAAGGTAAAAATCAATCCGTTTGACATCAGGTATGTCATTTCGGAAACTCCCGGCGCCTGGCGCAAGGCCATTGCCAATAATTGTCTGGAAATCCAAGATAATCTGAATTTATTCGCCAGGCGGGGGATCAAGGAGTAGCGAGCATAAAGAGGTCAAAACCCTCTTTTTTCTTTTAAAACTACAATATTCCCGTTTGAAATCCGAGTGCTTCACTTTTGGCTTTCTTTGTGGTAATTCTTATGTATGGCAGGGTAAGCGATTCGAGAAAAATGGCTGAATTATCGGAACAAATCGCAGAGCAGCTTGTTAAGCTCCATCAGTTGATGGACTGTCTTTGACTTTTCAGCGAAAAAGTTGAGACTAAGGGAGTTGGAGGAAGAAATGGCGCGTCCCGATTTTTGGGGATTTCCCGACCAGGCGGCCAAGATAAGCGAAGAATATTCCGATCTTAAAAAAGAGGTTGGAGAGCTGGATGACTTGGAGACGGAGCTATCCATAATCACCGAAGGCGGGACGGAAGCCGATCTTGACCAATTCAAAATTAAATTCAAGGGAAAAGAGATCCTTATTTTCCTTAACGGGAAATACGACAAAGAAAACGCTATCCTGACGATTCATTCGGGAGCGGGAGGGTTTGACGCGCAGGATTGGGGTGCGATGCTGTTAAGAATGTACGAACGCTATTGCCAAAGAAAAGGTTATAAATTTTTCGTTCTCCATGAATCTTTCGGCGAAGGGAACGGCCCGGAAGGGAGATCCGGGATAAAGGAAGCGACGGTTTTGATAAAAGGGCCAATGATTTTTGGTTTATTGAAGAAAGAGAATGGCGTGCACCGTTTGGTACGGATGTCGCCGTTTTCCGCCAAACAGTTGAGGCATACGTCGTTCGCGCTGGTTGAGGTTTTGCCGGAATTTCCGAAAAATCATTTAAAAGAAATGGTTTTGAATCCCGAGGATTTGAGGCTGGAATTTTACGGCTCATCGGGACCGGGCGGACAGTACGTGAACAAGCGGGAATCGGCGGTGCGGGTGATCCATATTCCTACCGGTATTTCCGCTACTTGCCAGGTTGAGCGGCTTCAGGGCCAGAACAAGGAAAGGGCGATCGAACTTTTGAAAATGAAATTGTTCAACTTGATGGAGGAATCCCAGCTTAAAGAACTTTCAAAGATCAAAGGAGACCGCGTATCGGCCAGCTGGGGGAACCAGATCCGCTCCTACGTTCTTGACCCTTACAAACTGGCCAAGGACCTCCGGACGGACGTGGAGACGAGCAGTGTCCAGGATGTGCTTGACGGAGATTTGGATGAATTCATTGAAGCCGAGATAAAAATAAAGCAATAAACGTATTGTAGGCAATCTTTAGGCGGCAGGTCTAACAGACAAAAAGTTCCACATGATCAGATTTAACGACATTACCAAGATTTACCAGGCGAAAGCCGCGGGCCACAAGCGCGTGGTGGCTTTGGATGGGGTATCTTTCGGGGTGGAAAAGGGGGAGTTTGTTTCCGTCGTCGGCCGTTCCGGGGCGGGGAAAACCACGCTTTTCAAGCTTTTGCTGATGGAAGAAAAACCGACCACCGGCAGTGTTTTATATAAAGACCAGAATATTTACAAATTTAAATCAAAACATATCAATAATCTTAGGCGCAGTATCGGGGCGGTTTTCCAGGATTACAAGCTGTTGCCGAATATGACCGTTACCGAGAATATTGCGTACGTGATGAAAGTGATCGGCGCGACCGATATGGAAATCGCCCGGGATGTCCCCAGGATCTTAGAGATAGTGGAGCTTGAAGAGAGAGGCCAGAACTTCCCGGAGGAGCTTTCCGGCGGTGAATGCCAAAGGGCGGCTATCGCGCGCGCCCTTATCCACCGGCCCGAAGTGGTGTTGGCCGACGAACCGACAGGTAACCTCGATCCTTACCACACGTTGGACATTCTGAAGCTGTTGCTTAAGATAAACGAGATGGGCACGACGGTTATTCTCGCGTCCCATAATCGCGAAATAATCAATAAGCTGAAAAAAAGGGTAGTGACTTTGGATAAAGGCAAGATCATCCGCGATGAAGCAAGGGGAAGATTTTCACTCTAAATTAAAAATGTATTGTTTTTTAAACTTTAATTTTTTTTTATGTTTACTTTACTTAAAAGAATAATCGGTTTGGGATGGCAGAACTTGGTTCGCGACGGAGGCATTGCCGTGGCCAATATTTTTATCATGATGATACCGATTTTTTTGGTTTCTTCGATTTTTTTATTGAAGGATGTGAGCCGCTACATGATTGATGCTCTTCAAGCCAAGGCGGACATTTCGGTTTATTTCAACGAAAACACCAACGAAGACGATATTTTAAGGATCAAGCAGGCGATAGTCGCGATACCGCAAGTGAACGAAGTGAAGTATGTTTCCAAAGACCAGGCTTTGGCCGATTTTACCGAGCGGCACAAGGATAGTGCTACATTGATGGAATCGCTACAGCAAGTGAACGGCAATCCTTTTTTGGCTTCCCTGAACATTACCGCCAAGGGTATGAGCGAGTATGACCAAGTAGCCCAGTTTTTGAACCAGGATCAATATAAGGCCATGGTCAATAAAGTGAATTACAACGAAAAGAAAAGCGTGATCGAAAAGATCTTTTTCCTTACTGCCGGGGCCAGCAAAGCCGGGCTTATTCTGGCCGGGATCCTGGGATTCGTTTCGATCCTGGTGACGTTTAACACGATTCGTATGGCGATCATCAACCGTAAAAAAGAGATAGCGATCCAGCGCCTGGTTGGAGCGTCGCGCGTGTTTATCCGCGGCCAGTTTTTTGTCGAAGGCTTGATCTTTGGCCTTCTGGCAGCCATTTTCTGTTTTTTGATAACGGCCGGGGTTTGCTGGTATGCCAACTCGTCGCTCGAAGCATTGATGCCGGGTTTGAGTCTTTGGAATAATCTCATGGCCAGTGTCGGAACGATGTTTTTACTTCAGTTTGCCACCGGTACCGTTTTGGGTATTATTTCAAGCATGATCGCCACCACAAGATATCTGAAGGCGTAACCTTGATTATTTCTTATTTTAAGCTAAGATTATCGCGTGCTTTTAAGAAATCTTTCGTAGCCCTAAGGCGTTGGCCGAGGGTTTCTCGTTTTTCATTGCGGGATCGTCTAACGGTAGGACGCATCCCTCTGGAGGATGTTATCTAGGTTCGAATCCTAGTCCCGCAGCCCTCGATGGAATCGCAAACTAACGGATTTACGGAAAACGGGCGCAAGCTCGTTTTTTCGGCGGGAAAATTCGCCGCGCTTCGCGCGGGTGTTCGGCGGGAGGATGTTTCGGCGGGAAATGCGGATTGCCCCTTATTTTCAAGGCAAAACAGGCTTATTTTAATTTCGTTTTTCGAATAAAGAATACCTTTGAAAAATCTTTTAGCAAGAAGATTTTTCTCGATTTCTTTTTTTCGGCTAAGTTCCAATAAGAAAGATTGAAGGGTGAAAACTACGTTTTCGGCGGTTATTTCGAGACCTCCCTCCGTTGGTTCGAATCCAGCTCGGCACCCGGAATTTTCGGTGTGATTTAACCTAAAAACAAGGTTTTCGATATAGTTTTTATCCTTGGAAATCCTATCCAAGCTTTCCAAAACATATCTTTCCAACCGTTCCGCGCTCACTTGACGTGTTACGCAAGTATTCCAATCCTTTCCAATCGTGGAAGTGCAGCGATAGTAATGGTATCTTCGCAATTCGCCGTTATTCCTTTTATTCGAAAAAGTCGGGGTCATATTTGATCCGCAATCTTCGCATTTGATCAAGCCGCCAAAAAGATGGTTTTTGTAAATTTTAAATCTGCGGAATCTTTTTTTGTGAATCTGCTGGGCAATCTCAAAAATTTCTTCGGAAATTATCGGCTCGTGTATTCCTTGATATATCTGGCCTTTGTAGTTGATCTTTCCGGCGTAAAGGATGTTTCTTAATAAATAGGCGATGGCCGTTTTATAAAATGACCGGCCATATTTATTTTTTATGCCGTTATCTTTCAAATAGCCGTAAACTTTTGAAAGCGATCCGGTTTCAATATATTTTTCAAAAATCAAACAGACAAGCTCTGCTTCCTTTTTATTGATAAATATCTTCTTATCTTTGCGATCATAACCAAGCGGGGAATTGCCGCCGTTGCACATTCCTTTTTTGGCGCGTTCCATCATTTTATCTCTGGTGCGCTCGCTCGTAAGTTCGCGCTCAAACTGGGCGAAAGTAAGCATTATATTGCGCAATAGACGGCCTGCGGGCGTGGAAGTGTCAAACCGTTCCGTAATAGATATGAAGTCAACGCCAAAGCGATCAAGGGTTTCTATGAGCTGGTAGAAGTCCTTAGGGGAGCGGGTAAGGCGGTCGATCTTGTAAGATAGGATAATATCAACTTTCTTTTGTCTAATGTCATTTAAAAGCTCCTGCAAGGCCGGGCGGTTGATATTTGCGCCAGTATAACCGGCATCCGAATAAACCTTAACAATTTGGAAGTCGTTTTGGCTTTCAATAAAATACTTTATTTTTTCCTCCTGCGCCTCGCAAGAGGAAAATTCCTTTTCCGCCTGCATATCCGTGGAAACACGGGTATATATAGCGCACCTTTTGAATTGAGTATTGGCCATATTTTTGTTATTATTTCTTTAAAGGATATTACTGGTTATCAATATACATTGTATAAAAATATAGATAGATATGTCAAACGAAAACAGCCGTCTAAAAAATATAAAGGCTTTAAGAGAGAAAAAAGGCTGGACGCAAGAAAAGCTAGCGCAAGAAGCGGGGATTTCTTATCAAACCCTTATTAAGATTGAGCACGGAGGAATCAAAAATCCAAGAATAGAAACCTTGATAAAAATTGCCAAATCGCTCGACTCACCGCTTGATAAATTAGTTGAATATGAATAATGAGAAAGAAATAAAGCCAGATCGCAATGGCCCTTGTCCCTGCGGAAAGATTAATCCGCAAACCGGCAAGCCAATGAAATACAAGAAATGTTGCTGGTTGAAGCAGGTACCGCCCCCTTCCCAGGAATCAATTAAAGAAGCAATGGATTTTTTTATGAGAATGGAGGGGGAAAAACGCGATTTACAGGAACGCGGAATTTTCATTAATTATGTTAGACCCTGCCCTTTTCCCGATAAGAAAACTGGCAAAATGGCAAAAGCTTGGGCCTTAGGTAGTAGGGTATTTTATCCGAGGCCAGAGAATGAAACCTTCCATGAATTCATTATTGATCATTTGAGACAAGTAATGGGCAGGGAATGGTGGATGGAACAAGAACAAGCCCAACAACAGCACTTCATTTTTAAATGTTTCTTAAAATGGAACGAATGGATGAAAAAGAATGCTGTTGAGAAAAATCGGGTAGGCGATAATCTGTGGGTTGCAGATAATGATGGATGGACAAAAACACTAATCTCGTTAGCTTTCGATATATGTTCTCTTGAGCACACCCTTCAGCTTCCGGATTTTTTACTAAAAAGATTACGAAATCGAGCCGAATATCAAGGTGTTCACTATGAAATTGCAGTTGCTGCTATTTTTGCAAGGTTAGGTTGTAAAGTAGAGTTCTTGGACAAAACGAAAATTCAAACGCCTCATTGCGAATTTATTGCTACACACAACGAAACGGGTGTTAGTATCGCGGTCGAAGCAAAGAGTAGACAAAGGCCTGGAGTAAAGCATATGGAAGGAACTGCAAGCCGAGAGCAACTGCTATGCGGAAATGTTAAAAATTTGAAGAATTTGATAGATAGAGCTTTTCAGCAGAATCCTAATGATAAATCGTTTATAGTTTTTGTGGATATAAATGCACCGCTTACTCCTGAAATTCCAGTTGATAAAAAACCATGGTTTGAAGGAGTGCAAAAAATTATGGATGATTATCCGGCTCCAACGCCACAGGATCCCGAAAAATATACGGCAATATTCTTTACAAATTTTTCTCCTCACTATAATGGCGAAGGAAAATCAGATCCGAATGAATATTTAGCTGTAATACCTCAATTTTCAACTTACCCAATGCCTAATTTTAAATTCGGAGATATGTTAATCAAGGCGGTACAAAATTATGGATTTGTTCCCAACATTAAAGAAGAGAAATGATAATTTTTAAAATGGTGTTTTGCCTTGAAAATAAGGGGCAATCCGCATTTCCCGCCGAAACATCCTCCCGCCGAACACCCGCGCGAAGCGCGGCGAATTTTCCCGCCGAAAAAACGAGCTTGCGCCCGTTTTCC